>WTGN01000010.1 GCA_011523545.1 Chloroflexota bacterium | reverse complement strand
TCGTCGGATGCCCGCCATCTCTATGGCGGGCATCCGACGAGTCAGGGAGGGGGAGAAATGCGCGTCGTGGTGCAAGGTATTATGCGTGGGCGGCGGCATTGTCGCGCGGGTGTCTACAGATTCTCATGTCCACCGAGCCGTAGGGGCGAGACGGTGGCTCGCCCTAAAGCTCGCGCTATCACAGGCACGGCCGACCGGGGCCTAAAAGATTCCCAATTCCCTGGCTGCCCGCAGCCGCCCCTCTACCCGCACCCTGTTCTCTACGTCATTTTGTGCTATCGTTTCAGGCGAGGAGAGCGTTCATGAGCGCGCGAACAGCCGATATCAAGCGCAACACAAAAGAAACATCCATTGAGCTGAGCCTCAACCTGGATGGCGCCGGCGCCGCCGATATCGACAGCGGCATCGGCTTCTACGACCACATGCTGGGGCATATCGCCCATCACGGTAATTTCGACCTGCGCGTGCGGGCCCGTGGCGACTTGCACATTGACGCCCACCACACGATTGAGGACATCGCCATCTGCCTGGGCCGGGCGATAGACGAAGCGCTCGCATCGCGCAGCGGCATCCAGCGCATGGGGGCGGCTTACGTGCCCATGGATGAGGCGCTGGCCCGCGCTGTCATCGACTTGAGCGGCCGCCCGTATGCCGTAATCGAGGCGGACTTCAAGACGCCGATCATGGGACAGATGCCCAGCGATTTGGTCGCGCACGCTTTTGAATCCATCGCCGCCCATGCCAAGATGAATCTGCATTGCCAGGTGCTCTATGGCCGCAACGACCATCATAAAGCCGAGGCCCTGTTCAAAGCTTTCGGCCGCGCCCTGGCCCAAGCCGCCGCGCTCGATCCCGCTCGCATTGGGGTCCCCAGCACGAAAGGCACATTGACGGAGTAGAGCGTCATGCGCGAGTTTGTAGATTTCAGCAAAGCGCTCGCCCAGGCCAGCGGCGACATTATCATGCGCTATTTTCGCCGCGATTTCACCGTGGAGACGAAAGCCGACGAATCGCCCGTGACCATCGCCGACCGCCAGGCGGAAGAAATCATGCGCGAGATGATCATGAAGGAATATCCCGATCATGGCATCATCGGCGAGGAATTCGGCGTTCACAACGATGGGGCGGAATATCAATGGGTGCTGGATCCGATTGATGGCACCAAGTCATTCGTCAGCGGCACCTTCCTCTTCGGCACCTTGATCGGCTTGATGAAAGACGGGCAGCCTGTCGTCGGGGCGATCCATCATCCGGTCACCAGCCACCTGCTAGTTGGCGACGGCAAGGAGGCGCGGCTTAACGATGAGATTGTGCGCGTCCGCGATACGCGGCGCCTGCGCGACGCCGTCATGCTCTACACTGATTTCATCCACGTCGGCCAATATCAGAACGGCATCGCCTTCCAGCAGCTGATGGGAAAGACCAGCTTCAACCGCACCTGGGGCGATTGCCACGGTTATTTTCTGCTGGCGACCGGCTACGCCGACATCATGCTCGACCCCATCATGCATCTCTGGGACATCGTCGCTCTGATCCCGGTGATCGAAGGCGCCGGCGGCGTCATCAGCTCCTGGAATGGCGGGCCGCCCCTGAGCGGCAATGGCATCATCGCCAGCAATCGGCATCTGCACAGCCAGGTCCTGCGCGTGCTCATCGCCTAGGGTTTCTCGCGCCTCTTTCTCCTAGCGTCGTTTATCACCCGCAAGCGCGCAGTCACCATTGCAGCGATCGCTTCAATATTTGCGCCCTAATAAAGAAAAAAGGTAGACTCTGCTGCGATTAGGACAGATTTGTCGCGCGCGTTGTACGCGGATGAAGGATCCATGACAGCCAGAATCTTTGCGATTGCCATTCTTATTGTCATCGTTCTTGGCGGGAACCCGCTCCTTGCAACTGACATCGACAATTGCTGTTTCGTCAATCGGCAATGCGTTACTGACCAGGAATGGGTTGAGGGCTATCACGCATATCAGCGGAATGAATGCTCCGGCGGCCAGCCGGCTGCTGCGGTGTCCGCGCCAATCTCCGCGCCGGCCGGCGGGCCGGTCGACAATTGCTGCCAGGTCAACTGGCAGTGCGACTTGATTGGGGCTTGGGTTGAGGGCTACCACGCGTTTCAGCGGAATGAATGCCACGTCGTCAGCCCGCCGCCGGTGATTATAAGGCCTACGCCAGCCGCAGCTTCCCCGGCGGGCCAGCCTATCGACAACTGCTGTTTCGTCAACCGCCAATGCGCGACCGAACAGGACTGGGTCGACGGCTATGAAGCTTTCAAATACGACAATATGTGCAGGGCATCACCGCCCGTTTTTGTCCCCGGACCACCCGTCAACGCAGCAACGTTCGACTGCAATGCCATTTCACGTGTCGGGCCAGTAGGCATTGCCGGACCCGTCGGCAGCCATCCGATTCCAATACACGGGCCAGAAGATTTTACGCGAAAGATGCGCGCCGCCTTGGACCTGCTAAAGAGAAAAGCCGGCGGCTGGCGCTGGTACGACTATACGGTTTCCGGCATTAGCAGCATCCATGCCAGGGAAGGTGGACGGGTCTCGATCAACAGCCCCACAGGGAAGGTTAGTTGGGGAACCGGGCACGGCTACCTATGGATCGCGGATTTAGCAAGAATCGCCTCTATTCTGGTGCATGAAGCCTGCCACGTGCACAGCACGGGTCGCAGTAAGTTGAGCGAAGAGATTGAATGCACGGTAAATGAAATCAGCGCGCTTGACGCCATTTGCCCCAATCACTATTCGCGCGCTTCCCAGCAGAATCTGGTAGACAATCTGCGCTCTGATCCAAGCTTGCGCTGGTGGGGGCACGATTGAGAGCGATCCATTTAGCTTCCTAGTCCGCCTGTTGCTTTCGACGGGCGTCGCGCCAGGGCAGACCGGTCACATCCGCGTTACGCACAACGCCTACTCGCTCGGCTATGGCATCATCGCCAGCAATCGGCATTTGCGCAGCCTGGCGCGGCGCGACCTCATCGTCTGACCCTGTCCCGCCGCTGTTTACAGGACCGGCGCGCCCCATTTGCGGGAGAGGGGGCGTCGCGAAGTCCATGTGTTTGCGCTCGGATTACTAATGATGTAAAGTCGGGTTCGTTTTGCAGTCAATTCATTTCAAGCGGAAATGCAGAAGGCGAATTATGAAGACTAGATTGGCAATCGTAACTTTACTGATTATCCTCGCTTGCGCTGTAGCCTCGGCGCAGAGCTATCACATCCGCGTCAGCAAGAACACCAATTTGCGCGCCTCGAACAGCCTGGATAGCGTCGTTTTGGCGTCGGCGCGCGCCGGAACGACACTGAAGGTCGTCGGGCATCTTGATCGCTGGCTGAGAATCAGCCGCAATGGCAGATCCTATTGGATGGCGGGGTGGGTCAATCATGCGCGCGTCGACGCGCCACAGCCCGCGCCACCAGCCGACATCAACAACTGCTGCTTTGTGAATGGCCAATGCTCGAGCGACCAGGATTGGATCGATGGTTATGACGCATATCAGCGGGCGGAATGCCCCGCTGGCGAGCCGGCTGCCTCTGCGACGTCCTATCATATCCGTGTCAGCAAGAACACCAATTTGCGCGCCTCGAACAGCCTCGATAGCCTTGTTTTGACGTCGGCGCGCGCCGGAACGACGGTGAAGGTCGTCGGGCATGATAATCGCTGGCTGAGAATCAGCCACGATGGCAGAACTTATTGGATGGCGGGGTGGGTCGATCATACGCGCGTCGACGCGCCACAGCCCACGCCGCCAGCCGACGTCAACAACTGCTGCCTTGTGAATCGCCAATGCGTGAGCGACCAGGACTGGATCGATGGCTATGACGCCTATCAGCTGACGGAATGCCGAGCTGAACAGCCAGCCGCCCCGGTGTCCGCGCCTGTCTCAGCCGCGTCCGCGCCTGTCTCAGCGCCGGCCAGCCAGCCAATCAACAATTGCTGCTTCGTCAACCGCCAATGCGCGAGCGATGAGGAATGGGTCGACGGTTACCAGGCCTTCCAATACGACAATACTTGCCAGAGCACAGCACCGGCGGCGCCGGTATCGACCGTATCGACCGGGCATTTCGGCTGTCAAGCGCCATCACACAGCCATTCCGTCGGTATTTTTGGCTCGACCGAATTCAAGAACAAGCTGGGATGCGCGCTCGACCTGCTGAAACGCAAAGGGGGCCGATGGTACGACTATGTGGTTTCGGCTCTGAAGAGCATTCAGCCAAAGGGCGGGACCTTGATCACGGTTTACACCCGATCTCGGGAGGTATATTGGGGAACGGACGGCGGAAGTTTCGTGCACTCCGACTTCGTTTCACTCGGCGCGATCATGGTGCATGAAGCCTGCCACGTTCATTACAGGGGATCGGGCAGCCAGACCAGCGAAGAGCTTGAATGCACGAGACAAGAACTGCAAGCCCTTGACGCCCTCGGCTCGAGTCCCTGGCGGCGCCGTACGCTTGTCAACCGGATAAACAATCTTCGCGACGATCCAGACCTGCGCTGGTGGGGGCACGATTGAAGTTGAAAGATCTGGCATCAATTGTAGTCGAGTTGCTGGCGACTAGAGTCGCGCCTCGGGATTTGCATCACAGGCTCGCGGCGTGCAACAGCATTTTGCGCGCGTCGCCCTGATCCCGATGCGAGGCGCCGGCAGCATCATCAGATGCTGGATTGGCGGCCCGCCGTTTCATGGCGCCCCATCGTCGCCTGCAATCATCATCCCCAGCGGCAGGGCCTGCCTGCGCTCATCGCTTGGGGGTGCTTCCGTCTCCCGCTGCTAGCGATTGTAGCGCCCGTTTGCGCAGTTTAGCGAACTGTCGCGATCGCCCCAGTGCTTGCGCCCGGAATAACATTAGTATACTCTCTTACACGGTGCGGCCGGATTCGTCTCGGTAGCCGCCAAACGGGAGGGTAGCCATGGCAGCCAGAATAATTGCGATCAGTTTTCTGATCGTCACCGTTTTTGGCGGGAAACCGCTTTTTGCTTCTGAAGTTGATAATTGCTGTTTCGTCAATCGGCAATGCGCGACGAACCGAGAGTGGGTCGCCGGCTATCACGCTTTCCAGCGGAATGAGTGCCCGGTCGACCAGCCGACAGCGTCGGCTTCCGTGACGGGCGTTCAGCCAATCGACAACTGCTGTTTCGTCAATCGGCAGTGTGTGAGCGAACAGGACTGGGTGCAGGGCTATCACGCTTTCCAGCGGAATGAGTGCCCGGTCGGGCCGACAAGCGCGCAGCCGACATCGGCGCAGCCAGCGAGCGGCGCGCCCGCAAGCATCAACAATTGCTGCTTCGCGGGCTGGCAGTGCCATACCGATGAAGAGTGGCGCAAGGGTTATCACGCTTACCAGAGCAATCAATGCGCCGGCCCCAGTCAATCCACGCCAGCGCCGCAGCAGATTCCAGCGGGTGTGGACAACTGCTGCCAGGTGAACCAGCAATGCGCGACTGACGAAGATTGGATACGCGGCTGGGTGGCATTCCGGGATTATCGCTGCGACCCCGCGGGGCCGCCGCCGGAGTCCCGAAATGTTGGCGTCGAAATCACTGGCAACGCTGGTTTCAAGGAGCAGATGGTTGAATCGCTTCTGTTGATGCGGAGACGGGCTCGCTTCTGGTATGATTACACCGTCCGCGTTCTCAATCGAATCGTACAAACGTTCAGCTACGAAGACACCTATGTCGATACAGTAACAGGCATATTCTATTTGGATTACGACGGTACCTATCCGAGGGGATTCACGCGCGAAGAGCATTTGGTTTTCACCGCCACCATTCTGGTTCATGAAGCCTGCCACGTCCACCGCCATCAAGCCGGCTTGCAATCGGGCGGTTTGGTCGGCGAGCGGGCCTGCACCGAGAAGCAGCTAGAGGCTCATTTGGCCATCGCTCCCAACGATCTGCGGGCGAACGAACATCGAGAGACCCTGGCGACGATCCACGATCCATCGACCTGGTGGTGGACCTAAGGAGCAAAAGCGATGCTGCATGGCAAGACGGCTGTTGTGACCGGCGCGGCCGGCGACCTGGGCAAGGCGATGGCGCGGCAGCTGGCGGAGAACGGCGCGCATGTGGTCATGTGGGATATCGTCCCGCGCGCTGAGGCGGCCGACGCCATTGAGCGCGTCAGAGCGCATGACGCGGCGGCGGCATACCGCGAAGTTGACGTGCGCGATCGGGCGGCGGTGGACGCGGCGATTACTGAATTGGCCGGGCTGGATATCGTCTGCTCCAACGCCGGCATCGTCGAGGCGCAGCCCTTCCTCGAGCTTAGCGGGGAGAATTGGCAGAACCACCTCGATATCAATCTGACTGGCTGCTTCAACGTTTGCCAGGCGGCGGCGCGCCGGATGGTTGCCGAGGGCGTGAAGGGCCGGCTCATCCTGACCTCGAGCTGGGTCGGCTCGATTCCCTGGCCCGAGATCAGCGCTTACACGGTCAGCAAGGCGGGCGTGAACATGTTGGTCAAGCAGATGGCGCGGGAGTTGGCGGCGCAGGGCATCCTGGTCAACGCGGTCGCGCCCGGGATTGTGGACGCGGGCCTGGCGGGGCGGCAGCTGCGCGAAGAGCCGCAGTACGCCGCGCGCGTCGCCAAGGTGATTCCCCTGCTTGAGCCGGGCAGCCCGGAGGAGATCGCGGCCGCCGTCGTCTACCTGGCGGGGCCGCAAACGGCTTACATGACCGGCAGCATCCTCACGCTAGACGGCGGCTGTTCGCTCTTTCAATTTGACGCTTAGTACCGCCCTCGCGCGACAAGCGTATTGTAGGGGCGTCTAAATGAAAAGCCCGCCTGCGCTTTCTAACTCCCGAATGCTTTATCCCCTATTTACTGCGCGTACGGGCGAGCCGGCGGCTCGCCCCTACACCCTTATTTGAATCTCCATAGAGTCATTTTGACGTAGTCGCGGACAAGCCCCTAGGGATAGACCGTCTCGGCGCCGCGGCAGGCCCGGGTGACGTAGAGGGTGGGCTGGTTGCCGGTGGCGGCGATGTAACAGGCGCTGACCCGCTCGACGAAACTTGCCGCGCCATCGGCATTGACCAGCGCCAGCGCGCAGCCGCCGAAGCCAGCGCCGGTCATGCGCGCGCCGTAGCAGGCATCATCGGCATTGGCGCAATCGACGATGGCGTCCAGCGCCGGGCTGGAGACTTCAAAGTCATCGCGCAAGCTGATGTGGCTCTCGATCATCAGTTGCCCCAGCCGGGCGGCATCGCCATCGTTCATCGCGTCGCGCGCCCGCAGCGTGCGGTCGTTTTCTGTGACGACGTGGCGCGCGCGCTTCCGGCTTAGGGCGCCCAGCTTATGCGCCCGCGCCGCAAATGTCTGGCTGTCGATGTCGCGCAGCGCTGTGATGCCGAAGTGCCGCGCGGCCGCCTCGCATTGTTCGCGCCGTTCGTTATAGGCTGAATCGACCAGACCGCGCCGCGTGCCGGTATCCAGGATGACGACGGCCGTGCCCTCTGGCAGCGGGGCGGCATCGGTCTCCAGGCTGCGGCAATCGATGAGCAGCGCGCGATTCGGCAGGCCGGCGGCCGAAATCATCTGATCCATGATGCCGCATTTCACGCCCAGCCATTCATTCTCGGCCGCTTGGCAGGCCAGGGCCATCGCCGCCGCATCCCATTGAAAACCGGAGACGCATTGAAAGGCGCGCGCCGCCGCCAGCTCGAGCGCCGCCGATGAGGACAGCCCGGAGCCGATGGGCACATCGCCGGCCAGGACGCCTTCCCAGCCGCGGAGCGCATAACCGCGCTCGGTCAGCGCCCAGGCGACGCCGGCCAGGTAATCCATCCATGTCAATTCGGCGGGCCGCCGCAAGTCATCCAGGGCGAGTTGGCGCCGCTCGTTCATATCGAGGGAGATGGCGAAGACGCTTGCATCGGCACGCGGGCGCAGGGCGATCCAGGCGGCGCGGTCGATGGCCAGCGGGAAGACGAAGCCGTCGTTGTAATCGGTGTGCTCGCCAATGAGGTTGACGCGTCCCGGCGCGCGGACGATGAAGGCGGGGGCTTCGCCGAATTCGGCGACGAAGTGTTCTCTGACTGTGTTGGCTAGCGACATTTTGCTGTCCGTTTATGCAGTAAATGGTTCTGCGGATTGTAGCGCAGACGTTTCGCTTTGCCACAGAGGCACAGAGACTCAGAGGTTGATCCAAGCAAGAAACGCAGCAAGTCGAGAGTGTTGTAGGGGCGAGCCATTGGGTCGCCCGCCTTCGCGCCCTCCCTGTTCTCACTTTTTTCTACAATCTGTGGTCAAGCACCAACCATCTGTGCCTCTGTGGCACAGTAGTTCCATGTAAATCATGCGAAATCTGTTTTGCGATTTATGGCTGCAATGGGCGAGCCACCGGCTCGCCCGTACAACGATTCGTAAATATGGCGAGTTCTTTCAGAATAGGATTATTCGCATTACTCAATTGGCATTGAGTCTGTGGCAAATGCAACAGCAATTTGAAAAATTCGGGGAAACCCGCCATAATACCTGCTAACAGCGCCAGGTCGTGTCTCACGGCGCGTAGGTCCCCCTACTCGAAAAGTGCCTGGCTGGCTGTCGAAGACAAAACAGGGAGACACGAATAATGATTCACTTCTCGCTAAATGGAAAAACTGTAGCCTACGGCGGCGACCCGGAGCGCGCCTTGATGAATGTCTTGCGCGAGGACATGGGCATCATTTCGCCCAAGGACGGCTGCGCGCCGCAGGCCGCTTGTGGCTGCTGCGTTGTGCAGGTTGATGACAAAGCCTTGCTATCCTGCGTCACCAAGATGAGCAAGGTCGAGGGCAAGTCCGTCACCACCACCGAGGGCTTGGGCGAATATCGGCAAGATGTTTTCGCGAAATCATTCGTCAAAGAGGGCGGTGTGCAGTGCGGCTTTTGCATCCCCGGCATCGTCATGCAGGCGAATAACCTGATCAACCACAATCCGGAGCCGAGCCGCGCCGACATCGAAAAATGCCTGACGCCGCATCTCTGCCGCTGCACCGGTTACAAGAAGATAGTCACCGCAATTGAGAACGCGGCCGAAGCCATCCGCAATGAAGAAGAAATCGAGATGCCCGCGGTTGATGGCGGGATAGGCAGCCGGCTGCCGAAGTATCAGGCGCAGGACCTCGTGCTGGGGCAGCATCGTTATGTCGATGACATCCGCATTGAGGGCATGAGAATCGGGGCGCTGAAATTCAGCGATCACCCACGCGCGCTGATCAAGTCGATGGACCTGAGCGCGGCTTTGGCGCACCCGGGCGTGCTGCGCGTCTTCACGGCGGCGGACGTACCCGGTGACCGGCACATCGGTTTAATCAAGCAGGACTGGCCGCTGATGATCGCCGTTGGCGAGACGACGCGTTATGTCGGCGATGTCTTGGCGGTCGTCGTCGCCGAGACGGATGCGATTGCCCGTGAAGGCGTCGGGCTGATTGATGTCGATTATGAGGTGCTGGAGCCGGTGACGGATATGCACGCCGCCATGCAAGACGAAAGTCCGTCGATCCACGAGGGCGGCAATGTGCTCTCGCAATCGATCACGAACCGGGGCGACCTGGAAATGGCGTTGGCGGAATCGGCTTATACGGCGCAGGGCATCTATGAGACGCAGATGATTGAGCATGGCTTCATGGAGCCGGAAGCTTGCGTGGCTTACCCCCATCCCCCGGCCCCTTCCCCCAGTGAACTAGGGGAAGGGGGGCAAAGCGCTCAGACCAAATCGAGGGGGGTTGAAGTGCTTTCGCAGGGGCAGGGCGTCTTTGAGGATCGGGTACAGATCGCCAAGCTGCTGGGCCTGCCGCAAGAGGCGGTGCATGTCGTGCTGGTCTCCAATGGCGGCGCCTTTGGCGGCAAGGAAGATCTCTCGGTGCAGGGTCACGCCGCGCTGGCGGCCTATCTGATGGGCGAGCCGGTCAAGGTGCGCTTGACCCGCGATGAGTCGATATTGATGCACCCCAAGCGCCATCCGATCTGGATGGAATACAACATCGGCTGCGATGACGACGGTATGCTCACTTTCTGCAGGGGGCGCTTCGTCGGCGACACGGGCGCCTATGCCTCGGTCGGCATGAAGGTGCTGGAGCGCTCGGCCGGGCATGCGACGGGCGCTTACAACTTCCCGGTCACTGACATCGTGAGCACGGCGGTCTACACAAACAATCTGCCTTGCGGCGCCATGCGCGGCTTCGGCGTCAATCAGACCGCTTTCGCGCTGGAGAGCTGCATTGACGATCTCTGTGAGCAGGGTGGTTTTGACCGCTGGCAGTTCCGCTACCAGAATGCGCTGGATGACGGCGATATGACGGCGACCGGCCAGGTCATTGAAGCGGGCGCAGGGGCCAAAGCGACGCTGGAAGCGGTGGAAGCGGAATTCCGCAGCGCCAAATTCGCCGGCATCGCCTGCGGCATCAAGAACACCGGCATCGGCAATGGCATGCCCGATTCGTCGACGGTTAGGCTGTCGGTCGTTCCCAACCCTGATGCGGAAGCGGGAGAGGAGAACGCCAAGGTCCTCATCGATCATGGCTGGACCGAGATGGGGCAAGGCGTGCATACGATGGCGGTGCAGGCGCTGGTGACGGAAACGGGCATCCCGCCGTCCATGATTGAGGTGCGCGTCGAGACTAGCTCGGAGATGGTCACCGGCATGACGACGGCGTCGCGCGCGACTTCGCTGATAGGCAACGCAATCATCGATGCCTGTGTGCGCTTCAAAGCCGACCTGGAATACCATAAGCTGGAAGAGCTGGTGGGCCGGCAATACGAAGGCGAGTTCACGGTCGACTGGACGACCAAGCCGGGCGCCATGGTCGAGAAGATTTATACGCATTACTCCTACAGCTACGCGACGCAGTTGGTGGTTTTGGACGAAGACGGCCAGCTGGAGAAGATTGTCGCCGCCCACGACGCCGGCAAGATCTTCAATCCGACGCTCTTCGAGGGGCAGCTGGAGGGCTCGATACACATGGGCCTGGGTTACGCCATCAGCGAAGACCTGCCGATGGAAGGCGGCCGGCCCAAGAGCACGATGCTGCGCAAATGCGGCATTTTGCGCGCCAAGGATATGCCGGAGATGGAAGTCATCGGCGTTGAAGTGCCCGATCCCTACGGGCCATACGGCGCCAAGGGCGTTGGAGAGATCGGCCTGGTGCCGACGGCGGGCGCGGTGGCCAATGCCTTGTATCAGTTTGATGGCACGCGGCGTCACAAGCTGCCAATGCGGCTGCCGCGGAAGCGGCCGGTTCGGCGCTCGCGGGCGAACGGGGGGAATGGCGGAAAACCTACGACCGGGAATCGCTAGTGACAGCGCATTACCCTACAAAAGACGTAGGGGCGACTCGGTGAGTCGCCCACCATAAAAATAGACACTCTCGTCAGGCAATAATTCATGGATCAAGAATTGCTTGACCAGGCTATCCGGCTGGCGGCCCGCGGCTATCAAGTGGCTGTTGAGCGTGAAGAAGATGAAAACAGTATACATGTCTGGGTCGCATACCTGCCCGAGATGCCTTCTTGCTCAGCGCAGGGGGAAACAGTTGAAAGCGCGATAGAGGAACTGAAAACCGTCCGCGAAGATTACATTTATTTTCGGCTTAAGCGCGGTGTACCGGTGCCAGAGCCGAAGCCGAGGACCCGGGCGCCCATCAGCAACGACACGCGGACCAAGCGCGCAGATGCGGAAGTCATTAGCTCGACTTGAAGCCGCCACGGAAGCGGCCCGCCCGGCGTTCAAGGGCGATGGGGGGCATGGCAAGCGTTAGGGACGAGTGCAAAATAGCGTTTTGTAGGGGCGACTCGTTAAGTGGCCCGCTCTTCGGTACGGCGAGTTGTGAATAACCCTTATCCACGAGCGTCCGCCGCCGCGTCGACTGGCTCGGCTTCGGGCGATGAATGCCGATTGGAACGGTCGCGCAGCTGCTGAAGTTTGACTTTGAGCTTCTTGGGCAGACCTTGAATCACAGAAAGCAAGCGCGGATCAACTTTATTCCAGAGCAGTAGAGCGGCAATGGCGAACAAACCTATGATGCTTCCCTGGATGATTCCAGCGCCAGTCGATACCCAAAATGCAATCAGCGCGCCGAGGAGCGTCGCCACTCTCATCTTGAGCGTCCCAAAGAAGCCGACGCCGAAATAGATGATTGTTACTGGAATCATAATATGAAGGTTGCCGATGAAATCCAGTACCGCTTTCACAACATAACTGATGATGCCCCAGGCGCCGCCGATGATGTTTCCCGCACCTTGCGCCGTGCCTTGGATGCCGGCTGTTACGTCACTCACTCGTTTCGACAAATCGTCTCGCCAATTGTCGAAGCCTCGCTGAATTCTATTCAACAGGTTTTGCTGGGCTTCGAGTTCGACCTGAACGTGCTGATAACGGGCGTATCCCGACGCTGATGTCAAAACAACTATGATCACAAAGACTATTAGCGAAACGTAGGGACGGTTCGTAATTCTCTCTTTTGCGGAAGCAGCGGTCCGTTTGATGAATCTGGAGGCGCTCTGCATTAATCTTCTCAATCGTGCAGCCGGACGCCGTCAGCTCGGAAAAATATCGCCGACGCGGATTTCAAAGCCGGGCAGCACCTCGCCTCCGGAGAGCATATCGTCTTCGCGCAGCGTCCTGGCGACCTCGGCGGTCTGCGTCACGACCGTGCGGCTTTCGGGATACACAAGCCAGACGAGGCGCGTGCCCGCGTTTAAGAGCTGCATGACTTTCAGGTGGATGTCGTCCGCTTTGTTGCTGGGGGAGACCACTTCGACCGCTAGGTCAGGTCCCCTTTCGTACCATGCATTTTCCAATTCGTCAGGCACTCTCACCTTGCTGACGAAGGCGATGTCCAATCCGCGAACAGTGTCTCGCCCGTATTGATTTCGCTCAAGCGCAAAACCAGTTTCCGAGGAAGGTACCTCGCCCAGTTCATTCGCCGCCACATGGTTGGCAATCCTCATAGCCAAACGCATTGTAATGACACCGTGTTTTCTGCCTGGCTTAGACAATTCGACGAGTCTCCCTTCGACGAGTTCGAGGACGCGATCTTGATATTCCGGCAATTGATCCAACTCGAAGAAGCGTTCGGCTGATATGATTCGCTCTTTAACTTCCATGCCTTGTCCACACCTTTCAGCACTATGCTGATGCCGCTATTGTACCTGTTGCGCTGGCGAATACGAAATGCGGGAAATCAACCGCAAAGGTCCTCGCGCAGCTTGGACTTTTGGATTTTGCCCAGGGCATTGGCGGGGAAGGCATCGACGAAGAGCACGCGCCGCGGCGCTTTGTAGGCGGCCAGCTGCTCGCGGCAGAAGGCGCAGATCTCGCTCTCGTCCGCCGCCTGCCCCGCGCGCAGGATGACAGCCGCCAGCACTTGTTCGCCCCATTCTTCATCCGGGCAGCCGATCACTGCGCAAGCGGCGACGGCCGGATGGCGCATCAGGGCGAGCTCGACTTCGGGCGGATAGACGTTCAAGCCGCCGGTGATGATCAGGTCTTTGGCCCGTCCCTTGAGCGTATAGTAGCCGTCCGCTTCGCGCAGGGCCATATCGCCGGTGCGCAACCAGCCGTCATCGCTGAAGGCTTCGGCGGTCTTCTCCGGCTGACCCCAGTAGCCTTTGAATACGTGCGCGCCTTTGATCTGCAGCTCGCCGACCGCGCCATCGGGCAGCGGCATCTCGGTTTCGGGATCGACAATGCGCGCCGTAACGCCGGGCAGCGGCGCCCCCACCGAGCCAACGCGCCGCTCTCCATGCAGTGGATTCGACAGGTTCATGCCGGTCTCGGTCATGCCATAGCGCTCCAGCAGGGTGACGTTGAAGGTCTCTTGATAACCGAAGAAGAGGTCATCGGGCAAGCGATCGGAGCCGGAGGTCATCAGGCGAAGATGGCTGAGGTCGAAGCGGCGTCCTTTCGCCAGTTGATGCAGGCGGCGGTGCATCGTCGGCACAGCCATAAAGACGGAGAAACGGCGCGAGCAGAGCAGCTCCAGCGCGGCCGCCGCGTCAAATGCGGGCGGCATAAACACGCTCGCGCCGGCATGCAGGGCGCCATGCAGCGCGACGACCAGCCCATGCACATGAAAAAGCGGCAGGACATGCAGCAGCGTATCCTTGGCGCGCCAGCCCCAGGCCTCATGCAGGGAGTCGATGTTGGCGCTCAGATTGCCATGGCTGATCAGGGCGCCTTTGGGGCGGCTGGTGGTGCCGCTGGTGTAGAGCATCATGGCCGTTTGATGCCTGTCGCGCGGCAGAGGCGCAGCTCGCTCGGCCGGATAGGCCGCGACGCGGGACGCCCAGTTTTCGTCGTCGGCGATGAAGATCGCCCTTTGCAGGCTGGGCAATTCGCGCTGCAGCGATTCGATGGCCAGCCGCTGCTCGCTGTCGGCAAACAGCAGCCGCGCCCCTGAATCGGCCAGGAAGTAGCGCAGCTCCGCCACCGGATAAGCCGGATTGAGCGGCAGAAAGACGGCGCCGATCTCAACGGCGGCCAGGTGCAGATAGATGAAGGGCAGGCGCTTCGGCAGCTGCACGGCCAGGCGATCACCCGGTTTGACACCCAGAGAAATCAGATAGTTGCCCGTCCGCTTCACAGTGTCAGCCAGCTGGCCATAGGTGACCGGACGCGCGCCCTGGAATTCGATGGCGACTTTTTCCGGTTGTTCGCGGCAATGGCGCGCCAGGGTATCAAGGAACATAGTCATTCACCACAGAGGCGCCGAGGTCACAGAGGCATTCCGCAGGCGATGCGCGGACGATCAATCATCCAGCGACCAGGAGGACAACTGAGCGCGCGCCGACAATCATCAGGTCCTGATCATCCAGCGGCATCGCCTGCCCGGGCGGGTGGCTGTCATGGGGCGGGCTCATGCTGGTGTTGACGGCGACATGCCAGGTCAGGCGTTGCGGCAGGCGCGGCAAGGCAAAATTGGCCGTCTCCCAGTAGGCGTTCATGATCAGATACAGGATATCGGCGGCGGCCTCGTCGTCGCCGCTGCTGGCGCCGCAAAGCATCACCGCCAGTTGACGGCTCTCGTCTGACCAATCGGGCGCCCAGGGTTCGCGGCCATGGAAAGAGATGCTCTCGCAGAACTGGCCGCCATTCCGCGCGTCCGCGGGCAGATGCTTCAGATATGTGCGGCGGCGCAAGACCGGATGCGCCTGGCGGATTCGGATCAGATGCTGTGTGAAGCGGAACAGCGACGCATTCGCCCCGAGCGCGCCCCAATCGAAGTAGTTCATCTCATCGTCGTGGCAGTAGCTGTTATTATTGCCGCCTTTGCTATGGCCGATTTCGTCGCCCATCAGCAGCATAGGCACCCCCTGGCTGAGCAGGAGTATGCTGAGGAAGTTCTTCATTTGCCGCTCGCGCAGGCCCTTGACTTCGGCATCGGCGGCGGGACCTTCGCTGCCGCAATTCCAGCTGAGGTTTTCGTCCATGCCATCGCGATTGTCTTCGCCGTTGGCGAGGTTGTGCTTGTGGTTGAACGACACCAGATCGCGCAGGGTGAAGCCGTCATGGGCGGTGACGAAGTTGACCGAGGCGCAGGGGCCGCGCTCGCCATAGATATCCGGCGAGCCTTGAATCCGCGCCGCCATCGCGCCAACCATGCCGGCGTCGCCTTTGACGAAGCGGCGCAGATCATCGCGGTAGCGGCCGTTCCATTCCGCCCAGCGCCCGTAAGCCGGGAAGCTGCCCACCTGATACAAGCCGCTGGCATCCCAGGCTTCAGCGATCAGCTTTGTATTCGCCAGCAGCGGATCATAAGCCAGGACCTCCAGCAAGGGCGGGTCAGGATCGGGCAGGCCTTTGGGATCACGCCCCATGCTCGATGCCAGATCGAAGCGAAAGCCGTCAATATGGTATTCGCTGACCCAGTAACGCAGGCAATCGAGCAAGACGACGCGGACGACGGGATGGTTGCAGTTGACGGTATTGCCGACGCCGCTGAAGTTGTAGTAACTGCCATCGGGCTTCAACAGGTAATAGATGCTGTTGTCGATGCCGCGGTAGGAGATGGTTGGTCCGTTCTCATTGCCTTCGGCGGTGTGATTGAAGACGACATCCAGCCAGACTTCGATGCCGGCTTGATGGCAGGCTTTCACCAGTGATTTCAGCTCGCGCGGGGCATCGGCGCAGGCGGCGTAACCGGCTTTGGGCGCGAAGAAACCAACGGGGTTGTAACCCCAGAAATTCCGCAGCTGTTCGCCGGTTTCGGGATTCATAAGGTCATTATCCAGCTCGTCAAATTCGAAGACGGGCATCAGCTCGATGCAGTTGACGCCGAGGCTTTTGAGATAGGGGATTTTCTCGATGATGGCGGCGAAGGCGCCGGGCGCGCTGACCTGAGATGAGGCGTGGGCGGTGAAGCCGCGCGCGTGCAATTCGTAGGCGACGATATCTTGCAGCGGGATGTTGAGCTGCCGGTCGCCTTCCCAATCAAAGTCCTCCACATAAGGGCGAGCGCGATAGGGGAAGATGCCCTCTCTGCCGCCGGGCTCAGCCCACTTATCCAGCCCGCCGATGGACTTGGCGTAAGGATCGAGCAAAATGCGCTGGGCGTTGAAGCGATGGCCGTCGGCCGGTTCAAAGAGGCCGTCAAGCCGGAAGCCGTATTCGATGGCGTTCGGGTCCAAATCGAGCACGGTCATGGCATAGACGTCACCGGTGCGGAAGGATTCAAGAAATGGGATCTCCACCAGCGGCGTTTCCGCGCCCCGCTCAAACAAGACGAGACTGCAGGAGGTGGCGTAACAAGAGAATATGGAGAAATTGATGCCGTCTGGGGTGACGGTCGCGCCGAAGGGCCGCGGCCTGCCTGCGCGAAACTTGAAATTGCCAAGCTCGTAACTCGGTAGGGAGGTCATAGTTTCATTGTATTTGAAGACGCGCCAAGACACAAAGATTCATTTTCCACAGAGACACAGCGGCGCAGCCGGTGGAGGCTGTTATGTTTTCGGAGGCGGACGGTCTGCCAGGTCCTGCCGACAAGGACTGTAATTTCGGCGAAATGTGATTGGCGGCTGGCCGAAAGTTGTATTAGCGACGAAAACTTGGCATACTACGGGGCGACAGGCGCAGGATATTATTGCTAAGTGAGAGGCCTTAACTATAATGAGTCGTAGTCCGCATTGTTATCGCATAAGGATGTTGATGCTTTGAACAAGGCTTCCAGCATTTCGCAGTCGGCCTTGGCGGGTCGTCTAAATCGGCTGATTGATTTTGCGCCGGTGCTCATCGCCTTGCTTTTGGCGCTGCTTGTCGCATCTGTGCTTTTGCTCGCCCTCAATGCGAACCCGCTGGAAGCTTATGACTTCATGCTGAAGGGCGCGGCCGGGTCAGAGAATGCGACGGCGGAGACCTTGGTGAAAGCGACGCCGATTCTCTTTGTCGGCATCGGCATCACGATCGCCTTTCGCGGCGGCATGATCAACATCGGCGGCGAGGGGCAGATGATCGCGGGCGCATTGGCGGGCGTGACCATCGCGCTGATCATGGGCGAAATGCGCGTCCCGCCCGAGCTGGCCAAGGAGCGAGGCGCCTTTGATCTGATCATCGTGGCGTGTTCGCTAGTCGGCGGCTTCATCGCCGGCGCGCTCTATGGCGGGCTGGCCGGTTTCCTCAAAGCCTATTTTGACGTGAACGAGATTTTGAGCACCATAATGCTCAACCAGATCGCGGTGCAGATGATGAACTTCTTGCTGAACGGGATTCTGCTGGACCCGGCGGAAGCGGGCTTCAACAACATACCGAAGACGGCCAGGCTGGTTACGGCGGCGCAGCTTCCGCGCTTGTCCCTGCCCATCGGCGATCCGCATTTGTTCGCTCGCACGCGCTTGCACTGGGGTTTAATCATCGCGATTGCCCTGGCGGTGGTCATCTACATATTCCTTTGGCGCACGTCCTGGGGCTATCGCATCCGGGCGGTGGGCGAGAATCAGCGGGCGTCCAGTTACGCCGGCATCAATGTCAAGCGGCAGATGATGTTCTCGATGTTTTTGGCGGGCGGCTTCGCCGGATTGGCCGGCGTGGTGCAGGTCTTGGGCTTGCAGTATCGCTTGCAGACCGATGGCTCGCCGGCGGGTTTCACCGGGGCGGCCGGATTTAATGGCATTGTGGCGGCGCTGTTCGGCGGGTTGAACCCGATTGGGGCGATACCGGCGGCCGCGTTTTTCGGCGGGCTGCTGGTCGGCGCGCAGAAGATGCAGCGCGAATTAGGCGTGCCGGCGTCGCTGATCACAGCGGTTAATGGCTTGATCGTAGTCTTCGTCGTCAGCAGCGAGATTTTCATCATCCAGCGCAGCAAGCGGCGGGTGAGCTTGCAGGAGACGCCGGAGGGATTGGATGAGGCGGAGGAGGCGGGCTGATGGGCCTGGATGAGATTCTGACCGCCAGCGTCTTTGCCTCGGCCATCCGCTTGGCGACGCCTTATATCTTCGCCGCATTGGGCGAGACCTTCGCCCAGCGCAGCGGCGTGCTCAATTTGGGCGTCGACGGCATGATGCTGATGGGCGCCTTCACCGGCTTCTACGCGGTGCATCTGGCGCAGCAAGGCGAGACGATGAGCGAGCCGGCCAGTCTGCTGCTCGGCGTCGCGGTCGCCTTGATCGTGGGCGGCTTGATGGGCTTGGCGATGGCTTTCGTCAGTGTGACCCTGAAAGCGAAACAAGGCATCAGCGGCATCGGCGTTTACCTCTTCGGCCTGGGGCTTAGCGAGCTGCTCTTCCAGCAGTGGGTGGGCACGCCGAAGTCGGTGAATGGATTCCCGCGGCTTGAATTCCCGCTGCTGACTGATTTGCCAATCGTCGGCCAGATATTCTTTCATCATAACCTGCTCGTTTATGTCGCCTTTGCGCTGGTGCCGATTTCGGCTTATGTGCTGAACAACACGACTTTCGGTTTGATGATCCGGGCGGTGGGGCAGAACCCGGAGGCGGCCGATGCGATGGGCGTCAGCGTGGCGCGGGTACGTTATGCGACAACGACAATCGGCGGCATGCTGGCGGGGCTGGCGGGGGCGTCGCTTTCGATCGCGCTGATCAATCTGTTCCAGCAGAATCTGACGGCCGGGCAGGGCTTCATCGCGGTCGCCCTGGTTTACTTCGGTGGCTGGCGGCCCTGGACGGTGGCGGCCGGGGCGATGCTCTTCAGTTTTGTCAACGCGCTGCAATTGCAGATCAAGGTGATCGGGGCGGACATTCCGTCCGAGTTCGCGGTGATGGCGCCTTATGTGATCACGATTATTGCGCTAGTCTTCGCCACCAAGCGGCATGAGCAGCCGACCGCCCTGACCAAGCCCTATGAGCGGGGGGAGTAGAGTGCTTGTTTCAGCAAATGCGAGTCTGTAGGGGCGAGCCGGTGGGTCGCCCGCGCTTGGCACTGTGCGCGCGGAAGGGCGAGACAAGTCTCGCCCCTACAGATTTCGATAGAATTGACGATGGAAATTAGATGGAAGGAATAGAGGGGCAATGATGAAGAAGATTTTGGCAATAGGCTTGTTGGTTCTGTTTCTTGTCACGCATGGGGCAGCGCTGGCGCATGAGGAGGTGTTTCGCATCGCAGCATTGATGCCTAGCGCAACGAATGACCTCGCCTTCAGCCAGAGCATGTATGACGCGCTGGTGGCGATTCAGGAGGAGCTTGGCGAAGAGGCCTTCGAGTTCACGGTTCAGGACAGCACATATATCGTGGATGACGCGGCGGTGGCCTTGCGAGACTGGGCGGCGTCGGGCGAGTTTCAGCTGGTGATCGCGCATGGCTCTCAATATGGACCCATCGTGGAGGAACTGGCGGCGGAATTCAGCGATGTGTCCTTCGCCTGGGGAACGCGGCAAGACACCTTTGGCATGGACAATGTGTACAGCTATGCGGCTGCCTCTGACGAAGGCGGATATTTCAACGGCGTCTTGGCGGCCCACCTCACCGAGACGCGCGTGGTTGGCTTGGTCGGCCCGATTGAGGTCGGCGATGGCAAGTTGTATGCCGACGGTTTCGCCAACGGGGTCGCTTCTGTCGACGAAGATATTGCGGTCAACATTGTATTCATCGGCTCCTTCAGCGATGTCCCGCTGGCGACGGAGGCGGCTGAGACGCATCTCGCCAACGGCGCCGACATCTTGACCGGCACGGCGCAGATGGTCGTCGGCCCGATCGCGGTGGCGGTTGCGAACGATGTGCTCTGGTTCGGTTCCGATGCCAGCCAGGATGAATTGTCTGAAGATATCGGCGTCGCCTTTCAGATTTACAAGTGGGAAGTCCTCTTGCTCGATATGATCAGCAACATCAAGGAAGGCCTATTGGGCGGCGAGTATTATAAGTTGACGCTCGAGAACGGCGGGCTGGTGATGGAATATGACAAGGACTTCGAAATCAGCGAAGAACTGATGGCGATTGCGGATGAGACGATCGCCGGCATCGTCGCGGGTGATATTGTGCCGATACCCGACATGATGGAAGAGGAGTAGAATGTGCCCCTCACCACCCGGCCCTTCTCCCACAAGGGAAGAGGGGGAGATGACCGCCGCGCGCGAGATTGCAGTACAAAGTTCGTTTAATCTCGGGCGAAACCGCCCGGTTTAAAGCCACGAATCCAATATAAGGAGAGATTTGCCATGAAGAAAGTTCTATTGCTCACCATGATTGTCGCCCTTTTCGCGGGGGTGATGCCGACTATGGCGCAAGACGTCTTTCGTGTTGCGGCGGTTGCGCCCAGCGCCACCAACGACCTCGCCTTCAGCCAGAGCATTTATGACGGCTTGATGGCGATTCAGGCGGATATGGGCGAAGACGCCTTCCAATTCGATTTCCAGGATGGCACCTTCATCGTCGATGACGCGGCCGTCGCCTTGCGCGAATGGGCGGCGTCGGGCGATTATGATCTTGTGATCGCGCATGGTTCGCAGTTCGGCTCGGTGGTGGAAGAACTGGCGGCGGAATTCCCCGAAGTCAGCTTCGCCTGGGGCACGGACGAGAATACCTTTGGGCTGGACAATGTGTTCGCCTACACTGCGGCCGCGGATGAAGGCGGCTTTGTCAACGGCGTCATGGCGGGCCTGATGACGGAATCGAATGTCATCGGCGTGGTTGGTCCGATTGAGGTGGGCGATGCCAAGCTCTATGTCGATGGCTTTGTCGCCGGCGTCGGCGCCTCCAACCCGGATGCCACGGTCAACGTGGTGTACATCCAGTCCTTCAGCGATGTCCCGCTGGCGACCGAGGCGGCCGAGACGCATATCGCCAATGGCGCCGACATCTTGACCGGCACGGCGCAGATGGTGGTTGGCGCCATCGCTGTCGGCAGTGAGAATGGCGCGCGCTGGTTCGGCACCCAATCCAGCCAGGCCGAGCTGGCCGGTGATTCTGCTGTTGCCTTCCAGGTTTACAAGTGGGAGGTGATCCTGGCTGACATGATTGGCCATATCCAGATGGGCGTGTTGGGCGGCGAAGCCTACAAATTGACGCTGGCCAACGGCGGCCTGGTCATGGAATTTGCCGGCTAAATTCAACCCCCCTCAGTCCCCCCATAGCATTGGGGGGAAGTAGACGACTGGCGAGACAAGAGCATTGCCAGAGTCAGTCTCCCCTTCCCTGATGCTTCGGGGAAGGGGCCGGGGGATGGGGTAGAAATCGTGGAGAGAGGGCGACTCACCGAGCCGCCCCTACAGCCTTTTGCTTAGCGCGTACGGTGGTCGTCTATGGCTGAGAGCATCAAACAGAAGACGGGCTTGCTGCCGACCGGGCATGAGCGGATCAACCGCCTGGAGATGACCGGGATCGTCAAGCGCTTCCCCGGCGTGCTGGCGGCGGATGGCATTGATTTCGATGTGAATGCCGGCGATATTCACGCGCTGCTGGGCGAGAATGGCGCGGGCAAATCGACGCTGATGAAGATGCTCTACGGCCTTTATCAGCCGGACGAGGGGGAGATCCGCCTCAATGGCGTCGAGGCGACCATCAGAAACCCGCAAGACGCCATTGGCCACGGCATCGGCATGATCCATCAGCACTTCATGCTCGTGCCATCGCTGACCGTGGCCGAGAATATCGCGCTGGGCATGAAGTCATCGCGCGGCGCGCGGCTCGATCTGGATGTGGTCAGCCGCCGCGTGCTGGAGCTGTCAGAGATTTACAATCTCAAGGTTGATCCGGCTTTGCCGATTTGGCAGTTGGCTGTCGGCGAGCAGCAGCGGGTCGAGATTCTGCGCGCGCTTTACAAGGGGGCGGCGCTGCTGATCCTGGATGAGCCGACCGCGGTGCTCACGCCGCAAGAGGTGGACGGCTTGTTCCGCATTCTCAAGCAATTGGCCGCTGACGGGCATGGGCTGGTGTTCATCTCGCACAAGCTGCACGAGGTGCTGGCCATCAGCCAGCGCGTCACCGTCTTGCGCGATGGCCGGCGCGTCAATTCAATCCCCACCAGCGAGGCGACGCGCCCCAAACTAGCCGAGATGATGGTCGGGCGGCCGGTGTTGCTGGACTATGACAAACAGGCGGCGAACCCGCGCGACGATCGTTTGATCCTGCAGGGCGTGAGCGCGCTGAGCAATCGCGGCACGATCGGCCTGGATGATGTGTCCCTGCGGCTGCGAGGCGGCGAGATTGTTGGCATCGCCGGCGTCTCGGGCAATGGCCAGCAGGAATTGGCGCAGTGCATCACCGGCTTGCGGCCCTTGACGGCCGGCAGCGTCACGGTGGATGGGGAGGATGTCAGCAATGCCCATCCGTCAGCGCTGAACGCGATTGGCTTGTCGCATATCCCGGAAGAGCGCATGGAAGACGGCGTCATCAAGGCCTTCAGCGTCGCCGAGAATTATGTGCTGCAAGATCACGGCCATCCTAAGTTCACGCGCGGGAAGATTTTTATGCTCTTTCACAAGATCCGCGAGTTTTGCCGGCGAGCGATTGAATTGTACGAGATCAAGACGCCGAGCACGGAAACGCTAGTCAAGAGCTTGAGCGGCGGCAACATTCAGAAGCTGGTGCTGGCGCGGGAGCTGTCGCGGGATCCGGGGGTGCTGATTGCGGCGCAGCCGACGCGCGGCGTCGACATCGGCGCGACCGAGTATATCCATCAGCGCCTGCTGCAAGAGCGCGACCAGGGCACGGCGATTCTGCTCATCAGCGAGGATCTCGACGAGATTCGGGCGCTGTCGGACCGGATCGCGGTGATGTATGAGGGGCGGATCGTGGGCGAGGTGGAAAACGTCGACGTCGATATCGAGCATCTGGGTCTGCTGATGACGGGTGGGGGGTAGGGGGCCAAGACTACTCCCGCCTCCAGCCACTGCCGTCGGCACGCTGAACCCAATTGTCTGGCAGATCGACACTGCACGAAGATGGGATTGCCGGAACTTCAGGTGGATCTTCGGACTCGATATGGACGTTTCCACCGGTTAAGTTGCTGACAAAACCACCCACCTCGTATATCGCCCGCCGTCCAGCCCTTTCCAGTATGTTTCTATCCATCGCATGGATAACGAACTGTTCCATCGCAAGATGCCGGCCGATTTCGCTCATTGCCTCCCAGTTGTCGCCGAAACATTTTGCACTTCCTCCACCCTGTTGATCATACTGGCGAAAATACTCAATTCGGCAGCTGGTTAGCTTTGGCGATGGAACTGTCACTTTTGTAGGATATCCGAGAAAATTCTTTTCGATGCTTGTCTCACCAATAGCTGCAAGGTCAATGCCCGCTTCTACAACGCCTTTTGCGACGTGTTGGGCTGTATATGTGCAACCTAGGGGAGCGGGATCGCGCACTTCCAATTCTACTAGAGCCACATCGATCCGAATCGTAACAAGTTCATCCAAAGCTTGGATTCCAGACAAAATAGTACGAGGCGATACAGGAGTACTGGTAGGATCTGCAGCGGGCTCAGGCTCTCTAGCAGGTTCTGGCTGGACCACAAAGAGAACGAATAACATTATTACGGCCCCTAGCAAGACGCCAATGATCAATTGAGAATTTGCATTCACAACTCAACCTCTCTTCCTTTACGTTATCGCCTAAGTCCGTTTCCAGCCGCCTTGACCATCCTCGATCCAACCCGATGGCAAATCTAACACGCAGGAAGGCGGGATTATTGGCTGTTCAGGAGCGTCGTCATATTCGATATGGACTTGGCTGCCAGTTACAGCACTGATGAAGTTGCCCAAAACGATCGTCGCCTGATTTTCAGCCCGCCTGAGAATCCCGCTCTCAAGCGCATCTTGAACGAAGCGATGCATCGACAGACGCCGACCGATGATACTCATATCATCCCAAAAGTCGTCAAAACAAGTTGCCGTACCACCACCACTCTTGGCATATTGGTCAAAATACTCGTTGCGACAACTGGTTATAGCGGGAGCAGGCGCGCTTACAATATAGCTGTCGTCCTCTTCAGAATAGGCGATGCTATCTACGCCAATACTTGAAATATCGACTCCCACCTCGATAACACTTTGCGATACGTAGTTCGCTTCATAGCCGCAGATAGGTGTGCCCGATTTCACGTTTACATTTGCATGTGCGACTTCCAAGCTCAACGTGACTAACTGTCCTAACGGTTGTATGCTGTTTACAATAGTGCGTGTCGTGCCGCCTTGAGCGGAAGGAGAAAGACCAAGAAGATTGCCAAGAGACGGAATGAACTCGACGAGCGGTCTCACGATTGCTACGCCGATCATCAATGATACGACCAAAATAAGTAGTACTAAGATTGCGGTTTTCATGATGAAACCTTTCAACCGTTCGGTTGTGGTCCTCATTCCTAAGGGACTGAGGGGACTAGGCTTTAACTGCCAAATTATACGATTCTTTATGCCGCAATGTCTAGCATCTCGCGTAGACACAAGCTCCAAAAGTAAAACGTCCAGATGTCAATAGATTTGTGCGCGCAATCCGAGTCAAGTCGGGATGGCGCTGAAGTACCGAACGCCATAGCTCGCTCCCTCCCCCTCTACCGCGCCATGTCCACCTCCGTCGTGGACGCCTTCTGCTCCAGCAGTCCCCTCATCAAGGCCGCCCTCCACATCGCCTGCGCCCCCTTCATCCTCGAGCTCACGCGGCTGGGCCTCAAGATGGAGGGCATGATCGCGCGCGATGGCCATCTCAAAGGCGCCAGCGAGTGGCTGCTGGAGATTGGCGCCGACAGCGTGCAGGTTCATGGCGCGGAAAATGTGCCGCTCACGGGGCCGGTCCTATTTGTGAGCAACCACGCCGGCCTGGGCGACGCGCATACGCTGCTGATGGCGTCGCCGCGGCGCGACACGCATATCCTGGCGAATGATTTTGGCATTTTGCCGGGTTTGAGGGCGATGCGCCGCCACGTCATCGTCGCTGACCCGAACCAGCCGGTCGCTTCATTTCGAGCTTGTTTGCGGCATTTGCGCGCGGGCAAGTCGCTGCTGCTGTATCCGCGGGGCGAAATCGAAGCCGATCCGGGTTTGTATTTGGCGGCGGCGCTGGAATCGCTGCCGCGCTGGTCGGGCAGCCTTGAGTTGTTCGCGCGTCACCTTCCCGAGCTGAGCATCGTGCCCGTCGCCGTTGGGGGCGTGATCTCGCGGCGGGCGCTGCTTAATCCCATCGTCCGGCGATATCGGGACAGCGACAAGCGTCACTTTCTGGCGGCGACCTTCCAGATGCTGTTTCCATGTTATCGCGATCCGGTCATCAGCCTCTGTTTTGGGGAAGCGCAGCGCGGCGAAGGCGTCAGGCGCGAAGAGATCATAGAGCAGATGGCCGGCCTGCTGCGGCGCGTCGGCGGCGGAGGCTGATGAAAGAGGCGGCGCGCGCTGTATAGGCTTTGGGGTTTCAGCCTGTCCAATTGCCGCTTCCGCGCCATAATAGCGGGAGAGTCCGTCCGCCGGTTATCGCCGAGCCGCCATGAGTCAGTGGTCAAACAACAACCCAGCGCAGAATCAAGTCGATACCTGGCTCGGGTATTGGAATCTGCTGATTTCGCTGGTCACGCGCGACATACGGGCGCGTTATCGCCGCACATTTCTGGGTCCGCTTTGGGCGATTATTCCGGCGATTTTGTACACCGTGATATTGAGTTTCCTGAGCGGGCTGGTGGGCGCCAGCAGCGAAGGCCAGCCGCGCCTCGCTTTTGTCATGGCGGCGACGGTGCCTTGGACATTTCTGCAAAGTTCGGTTGTGCGCATCCCGCATGGCGTGCTGGCCAACGGCACGATCCTTCGCAAGATGCCGGTGCCGCGTCAAATCTTCCCGCTGGTGGTGATATTGACGACATTCTTTGATTTTATGATGTCGTCTGTCGTGCTTGTGGTTGTGCTGCAGCTGTTTGGCATGCCGATCAGCCGGGCCTGGCTCTGGCTGCCGGCGCTTGTTGGCATGACCGGTTTCCTGGCTTGGGCGATTGGGATCGGCCTGTCGGCGGTGACGATTTACCGCCGCGACATGCTGCATGGCATTCAGTACATCATGCAGGTCTGGCTTTTTGTCTCGCCGGTGATGGTCTCATCGAGCAAAATCCTGGAAGATTGGCCGCTTTTGCACGCCTTGAATCCGGCGGCGGGCATCATTGACGGTTTTCGCCGGGTCCTGGTTTATGGCGAGGCGCCTAATGGCGAGTGGCTGCTGGCCAGCCTGATAATGACCTGCCTGGTGCTGGTGGTCGCTTATCCGATGTATCATGTCATGTCGCGCTATTTTGCCGATGTCTTGTAGGCGAGATTGTAAACTCGGGTGACAGGCTCGCATCAGATGGATGCATATCCCTGTTTCCAAGCAGGTCATGTAATTCAAATCTGCAGGGGCGCGATGCAGCAGGAGGGCCAGCCACCGTCTGAACCCTACAGCAATCATTTATGGCGAAACCTGTAGGGGCGAACGGGCGGCTCGCCCCTACACAGCTTGGCGGCGCTGGATTTGGAGAGGACTAGAATCGGTCATGAGCGGCGATTTGGCGATACAGGCGCGGGACGTTTGGAAGCGCTACGGCCTGCCGCTGCGTCCCTGGCTGCAGCGCCGGGTGGATCGCCTGCGCGCCGACGGTCAGGGCGACCGCGCTAAATACGGGCCTTGGGCGCTGCGCGATGTTTCCTTTGAGGTCAAAAGGGGCGAGTCCTTGGGCATTGTCGGCAAGAACGGGGCGGGCAAAAGCACCCTGCTCAAGCTGATCGCCGGGGTCAGCCCGCTGACGCATGGCTCGCTGGAGGTCAGCGGCCGTCTGTTTCCCATGATTGAGCTGGCGGCCGGCATCCACCGCGACTTGACCGGGCGCGAGAACATCAAGCTCTTGGGCGCCATCATGGGTTTCACGGCGGGGCAGATGGAAGCGAAGATGCCCGAAGTGGAAGACTTCGCCGAATTGGGTGAGTGGCTGGACAAGCCGGTCTGGCAATATTCAAGCGGCATGCAGACCCGTTTGGGCTTCAGCGTCGCCGTCAATGTCCAGGCCGATATCCTCTTGATTGATGAGGTGCTGTCGGTGGGCGATATCAACTTTCAGAAGAAGTGCCTGAATCGCATGGACGAGCTGTCAAACAGCGGCGTGACCGTCATCTTCGTGACGCACAATCCGTATTCGATTGAGCGGATCTGCGAGCGGGCTTTATATCTGGAAGGCGGGGAAATCGCCGCCGCCGGCTCGCCCAGCGATATTCTGTCCGCTTATTTCAAAGGCGCGCTGGATCGCTCGACGACGATCGCGGGGAAGGACCCGATCGCCGCCGATTTGCGCGAAGGCACAGGCGCATTTCGCATTATGAATGTCAGCATGCATGATGTCGCGAGCGGGCAAGAAATCAGCAGCTTTTCGACCGGCGACTCGGTCTGCTTTCGCATCACGCTTGATGTGCGTGAGCCGACCGCAAGTTATCGCTTTTCGCTGCGCATCGTGGACCCGGCGAGCACGGTGGTCAGCTTTGTGGATGTGCCGATATCGGCGCGGCGGTCGCTTGCTTTGGGCGAGGACAGCGTATTGGAATGCCGCGTTGACAACATCAACCTGCTGCCGGGTCAATACTGGCTGGATTTGGTGGCGCGCGAGATCGCCGGGCCGGTCATCGATTCGGTGTCTTATGCCTATACCTTCAACATCCTCAGCAACAGCGAGGTCATCGAACAAATGGAGAATCGCGGCATCGTCTACCTGCCCGCCCATTGGGCGCTGCGCGAGTCGCCGTAGCGTGCTTTTGCCATCGTGGACACAGCGTTTTCATGAGGTCACAGACACTCGCGAGTCACAACGCGGCTCGCGCCCCATTAGGAACCGCCCGCAACGGGACCTGTAGGGGCGACCAACCTGGTCGCCCGATGATTCCATAGGGTGTTTGGCGCGGGCGACCTGATAAGTCGCCCCTACAGCATTCGTCTTGAGGTGATTCATTAAAGAATAGGAGCATTCTACGCCTTTGCATACCACGCCAAGTCAGCCGCACTGTAGGGGCGAGACTTGTCTCGCCCTAAAGCAAGCGCGATCACAGGCACGGGCCACCCAATGGCTCGCCCGAACGTACACACCTTGGTGACGTTTGAAGACGAGCGTATCAGCGCAAGCTCTTTCCGGGATCCTTAGCGAGATCGACCCTCGGTGGCAGCTGCAAGGTATTCGGGCGATCAGTCGGCGCGCCTCCGTCTTACATATCTCTAGGCCCGGGGGAAAGGCGGAGCGCCTCATCTTGCTGACGCACAGCCAGGCTGACCGCGTGCGCAATCCGCATATCGCGCGCGATGAATACCGCCTGCTGACAACGCTGGCCGACGCGGGACTGCCCGTGCCCCAAGCCCTGTATCTCTCCGAGCGTCATCGGCCGCCCTTCCTCATCACCGGCTTCGTCGAGGGGACCACAGACATCAGCGCCGCGCGTGAACGCGACTTCCCGAAGACGCTCGCCGGCGTTCTCCGCCGCATTCACGCCCTTGACCTGTGCCGTTTTGATCTGTCGTATCTGCCGAAGCTGAACGACCGGATTGCCATGGACAGCTCGCCGCCCGCACCGGCGCAGCGCAGGATTTTGGCGGCGATGTGGCGCGCATTGCCCGGCCTCAAGTTCAACGCGCCCGCACTGCTGCATGGGGATTTTTGGCCCGGCAACCTGCTTTGGCAGGGCGGCGAATTGGCAGCGATCATCGATTGGGAGGACGCCATGCTGAGCGACCCGCTGGCGGACCTGGGCAAGAGCCGTTTGGAGATTCTCTGGGCCTGCGGCGTCGAGGCGATGGAGGTCTATACGGCGCATTATCTCAGCTTGAATCAAGGGCTTGATGCGAGCGCCCTGCCCTTCTGGGACTTGTGGGGCGCGTCTCGCCTGGCGCATTATGCGAGCTTCGCCCTTGATGCGCAGGCGGCCGCGCGCATGTCAGGGCAATATCGGGCCTTCGTTGAGGACGCGATTCGACGTTTAGACAGAATCCAGAAATGACCGAAGCGTTTGGCAGAAGGCGATGGGGTTCTCCAAGTGGCTGTTGTGGCCGGCGGCGGGGATGATCGCGAGGCCTGAGTTTGGCAGCGCCGCGTCCATCGCCTGATTGATTTGCTTGAACTTGCCATCGCGCTCGCCGACGATCAGGCAGGTGGGCAGGGTCAGGCTGGGCAGCTGCCGCCAGAGATTGGGCTGGGCGCCCGTGCCCATTGCGCGCAGGGAATTGGCCAAGCCGGTCGGGTTGTTGCTCAGTCTCTGCCGTCGCTGCGCGCGCAGCAGGGCTTCCGATTGTGATGCCCAGAGCGGCAGTTTTTCCCAATAATCGACGAACCAGTCCATGCCACGCGCCTCGATCTTATCGGCCAGGTCATTGTCGCGTCTGCGGCGTTGGGCGCGGGCGATCGCGTCGGCCAGGCCAGGCGAAGCGCTTTCGAGAATCAGGGAGCGGAAGCGGGCCGGATAACGTAATGCGGTGAAGAGGGCCAGCCGCCCGCCCATCGAGTAGCCAAGCAGATGGGGATTGGGCAGCGCCATTTGATCCAGCAGCGCGAGGAGGTCGGCGGCGACTGCCTCCATGCGATAACTGGCGGCAGCGGCGGGCGCATCGCTCCCGCCATGACCGATCAGATCAATTGCGATCAACTGGAAATCGCCCGTGAGTTGGGCGGCGACCGAGCGCCAGGTTGACACGTCGCCGGTGAAGCCATGCAGGATCAGAAGCGGATGGCCGGCACCGCTGATTTGAAGCTTGTAATGATGCCCGCTAGGGGCGGCGCGGTATCGTGTCATCGAAGAGCTGCCGAAGTTTGCGGCGTTGAATTTTGCCCGAGGCTGTGCGTGGCAGGGCGTCGACGAAGGCGAAGCGGCGCGGTATCTTGTAAGCGGCCAGATGGGCGCGCGCATGCGACTCGATTTCTTCCGCCGATGCGATTGCGCCGGGGGCGAGCTGCAGGGCGGCCGCCACGCGTTGACCCCATTCGGCATCCGGCAAGCCGATGACAACCGCCTCGGCGACGGCGGGGTGCCGGCGCAGGGCGGCCTCTACTTCAGCCGGGTAGATGTTCTCGCCGCCGCTGACGATGAGGTCCTCGCGCCGCTGCAGGATGAAGAGGTCGCCGTCTTCATCCTGGTAGCCGATGTCGCCGGTGTGCAGCCAGCCATCGCGCAGCGCCGCCGCGGTCGCCGCCGGCTCGCCATAATAAGCGCGCATTACCGTGCCGCCCTTGACGAGGATTTCGCCCGGGACGCCGGCCGCCGTCTCCTCGCCATTCTCGCCGCGGATGCGCACTTGGGTGACCATAAGCGGCTTGCCCACCGTGCCCGGCTTGCGATAGACGAGATCGGGCATGGCGGTGGCGACTTGGGACGACGCCTCCGTGAGCCCATAGGTCGTCGCGATGGGCAACCCTTCCGCAATGCAGCGGGCGACGAGCTCGGGCGATGGCGCCGCGCCACCGAGCAGGATCAGGCGCAGATGCGGGTTCCAGGGTTTCGTCTTGGCATCCAGCAGGCGCTGCAGCATGGTCGGCACGAGCGAGACCAAAGTGATGGGGTGCTCGCTCAGTATGCGATTCACCGCATCTACATCGAATGGCCCCGGCGCGACAACTTCAATCGCCGTGCCATAATTCAGCGAACGGAAGACGATGCTCAAGCCGCCGACATGGTAAAGCGGCAGCACGCATAACCATTGCTCGCTTCGCCGCGTGTCGAGCTTGAGGGCGGAGGCGACAGCGCTCTGGTAGACATTGCCGTAGGTCAGAATCGCCGCTTTCGGCCGTCCGCCGGTGCCGGATGTATGGATGATGGCGAAATCGTCGTCCAGGTTCATCATGCCAAAATCGCCGAATTGGGAAGCCGGCTCCGCCTGATCGAGCGCTCCCATCTCCAGCAGGTCGACGCCGAGCTGGCCCGCCAGCGCCCTGGTTTCCGCTTCGCAGATCACCAGGCGGCAATCCACATTGTTGATTTGCCAGGCCAGCTCGCTGGCGGTCAGGCGGGTGTTGAGCGGGGCGCTAACGACGCGCATGCGCATCAAGGCGAGCAGGCTGTGTATGAATGGCGCCGGCGTTTCCATCAAGATCGCTACCCGGTCACCCGGCTCAAGCGGCGTATGCCTCAGAATGACGGCGCAGGCTGCCGACGCGGAATGATTGACCTCGGCGAAAGTTCGTCTGGAACCTTCGAGCACGATGAAGGATTGCCTGGGATCAGGAGACAGTGGCAATTGCATGAGTATCGGCTGCCTACGGATTTCGTTTATGCGGGCGCTTCGCAGCATCGCGCCTGCACGCTCTGGCCGGTACTAAGACTCAATGACTCGATGGGCGCTACCATATGGACCTGCATGCACGAGCCGCCGGCTCGCCCGTACGCCCAACAACTTGAGCACCATAAATGCGTTTAGGCGCGGCGCGGGAATTTGCTGAAGTCCGGCTTGCGCCCTTCGAGGAAGGCGTTCTTGCCTTCGCTGCCTTCTTCGGTCATGTAGAAGAGCATGGTCGCGTCGCCAGCCAGGACTTGCACGCCGGTCTGCCCATCCAGCTCGGCATTCAAGCCGGCTTTGATGAAACGCAGGGCGATCGGGCTCTTGCTCAAGATTTCGCGCGACCAGGCCAGCGCTTCTTTTTCCAGCTCGGCCAGCGGCACAACCGTATTCACCATGCCCATCGCCTCGGCTTCTGCGGCGCTGTACTGGCGGCAGAGGAACCAGATCTCGCGCGCTTTTTTCTGGCCGATATGGGCGGCCAGGAAGGACGAGCCGAAGCCGGCGTCGAAGCTGCCGACGATGGGGCCGGTTTGCCCGTAGATGGCGTTATCGCTCGAGATGGTCAGGTCGCAGCAGACATGCAGCACGTGGCCGCCGCCGATGGCGTAACCGGGCACGACCGCGATCACGGGTTTGGGGATGTTTCGGATATAGCGCTGCAGCTGCAAAACATTCAGGCGCGGCACGCCGTCATCGCCGACGTAGCCGGAATGCCCGCGCACGGTCTGGTCGCCGCCGGCGCAGAAGGACCAGACGCCGTCTTTGCTGCTGGGGCCGTTGGCTGTGATCCACAAGACGCCAACCTCGCCATCGTGCCAGGCGTGCAGCAGGGCCTCGGTCATCTCGTCAATGGTCTTGGGGCGGAAGGCGTTGCGGATATTCGGCCGGTCAAAGGCGATGCGCGCGATGCCGTCGGCTCTGTGATAGGTGATGTCGTCGTAGGCTTTGACTTCGGTCCAGTCGGCCAGGCGCATCAAGTCTGCGGTTTTGATTTGCGCCTGCTCTTCTTTGCTCGTCACCATGAATTGTCTCCTGTTCTCTCTTTTGACAGTCCTGATAAATGCAATCTCCGGTTAATGCGAGATCTGTAGGGGCGAGACTCGTCTCGGCCGTACACAGAGCAAATGCGTATGATAGCCTGCAAGCGGGCGACCTGGTAGCTCGCCCCTATAAGGCTGGCGACTTCAGTTGCTCATGCACGGCCGCCATAATGTCATTCCGCCGTTGCAGATCAGCGACGGCATCGGTTCGCACCTCAATCACGGTCGCTTCGTTTCCGCCGACTGCGTTGGTGAAGGCTTGGTGGAAGCTGGCGCGGTCTTCGGCGCGTACATAGTTCAAGCGGTAAAGGGCGGCGACGCGCGCGAAATCCAGGCCGTGGGCGGTGATGAAGTAGTCGCTGAAGTGGGGCTCGAATGCGCGCACGGGCAGGCGATGGAAGATGCCCCCGCCCTCGTTGTTCAGCAGCACAATCGTCGCCGGGGCGCCGCAGCGCTGCAGCGCCAGCAGGCCGTTCATATCATGGTAGAGCGTGATATCGCCCAGAACCGCCACCAGTGGCGAGCCCTTTTGAGCCGCGCCGATGCCGATGGCGGTCGACACATTGCCGTCTATGCCGGACGCGCCGCGATTGGCATAGGCGATAAAAGGCGCGCCGCTTGGCAGGCCGAACTGATCGAGATGGCGCACGGGCAAACTGTTGCCGGCGAAGAGCGCTGCGCCGGCCGGGGTCAAGTCGGCAACATCATAGAGCACGGCGCCATCAAACCAGGGGCCATGCTCAATTTCGTCGGCGATGACCTGGCGCGCCACGCTATCGGCCTTGACCAGATATTTGCCCCAGGCGCCCTTGCGTTTTGACCCGGGCGCGAAGGCGTCCCACTCCTTGCTGTCGAGCGTCGCCGGCTCGATGCTCAGGCGCTCTGTGACGCTATGGCTGTCGTCAGCCCATTCGCCGGCGCGGCTGCAGTGGATGTGATGGCGCAGGCTGGCGCCTCCGAGGAAGTCTTGCATCGCCTTGGAAAGCGGCGGCGCGCCGAAACGGAGCAGGACTTCCACCTGGCTGAGGTCGACCGCCGCCGATGTCATGAAGCTCTCATACGTGCCGATCGCCCCCGGGCAGCGCATGTTTGACGTGAACTCGGCGAAGATGGGGAAGCCGCTGATAGCCGACAGGCGCCTGGCCCAAGGCAGCAGCCTCTCCCGCTCGGCTTTGCTGCGGCAGCTGCCATGCCCGAAGTAGATGATGCCCGGCCGCGCCAGCAGGTCCTCGGTCAGCAGGGCCGGCAGCCCGCTATTGTCCGCCCTGGCCGGCTCAGCGAATTGGGTTGGCGGCGTTTTGTCGATGGCGAGAAGCGCTGCATCGTCAAGGCCCGGTTCAAAGGGCTTGCGGAAAGGCCAATTGATATGGGTGACGCCGCGCTGTCTCGCCGCGATGTCATAAGCGCGGGCGGCCAGCGTGCGCAGATTGCGCAGGGCGACCGGGGGCGGGTCGGCTTCGGGCAGTGGCGCGTCATAGAACCAGTTGACATAGTCGCCGAAGATTTTGACCTGGTCGATGGTCTGGTTGGCGCCGCTGGCACGCAGCTCAGGCGGCCGATCGGCTGTCAGTACAATCAGGGGGACGCGCGACTGATGCGCCTCGACGATGGCGGGGAAGAAATTGGCCGCTGCCGAGCCAGATGTGCAGACGACCGCGGCCGGTTCGTCCGACGCCAAGGCCAGGCCCAGTGCGAAAAAGGCGGCGCTGCGTTCGTCGAGGTGGGAGAACAGGTCGATGGCGCGCCGATGCCGCGCCAAGGCGAGGACCAGCGGTGTATGCCGTGAGCCGGGCGCCAGGCAGACGCGCTTCAAGCCGGCGGCTATCAGGGCGTCGACGAATGTATTGGCGTAGAGCGTGTTTGGGTTGGGCATTTTATCTCGCCACAGCCTCTCGCTAATCAGGACTCGGTTCACACAGAATGCTGCACCCGCGAATTGGGATTCTGTAGGGGCGTTTCGCTGAAACGCCCGTCCCTTCCATAGAGCACGCTTTCGGGCGACTCACCGAGTCGCCCCTACAGATTACGATAGGATTGAAGACGGAATTTAGTGGGTTCATAGAAAAGAGAAGCATTCTGCACCATGGCATTTCACGCCAATCCAGAAGCATTTTAGTGGCGGACCGAGGTTTGTGCATTCTTCTGTGCCTCTGTGGCAAATGCTTCTGCCAGCTGGCGGTGGTCATAGCCAGCCATGCGCGTCTAGCATGGGGCGGAATTTCAGTTCGGTTTCTACCCACTCGCGCTGGGGCTGGCTGTCGGCGACGATGCCAGCGCCGGCGTAAATCCAGGCGCGCGCCTCCTGGGCAACTGCCGAGCGGATGGCGACAGCGAATTGACCATCCAGGCGGGCATCGATCCAGCCGACGGGCGCGCCATACCAACCGCGCGGGATCGGCTCCAGCTCGCGGATGAGGCGCATGGCCTCCGGCCGCGGGTCGCCACCCAGGGCCGGCGTCGGATGCAGGACTTCCAGCAGCGGCAGAATGCCGGCAGGCTGTTTCAGCTGGCCCTGTATGGGCGTGTTGATGTGCTGGATATTGCTCAGTTTGAGCAAGCTCGGCGGCGCGACCGCCAGCGTATCGGTCAATGGCGCCAGGCGCGCCCGCATTCTGTCGACGACGATGTCATGCTCCTGGCGCTCTTTGGGGCTATCAAGCAAGGCTTGGCCAAGGCGTCGATCGGTTTCGTCGGTGTCGCCGCGTCCGCTGCTGCCGGCCAGCGCCATCGTCGAAAGCGCCCGGCCATTTACCGACGCCAGCAATTCCGGCGACGCGCCATAGAAGGCGTAACGCGAGCGGGGCTCGAAGAGAAAGCGATAACAATCGGCGTAGCGCAGCGCCAGATGCCGCAGAATGGGCAGCAGTTTTGGGCGCTCGGCGAAGCGCAATTCGGCCGCCCGCGCCAGCACGATTTTCCGCAGCGCGCCGGCATGAATGCGCTTGGTCGCGTCCTTGAGCATCCGTTCCCAGGCCGGGTAAGTCATCGGGTAATCGATGCTCAGGAGCTTGCTTTGCCCGTCCGCGCCGGTCGGCTGCGTATCGGCGCGCAAGTGCGCGATCTTGCCGCGCAGGGCCGCCAGCAGATCAGGAATCGCGGACTCAGGCCTTTCATCCAGCGGAATCTGTGTATTGATCGTCAGCCAGGCTTGATCGCCGCTCTTCAGCAGTTGGTAATGCGGCAGCAGAAAGTAGGCCGGGCTATAGATGGACCAGGTATTATCGGGCGTGAAATCGCTGCGGAAGGCGAAGCCGCCAAACAAGCGCGGGCCGGCCAGCGCGCCGCCTTGCCCATCCAGCGTTGCGCCGGCAAAGAGTTCGCGCGCGTCGTCCTGGATCTTCTTGTAGCGATCAGTTCCCCAGGCCATGAGCTCGACAGCGGCGCCGGCGCCGGCGAATGCGATTTGCTCGGCGCGGTTCTCCCAGTAGACGCGCGCCCCGCCATCAGCGGCGGCCAGGAATTGTTCGAAGCTGATGCCAGCGCAAGGCAGGCTGCAGCTTAGCAGGCGGCCATAGCGTTGCTGGAGCCATGCAGTTGCGTCCATAGCTCAATCCTGGTAGTCGACGCTCTTCAGCAGCAGCGGCAGCAAGGTTTCCATGATTTCCTCTTTGGCCGGTTCGCTGGTGTAGACCCACTGAATGACGACGGCGTAGATAGCGCCCATCCAGGCATGCGACACAATATGCGTATTGACGGGCGCGATGGAGCCATCGGCGACAGCTTCATCCAGATAGGTCTTGATCAAGAGTGCGAATCGGTCAGTGACTTCCATGCGCTTGCGCTCGAAGACCGAGCCCAGGCCAACCGCCTGTACCAGGAGCAGCTTGGCCGGCCGCCGGTATCGGCCGAAGGTCTCGAGGACCGACTCGAGGGCGACCTGGACGCGGGCGATGCCCGGCGCTTCACTGTCAATTGCTTCGCGGGCGCGCCGTTCGATCACATCGGCGAATTGATCGACCAGGGCGATGAAGAGCTTCTCTTTATTGGGAAAGTGAAAATAGATGGAGCCCTTGCTGATGCCGCCCTCGGCGACGATTTCATCTAGTTTGGTATCGTGGAAGCCTTTGGCGCTGAAGATGTTGAGGGCGGCGTCGAGGATTCGGTCGCGGGTGGAGCGGGTGTCGGCCTTTGGATTGCTCATGACAGCTCACAATACTGACTGGTCAGTACTGTGATTATAGCATAGATTGCGTGGCGACGTTATCATGTAATCGGACTCTGCCGCGCCTGCGGTAGAATCGCGGTATCGATTGAATCTGGCGATTGCGACAAGCCCTGCGAGGGGATTAGCGCGAGGGAGATTGCTGATGGACGAGTTCATGGCGATAGCGATAGAAGAAGCGCGCGCCACCAAAGCCGAGGGCGGCAGCCCATTTGGCGCGGCGCTGGTTCGGGATGGCGCGGTCATCGGGCGCGGGCGCAACTTGATGATCCAGAACAATGACCCGCTCAGCCATGGCGAGATGGAGGCGATCAAGGCGGCCGGCTTGCAGGAGAGTTATGCCGATACGGTGCTCTATACCACCGCCTTCCCCTGCTTGATGTGCGCCGGGGCGATCGTGCGTTATCAGATTCCCAAGGTGATCATCGGCGCAAGCTGGGCGCATACCGCGCCATCGCGGGAGTTCATGCAAGCGCACGGGATCGAGTTGCTGGAGCTGCGGCTGGATGCTTGTTACGCCTTGGTGGAATGAGCGGACCCTTGTGGCAGGGAGAAGCTGAATATCGTGCCCTGGTCCTTTGCGCTGGTCGCCCAGATGCGGCCGCCATGCGCTTCAATGAAACCGCGGGCGATGGCCAAACCCAGGCCGGTGCCACGCGCGCCATCGTCGTCGCGCGCCCGTGAGCCTTCGCCGCGATAGAAGCTCTCGAACAAGCGAGGCAGCACAGCCTCCGGGATGTAGGAGCCGCTGTTGTGGATGTCAATGCGGATTTCACCGCCGACGCGCCAGGCGCGCAAGGTGACGCGCAGCCCGCTGTCGGCATATTTGATGGCATTGTCGACCAAGTTCGATAATACGCGCTGAATCTTGTCCGGCGCCATCAGCACGATGTCTATATCGTCGGATACTTCGCCCTTTAGTTCGATGCCGCGCTGCTCCGCCTTCAGCCGCATGCTGCCCAGCGTGTCCGATATCAAGTCGGGAAGCGAGGCCGGCTGGATATTGATTTGCAGGTGCCCGACATCAAGCTGGGCCAGCTCAAAGAGGTCATCAATCAGGCTGCTGAGGTGTTCAATTTCGGCGCTGCTGTTATCGAGATAGCGGCGCACGGTCTCTTCGTCATCCACGACGCCGTCGAGCATCGCTTCGACCATGACGCGGATTGAGGCAAGCGGCGTGCGCAAATCGTGGGAGACCCAGGCGGTCAGGTCGCGGCGGGTCTGTTCAAGCTGCTGTTTCTGTTCTTCGACTTCTTCCAGACTGCGGGCCATGGCGTTGAATGTACTGGCCAACTGAGCGATTTCGTCATTGCCGGCGATATTCAAGCGCGTTGTGAAATCACGGTCGGCGAGCGACTGGGTGGCATCGCTCAGCTTGCTTAGTCGATCGGTCATCGTTTTGGAGGCGAAGAAACCGATAGTCAGCGCCGAGAGGCCGGCGAAGACCAGGAGCACCGACGTCAGGGCCAGATAATGCTGCTGAATGAAGGTGAAACGCGCGATCACCCAGACGTTGAGGAAGATCATCAAAACCAGCAGCGCGATGACCATCCAGATCGCCCAGCGCAAACTGCGGAACCACTCCAGAACCCCCAGCCGGTAAAAGGCGTAGGACAGCAGGGAGCTGGTGAGGCCGGTGACGGTCATGAAAGCCACCAGGTCCTGCACCTCGTTGCCGGGCAGGTCGAACATGATCAGTTCGCTGAACAAGGTGCCGGCGATGGGAATTAGCAGGATGATCAGCAGTATGAGGACGGGATTCCGCGACAGCCTGTGATTGAGGTCCATTGCGCAAATCGCTTTCGCTAATCGGGCGTATCAGCATTGCCGGACATGCGTCTCCCTTTTGCCGGCGGGCAACCCACTGGCTCGCCCCTATGTCTGCTGCGGGTCAGCGGTCGGCTCTTCAAATTTGTAGCCCACGCCCCAGACGGTCAGAATGTAGCTCGGTTTGCTCGGGTTGGGCTCCAGCTTTTCGCGCAGGCGGCGCACATGGACCGTCACCGTGCTTTCGTCGCCATAAAACTCGTAGCCCCAAACCTGGTCGAGCAGCTGCTGCCGGGTGAAGACCTGGCGCGGATGGCGCAGCAGGAACCAGAGCAGATCAAACTCTTTGGCGGTCAGCGACACATCCGCCCCTTCGACGCTGAAGGAACGGCTGCGCGGGTCAAGGGACAGGGCGCCTATTTCGACCGGGCTTTCGCTTTCGATTTCGGCCGGTGTACTGCGCCGCAGCACCGCCTTCACGCGCGCCACCAATTCGCGCGGGCTGAATGGCTTGGTGATATAGTCATCGGCGCCCAGCTCAAGGCCGGAGACGCGATCGACTTCGTTGGTCCGCGCTGTGAGCAGGATGATGGGGATATCGCCATCTACCTGCAGGGGCTGGTAATCCGCGGCATGCCGCAGCCGCCGCGTGATCGAGAAGCCGTCCACGCCGGGCAGCATGACATCAAGCACAATTAGGTCGGGCCGGCTGTCCTGCAAAATGGACAGCGCCTGCGGGCCGGTCTCCGCTTCGGTCACGGAGAACCCTTCCAGCTCAAGATAGCGCCGCAGCACCTCGCGGATCGTGCGCTCATCATCGACAACGAGGATGTTTCGTTCTTTGGCCATCTTTCTTACAACCCCTCCCCTGGCCCCTCCCCGACGAGTCAAGGAGGGGAAGTCTTCTAGCGAGGTTGACTTTTAGGCTGGCTTGGATTTGCTTTCGATTGCCAGTCACCCTTCATATTAGCTTAGCATGGAAATCTAACCGAGCTGTTAACATTGTCGTATCCCCCACTTGGCGAATACAACACAGGCCCTTTAAGCACAGAGGGCACAGCGTTTTCTTCTTTGCCCCGCGTGGTTTTCATGGCCTCTGAATTCAGCAGTCCCCGAATCTGATTGGCGGCGGAATTATTGCTGGCAATGCGTTATATTTGTCGGCAGCTTAGTGACAGACTGAAGAGGGAAGAACATGGCGGACAGCATGCAAAACACAATCGACTTTCTGCAGGAGACGCAGGACACAATGATGGAGGATTACAAAGCCCTGCTGCGTTTTCCCTCAATCAGCGCCGACCCGGCGCGGGCCGCTGACGTACGCGCCTGCGCTGACTGGATCGTGGGGCAGCTGGAGGCGCTGGGTTTTGACAATTGCGAGGCGATCGCGACCGCGGGGCATCCGGTCGTCTACGGCGAATGGCTCAAGGCGGGCGCGGACAAACCCACGGTGCTCGTCTACGCCCATTACGATGTGCAGCCGGTTGATCCCCTGCCGCTTTGGGAGACCGAGCCATTCGAGGGCGTCATCAAAGATCGCAGGATGGTCGCGCGCGGCGCCAGCGACAACAAAGCCGGCGTCTGGGGCAATTTGAAGGTCTTTGAAGCGCTGCTGCGGACGACGGGCGCGCTGCCGGTCAACGTCAAGATCATGTTCGAAGGCGAAGAAGAATCGGGCTCGCCCAGCATCGAGGCATTTGTCAAGGCGAACAAGGCGCGGCTGAATGCGGATGTGCTTCTGAATTGCGATGGCGATTTGTCGCCGGACAGCCCAAAGTACCATTATGGCGGGCGCGGCATGGTGACGGCCGAAGTGCGGGTCAGCGGGCCAAGCGCCGATCTGCATTCCGGGCTCTATGGCGGGCTGGTGGAGAATCCGCTGCATGTCGCCGGGCGGATCATCGGCGCCTTCCATGACCGCGACGGGCGCATCCAGGCGCCGGGCTTTTATGATGACCTGCGGGAAGCCAGCGAGACGGAGAAGGCGCGCATCCAGGCGGGCTTTCAAGAGGAGGCCCTTCTGAGCGGCGCCGGGGTTGAACGCTTCTGGGGGGATTCAATCGCGCCGGCGGCGGAGCGGGCGACGGTCTACCCGACTTGTGATATCACCGGCATGTGGGGCGGTTATCAGGGACCCGGCAACAAGACCATCATCCCGGCGGAGGCCGGCTTCAAAGTGACGATGCGCCTGGCGCCCGATCAGGATCCAAGCGCGATTTCAGCAGCGCTGAAGGAATACGTCGAGGGCTTTTCGACCGACACGGTTCAGGTCGACTGCCAGCTCGGCGAAGAGGCCTGGTACTTCGAGCTGGTCACCGAGGGTCCCTGGCTGGAAGCGGTGCAATCGGCGATTGAAGCGACGATCGGCAAACGGGCGCAGCTCGTGCGCACTGGCGGCTCGATCCCGATTCTGGGCGTCTTCAATCGGCTGATTGGATTGCCGATCACGGCCTTTGCCTACGGCGAGGGCGAGGGCATTCATTCGCCTAACGAGTACCTGAAGTTGGACAGCTTTTATACATCGCTGAAGGCGGCGGTGCGGCTGTATCACAATTTGGGCGCGGTTGCGGTGACTTAACACTCCGCCGGTGCAGTTTCATTTTCGCCACAGAGACACAGAGGCACAGAGGGTCGCCGCCTACAGAGATTGAGAATATCGGGGCGCCCAACTAGATCGCCCGCCCAAACGCCTAAATGTAGGGGCGAGGTCGCGTAGACACTGACCGTCGGCGGTGACTCGCCCGTCAAATCATCACACCCAGCGCCACAAATACGATGCCAAGCAGCGCGAAGATATAAGCCGAGCGTTTCGTCTTGGCGTCCCAGGCGTCGCTGCGTTCGGGGTTGTCCAGGCGCCAGCGGGGTTCAAGCGAGTAGAGCCGCCAGACGAGGTCGCGCCGGAATGCGCAAAGGCCGGCGAGTATCCAGAAGGCGATGCCGCCGAGGATCAGGATGCCGTCACCCATCGTTCCGCGCCGCGAATCGATAGAACAGCATTACAACCAGAGGACCCAGGATCGGCACGATCAGCGCGAGCGCACCCCAGTAGAATACGTCGCGCGAGGATGATCGTCTGCTGTACAGAAAGTACCATGCTATGAAAAGCAAGATCAGGCCAAGGACATACAGTCCAAGAATTTCCTGCCAGATAGAGGGCGGGGGAGAGTAAATGCCGGGATGAAACTCACCCCACGCGGACTTGACGCCTGCCACTTCGCACGAATAGTAAACGGCATCGACGACTTTCGATAGCGCGTAACTCAGTTCCTCAAATGCCGCATCAAAGATGCTTTGAACTATTCGACAATTCAAACCCGAGAGTTCAATATGAATTGTCGGCATTTCGACCGTCCACTTCCTGCATACTGCCAGCTACCGGGAACCGTCCGAAGTCCCCGGACAAGTGAAGAAAGCCCAATAGCGCGACAAATGGACCAATGCCAGGTAGGAGAACGCAGCAAATGCCCCACTTGAACAACTCATCGGGTGACGCTCCTCGGCGATAGAGAACAGCCCAGCCAATGATGGCCGGTATCAGCCCGGCGAGATAGAGGGTCAAAAATATCTGCGAAGCCGACGGCGTTTGAATTACGTACTCGACGCAGTCATAGCTGTATGACCTCGCCCAGTCGCGTGCCGCCGTCCATGCGTCCATGCCCACGTTCAAGATCTCCCGCGCGAGTTCACAATTGGTGGCGGATACTTCAAAGTCGTAAGGCATATTGGTGAGTCCCTATTTCGCCTTATATGACTGTATACATGATATACCACGAAGACAGCAATCAGTCATGCGAAATTCGACATATGTATATGGGCGTAGAAGGGCGACACAAGTGTCGCCCCTACATTTTTGTATTCCGGCGGGCGACCAGGTTGGTCGCCCCTACACGTACATGGTGAAAATTAATTTGGCTGCAAGATGATCTTGGCGTCTTGGCGGCTTTCCAGGCGTTTGAAAGCGGCAAGCGCGTCGTCAAGGGGCAGGCGGGCGCTGACCATTTTGCGCATGTCGATGCGTCCCGCCGCCATCAGCCGGATGACGTGCATGAAGGGGCCGCCGGCGTGCCCGAGCGAACCGGCGTACTGCACGCCCATGCGCTTGTAGGCGACGATGGGCACGGTCGGGTTGGCGCCGCCCATGCCGATATCGATGATGGAGGCGTTCACCGCCAGGCAGCGGTCCAGCGGCTCGATGGTCCTGTCAGCGAAACCGGCGCATTCCACCACGTAGTCGACGCCGCGCCCGAAGGTATGCTCCATGATGGCGTCGTCGAGGTCAATGCCAACGGGATCCAAGGCGGCTGACGCGCCCATGTTCATGGCGATAGCGCGGCGGCTGGCGGATGGATCGAACATGATGACCTGCCCGGCGCCGGCGGCGATGACCAGGGCTTCTGCAGCCAGCCCGATCGGTCCCGCGCCGAAGATGACGACATTGTTGCCCGGCTGCCAGTTGCGCAGGCGGTTGAACAGCCCTTGATAGGAGACGCCGGTCGGCTCGACCATGGCGCCCATGACCAGCGCTTCTTCTTCGCCGTAGCGCTCGGCGACCTCGTCCAGCTTCCAGCAATATTTGGCGCGCACGGGCAGGTATTGCGCCATCGCGCCGGGGATGGTGAAGCCGAGTTCTTCAATATCGAGGCAGTGATTGACGAAGCCGCGCCGGCAAGCGGTGCATTCGCCGCACCACTGAATCTCCTCAACGGCGACGAGATCACCAACTTGCAGGTCCTTTACCGCGGCGCCGACTTCGAGGATGCGGCCGGCGAACTCGTGCCCGAGGATATTGGGCGTATGCACCAGGCCGGGATAGATCATATAGCCGTCCGTGCCAGCTTCGTACATATGCATGTCCGAGCCGCAAATGCCGACTGCCGCAATCTCCAGCATGACCTGGTCGGGCTGCAGGGTCGGGTCATCCGCATCGCCCAGCTCAAGGGCGGGCGACTTCCAGGTCATGTTGCCGTTGCGCGGCCGGCGCAGCTCGCGTTCGCTAGCGGACATATCGTAGCCGGGCTTGGGCGCCCATTCGGCGCTAAGAGTGAGTGCCTTCATCGTATTGCGTTCTCCGTCAAGGATTGGCGCTAGTCGATTGTGACCGGGTCGAAGCCAAGCATAATAGCTATGCGATGGGCTGTCAAATGAGGGCGACCCCCGGGTGGTAAAGTTTCGTTTGTTTCAAGCGAAAAGAATGCATGACCTCCACATCTTCAAGCTTGACAGCTAAGAACTAATGTACTAATTTTGCTGCAATTCAGACCAACGGGAAAATCCATGCCCCGCAAATACCCGAACCAAAACAAACAGAAAGCCGACAGCATACGCCTAATCCACCACGCCATTCCAATTCCGCCTGATTCTTTGTCCACTTTGTCCGTATTGTCCGAAAAAGTTTTTTCTTTGTCCGCAAATGGACAGAGACGGACAAAGTTCAAACCGAAACCTAACCGACGGGGGGCTTCTCTTATGACGAAATCCTGTAGACAAACGCGCCACATTGCCGCCGCCCACGCAAAATACCTTGCGTCCTGCTGCGTCGTAGCTCCCCTCCCTGACTCGTCGGATGCCCACCATAGAGATGGCGGGAAGAGGCCGGGGGATGGGGTTAGTTGCCCGCAACGTAAGTAGGGGCGTTGCGCTGAACCGCCCGGGCTTCATCGTTGAAAGTTTTGCTTTTTCACCAAGGGGGGGGGGTAGAATTGGTTCAGTTGCAATACATAATCGATTCTCGATAAATTTCCTAAAGTAGCTAGAAAATGAGTAGAGTCAAAGATATTTCTCGACGTACATTCTTGAAAGGGGCGGGCGCCGTCGCGGCCAGCTCGCTGCTGCCGCACTTCCCCAACATCGTCCGCGCCGACAACCACGAGATCAACCTCGTCGGCTGGGGCGGGGAATTCCGGGAGGCGCAGTATAAAGCGGCTGAGGAAGCGACCGGGATTAAGATCATTCAGGAGGGTTTGCCAACGGGGAGCTGGAGCGATGTGATGCAGAAGTACACGCTCTGGGGTCAAACCGGTTATTCCCACGCCGACATCATGTTCCTCGACGACCTGCTGGGCGGCATGTATGGCATCAATGGCTGGGCGCTCGACCTGAGCGATTTGAATGCCTATACCGACAATGCCGATGACCTCACCGATAGTGTAAACGTCTTGGACAATGCGATGGGCGGTGTTTTCCGAATTTTCTACTTCATGGGCGCCACGCCCTTCTTCTACAACACCGACCTGGTACCGGAACACCCAGCGACTTGGGATGACTTTGTCTCCGCTGGATTAGCCGCCACCGACCAGGAAGCCGGCGTTTGGGGCTGGCGTCCACTGGGCGGCGGGGGGCACGCCTTCAATACCGTGCTGTTGGCGCTGCACCATACGGGCGCCGATCTGCAGGCGCTCGATGACGACGCCACCAGAGCCGCGCTCCAGTGGATGTATGACTGGGTCAACGACTACGAAATCACGCCGCCATCCACCATCAACGAAGGCTGGAACGAGGTCATCGGGCTGATGGCCGGCGGCAAAGCGGGCATGGTGTGGGGTTACGAAGGTATGTATAACAATATCACCAGTACGGTTGATACCTCCGTGACCGAGGACAATCTCGCGTGGGGTCGTTTCCCGATGGGACCCGCCAACGATAGCCTGCTGATCCATGGCTGGGGCTATTCGATCCCAACCGCCTCGAAAAAGCGTGAGCAAGCGAGAGAAGTGCTTGAGTTCCTGGGTTCTTACGACCAACTGAAAGCCGTCGCGCTGGTGAACGTCATGCCCGGTTTGAAGTCGCTCTTTGAAGACGAAGAGGTCGTCGCCCAGATCCCGATCTTGAGCTTGACGAATCCGTCTTGGGGCGAGATTACGCACGGCGCGCAATTCCGCTATCCGATTGTGAACAATCCGCAAGTGTCGCAGCTCTGGTCCATGTTTGACCAGCTCGGGGAGTCGATCCTCTCTGGCGAACGCAATGTAGACCAAGCCTTCCAGTGGCTGCAAGAAGAGCACACGATCATCAGGCAAGCGGAATAGGTTGCTTTTCAACCCCCCTTAAATCTCCCCCGACGGGTCAGTGTCTACGCGACCCCTTAGCTATGGGGGGAGACTTCCGGAGAAACTTGTCACGGGGATCGCCTACGCGACATCGTACGGATGTGGAAAGAGACCACCATCTTCGCCCGCGGCGCTCCCCCTCCCTAATGCGTTGGTGAGGGGGCTGGGGGGAGGGGTAGAATACCGCCCCTGCGTGATTTGGGAACGAGCCACAGGAAAACCGCAATGGCGCAAGCCAAAGCGACGCCACAGGCGCATAGCCGTCTGCAAGACCTATTCGCCAGCAGATACGCCGTATTTTACGTGCTGGTGCTGCCGGCATTTTTGCTGCGCATGATCTATACCGTCATCCCAATCATTCAGACGGTCTTGATCAGCTTCACCAATCGCACCATCATGGGCGGGAAATACATCGGCCTGCGCAACTACGAGAGCCTCACGCGAGACGCCACCCTCATCGGCAGCCTGGGCTGGACCCTGCTTTACACCGGCGCCTCCGCGGTGGCCGAAACCGCCATCGGCTTGGGCATCGCCGTGCTCCTGATGCAGAACCTGCGCTTGCGCTGGCTTAGCAATTTCATCATGCTACTGCCTTGGGTGGTCGCGCCCATGCTGGCGGCGGTCGCCTTTCGGATTCTCTACTTTGAAGACGGCGGCATCCTCAACGCGATTCTGCAAGAGCTGGGCTTTGGCAACGCCGCCGTGCGCTGGCTTAGCGATGCCGAAACGGCGCGCTTCTCCGTCATCGCCATGACGGTGTGGAAGAACGTAAGCTGGGTTGCGCTGATTTTCATGGCGGCGATCGGCTCGCTATCCAAAGAAGTGCTGGAAGCGGCCGCAGTCGATGGCGCCAATTCCCTGCAGCGTTTCTGGTATGTGACGCTTCCTCTGCTCAAACCAGCGATTTACCTCGTGCTGCTGCTGCGCGCCATGGCCGAGGTGCAGACCTTCGAGCAGATTTATGGCTTGACGCGCGGCGGACCGGGCAGCGCCACCAAGACCCTGGCGCTCTATGCCTTCGAGCGCTTCTTTCAGCAGCTGCGCTACGGTTACGGCTCCGCGGTCAATATCGTGCTGCTTTTGCTGACCATCGCCATCGGCGCCATTTTCGCCTGGCTGCTGTATCGTTCGCGAGAGATCTGATGATTCATCGACGGCGGCGTCTACGAAATGCCTTGCTATACACCCTGCTGGTCGTCGTCTTGGTCGGCCTGGTTTTTCCCGTGCTGTTTATGGCGTTGACCTCATTCAAGTCAGTCGCCGAGGTCAACCGCATCCCGGCCACGATTATTCCCCGCTACCCGACAATGGAGAATTATCCCTACATGGCGCGGGCGTGGGACTTTGGGTTGACGCTGCGCAACACGTTTATTTTGGCGGGCGGCTCGGGCTTGGCGGCGACCGTGCTGGGCGCGATGGCGGCTTACGCATTCAGCCGTGGGACCTTCCGCGGGCGCACATTCATGTACGGTTTGCTGGTCGCCAGCATGGCGGTTCCGGCCATGGTCACGCTGGGACCCATTTTCATCGCTTATCTTCAGTTCAACCTGCTCGATACGCATATCGGACTCATACTCGTCTTCACCGCTGGCGGCATGCCGCTGGCCACCTTGCTGCAATTCGCCTATTTCAACGGCATCCCGCGCGAGCTAGACGACGCGGCCGCCATTGATGGCGCCGGGCGGTTCATGACCCTGTTCCGCATCATCATGCCCATTGCCATGCCGGGCGTCTTCGTCAGCTTCCTGCTGCTCTTCATCGGCGGCTGGAACGAATTCCTGTTCGTCTTTACCTTGTCGACATCGCCGGATACCCAAGTCCTCACGACCAAGCTGTATACGATCCCGCCGCGCGAAGCCGACTATAACTCGAGCAATCTCGATCTGGTGGCGACGGCCGGCATGTTTGTCTTGCTGCCGCTGGTGCCGCTGCTGATGCTGACGCAGCGGCAGTTGGTGGAGGGCATCACCTTCGGCGCGGTGCAGGGCTAGCATTAAGGCACATTTTGAAGTACTGGTGGGCGACTCACAGAGTCGCCCCTACAGTTAACTATATATAAGGACATTGTAGGGGCGATTCTGTGAATCGCCCGTATCGTATGCCAAATCAAGGAGAACACGACGATGTCCGAATCTCGCAAAATCAAGGTCGCGCTCGCCGGGCTCAGCTTCGGCGCCGAGTTTGTGCCCATCTACCTGCACCACCCCAACGTCGAGAGCCTGACCATCTGCGACTCCGATCCGGCGGTCTTGCAGAAAATCGGCGATCGCTTTGACGTTGAGAAACGCGTCCTCGACCTGGTCGACGTGCTCGCTGACGATTCCGTCGATGCCGTGCACCTGGTCACCCCCATCCCACTCCATGCCGAGCAGACGGTCGCGGTATTGCAGGCGGGCAAACACTGCGCCTGCACCGTGCCGATGGCGACCAGCATCGCCGACCTCGAAGCGATCGTCGCAGCCCAAAGCGAAAGCGGAGTGAACTATATGGGCATGGAGACGGCCGTTTACACGCGGCGTTTTCTGCATGTGCAGGAGATGATCAAGCGGGACGAGATCGGGCGCATCCAATTCTTGCGCGGCGCCCATTACCAGGACATGGAATACTGGCCGCCCTATTGGATGGGCTTGCCGCCGATGCATTATGCGACGCACGCCGTCTCGCCGGTGCTGGCGCTGGCGCGGACGCAAGCGAAGGCGGTGCATTGCTTCGGCTCGGGCGTGATGCGCGCCGAATTGCACGAGCAGTATGGCAATCCCTTCCCCATTGAAACCGCCATCTACGAACTCAGCAGCGATCCGCCGCTGTCGGCCGAGGTCACGCGCAGCCTCTTCCACACCGCGCGCGGCTACACCGAGAGCTTCAACATCTATGGCGAGAAGGCGACCTTTGAATGGGAGCAGATTGAGGACGAGCCGCCGGTTGTCTTCCGCATGAAGCCGGTGGTCACCCAATGGGGGCGCGGCAACGACATCACCAGCGAGCGCCTGGATGTGCCCGATCGTCAAGATCTGCTGCCGGCGGCGATCGCGCGTTTCACCCAGCAGGGCGTCTACGACGAGACACAGGCGCATCTGTCCTTCTTGCAGGGTGGCGGGCATGGCGGCTCGCACCCGCATCTGGTGCATGAATTCGTCAGCAGCATCATCGAAGAGCGCGAGCCTTGGCCAAACGCGCTGACGACTGCCGCCTGGACCGCCGCCGGCGTCTGCGCCCACGAATCGGCGATGAATGGCGGCGCCCGCGTCGAGATTCCGCAGTTTGAATAAGCAAATCCGTAGGGGCGAGACGGTGGCTCGCCCTAATGCGCGTGCAATCATTATCACGGGCGACCCAATGGCTCGCCCCTACGGACTCCTGATGTCGCGGGTTTATTACTTTGTGTTAGGCGAACCGTGACTTGCGAGGGACTGTGGTAAAATGATCAAATTATTGACTCAATCGTAGACTATTCCATGTTAGACGGCATCGCTCCTATTTTGTTCACGCCCTTTGATGAAAGCGGCGGCATTGACGCTGACGGCCTGCGCGCCATCCTGCGCTTCGAAGTCGACGGCGGCGTGCATGCCATCGGCATCAACGGTTTCGCCAGCGAAGCCTACAAGATGACTGATGCGGAGCGGTTGGAGACGGTCGCGATCGTCGCCAGCGAATTGGCGGGCGCCCTGCCCTTGATCATTGGCATCGCGCCCAACAGCAGCGAAGCGGCGTTGCAGCAGGCGCGGGCTTTGGCACAATACCAACCGGCCGCGTTGATGGCTTTGCCGCCACCGACGATGGACAATGGCGCACAGGCGCTGGTGGATTTCTACATCGAACTTGGCAGAGCCAGCGACTGCCCGATCATTCTGCAGCAGGCGCCGCATATCCCGCAGTATCGCCACAGCGAGCTGCCAGCGGAGGCGCTGGCGGAAATCGCGGTGGGCGCGCCCAACGTCTGCTACTTCAAGCTGGAAGGCCCCGGCTCGGCGGCCAAGATGAAGGCGCTGGCGCCGCTGCTGGCGGATGACGCGCACATGTTTGGCGGTGGCGGCGGGATCACCGTGCTCGAAGAGCTGCGCAATGGCGCGGCCGGCTTGATCCCCGGCGTCGGCTTCAACGAGATTTTTCTGGCGGCCTGGGACAGCTGGCAACGGGGCGAAAAGGGGGCCGCCGAGGCGATCATCAAGATGGGCGCGCCCTTGACCCAGGCCGTTTCCGGGCGGGGCCATGAGTATTCGCTGCACATGCGCAAGCATTTGATGAAGCGCCATGGCAGCATCCGCCATGCCACCGTGCGCCGGCCGACGGCGCCATTCGACGAATGTGATCTGCCCGCATTTTTCGCTATAGTTGATGCACTCGATTTGAGAGTCGCCAACAGAAACTGAGAGGTCAGCCATGCAACTCACGGGCCACAATTATGTCGCCGGGGCGACATCAGCGGAGGGCGCCGAGACTTTCTTCAGCGTCGATCCACGCAGGAAGGAGCGGGCCGCCCTGCCCTTTCACAGCGCGACGGCGGCGGAGGTCGATCGGGCAGTTGCCGCGGCCGGCGCCGCATTCGACGAGATACGGCATTATTCCTCAGCGCAGATCGCCGCTTTCCTCGATGAAATCGCGGCGCAGATCGAAGCGCTGGGCGACGAGCTGCTGGATTGCGCCGACCGCGAGACTGGCCTCGGGCTGCCCCGTTTGACTGGCGAGCGCGCCCGCACCACCGGGCAATTCCGCGCCTTCGCAAACTTGCTGCGCGAAGGAGATTATCTGCGCGCCATCATCAACAGCGAGGCGCCGGGCCAGCCGTCCATTCGTCAGATGCAGTTTCCGGTTGGGCCGGTCGCTATTTTCGCGGCGAGCAATTTCCCCTTTGCCTTCGCAGTGGCCGGCGGCGATACCGCCTCGGCTTTGGCGGCGGGCTGCCCGGTGGTCGTCAAGGCGCACCCGGGGCATCCGGCCACATCGGAGATGTTCGCGCTGGCGCTCAAGGCCGCGGTCGAGGCGCAGGGCTATCCCGCCGGGTCCTTCTCCATGCTTCAGGGGGCGGGGATTGATGTCGGCCAGTGGCTGGTGGCGCATGAGGCAATTGAAGCGGTCGGCTTCACCGGCTCGCTGCGCGGTGGTCGGGCGATTTACGATGCCGCCGCCCGCCGTCCGCGACCGGTCCCCGTCTACGCCGAGATGGGCAGCGTCAATCCGGTGGTCATCACACCGGGCGCGCTGGCCGCGCGCGCCGATGATATCGCTGAGGGCCTGGTGGCGTCCGTCACAATGGGCACGGGGCAGTTCTGCACCAATCCCGGCTTGGTCCTGCTGCAAGCGGGCGAAGCGGCGCAAAGTTTCATCGCCGATGTGACCGAGAAGATGAGCGCGGCGCCGGCCGGCGTCCTGCTCAACGAGACGATCGCGCGCGGCCTTGAGGGGGCGGTCGGCCAGACCCTTAGAAACCCCGATATCAGCGTCTTGACCGGCGGCGACGCCATCGCCGACAGCGATTACTTCTGCTTCAGCAACACGGTGATGCGCACGAGCGCGGCCGCCATCCGCGCCGATGACCGCCTGCAAATCGAGCACTTCGGGCCGGTCACGCTCTTCGTCGTCTGTGACGACGCCGACGACCTGCGCGCAACTGTCGACGCGCTCGAAGGCAACCTGACCAGCACGGTGCATGCCGAAGCGGACGAACTGGAGGACATCGGCGATCTGCTGCATCAACTGCGCGAGAAGGCGGGACGGGTCATCTGGAATGGCTTCCCCACTGGCGTCGCCGTTGTGGGGGCGATGCAGCATGGCGGCCCCTACCCGGCCACGACCGCGCCCGGCACCACCTCGGTCGGCATGAACGCGATTTACCGCTTCATGCGTCCCATCGCCTTCCAGAATGTGCCTGACGCGCTGCTGCCGGATGCGCTCAAGGATGGGAATCCGCTGGGGATACTGCGGCAGGTGGATGATGTCTATACGGATGGGGCGATTTAGCAGCCCCACCATTTGATGAGGCTGCTCCGCTCTTTTCAGTTAACGCGCCGCCGACGGGCTACGCCTCCGCCAGCTGATAGACGCGCACGTAATCGACGATCATCTCCTGCGGGAACGTGGTCGTCTCATCCGGGTTGCCGGGCCAGTAACCGCCGACCGCCACATTCATCAGCAGGAAGAAATCATGGTCGTAGACCCAAGATGCGCCGTCCAGGTCTTTGGCGCTGGTCAAGTTGACGAGTTCGCCGTCGACATACCAGCGGATGACATTTTCATCCCAGTCGATGGCATAGACATGGAAGCCTTCATCGAAGTTGACATCGGCGCGATAGACATGGCCGATGTTGCCTGCGCCGCTGTAGCCGGGGCCATGCAAAGCGCCGTAGACGACGTTTTTCTCGCCGACATTTTCGAGGATGTCGATCTCGCCGCTGAGGGGCCAGCCGATCTCGGGGAAGTTGGCGCCCAGCATCCAGAAGGCGGGCCAGATGCCCTGCCCGTTCGGGATGTCGATGCGCGCCTCGACGCGGCCATAAGTGAACTCGACCTTGTCCTGCGTGATGCAGCGGGCTGAGGTGTAGAGGCATTCGCCGTAGTGGCAGCTTGAGCCGTCCAGCGTCTCCTCACGCGCGGTGATGACCAGGTTGCCGGCGCCGTCATGGGCGGCGTTCTCGACTCGGTCGGTGTAATACTCCAGCTCATTATTGCCCCAGCCATGCCCGCCGACCTCGCAGGTCCAGGACTGGCTGTCGATCGGCGAGCCGGCCGCGGCGTCAAACTCATCCGACCAGAGCAGCTGCCATTCACGACTGTCCCAGCCGATGCTTTCGTCGATGTCGAACTCGATCACGCTGTCGTCCCCGCTGATTTGAATCTGACTGGGGTCATCCACGACGACGATCATCAGGCTGTCGAGATAAGCGGTTTGCGCGCCGACGCCAGCCGGGAAGCCAAAAGCATAACCCCAGACGGCATCCAGATTGAAGCCGTCATCGGGCGCGCCGCCGGGCTGCCAATCGGCGCGGCGCTGGAAGAAGGCGAAGGGGATGGTGAATTGCCGCCAGCCTTCGTAGTCGTCCAGCAAGTGATAGAAGAAGCGCTCGGCGGAATCGGCATTGCTGTCCAGCCCGCGATTGTCGAAGATCTCGACTTGCACGACGCGCCCGCTGTCATTGCCGTAAAGCCAGAATTGCAGGGCGTTGTGGCCGGTCCAGTCCATGCTTTGCCAGCTGATGCCGTCGCTGAATGCATGGGTGAAGCCGCCCCAGGCGCCGATGTTATAGTCGATGCGCATGATCTGATTGGGCGCGCTGGCGCCGGGGATGGCCAGCTCAGTGAAGGGCAATATCTGGCTGGCGCCGATGATGGCGTTGGCGGTGCTGTCGCCCCAGGGCACGAAGCCGATCGCGGCGCCATCCGCTTGACTGACATATTGGAGCCCGCTTTCATAATCGGCGACCATCACCGGTTCGGCCGCGGGCATGGGCGCGAGCAGCGCTTCGTTGAGCGGGACCGGCGGCAAATCGGCTGGGGCGGCTTCCGCTACCGTCTCTTCAGCAGGCGCCGGAACAGGCGAGGCGACGCCTTGCAAGGCCACCAATTGCACGTCGTCTATGATGGCGAAGGCGCTGCCGATGCCAGCCGGCAGGGAAAAGGCATAACCGGACACGGCATCGAGCCCCAGGCCATCGTCAGGCGCGCCCGCCGGCTGCCAATCCGATCGACGCTGAAAATCGACGAAGGGGATCTCGAGCAGCCGCCAGCCGTAAGCATCGTCGGCAAAGCGATAGAACCAGCGTTCGGCGCTGTCGCCGGCCAGCTCAAGATTGCGATTGTCAAATATCTCCAACTGGACGACGCCGCCGGTGTTGTTGCCCAGGAAGGCGAAACTGATGGCGTTATAATCGCGCCAATCCATGCCCGTCCAATTATCGCCATCGTTGAAGACATGGCTGAAGCCGCCCCAAGCCGCGATATCAAAGTTGATGTTGAGCGCCGATGATGTCTGGCCGCCGCGTTGGGCGGTGAAGAGGCTGAGCTCGACATTGCCCGCGGTATCGCCCCAGGTCACATAACCGATGTCGTTGCCGTCGGCGTCCGCGCCGATGAAGAGCATGTCCGTTTCAAAGTCGTCCAGCATCATAGGTTGGACATCAAGCCTGACCAGGCGCACATCGTCGAGGTAGGCGGTTTGCGCGCCGACGCCGGCGGGGAAGCCGAAAGCGAGGCCCGACACCAGGTCCAGGCCCAGGCCATCATCGGGCGCGCCGCCCGGCTGCCAATCAGAGCGCCGCTGGAAGCTGCGGAACTCGATGGTGAATTCTTGCCAGCCTACATAATCATCGGCGATACGGTAATACCAGCGTTCGGCGCTGTCGCCGGGGATATTGGGATTGCGATTGTCGAAGATTTCGACCTGGACAGCCGCGCCGGTATTGCTGCCGTGGAGCCAGAAGCGCAAGGCGTTGTAGGGCGTCCAATCGGCGCTGACCCAGTTTTCGCCATCAGTGAAGGCATGGGTGAAACCGCCCCAAGCGCCGATGTCATAATCGATTTGCAGGACAGTCGATATGCCGTCGGCGCGTTCCATTTCAGCGAGGGAAAGCTGGACGTTGCCGGCGATATCGCCCCAAGGCGCATGACCGATGGCGTTGTTGTGTGCGTCGCGCCCTTCAAAGAGCTCGTCCAGCTCGTAATCCGCGAGAACACTCGCGTCGGCAGCCTGGCCCCAGCCGAGCCCGGCAGTCCACAGCAGCGACAGCATTATCAAAACTGCCGCGAGTTTTTTCCTTGTCATGACGCCTCCTTTTCTTGTTTACGTTTTTCCTAGCCAACCCCAGCCACCGGCCCCCTCCCGCCATCTCTATTGCGGGCATCCAGCAAGCTAAAGAGGGGGAGCAACTGCGTGACGAGACGCATGGCATTGTGCGTGGGCGGCATCCGCCGGCCGGGCCAGCGCCTTACTTGTCGACGCCGGTGACGACGATGCCCTGGATGAAGACGCGCTGGGCCAGGAAGAATATGGCCAGGGGCGGAATCATCGCGATGACGGCCGCCGCCAGGATCAACTGCGTCTCCGAGCTGTAGAGGCCATTGAACTCCGTCAAGCCGACCGTGATCGGATTGGCTTCGCGGTTGCCCGCCAGGTAGATCAGCGGCTCGAAGAAATCGTTCCAGGCGAAGAAGAAATGGAAGAGCGAGACCGCCGTCAGCGCCGGCACCGCTTGTGGCAGGATGACGGCGACAAAGGTGCGGACGCGCCCGGCGCCATCAATCTGCGCCGCTTCTTCCATTTCCCGCGGAATGGTCAGGAAATACTGACGCAGCAGGAAAATGTTGTAGGCGTTGCCGAACATGGCCGGCACGATCAGCGGCAGCCAGGTGCCGCCCCAATCGAGCACATTGATGAAGAAGGCGTATTTCGGCACCAGCGTCACCGCCGGCGGCAGCACGATAGTCCCGATCATGACCATGAAGAGCACGTTCTTGAACGGAAAGTTGAAGCGGGCGAAGCCATAGGCGGCGCATGCTGAAGAGATGACCGTGCCCACCATCGTGACGAAGGCGTATAGCAGCGTGTTCGCCAGCAGTCGCGCGAAATCAATCGTGTTCCAGGCGCGCGGGTAATTGTCCCATTGCACGGCGAATTCACGCACCGGCTCAAGCCGCCGCCAGTTGCCTTCCCAATCGATCAAGCCAGCCGCCGGATTCGCCGGGTCGATGAACTGGCTGGCGCGGCGCCCCTTCTTGACCAGCGCCCAATGTCGAATGCCGTTCTCGGTCGGCACTTGCAAGACATCGTAGCCTTCGCCTTCATATTCATAGGCGAGCGCCTCGGCCGGCCATACCGGCGCGCCGGGGTCGGAGGTTTGCGCCTTTGACTTCAGCGAGGTGACCACGCCGTAAGCCATTGGCATCAGATAGATCGCCAGGATGGCGAGGGCGAAGAGCGTCACCGACGCCTGCAGCAGCAGGTTGCGGCGGCGCCGACTGATTTCATAATCCGTCAGGGTCTTGCCTTTGCTGTCGGTCATGATCTGCTCTCCCCGGCGTAATAGACCCAAAAGCGGCCGGACCAGAAGAGGAAAATCGTGATGCCCAACCCAATGATGAACATGAACCAGGCGAGGGTGGCGCCGTAGCCCATATTCTGGAAGGGAAAGGCCTGCTTGTAGAAATAGATCATATAGAAGTTGGTGCTGCCTTCGGGGTAGCCATTGCCGCCGTTGAGCACGTAGGGCACGATGAAGTATTGCAGCAGGCCAACGGTGCTCAGCACCAGGTTGTAAAAGATGACCGGCGTCACCATCGGTATAGTCACCGACCACAACTGCCGCAGCCAGCCGGCGCCGTCGATTGAAGCCGCTTCGTAGAGCTCGGTGGGCACGCCCTGCAAGCTCGCCAGATTGATCAGAATGGCATTGCCGATGCCCCACAGACCGATGAAGGTGTAGGCGATGTAGATCAAGCTGGGGTCATCCAGCCAGCGCAGGCCGTCCATGCCGACCGCTTGAATGCCCGTGACCTGAATCATCTGATTGAGCCAGCCCGTCTGCGGATTCAACACGCGCGACCAGATCAGGATCGCCGCGATCAGCGGCACCATCGTCGGCGCGTAAAAGAGCGTGCGCATGACGTTGCGCCCCATGAGATGCTGCGAATTGAGCAGCACCGCCAGGAGGAAAGCCGACACCATGCCGATGGGCAAGGAAATCAAGGCGAACTTGAAAGTGACAAATAGTGATTCCCAGGTTTTGGGATCTTCCGCCAGCATGCGCCGCCAATTGTCGATGCCGACAAAGACGGCGTCGTCCGGCGCCGAAAGGGTGAAATCGTAAAGCGAGAACAAAAATGAAACGATCATCGGCGCGAGGTAGAACAAAGTGAAGCCGATCAGCCAGGGGCCGATGAAGAGCAAGCCCCATTTCGCCTCTTCACGCTGCGCGCCTGCCAGCCGCAATGCCGCGCGAATGCTCCACCTGGCTTGCCCGCGCGCGGCGCCAAATTCAGTGAACATATCCATGACTGGAACCCTTCAACTAGGGTGTGCGGGTTAGGCCCGGCGGCGGGCCGCAAGCAGACCGCCACCGGTAAGGAAACTGTCGTCAGGATGCCCGTTACATGTCGGCGTCGAAGATGGCTTGCAGGTCGTCCCGCAGCGCATCCAGGGCGGCGTCCACGTCTTCATCGCCGTTGTTGTCCACCAGCTGCGCGTACTCGTTGTAGCGGGCGCTGGCTTCCAGGAAGCTGGGCATGCCCTCTTCGTGGTTGGGGTTGTCAGGATGCTGCAAGCCGGCCAGCACGACATCCCAATTCAGATTGGCCCAATCGACATTCGGGTAGACCTCGCTTTGGGCGGCGACGGTGCGCTCGATGAAGTCACCTTGCAAGCTCAGGCGGGCCGGCATGCCGCCGTAGAGGCTGGTCAGATCGGCCGCGCGCTCGCCCAGCAGGTAGGTCAAAACAGTGAAGGCTTCCTCCGGGTTTTCGCTGCTTTTCATGACGCCGAAGGTATCGGCATGCAGCTTGGCGGTGGCGACGCCATTATTTGAGGGAACGGGCGCGAAATCCCAAGCGGCGTCCAGGTTGGAGGTGCCCCAGCCGAGGAACCAGAGGTGAATCGTGACCATGCCCATATTGCCGGTGTCGAACCAGTTGGCGCTGCCGCCGCCCATGATCTCGCTGCCGCTGTAGACGGCGTTGGGCATGAAGTAGTCGCTCCACATGGCGTTGTGGTACCAGTGCTCGGCTTCGCGCCAAACATCGGGGATGACGGCGTTGCCCTCGGCATCAACAAAGTTGGCGGCGCCGAAGAGCGTCGCGCGGCCGCGGACATCGGTAAACTGGCTGCCATAACCGAATTGCACGATATTGCCGGTATCGTATTCTTCCATGGTGGCGTCGTTGCCATTGATATCGACAGAGAGAATCTTGGCGACTTCGCTCAGGGTGCCGATATTCCATTCATGCTCGGCGCCTTCCCAATCGGTGTAGCTTTCGCCGTAAGCGCTGGGCGGATAGGGAATGCCGGCTTCGTCAAAGAGATCGACGTTATACATCAGGAATGAGGGGAAAACGGCAAAGGGAATGCCCAACTGCCCCTCGCCCTCGACGCGGTAGAAGTCGATCAGCGCCGGGTCGAAGTCCTTGAGGTCATAGTCGTTGGCTTCGATCAGCGATGTCAGATCCAGCCAGGCGCCGGGGAAGGAAGCGCGCCCGCGAATGCCCATCGGACCGACGATATCCGGCGCGTTGCCGGCGGCGATCTGCGTGCTCAGTACATCATAGGCTTGCTCGTTGTCGACGATTTCAAGCACGAGCTCGATGGCGTCCTGCGATTCATTGAAATCGGCAACGACTTCTTCCTGGGCGGCGACCAGCGGCGCGTCCGTGCCGGCGCCCAGGCCGACATACCAGCGGATGCGCACGCGATCCTGCGCGCTGGCCAGACTGGCTGTCAACGCGAAGATCAAACTCAGAAGAACAAATAAAGTGAACTGCTTCTTGCTTGGCATTTTCTGCTCCTTGTCATTGGATGATGCTAGCCTAACGAAGGGTCTTGAAGCCTTTTTCACAGCGAGCGGCAAGAGCGCGGCGGTCCTTTCGCCGCTTCGCGAGGGGCGGTCGCTTCCGCCATGACGCTAGTCCGCTCCTCGCTGTTGAAAGCGGTTTCAAAACTTGGGACATGTTTTTTCAATATTGGATCTCCTCTCTGCTGTCAGCTTTTATTTCGCTGGAAGCGCGCCACAACTTTCGCGGACAATCAACTTTACTGGCAGGACTGAATTCTCCGCCGGCGTGCCCTCGCTTGCGTCGATGATCTGCGCCAGCTTGTCTACCGCTAACTGGCCGGTGCGGGCGATGGGCTGCCGAACGGTGGTCAATGGCGGGTCGGCTTGGACGGCGGGCGGCAGGTCATCATGGCCGACCAGGGCGACATCTTCCGGCACGCGCAAGCCGGCTTCGCGCAATGCCCGCAGCGCGCCCAGCGCCATCGTATCCGACGCCACGAAAACCGCCTGCGGCTTATAGGGAAGCAGCGCCTGCATGCCGGCATAACCGCTCTCCGGCGAGTAATCGCCAAAGGCGACCAGGCGCTCGTCCCAAGCCAGCCCATGTTGCTTCAGGGCTTTTCGATAACCGGTGACGCGGTCATCGCCGGCGGCATTTCGATTCGAGCCGATGGTGGCCACGCGTTCATAGCCGAGGTCGATCAAGTGCGAAGTCGCCAGCCAGCCGCCCTGGACATTGTCCACATCGACATAATTTATGCCGACTGTATTGGTCGGGCGCCCGATGAAGAGAACGGGAATATCCGCCTGGCGCCACTGCGGCAGAACTGAAATGCCCTTGTAATCAGCGGTGAGGAGGAGGCCATCCAGGAGACCGCCCGCCAGGATCCGCCCCAGCGTGTCCTGCCCTTGCTGATCGGTATAAGAGACAAAGAGCGACAGAACCAAGGATTTGCTGGCGGCCCCCTTGGAGACCGCCTCGGTGATGGCGGGAAAATAGGGATCGTTGAAGACGACTTGCGCGCTGCTCGAGATGGCCAGGCCAATGATGCTGGAGCGGTCGGATGCCAGCAGCCGGGCGATATTGTGCGGCTGATAACCGGTCTCGTCGATGATCCGCTGGACTTTGTCGCGCACTTCCGGGCGCACGTGGGGATAACCATTGAGGACGCGCGAGACGGTGGCCTTGGAGACATTGGCCAGTTCGGCGACACGCTGGATGGTGATTCTGTTACGCATTGGATGCCATACTTTGAAACCGGTTTCATCTACTGTATCGCATTGCTGGCGGCTTGTCAAGCATTTTTTGGAAACTGGTTTCAAGCTCTGTTTTCTGTCCGGATCATTGCCTGTGTGGATCAAGCGCTTTGCCGCGGGAATTGGCGCACGACGCAAAACAGCCCCATCTAATGATGAGGCTGCGCGCTGTGTATGTAGTGTGTAAAGGGCGGGAGGGCGAGGCAAGTCTCGCCCCTACAGTTTCAGCAAGTCAGCGTTATTCCAGCAGATCGCCGGTCATCAGGTTGACGCCGGTTTCGATACCGCCGGCGATCAAGACCGCGTTGACCGCGTCCACCTTGTCCCAGACCGAGTCGGGGATATCCGACTCATGCGGCGGGGCCAGGCCGACGCCGTTCATCGCCGCGTCCATCAGGAAGACGCCGCCGCCGGGGAAGCCGCTCAAATCGCCTTCCGCCAGCATGGCGACCATATCGTAAACACCTTGATCGACCCGCTTGAGCGCGCTCGAAATGATGAACTCGGCGCCTGCGGTCTCGCCCGCGCCGAAGCTGGTGATGTACTCGTCCTTGTCGACGCCGATGACATAGACGCCTTCTTGCGCGCCGGCCAGGATGGCGCCGGTGCCGGTGGGGCCGCCGCCGCCGAAGAGCACGGTCGCGCCTTCGCCGATGAATTGCAGCGCCGCCGAGCCGCCGCGATCGGGGGCGATGAAGCTGTCGATGTAGACGCCGAGAATCTTCAAATCGGGATTGACGTGGCGCGCGCCCTGCTCATAACCGTTGCGGAAGCGCTTGACCGGCGGGATATCAATGCCGTAGACGCCGGCGATCGTGTCCGAGCCTTGCCATTCGGCGACATAGGCAGCCAGCACGCCGGTCATGAAACCGGATTGATCCTCGCGGAATTGAATGCCGACATAATTCGTCGGGCCATCGGCGACAAATTGATCGACGCCCAGGAAGAAGACATCCGGGTTGGCTTCCGCCGCGGCGTGGGTGGCGTCCGCGATGAGGAAGCCGACGGTGATGATGGCTTCGTAGCCCTCGTCAACGCAGGTTTGGATATTGGCTTCGTAGTCGGTCTCGGCTTGGGTTTCGATGAAGTCATACTCCAGGTCGTATTCGTCAGCGGCCGCCTCCGCGCCTTCATGCGCCGACTGGTTGAAGGTGCCGTCGTTGACGCGCCCCAGATCGGTGACCAGGCAGACAGTCTCGATGCCCATCATCTCGGCCGCCTGGTCTTCCATCATGTCCATCGCCAGCAGATCGCCCGAGACCGGGTCGACGCCGGTGCTGACCTCGCCCGTGATCATCATATCGGCGACGCCGGCGGCGGTGTCGAAAAAGGCGTCATCGATATCGGCATCATGCTTGTCGGCCAGGCCGACGCCGTTCAGCGCCACATCCATCAGGTAGATGCCGCCGCCGGGGAAATCCGCCATCATGCCCTCGGCCAAAGCCGCCACCATATCGTAGACGCCCTGGTCCACGCGTTTGACCGCGCTGGAAATGATGTATTCGGAGCCCGGTGTTTCGCCGCCGCCGAAGCTGGTGACATATTCATCCTGGTCGACGCCGATTACATAGACGCCCTGCTGGGCCGCCGCCAGGATGCCGCCGGTGCCGGTCGGGCCGCCCGCGCCGAAGATGACTGACGCGCCTTCGCCGATGAACTGCTCGGCCGCCGACGCCCCGCGGTCAGGCGCGATGAAGCTGTCGATGTACACGCCGAGCAGATTCAGATCGGGGTTGATGTAACGCGCGCCCTGTTCATAGCCATTGCGGAACTTCTTGACCGGCGGGATGTCGATGCCGTAGATGCCGGCGATGGTGTCGGAGCCGATTGAATCGGCCACCTGCGCCGCCAGCACGCCCGCCAGGAAGCCCGATTGATCTTCACGGAATTGGATGCCGACGTAATTCGCCGGGCCGCCCATCAGGAAGTGATCTACGCCCAGGAAATAAACATCCGGATTGGCTTCGGCCGCCGCGTAGGTGGCGTCAGCGATCAGAAAGCCGACGGTGATGACGATCTCAAAACCCTCATCAACGCAGGTCTGGATATTGGAGTCGTAGTCGGTTTCGGCTTGGGTCTCGATGAATTTGTATTCGAGGTCGTATTCATCGGCGGCGTCCAGCGCGCCTTCATGGGCGAACTGATTGAAGGTGCCATCGTTGACGCGCCCGATGTCCGTCACCAGGCACAAGGTTTCGGCGCCGCCTTGGGCCGCGGCCAATGGCGCCAGGGCCAGCAAGAGCGCCAGCAGGCTGAACACTACAATGAGCTTTTTCATTTCCTACTCTCCCTATTGAGATAATATGCGAATTTGAACCGGCATCTCTACTTTACTATTTTGAAGGCGGCTTTTCAATGCGGCGGACGTGGCGGGGGCGGTGACATCCGCGCTTAGACAGATTGGTAGGGGCGCGCAGACACTGACCGTCGGTCGACCGCCATCTGCTAGCCGAGCTCTCGGGCGACTTGATAAGTCGCCCCTGTTTGCGTTGCCGGCGGGTCACCCGGTCGGGTAGGCTTGCGGCGGCTGACGCTCGTTCCAGTTCTGCGACTTCTCGTACGCATAGGCGATGCGGTAGAGCGTCGCTTCATCAAAGGGCCGCCCGATCAATGAATAACCGATCGGCAAACCATCGGGACTGAACCCAGCCGGCGCGCTGATGGCCGGCTGCCCGCTCAGGTTGGCCGGATAGACGTGATGCACAAAGCCGTCGGTGGGCGTCTCGCCGTTTTCCATATCAGCGCGCGGCTGCCAGACGTCGGCGCGCAAGGGCGCCAGGACGGGGATCGTCGGCGTGATCAACGCATCAAGCGTCTCGCGCTTGAACAGCGCCTTCATGGCCGTGCGAAAGCGCTCGCGGGCGCGCAAAGCGGCGACATAAGCAGTCGCTGGGATCACCTGGCCGATCTCCAGCGTGGCGCGCGTGCCGGGGCTGTAGAGATGGCCCTGCTCCTGGATTTGCCGCCGGTGATAACTGGCCGATTCCACCATTCTGATCGTGCTCAGCGTCTCGCGCGTCAGCGCCAGCTCGGGCAGATTGACCTCGACGATGTCCGCGCCCAGCGCCGCCAGGGTTTCAATGACGCCGTCGGTCGCCGCGCGCACACTGTCGACAACGCCGGGATACAGAAAATAGCCGCGGTCGATGCCGATGCGCGCGCCAGCAGTGCCGCCGTCAATGCCAGCGGCGAAATCTGGCACAGCCACCCGAGCGGAATTGACATCTTGAGGGTCCTGCCCGGCGATCGCGCGCAGCATGAGCGCATTATCCAGCACCGTGCGCGTCATCGGGCCGACATGATCGAGGGACCAGGCCAGCGGCACGACGCCATACGCGCTGACACGCCCGTAGGTCGCTTTCATGCCGACAAGATTGTTGATGGAAGCCGGTATGCGGACCGAGCCGCCGGTATCGGTGCCGATTGCGCCGAAAGCCGAGCGCGCCGCCAAGGCCACGCCCGAGCCGATGCTGCTGCCGCCGGGGAAGCGGCTGAGGTCCCACGGGCTTCGCGTCGGGGGGTCGCTTCCGCCGCAGGAGAACTCATGGCAGACTGTCTTGCCAATCAGGACGGCGCCGGCGGCATGAAGCTTCGCCACCACCGTCGCATCGTAATCCGGCAGGAAACCGGCGTACACTTTGGAACCGACTTCGGTGCGGATGTCCTTGCTGTAGCAATTGTCTTTGACGGCGATGGGGATGCCCTGCAGCGGACCGCGATCCTGCCCGGCGGCGAGTTCCCGGTCCGCCCGTTCAGCGGCGGCCAGCGCCAATTCAGCCGGCACAGTCGCGTAAGCCTGCAGCGTTGGCTCGGTCTCTTTGATGCGCGCGAGCGTCGCCTGGGTCAGCGCGACTGATGTGGTCGCGCCCCGCCGGAGGGCGGCGGCCGCCTCGCTGATGGACAGATCAATGAGAGCGCCTGAATCAGTCATGCCAGTCCGCATCCATGCGCAGTATCGGCGCAGTGTCCTGGAGCGCTTTCTCTTCCAGCTCGTCAATCACCTGCAGTTGTTGGGCCAGCGCCGTCAAGTCCTCCGGCGTGACCGTCAGCCGCAGCCGTCGCGCCAGCTCTGCCAAGGCTTCGCTATCGTTATCTGGGTCAAGGGCTTGATTCGCGCGCGGCATGAGGCATTTCTCCCTGGGACGATTTTCGTCAGCGTTTCCTCATATTGTATCGCAGTGGCGCGGGAAGTATGTCACTGTTTCCACGGTTGCCTGTCGCGGCAAAGACGGGCAGACGGGCGGTGGCGAATTGCGAGGCTGCGCCAACTGTGTTCGCCATAAGGACAATTGCAGAATTGCCTTACCTGATTCTCGGTGTACTAGGCGGTATTGCAATAGCGCAATGCAATCGCGCCGCCAAGGGCTTACGTGCCTTGACAAATACTAGAGCAATGTCTATAATCCTGGGTACGATAATGATGTACACAGTTTGACATTATCAAACAAGGATGCGGGTATGCAGATTAATCTTGACGGCAAGACAGCATTGATTACCGGCGGCAATGTCGGCATCGGCGCCGGCGTCGCCAAAGCGCTGGCGAAATGCGGCGCGCGCCTGTGCATCACCTATTTATCGCACAAATCCGAAGCCAGTGAAACCGTGAAGGCTTTGCAAGGGCTGGGTTGCGAGGCGGCGGCCTTCCATTTGGACGCGACCGACAGCGCTCAAGTGGCGGCGGTGGTCTCGCAAGCGGCAGCGCGGATGGACGGCCGGATCGACATACTGGTGAACAACGCCGGGCACCTGATTAAGCGCGCGAAGACCGAGGGCATGTCCGATGAGCTTTGGCGCCGCGTCATTGACGTGAATCTGTCTAGCGCCTTTTATTGTACGCGGGAGACTTTGAAGGTCATGCCGGACGGTGGACGCATTGTGAATATGTCCTCGCTGGCGGCGCGAAACGGCGGCGGCAACGGCACGGTGGCATACGCCGCGTCAAAAGCCGGCGTCATCGGCTTCACGCGCGGCCTGGCCAAGGAGCTCGCGCCGAGGAAAATCACCGTCAATGCGCTCGCGCCCGGTTTCATAATCGATACGCCATTCCACGAAACTTTCACCGGCTCCGAGAATTATCAAGGCATCATCGACGGGATTCCCTTGGCGGAAGCGGGTGTGCCGGAGGATGTAGCCGGGGCGGTCCTGTATTATGTGTCCGATCTGGGCAAGTGGGTGACGGGCCAAGTGGCGGAAATCAACGGCGGCGCCTGGTTCGTTTGAAGCTGCTGGAAAGATCGTCTGTATGAGGGAATATCTCTATTTGAAGCGTCATTCGCTGGAGGGCTGGCGGCGGCTTGCCGAATCGACCCACGCGCCGCAGGCTCAGCGCTTGCTTAAGCAGGCGGAAAGTCATCATGACAGCCTCCCGCCCTTGGAACACCCGAGTGATTCCATCACCTACATCGGAACCGCCGTGCTCAATCTCGCATTGGCAAGCCTCCTGACCGGCGATGAACGCCACCTGCGCAGCGCCCGGCGCTGGATCGGCAGGGCCATCTCCTATCCCCACTGGGGCAAGGAAAGAATGCCCGATCATGATCTGGATGCCGCCTGGCTTCTCTTCGGGCTCGGGCTGGGTTATGACTGGCTGAAAGAGGCGCTGCCGCCGGACGAGCGGGAGGCGCTCCGCGACAAGCTCATCTTACAGGGTCAGAAATTGTATGACTTTGCCCTGGCGTCGGCGGGCAACTGGTGGAGCTCCGCTTATTGGCAGAATCATAATTGGATCTGCTATGGCGGCCTGGCGACGGCTGCTTATGCCCTATGCAAGGAATACAGCCCGGCGGCGGCATGGGCGGCGCGGGCCAGGGACAACTTCATTCAGTCGCTCGCCTACATGCCCGAAGACGGTTCCAATTATGAAGGACCGGTTTATTGGCGCTATGGCGTGATCTGGTTCCTCATTTATGCCGACCTGCTGCAGCAGGAGACGGGCGAAGACTTGCATGATAGCGAGTTTTTGAAGAACACCTTCTATTATCGGCTCTATCTCAGCGGGCCAAACTTGATTGACACGGCTAACTTCGGCGACTGCCACGATCGGCGCAGCGCCCATACAGCGGCGGTCTACGCCCGTCTGGCCGGCCTCTACGATATTGGCGAAGCGCAGTGGCTCTATCATCACTTTTACGCTAGCGGCGAATGGGAACGCGAGGGCGCTGAAGGGCTGGTCAAACCTGGTTTGCGCGCCGAGGCCGGTCTGGAATTCCTCTGGTACCAACCGGCGGTTGAAGCGTCGCCCATCAAGAACTTGCCACGCAGCCGCGTCTTCCCGGACCTGGGGCTGGTGACGATGCGCAGCGCCTGGGCGGCCGACGCCGTCAGCATGGCCTTCAAATGCGGCGCGCCAAATGGCCTGAAAGCCTGGCACAGCGGGCATGCGCTTAACAAGGGGCGCGGCTGGCAGACGCTTAGCGCCGGGCACGATCATCCCGACGCCAACAGTTTCATCCTCATCAGCGGCGACGATTATCTGGCGGTGGACGATGGCTACGCCAGAGAAAAGCGCAGCCGCAACCACAGCACGCTGCTGATTGATGGCCGCGGCCAATACGCCGGTGGCGGCAAGAACGCCTTCCGCGGTTTGGACGAGCGCTGGGGCGCGCGCCTGGAAGCCTGCACAGCATGCGACGATGTCGTCTACGCTCGCGGCGAGGCGGCCCGCGCTTATGACCCGGACTTGGCGCTCAGGCAATTCACGCGCGAGGTCTTGTTCCTGGGGGGCGACGCCGTCGCTTTGCGCGATACCGTCCAGGCGGATGCGCCCCATCGCTACGAATGGCTGCTGCAGATGGACGGGCCGCCGGCGCGCGAAGGCGACCGCTGCTTTTCGCTTGAGAGCGGCGAAACTGACTGTCGCTTGCATGCGCTGCAGCCGGTCGACTTCTGCCACCGCGTCTATGAGCAGGAGATTACGGCGAACCCCACCTCGGCGAAACCGGACTGGATCATCAGCAGCACCCAATACGCCTTGGCGCTTAGCCCGCCGGCGCCGGTCTGCGATTGCAATTTCTTCATCATTATGGACCTTGCTGGTTTCGCCATTGAGTCAAGGCGAGCGGAACGCGGCCTTCTCGCCAGCCTGGTGCGGGACGAGCGGCACTGGCTGGTCGGTTTCGCGACCGGCAAAGACGGCATTTTGGCCGAAGGGCTGAATGTAGACGGGCGCTGGTTCGCCGGCCGTCGGAGCGGCGAAGAGTGGGATGTGGCGCTGGCCGGCGATGTCACAAGCATCTGGCTGGACGGCGCGCTCCATTTCGCCGCCGACCGCCCGGTGGATGTCGCCATGCAGCGGACCACCGCCGGCACCGTCGCCAATGTCAGCGCCCCGGATGGCGCCTGGATCCGCGTTAAGGGCAAGCCGCCCGGCTCATTGTCCCCCAACGGTCGAAATGGCAAATTGCGCTACGATACGCTGACGGGCATGGCTTGGGTGCAGGCGCCGGCCGGCAAATCCGAACTCGTGCTTGGCTGAAGGTTTTGCGCTGATGACATCACTGCTTGAGGACGCGCTGAACGGGAGCATCGAGATCATCCGCCACAACCTGGGCGCGCTTGAGGAGTTCCCTGAGTCCTTCCAGGATGGCGCCTGGAAACCGATCGAGAAAGAACGCGCCGCCGGGCATTGGGTGGATGGCTTTTGGACTGGCTTGCTCTGGCTGGCTTATGCGCACACTGGCGACCAGGCCTTGCGCGCGGGCGCCGAACGCTGGACGAAGCGGCTGGCGCACTTGAAGACAAATAGAGGCACCCACGATCTGGGCTTCATCTTCACGCTGTCGCATGTGCTGGCCGGCCGGTTGACGGGCGAAAGCGACTGGTACGAGAATGCGATCCAGGCCGCCTACACCTTGATTGAACGCTACAATCCGCGCGGGGAATACCTGCAGGCCTGGGACGATGACGGCATTCGCAAGTGGGCCGGGCGAACTAATATCGACCTGATGATGAACCTCGCCCTGCTCTATTGGGCCAGCGAAATCACCGGCGATGCGGCGCTGGCGGATATCGCCACGCGGCACGCGCGCACATCGCGGCTGGCGCTGCTGCGGGGCGACGGCTCCACCGCCCATGTCGCGGACTTCAATCCCGCTACCGGCCTCTTGCTGCGGCGCGAGCAATATCAGGGCTACAGCCACGACTCATGCTGGTCCCGCGGGCAAGCCTGGGCGCTCTATGGCTTCGCCACCTGTTATCGCCATACGGGGAATCCGTCATTCCTGGCGGCGGCGCAAACCCTGGCGGATTACACGATTCGCCATCTGCCGCCGGACCTGGTGCCATTCTGGGATTACCAGAGCCCGCATATTCCGGATACCTACCGCGATTCATCGGCGGCGGCGGTGACCGTTTGCGGGCTGGTGGAACTGTCGGCCGTCGATGCCGAGAACGCGGCGCGCTGGATCGACCCGGCAAAGCGGATCTTACACTCGCTCTGCGAGAATTATCTGATAAGGGACGCCAAGGGCCCATCATCGTTATTGCGCGACGGGGCGCGCTCGGTGCCGGCGAATCTGATGGAGCACGGCTTGATTTATGGCGACTATTATTTTCTGGAGGCGCTAACCGCTTTCACCCGCCCCGAAATCTATCAGCGAGCGTTTGCGCCCGGCGGCCGGCAGGCGCCGCAAAGAGAGTGATTGAATATGACCGCGATAAATGCGCGGCCGAGGCCGGCAATATCGGCAAGGGCGCGCGAAGCCCTGAACGGCTACGCCTTCGTATCCCCCTGGGTGCTTGGTTTCTTCATCTTTGTCATCGGTCCAATGATCGGATTGGTCTGGCTGAGCTTCCATCGCTGGGACCTGATCGGCGATCCGCGCCCGGTGGGCTGGCGCAATTACGAGCGGCTGTTCTCGGACAGGCTCTTCCTTAAATCCCTGGAAGTCACCATCGTTTATGGCTTGGGCCGGGTGCCGCTGGGCATTATCGTGGCGCTGGGCACGGCCCTGCTGCTCAACAACCGGCGCATCCAGTTTATCGGCATCTGGCGGACGATATATTACATGCCGGTTGTGCTGCCGCCGGTGGCGGTTTCGCTGGTTTGGATGTGGATATACAACCCGCGCTACGGCATTCTGAATTCAACGATTCAACAGGTCTTGGGGGTACCTGGTCCGCGCTGGCTGGATGACCCGGCCCTGGTCTTGCCGTCGCTGATGATCATGGCGGTCTGGGTGGCGGCGGGCCGAAACATGATCATTTATCTTTCCGGCCTGCAAGGCATTTCCAGCGAACTCTACGAGGCCTCCGCCATTGACGGCGCCGGTTATTGGCGTCAGTTCTTCCGCATCACCCTGCCCTTGCTGACGCCGGTCATCTTCTTCAACCTCATCACCGGCATGATCGACACCTTCAAGCTTTTCACGCAGGCTTATGTCATGACCGAAGGCGGGCCGCGCAATCAATCGCTCTTCTTCACCTATTACCTTTTTCAGAAGGGCTTCGCGCAATACCAGATGGGTTACGCCTCGGCTATGGCACTGGTCGTCTTCATCATCATCATGGTCTTGACCTTGCTGGTTTTCCGCTGGTCAAAAGCCTGGGTCTTCTACGAAGGCGAGTTGACGGGGGGCGCTTAGAACAATGGCGATGAATATTGCGGCAGGCGCGCCCAAGCGCAAGAATCGTACTATCGACAAGTTTCTGCCCCATCTCAGCGTCGTGGCGATCTACGCGCTCTTGCTGCTGGGCGCCGTCATGGTCTTCTTTCCCTTCGCCTGGACGATCTCCACCTCCTTAAAGACTGAGCAGCAAACATTGGCCTATCCGCCAACCTGGGTGCCGGACCCGGTGCAGTGGGAGAATTATCCCAATGCGCTGACTGCGCGCCCGTTCGGCCGCTACTATGTGAACACGACCATCGTTACGGTGTTGAGCGTGATCGGCCAGGTGGCCAGTTCAGCGGTGGTGGCCTATGGCTTCGCGCGCTTTCGTTTTCCCGGGCGCGGGCTCCTGTTCTTGATCGTGCTCAGCACACTGATGATCCCCTTCCACATGCTAATCATCCCGCGTTTCATTCTGTTCAAATACCTGGGCTGGCTCGATACATTTGCGCCGCTGATCGTGCCGAATTTTTTCGGGGGCGCCTTCTCCATTTTCCTGCTGCGTCAGTATTTCATGACGATACCGCCGGATCTGGACGAGGCGGCCAAGATGGACGGCGCCTCAGCATTGCAAATCTTCCTGCGCATTACGCTGCCCTTGGCCCGCCCGGCTTTGGGCGCCGTTGCCGTTTTCGAATTTGTATCCACCTGGAATGATTTCCTCGGTCCGCTAATTTATCTTAGCTCGGACCGCAATTACACGGTGTCCATCGGGCTGGCCGCCTTCCGCAACGATTATTTCACCGCCTGGCATCTCTTTATGGCCGCCTCGGCGGTGGCAATGTTGGCGCCGCTGGTTGTCTTCTTCCTGGCGCAGAAATACTTCATCAGCGGCGTCGCGCTGACCGGTTCCGGCGGTTCCAAAGGTTAAAGCCTCAAGACGCGAAAGGAGGTGGCGCGCGGCCGATACTTGCAAGACCTGACTGACGGAAGCGAATCAATGATAGCTCTGAAGGAGTAAACGACTCATGAATGGACGCAAAGCCCTATGCAGCCTCGCGCTGTTGATCTTCCTGTTCGCGCTTGCCTGGAGCGCGGCGGCGCAAGAAGCGACCACCATCAAATGGTTCATGCGCTGGGATCAGAACCGTGTTGAAAATGTCGCCATGCCCGTCGCGGAAGACTTCACCGAAGCGACCGGCATCAACATCGAATTCGAAAATATCGGCAGCGGCAGCGACTATTACACCAAGCTGCAAACCACCATCGCCGGTGGCACGCCGCCCGATGTCTTCTACCCGGCCACCCACGTCGCCAATGCCTACGCCAGCAAAGGCGCGCTGCTTTCGATCAACGAATTCGTCGATCGCGATGGCATTGACCTCTCGGTTTATGACCCAACGATTTTGGCCAACTACATGATCGATGGCGAGCTGCATTGCCTGCCGATTGATCATGCCGCGCTGGTGGTCTACTACAACAAGGAAATCTTTGACGCGACCGGCGTTGATTATCCGCAAGACGGCTGGACCTGGGACGACTTCCTGGCCACGGCCGATGCCCTGACCCTCGATACCGATGGCGATGGCGTCACCGATCAATTCGGCGTCGACACTTTCCGCAATTACTGGCCGATGGTCGTATGGAGCAACACGGATCGCGGGCTCTTCGACGATATCCGCCACCCGACTGAATTCTACGGCATGGATCAGGGCGTGATAGATTCGGTGCAATTCGTGGCCGATCTGATTCTGGAGCATAACGTCATGCCATCCGATGAGCAGCGCGCTGATATCAGCGACCTGTTCGCCGCTGGCAAAGCCGGCATGCAAGTCGTTGGCCACTGGCGCATGCAGCGCTATCTCGGCTCCGGCTTCGACTTCGATATGGCGCCGCTGCCTTTGGGCGAATCCGGCGAATCGGTCAATCGCGCTGATGGCAGCTGCTTCGCCATCTCCGCCGCCACCGAGCATCCGGAAGAAGCCTGGGAATTGGTCAAGTTCCTGGCCGGGCCCGGCTCGCTCGGCGTCAACATGCTGCTGGACCTGCAAGTGATGACCCCGGCGCTGTCGGAATTCAAGAGCGATCCGCGCTTCCTGGATCCCGAGCTGCTGCCGGGCTCCAACAAAGCGGCCTTCCTGGCCGGCGCGGGCAATTACTTCTCGATGTACGATCCGATTCACCCGATGTACTCAGCGTTTGATTCCCTCTGGAAGCAGGAGTTGGGCGAGGTATGGATCGGCGCGGCGACAGCTGAAGAAGCCATGCAGCGCATCGCTGACGAAGTGGCCTATATCCTCGAGAATATCCAAGACTATGAGTAAAGCCAGCCTGGCTACTCGAAAAGGAAACCCTTCTCCCATTGCGGGGAGGGGTTTTTTCTGGCTGGATATGCGTAATGGCCGTCACACGCGCTTTGTCAATTCTGATCCCGGCGCGTCGAAGCGCGTGTTATAATTGGCGTTGCAAGAAATGAGAAAAGGCGAAGTGGCAATGGCTACCCAGGAACGCGTCTACACAGTCGACGATGTCTGGCAGCTCGAACAGCAGCCTCTGAACCCGACCGAGAAATATTATCTCATTGACGGGGAGTTGATGATCAAAATGGCGCCAACTGAACTTCATGGCGATGCAGCTGTTCGATTGAGCGCCTACCTCTTCTTGTTTGTCGACGACAATGACCTCGGTCGAGTAACAAGCGAAGTAGGCTTCCATCCACCAGGCGACCGGGGGACGGCGCTGCTGCCCGATGTCGCCTTTACTTGCAAATCGCGGACGGCACAGCCCGCGAGGTCCAGCTATGTCCCCTACATGCCCGATCTGGCGGTCGAGATCATCTCGCCTTCACAGACCCTGGCCCAGGTCCGGCGCAAAGCCGAGGTTTATTTGCGGCATGGCGCGGCAGTCGTCTGGCTGCTTGACCCGCTGGCGAAAACAGCCGAAGTCTGGCGTCGCGGCGCTGATGGCGCGCCGGTGATTGAGCGCATCGCCGGCGACGGCGACTTGACCGGCGGCGACATCCTGCCCGGCTTCCGGCTTCCCCTCGCGCGCATTTTCGGCAATTGACAGAGACTATTGAAAACATGATTCAGCGCATCATCATCATTTGCTTGAGCTTGCTCGTCTGCCTGGCAGGTGTGGCGCAGGCGGAAGGCGCCCAATATTTCGTCAGCCCTGCCGGCGACAACGACAATAGCGGGGCCAGCCCGTCGTTGCCCTTCCGTTCGATACAACATGCGCTTCAACTGGCGCAGCCGGGCGATACGATCCACCTGGGACCCGGTCACTATTACCAGGATGTTTATACCGTGCGCGATGGCGAGCCGGGAAAGCCGATCACCGTGGTCGGCACATCAAATGCCGTCGTGCATGGCGCCGCCAGCCATCGCATATTTCAAGTCCATCACGACTACATCAGCCTGATCGGCTTCACCATCGACGGGCTGCGGCGCAATGCTGAGCCGAACCGCATGGGCGCCTTTCGCGAGAAGCTGCTTTACGTCATTGGCTACGATGCGCGCGACGGCGTCCACCACCTGCGCGTCCTCAATATGACGTTCCGCAACGCTGGCGAAGAGTGCCTGCGCATCAAGTATTTCGCCCGTCACAACGAGATCGCCTATTCCCGCTTTCATGATTGCGGCATTTGGGATTTCGTCTTTTACGCGCATGGCGTCGTCGGCGAGGCGATATATCTCGGCACGTCAAGCAAACAATGGGATATCAATCTGACCATCGAGCCCGATATCACCGCCCACAACTGGGTGCATCATAATGTCATCGACACCCAAGGCAATGAATGCGTCGAAGCGAAAGAAGGCAGCGCATACAACATCATCGAATACAACCTTTGCACCGGCCAGCAGGACCCCAACTCCGGCGGCATCGTCTCACGCGGGAAGGGAAATGTGATTCGATTCAACGTGATTCACGGGAGCATCGGCGCCGGCGTTCGCTTGGGCGGCCATTTGGTCGACGGCGTTCAATACGGCGTGGAGAACCAGGTCTACGGCAATATCATCTACGAGAACGATGCCGGCGGCATCAAGGTGCTGGTGGCTGACCAGGCTTTAATCTGCGGCAACCAACTGAGGGATAACGCCGCTGGCGCGATGACCGGGGGCGCCGCGGACTTATACGACGGCGCTCAACCCTGCGCTTCCGCCGCCATCGACAGTGAACCGGCTTCGAGATAATAACCCAGCTTCTCCGATATATTCCGCGCCACGCCCTGAATCTTCGAGCCATAGGTAGAGATCATCGATTCGTTCAGGCGCGACAAAGGGAAGGACACGCTCACCGCCGCGACCGGAATCGCCGTGTGATTGTGAATCGGCGCCGAGATGCAGAGCCCGCCGATTTCATTTTCCTCGCGTTCAATGGCGTAACCCTGATGGCGGAACTCTTCAAACTGACGCATCAATTGCTCGATGTCGGTGATGGTGTTCGGCGTCATGGATTCGAGCCAGTAAGACTGCAAGACCGCCAGCGCTTGCTGCGGCGGCAGATGCGAGAGGATCGCCTTGCCCAGCGCGGTTGAATGCGGCCAGGCTCGCTTGCCGATGTGATTGCGGAAACCGAGGCTCTTGTCGGTCAGCAGTCGCTCAATATAAATGATCTGATTTTCCTCCAAAATCGCCAGGTTGACGCTTTCGGAAGACCAATCCCGCAAGTATTCGAGCTCGGGCATGGCGATCTTGCGGATTTCCACTTGATCGAGCAGGACGCCGGCGCGTTCCACCAATTGCAGGCCGAGATGGTAACGGCGATTCTCCGGGTTCTGCGCCAGATAGCCATTGCGCTGCAGGGTATAGACCAGGCCGGAGGCGGTGCTCTTGTGCAAATTCAGGGCCTTGGCAATATCAGTGATGCCAAGTTCCGGCGTCTGCGGCCCGAACAAAGCCAGAATATCCAGCGCGCGCTGAAGCGACGCGATGATTCGCGGATCCTTCTCGGTCTCAGCCATCCACGTTTACTCCATCCCCCGCCAAGCTTCTATCTTACCGCAAACTGGAGAAAATGTATCTGTATGGTTTCGCCGGGCAGGGAAAACATCGCGGCTGGTGATACCCGCCTTTAGCACAGACCGTTGCCAGTCACGAACGGGCTCACACAATATGGCTATTCCGGCAGCCGGGCGAGAGCGTGAAATATAAGGCGAGACAAGCCTCGCCACTACAAGGCGCTTGAAGCTGCGCTCACCGCGTTGCTTGGCCAGTTTGTCTAATTGACTTGATGGTATATGTAAAGCAATGCGTTCTCGGCCGCCGTCAGATCGCCAGCGTGAATCCCAGTTCTTCGGTCAGGAAGCGCCGGCCGATCTCCGCGCTGCCTTTGGGATCATCATGTTGATCCAATTCGCCCAGGATCCAGCGGTCATAGTTGACATCAGCCAGCACATCAATGAACCCTTTTAGGTCCACCGTCCCCATCCCGAGCGGCGCGTAACCGGCCGGCATCGCCAACTCGGCGCCCATCTCGCGCAATTCCGGCCAATTGGTGGCGACATCTTTCAGATGCACGTGAGCGATGCGCTCGGCGTATTTCCGGGCGATCGCAACCGGGTCGCCATCGCCTTTGGCGATCTGACCGCTATCGGGCGCGAAGAAAACATAGCGCGGGTCGGTCAGCTCCATGATCAGATCGATCTCTTCGGCGCTCTGTACGTAGGTGCCCCAATGCGGATGCAAGGCCATCGTCGCGCCCATATCTAGCGTGCGCTTGCCAATTTCGTCCAGGGTCGAGGCCACAATCTTGAATTCCTCCAGCGTCCAGCGCGGGGCGTCAGCGGGCGCGCCGATGGGCACAGTCATCAGAATCTCGCCGCCATGATCGAGCATGAAACGCGTCGCTTCTTCATGATCGGCGATGATCGCCTCGGTCTGGGTCGGATCCTGATAGACGGAGCGGATCTTGTCCAGGCAAGCGACATGCAGATTGAGCTCGTCGAGCAGCGCCCGAAAGCGCCCTGGCGGGTCGTCATAATCCATAGCGGTGTTGGAGAAGGTCTCGAAAGCGCGGAAGCCGAGCGCCGCAATATCGCGCATGCCCTGCTCCATCCAGTCCGTGCCGCCGGCGACAGCCCAGGTGACGGTTGTATAACCAATTTTCGCCTGATACATATTATGTCCCTTCAAGTTATTATTTCAAAGTCGCGAGCGTGGGCTAGCTCCTGCATTCTTTGCCAGCCGCAAACCCCATCCCCCGGCCCCTTCCCCAATGAATTAGGGAAGGGGAGCTAGTTCTTGCGAGCGACTGACTTGGCCTGATAGGCAATGGTGTAGATTACTCCTCTGTGATCGCAAAAAAACTCGGTGTACTCGGTGGTAAAATTCTTTTGCTTATTTGGATTCTCTTTATGCTGCAATCAATGAACAAGCATCCCGCCATCGACGACGATGGGACCGCCGACCATGAATGACGCTTCCGGCGTGCAGAGGAAGAGCGCCACCTTGGCCACCTCTGACGGATCGCCCAGCCTCCCGAGCAGCGAGGCATCCAGCAGCCAGTCCATGACGCCCTGGGCATCGCCGGAATCCGCCATTGATTGCGCCAGCAGAGGCGTGTCGATGGGACCGATAACCAGGCAATTGGCGCGGATCTTGTCTTTGCTGTAATCCATCGCCAGGCTTCGCGTCAGCTGCAAAATCGCGCCCTTGGAGGCGACATAGGCGGCCCGTTCATCGGCCACGCGATAAGACAAGGTTGATGCCGAGTTGATGATGACGCCGCCGCCGGCTCGCTGCATCTCCGGGATAGCGTATTTGCAGCAGAGCCAGCAGCCCTTGACATTGGTGCCCATGGTCGCGTCCCAGTCCGCTTCGCTCAATTGGGTGGCGCTGCCGCGGATTTCGATGGCGGCGTTGTTGTAGAGGATATCGACCTTGCCGTATGCCGCCGCAGTCTGCCGCACCATGGCTTCGACCTGCGCCGCTTGCCGGATGTCTGCCTCTACGAAAAGCGCGTTCCCGCCAGCGGCTTGAATCTGCTGTACAGTGTCTCGCCCGGCGGCTTCGTTCACATCGGCGACCACGACCTGGGCGCCCTCTTCGGCAAAGAGCAGGCTGCTCGCGCGGCCGATGCCGCTGCCGGCGCCGGTGATGATAGCGACCTTGCCATTCAATCGTCCCATGTTCCTACCTCCCGCGCTGGCTACAAATCTCTCTACCTCTATTTTCTGTGAACTCGCTAACTTCCGTCTTCTATCATGTCGAGATTTGTAGGGGCGACTTATCAAGTCGCCCGACAACACATCTTTTTGCTACAATGGGCGACCCAATGGCTCGCCCCTACAACCCTTGATTGGTTTGGAATTCTCAATCCTCGATGATGGCGATCGCGCGCACCGGCGCCGCTGTCGTGCCGACCCATTTGACCGGCAGGACCGAGAGCGTGAAGCTGTGCGGCCGCGGAATCGCTTCCAGATTGCACAGGTTCTCCAGGTGATAATACTCGCGCTCGATCATGACACGATGCGATTCCCAGAATTGCTTGCGCTCGAACATAGCCCAGACCGGCGGATCCCAGGTGATGGCGTCGATGCCCGTCACCTTGACGCCTTGATCGAGCAGCCAGTGGGTGGCTTCTTTGGACATGCCGCAGTGTTCAGTCAGGTAGCGCTCTTCATGATTGTAGCTGCCGGCGCCGGTCATGATCAGCACGATATCCAGCGGCTTAATCTCATAGTCGATCTTCTCCAGGGCTTCATGCAGATCCGCGACTGTGATGGCGCCGCCGTTTTCGATATGGCGGAAATCGAGCAGCACGCCGTCGCCATAGCAGTATTCGACCGGGATGCCCTCCGGCCCGGCCCCGCCTCTGCGGAAATGCTTCAAGGCGTCGATATGCGTGCCGACATGATCGCCCAGGACGGTCATTGAGCTGGCGGCCAGCGATGTCACGCCATGTTCGGCGGCGCCAATGCCTTCGGCGAATTGCTCCCAGTCTTCGTACATCAGCAGGGCCGGCCGCACGACGCGGGGGAAAACCACCATGTCGCCGTGAACGGGCATGCTGAGGTCAATGATTTGTCGTGCCATCGCTCAATCCACCTTTCGGTCCTTCGTTTGCTTGGGCGCGGACCTTGGCCGCCCCGTCGCAGGCCTGGCGCTAGGCCCTTGACTCGATATCGGCTTCGGCCTGCCGCTCCGAATAATGGGCGGTGATTCTGTCGATGAGTTCCTCGATGTGGTCTTGCAGGGTCTTGGCGATAAGGTCGGGGTCGCCCGTGTTCAAGGCGTCCAGGATTTTGTAGTGCCGCCTCGCTTGATATACCAGATTGTAGCCGGTCAATATGGTGGAGGCGTATGTCCAGTAAGCGAACTGCAGCATATCATAGAGGCGGATGAGGGTGCTGTTGCCGGCGGCGGCGACTATGGTCTGATGAAAGGCGAAATCGGCCTTGGCGAACTCGTGCGAGTCGTCCATTTGCGCCTGCTTCATCATGCGTTCCAGCAGCATCTCCAGGCGCGCGAACAACTCTTCGGTCAGATTGGGCGTGGCCAGGCGCCCGGCCATCGCCTCCATCCAGGCGCGCACGGCATAGGTATCCAGCATCTCTTTTAAGGACAGGTCGCGCACGAAGGAACCGGAAAAGGGCACCGATTCGACGAAGCCCATCATTTCAAGATCGCGCAGGGCCTCGCGGATCGGCGATTGACTGACCCCGAACTCCTTGGCCAGTTTCGCCTCGGCCAGGCGGTCGCCCGGTTTGTAGCGCCCGCGCAGAATGGCGTCGATAAGCGCTTCTTTGATGTCTTCGCGCAGCACATAACGCGTCGCGCTTCGTTTGCCTGCAATGCTGTCAATTGCCATTCATGCTCCCGTTTCGCTGCCGTCTAATCGCGCTCGATGGTCATCCGCTGGCGAATGGCGCGGCCGGGGCCATCAGCGGCCCGGCATCTTGAGCCAGGCGCTATTGTGTAGCGGTGACGCCGCCATCGATGAACAAGATCTGCCCGGTGATGAAGTCGGCCGCCGGCGACGCGAGGAAAACTGTCGCGCCGACGATATCCAGCGGCTCGCCCACCCGGGTCAAAGGAATCCGCCCGACCAAGGCATTGTAGAAGTCCTCGTCTTCGAGATAGTGGCGCACCAATTCCGTACGGATGAAGGTTGGCGCGATCCCGTTGACGTTGATAGTATACTGCGCCCATTCAGTCGCCAACTGCTTGACCAGCAGATTCATGCCGGCTTTGCTACTGGTATAGGCGGCGAAACCGCGGCTGATGCCCAGTAGGCTGCGCACCGAGGAAATGTGAATCTGCTTGCCGCCCTGCTGCTTGATCATCTGGCGGCCGGCCGCCTGCGACAGCAGAAAGGCGCCGCGCAGGTTGGTGTCATGCACCTGGTCCCAGTCCTCCGCCGTCAATGCTTCCGCCGGTTTTTCGATATGAGTGCCAACGCAATTGACCATGATATCGAGGCGGCCATACTCGCGCAGAGCATCATCGACCAGGCGGCTGATCTCGTCGGCCTGCTTGATGTCGAAGCGCAAGCCAAGCGCCGTGAACCCGCCCGCTGAAAGCTGCTCGGCGAGCGCAAGGCTCTTCTCAAGCGAGCGCCCGGCAACTACGACAGCGGCGCCTTGCTGCGCCAAGCCGAGGCTGAGCGCCGCGCCGATGCCGCCATAACCGCCGGCCACCAGCGCCACCTGGCCATCCAGCCTGAAGCTGTCGGCGATGCGCCCTTCATAGATGGGTTCCTGCGACGAAATCATAGGAGCATCCAGGACGATATCACATGCTTGCCGGTCATACGCGTATCCTAGTAATCGATAATCGAGTATATAGTAAGGCGCTGCCTGCGTCAAGTTAGGCGCGGGAGAGGCGTCGTAAACAGCGCGGCGCCAATCCAAACAAGGAGCGGGTTTTTTCACCACCGAGTTCACCGAGTTTCTATGAGGCCACAGAGGATCATTCTATGCTATTGCATAGCACGCCAATCCAGCAGCGCTGTAGGGACGTCTCGCTGAGACGCCCGTTTTGCCAGTCATATTTTGCTGGTTTTTCGCTGTCAGGTGTTGAAACTGCGTGTCAAATGCCCGTGCCCGTCATAGCGCGACCTTTAGGGCGACTCACAGAGTCGCCGCTACAGTTCTCGCTCTCAATGAAGTTGGAATTCAGAAGATTGTTCTGCTGATGGTCGAGCAGAGGCTCACGCCTACAATGCCGCTGGATCGGCCTAATTGTCATGGGTCTAGAATGCTCCTCGGTGACCTCATGAAAACTCGGTGTCCTCTGTGGTAAAGGCGTACATTGTTCGCTCAAGAGAGAATATCCATCGTCTGCGCCAGCGCGATTATCGATAATCGTTTGACACGACCTTATGCGCATGTTATATTCCGGTGCAAGCGCGCGGTGCGGATGAGCGGGCCTGCCGCGCGTTCGGCACATTACTGAAGATTGTAAGAGATTTCGAGAAATTAGGAGGATATTTATCATGACCCCCAAGCAGATGAGAAATTTGAGAATGGGCCTGAGCCGCCGTGATTTTCTGCGGCTGAGCGGCGCGGGCCTCGGGTCGGCGATGCTCTCGCGCTATTTGCCGGGCGCGTCGGCCTTCGCCCAGGATGAGCGGATTCTGCGCGAGCCGCCGCCGGAATTGCTGCCGAAAGCCAGCAGCGGCGGTCTCGACGAGACAGAAATCGTCGTCGCCAGCATGGCCGGCCCCGACATCAACGCTCACGTCCGCAATGGCGAGCGCTTCACCGCGTACACGCAGGGCAAAGTCTCGGTTCGTTACGACATTATTGGCCGCGATGTCTGGAATGAAACCAGCTTGACCAATATGCGGGCCGAGTCGGACGCCTGGGATGTGCTCGCCATTCACCTGGGCACATTCTGGACGGGCGCCGGCGCCGGCTGGTGGCTGCCCATGAGCAACCTGTTCGACAATCCGGAATTGATCAATTCCGAGCTCTATGACATCGGCGACTTCCCCGAGCGCTCGATCGGCCTGGTGACCTGGGACGACGAGTTGCTGGCGCTGCCGCAGCATGTCTCGGGGCAGATGATGTTCTATCGCGCCGATATGTTCGAGAAATACGATGTCGCAGCGCCGGACCCGCTCGCCGGCTGGAGCTTCGATGAATTGGAAGCCGCCTGCCGCAAACTGAAGACTGCCCTGGCCAATGACGGCATGGATCAGACCTGGCCGCTGGTGCTCCTCTTGGCGAACGCGCCTATCGCTGTCTATAATTTCGCCGCCGCCATGGGCGCGCCGCTGTATGACGCGGACAGCCTGCCCCAATACAACACGCCGGAAGCGGTAGCCGCGCTTGAAAAGATAAAAGCCTGGATGGACGAAGGGCTGGTCTCACCCGGGGCGCTGGGTTACAACTACCCGGAGGGCATCGAAACGCTGCGGCAAGAACAAACGGTGATCGCCATCCAGTGGGATACGGCCGCTGTTGAGCTCACCGACCCCGGGGCATCGCCGACCACAGCCGACACGCTCGACTTCACCGTGCATCCCTGGGATTCCAATATCGGGCACAACGCGCCGCGCGTATGGACCGGCGTCTGGTCGAATTTCATATCGAAATTCAGCAAGAACCAGGAAGCCGCCCTCTCCTATGCCGCCTGGTATACATCGAAGGAAATCGCCTACGACTACGTGCGTTACGGCGGCGGCCACTCGGGGCGCGCGTCCCTGTTGACCGATCCGGAGATTTTAGCCGCGCACCGGCAATATGATTCGATGATCGCCAACTTCGGCGCTGCCGCCATCCTGCCGACATTGGCGCAGCTTGGTTACATCGCCAACAACATGCTGGTGCCCAACCTGCAAGCCTTCTTGACCGGCGCCGAAGAATCCGCGCAGGCGGCGATGGACGCGGCGCAGGCGGATGCGGTGCAATTCCTGGAAGACGAAGGCATCATGTAGGGCTCGCCCTCGACAATCCGTGATGCCCTGGGGGCGAGCCACCGGCACGCCCGTACACACAGATTGATCAAGTCTAGGGGCGGCTCGCTTAGTCGCCCGCACTGCATATCAAAATGACCGCAGTCCCCAACGCAATGGATCACGAGTCAAACAGGCGATCAAGTTTCCGCCTGGTCAAGAAGGACTTGCTGCCCCTGTATCTCTGTCTGGGCGTTCCCCTCTTGATCATGGCTTTTGTCTTCGTCTATCCGCTGGTCTACAGCTTTATCCTCAGCTTTACCAACGCCCACTTGATGCGCCCGAATGTCGACTTTGTCGGCCTGCGCAATTTCATCCGCGTGCTGAATGACCATCGGGTCTGGCACAGCGTCCGCATCACGCTCACCTACGCCGCCGGCGCGATGATCCTCCAGTTCCTCGTCGGTTTCGCTTTGGCGCTTCTGATCGATTATATCGGCGTTGTGCGCGGCATCCTGCGGACGCTCATTGTGATCCCGCTCATGCTGACCCCGGTCGTCGTCGGCGTGATTTGGCGGGCGATGCTCAATTATGATTTTGGCATCGTCAATTACTTCGTCCGTCTCTTGGGCTTCCAGCCTATCGACTGGATCTACAATCCGGATTTGGCGCTGCCCGCCTTGATCGCAATCAGCGCCTGGGGCGGCGTGCCCTTTGTGATGCTGGTTCTGTCCGCCGGCTTGGCGGCGCTGCCGCGCGAGCCTTTTGAATCGGCCCAGATCGACGGCGCCTCGTCCTGGCAGACCCTGCGCTACCTGACCATTCCCATGCTGCGGCCGGTCATCATGGTCGTCGTCATCTTCCGCTCTTATCAACTCCTGCGCGAATTTGATGTGGTGTTCACGCTGACGAAGGGCGGGCCCGCGCGCGCGACGGAGACGCTGACCTATCACATCTACGCGCGCATGTTTGAAGCCGGTCAGATCGGCCTCAGCGCCGCCATCGCCTACCTATTGTTCTTCATCACCTTGGGGATTGTCGTCTTCCTGTTCACGCAATTAGAGCGCGGGGACCCGGAGTTGGGCGCTTCGTCAGGCTCAATTCTGGGGCGGCCGCCGATACGGCAAGCGAGGCAAGGCATCGCCTACCTCATCAACCTGCCAATGCGCATCGCGGTCGCGCTCATTGATATACTGGCGGACGCTCTCGGCGCAGCCATGTCGCGGGCGGCGCGGGCGCTGCGGCGCGGCAAAGTCGCTTCCGGCGGGCGGCGAGAACGACGGCGCCTGGGCGTCGTCATCGCGTCGATCATCGTCGGCGGCTGGGTAGCATTTGCGCTGTCGCCGGTTTTCTGGATCTACATCAGCTCGGTCAAAGAGCCGCCCGATGTCTTCAAGATCCCGCCCAAGTGGATCTTCACGCCGACCCTGCACAATTATGAAGTGGTCCTGGGCATGAAATACGGAACGGAAGCGGAGTTATCGATGGAAGGCGTCAAGCCGCCGCTGAGCCGCTTCCGCGAGTATATTTTGAACAGCGTGCTCATAAGCGGCAGCACGACGCTGATCAATATCACAGCGGGCATGTTGGCTGCCTACGCCCTGGTGCGATTGCGCTTCCGCGGGAAGGAGCTTGTGCTCATCAGCATGCTCTTCACGCGCATGGTGCCGCCCATCATGCTCATATTGCCGATCTTCCTCATCTGGCGCCAGCTGGGCTTGCTCGGCACCTACCATGGGCTGGCTCTCGCCTACTTGTCATTCGGCCTGCCCTTCTCGATTTGGATGATGCGCGGCTACCTGCTGGATATTCCGGCCGATCTTGAAGAGGCGGCCATGGTCGACGGCAGCTCGCGCCTGGGCGCCTTCATCCGCGTGACCTTGCCGCTGGCGGCGCCGGGCCTGGCCGCGACCGCCGTCTTCAACTTCATCGGCGCCTGGAATGAATTCTTCTTCGCAATTATTTTGGGCAACAACCAGATTAAAACGGTCACGGTGGAAATCTTGACCTATGTCACCGATTACGCCATTCTCTTCGGCCGGCTCTTCGCCGCAGCCGGTTTGATTCTGCTCCCGATTATCATCTTCACCTTCTTCGTGCAAAAATATATCGCGACCGGCTTGACGGGCGGCGCGCTGAAAGGCTGATGCTATGCGACTAGGACTTGGGCTCGGCGGACTGGGGCTGGACGCAAACGGTCTGATAGAACAAGCAAAGACCTACGGCGTCACCGGACTGTTAATGGATGTGAGCGAGGTTCGCAAGCAGCCGATTGCCGATTGGCGGCGACAACTGGCTGACAATGGCCTGGAGGTCGTGCAGGTCGGCGCCTGGGCCTTGAATCCGCTGCGCCCGACGGCGGAAACGGAGCGAATCGCGCGCGATGCGCTGGCGGCGGCCGCGGAGATCGGCGCGCGCCGCATCATCCTCGGCGGCGGCACCAAGAACCCGAATCACAGCTTTTGCGGCCACCCGGATAACTTCAGCGACGCGGCGATTTTCGAAGCGGCGTCCAACCTGAAACCGCTGGCGCAAGAGGCGGAAGCGGCCGGCCTGCTGGTGACGCTGGAAATCCACTTCGCGACCGTGCTCTGTGATTGGGACGCCTGCCGCAAGCTGATCGAGGCGGTTGAATCGCCGGCGGTCAAGCTCAACCTGGACGCGGCCAACATGATCCGCTATGAGCATTATTGGCACAGCTCGGACTATGTTCGCGCAGGCGTGGAAGACCTGGGCGCGCTGATCGAGACCTGCCATGCCAAGGATGTCGTGATGCATGACGCCTTGCATCTGCATATCGATGAGTGCCCGGCCGGCGAAGGCTGCCTCAATTACGCCGATATCATTCAACTGGTCGATGCGCATTTGCCGCCCGATACCTATATGGTCGTTGAACACACGCCGCTCGACAAGCTGCCCGCGGCCATGGCTTACATAAAGAATTGTGCGGCGGAAGCCGGCGTGACGATTGTCTAAGGACAACTCCCCTTCCCTAGCTCGCTGGGATGCTCGCCATAGAGATGGCGAGAGGGCCGGGGGATGGGGTCGAAAAAGCGAAGCGCATTTAACTGAATCGGGAAAGGAACTTCTAAATGGCGAGCAAATCTGGAATCCGCTTGGGCATCGTTGGCATGCGGCTCGGCCTGTGGCACGCCGGCGCCATCGCCGAGATTGACGGCGTTTCCATCGCCGCCGTGGCCGATAATCATCAAGGCAAATTGCCTGGACCCGACATCAGCTTGACTGAATGGGCCAAGAGCCTGGATGCCGATGCCTATACGGACGGCGTCGAGATGATCAACAATGCCGATATAGACGCGGTTGATCTATGCGTATCGCCGAAATGGCGGCTGCCATTAGTGGAAGCGGCGGCGGCGCGCGGGCTGCCCGTCCTGCTGGAAAAGCCCTGGGGGACGAACATGGCCCATGGCCGCGCGCTGGCGGATGTCATCCACCGGTCGAAGCTGCTGCACATGGTGGAGTTCCCGCTGCGTTATTTTCCGCCAATCATCGCGCTCAAGGCACTGCTTGACGACGGACCGATCGGGCGCCCCTTGGTCGTCAACGCCGAGATCGTCATGGGGGCGGCGCCGGCGAAAATGCCTGCGCACTGGATGTGGGATCCGGACAACGGCAACGGCGTCGTCAACGAAAATACCTGCCATGTCTTCGATACGATTTCTTATCTGCTGGGGGCGCCGGTTTCACTGCACGCATTCGGCGCCAATTTCCATGGCGCGTCAGCCAGCTTGCCCGATGGCATCGTCGCCAATATCCGCTTCGAGAGCGGGGCCGTCGCTTCGGTGACGGGCGGCGCTTTGGGGGCCGATGCGCTGCGCACACCCACCTGGCTTGATGTTTATGCCGAGACCGGGCAAGCGCTGGTGACCGGCATCGACCACATGTATGACACGCTGACTTGGGGGCGTTTCGACGACAAAGGCGAGCCGACGCGCCAACACTGGCCCAACCCGCCGCTGCGCACGCTCATCGTGCGCTACGCCATTGAAACATTCGTCAACGCCGTTCGCACTGGCGCGCAGCCGGAAAGCGATGCCGACGCCGGCCTCAAGGCGCTGGCCCTGGCGATGGCGGTGAATGAATCGGTGGCGTCGGGGGAGCCGGTTGACCTGCGTCGATAAGCACAAGTAGATTCACTACATCGGAATGCAGGCAGGCGCAGAGGGGCGCGCAGACGCAGCCCTACGGCGCAGAGCCATGAGCGCCCGTTTGCTATTTCACGATAAAGAGGTAAAGAACAGGAAGAACAGGCAACTTTCGCTTTTGATCCTCGCTGGCAAATGACTTGATTGGATTGTCCTGCCGATGAGGCCGTTCTTGCAGGAATCCGAGCGCGTCTAATAGGTCGCGCGGCCGCCGGAAAGATCAAACACAGCGCCGGTGTTGAACGAGGCTTCGCGGGAGACAATCCAGCAGGCGAGGGCCGCCGCTTCTTCTACGGTTCCCAAGCGCCCCATCGGGATTCTGCTGGTCATATAACTGAGCGATTCTTCAGCCGCGCCCAAGATCAGCGGGGTGGCGATGAGGGCCGGGGCGAGCGCGTTGACCGTGATCGCCGTATGGGCGTATTCCTTGCCGATGGCCTTGGCCAGGCCGATGACGCCCGCTTTGGAAACCGAGTAGCCAGCCATGCCCGGATTGCCTTCTTTGCCGGCGATGGAGGCGAGCAGCAAGATGCGCCCATAGCCGCGCGGCAACATCGCCTCCAGCGCGTATTTTGTGACCAGAAACGAACCGATCAAATTGACATCAAGGACTGCGCGGAAGGACGCCAAATCATAATCCAGGATGTTTGTGCCGGTCTCGCCCGTGATGCCGGCGCTGTTTACGACCACATCCAAGCCGCCAAACCGGTCTACTGCGGACTCAACCAAGCCGCGCACATCGGCCTCTTCGCTGATATCTGCCCGCATCGTTTCGACCCGGCCGGGGACATCGCCCATTGCCGCTTCGGCCCGCGCGAGCGCCGCCTCGTCGTTATCCGCCAAGAGGACGCTGCCGCCTTCTCGCGCTAAGCGTGAGCCGACAGCCAGGCCAATCCCGCTGCCGCCGCCGGTTACGATGGCGGCCTGCCCTTGAAATCTGTCCTCAAACATTATCGTTTCCCGCCGATTCCCCTCGGAACGGTTTAAGCCAGGCGCTGCTTGACAACCGCCTCGTCCAATTCAACGCCCAGGCCCGGCCCGGTCGGCGGGGTGATGAAGCCCTGCTCAAAGCGAATCGGCTCTTTGAGGATGTCGTTGTGCAGCCCGGCGCCGTTGTATTCTTGAATGAGGAAGTTGGGCGAGCAGGTGTCAAGTTGCACGGCAGCGGCGGCGGCGACCGGCCCACAGTACATGTGGGGCGCGATCATGGCATAATGCGCCTCGGCCATGCCGGCGATTTTCTTCGCCTCCAGGATGCCGCCACATTGCCCCACGTCAAGTTGCAGTATCTGCGCCGCTTGTTTGTTCAGCAACTGAGCAAATTCGAATTTGGTGACCAGCCGTTCACCGGTGGCGATTGGAATGCTGGTATGGGCGGCCACGCGCGCCATCTCATCGATGTTCTCCGGCGGGACCGGCTCTTCAAACCAGAATGGACTGAATTCCTCCAGCTCTTTGGCGACGCGGATAGCGACGGCGGTGCTGAATTGCCCGTGCGTCCCGATGCCAACTTCGAGCTCATCACCGACGGCATCGCGTATGGCGCGGAAGATCTTGGCGACATGGCGAATCGTCTTCAGTGAGAAATCGCGCGGTTGCGGAAACAGCGGCGCGAAAGGATCGAGCTTGCAGGCGCTGTTGCCGTCTTCCACCAGCTTGATGGCGATCTCGCCCGCCTTTTCCGGATTCTCCCATACGCCTTCGGTCGGCATGTAGGCATAGGCGCGCAGCTGCTCGCGCACTTGCCCGCCCAAGAGATTGTAGATGGGTTGATTCGTCGCCTTGCCGACGATATCCCATAAGGCCATTTCGATGGCGCTGAGGCCGGGCGTCATATACAGGCCCGGATGGCGCCAGTCATGCCGCGATGCGTAGATCGTCTGCCATATCCGTTCGATATGAAAGGGGTTTTGGCCGATGACAAATTGCTCGCAGAGGTCTTCGATCATGCTGATCTGCGGGCCCAGGTTGGCGGCGTGCATCGTTGGTCGTTCGCCCAAGCCGATGATGCCTTCATCGGTCTTGAGCTGCAGGAAAAGCCAGTGTCGCCCGCCAATGTAAGGCTCGATATTTCGTACGAGGATGGTCTCTACGCCGGTAACTTTCATCGTATGGAACTCCTGTGAAATCCAGTCTGCCTGGTCGCTCGGGCGGGCGGCTCAACGAATGCGGTCAATCGACGATCGCCTGATTCACCAGCACGCGCAGCTCGCGCCTAATGGGATAGGACGACGAGGGCATCAGTTGCGTCAGGAAGATGGCTGTCAAGTCTTCGCGCCCGTCGATCCAGAAAGTGGTGCTGGCCGCGCCGCCCCAGCCGAACTCGCCGGGCGAGCCCAGGATCTGAGCCGCTGCCGGGTCGAGCAAGACGTAACCGCCCAAGCCAAAGCCGACGCCATCGTGAACGGTCTGCGCGCGAATGCCGGGGCGGCGCAGATTGTAGCGGGCGCCGAGGCCCATGCCGATGCCGTCCGCCCGCGTATCGTTATAACTGAGATAACCCATGGCGGATAGATTAGCGTTGGCGGGCAGGTGGTTGCCGGTCATCAACTCGACCGTTTTGCGGCCCAAAATGCGCGCGCCATCAAGCTCGCCCTGGTTGAGCAGCATCTGGCTGAAGCGCAGGTAATCGCCCGCCGTCGAGACCAAGCCCCCGCCGCCGGAGCAGAGCGCTGGCTCGGTCAAATATGTGCTTTCGCCCGGCCTGTCGATAACTTGAAAGCCGGCGCCATCGCGCTCATAGTTGGCGGCGAAGCGACCGACTTGCGCCGCCGAAACAGAAAAGCCCGTATCAGCCATGCCCAGCGGCGCCAAGATTTCTTCGGATAAAAAGCGCGACAGCGATTGACCCGAGACGAGCTCAATGATGCAGCCCAGCACATCGGTCGCCACGCTGTAATTCCAGCGCGTTCCCGGCGAAAACAGCAACGGCAGCTCGGCAAGCTGGCTGATGAAATCGGCCCGGGTCATGGCGGGATCGGCGAAGAAATTGCGCTGGCGATACAAGGCATCGATGGGATGGGCGCGCAAATGCCCATAGCTCAAGCCGGCCGTATGCGTCAGCAAATCGCGGATGGTCATCTCGCGCTCGGCCGGCACGGTGAAGAAATTCTCGGCATCGCCCGATTCGAAGACATCCAGCTGCCCGAGAGCCGGAAAGAACGCGGACGCCGGGTCATCCAATTGCAGCAGGCCGCGCTCGTATAGCATCAACAGGCCGGCCGACACGATCGGCTTCGTCATGGAATAGATGCGGAATATCGTGTCTGCCTCGACCGGCCGCCCGGCTTCGACATCGCGGGCGCCGTAATGATGCAGATAGGCCGCCTTGCCCCGCCGGGCAACCAGGACGAGATAACCCGGCAGCCGCCCGTCATCGACGTAGCGCTTGAAGTGAGCGGCGATTCTGTTGAGACGATCGGCGGATAAGCCAACATCTTGCGGGTCTGTCAGTTCAATCATATTCTTTTCTTTGATCGGCCGTTTAGCTTTTTGGAAACTATACACCTTTATTGCTTGGCTGCTGGCCTGTAAGTGGGTAATCACGAGCGGATTCTTGAACCAACAATGTCATTATGATATTGTAGTGATGCGGACATGACTCAGACAGCATTGAGTACAGTACTGAAGGCTGATCTATCATGCGATGTATTACTGCCACAAGGCATGGAATGGTTCCGTAGCCTGAAAGGACGTCACACAATGAAAAACTCGGAGAAGGCTTCACCGGAGCGGCGTCGATTTTTCTCAACTGCTTTTGTGTTGGTATGGGCAAGTACAATGCTTATCATCGCGCTGTTCCTGATGAGTGTTGTAGTGGTTCGGCTGACAGGTTAAATGGACTTAGATCTGGGCACAATCGCAGCTCTGATCGGATCCATTGCCGCATTTCTGTCGGCACTGTTTGTCTTTTACAAGTGGGCTGAAGAGCAGGACAACGCCAAGCACGAACAGCTTCGTCGAGACATTGGTAACGAAGTGCGGGCCGAGATTTACAAGGCATTGTTAGAATTAGACAGCGTGCGTCTCCTGCAAAATCGGGATCAACGCGAAACGTTAGTTCGCCTTACTGACGAGGCCGACGATCAAGCAAGCGAGAAAAAGGCGGATTGACTGAGCGTGAGCGTGGTTAAGACCGCTGCCCAATCTACGCCAAAATAAAGCCCTCATAGCCATTGGCGACGACCTCCTCGCATTTTTCAACATAAGGCGGGAAGCCGGGCAAGGGCATGAACACCTTCGGCTTGCCCGGGATGTTATGACCCTGGTACCAATTCTGGCAGGACACCCACAAGGTTGCATCCGCCACCTCATTGACATGCGCGACCCAGGCTTCCTGCGCTTCCTCGGTCGCCTCAATGCTGGCATGGCCATTTTCGACCATGAAGGCAATGCAATCCGTCACCCATTCGACGTGCTGCTCGATGGCCACCATCATATTCGTCAACACTGACGGGCTGCCCGGCCCCGTTATCGTAAAGAGATTGGGAAAGCCGGACACCTGCAGACCGAGGTAATTGACCGGCCCGGAAGCCCAGGCGTCGCTGAGGGGCAGCCCATCGCGACCGCGGATGTCGATCCTTAGTAAGGCGCCGGTCATGGCGTCGAAGCCGGTCGCGAGCACGATGAGGTCGAGGTCATAGTCAGCGTCAGTTGTTCGGATGCCATCAGGCGTGATAGCCTGAATAGGCGCGGCATTGATATCGACGAGCAAGACATTGCTTCGATTGTAAGTCTCGAAGTAACCGCTGTCGAGCACCGGGCGTTTGCAATGAATCGTATATTCGGGCGTCAGCATGTCAACGAGGTCGGGGTCTTCCACAATCTCGCCGATTTTGCCGCGCACGAAATCGGCTGTCACTTTGTTGCTGTCGGGATTGACCGTAATGTCATTGAAGGCGCCAAAGAAGGGAAAGCCCCCCAGCTGCCAACGCGCTTCCAAAACGCGCTGCCGCTCGTCCTCGCTCAGGTCCAGCGCCGAAAAGTCGTTGGCGGGGATGTGCGACAATTGCGCGCCCGATTCCAGCCGATTGCGGGCGCGGAAGCCAGCATAATCGGCTTTGATCTCGGCCACCATTTCGGGATCAGACGGGCGATTATGCGCCGGCACCGACCATTGCGGCGAGCGCTGAAACACCGTTAGCTGCGCCGCCTGCTCGGCGATGACGGGAATCGCCTGTACCGCCGACGAGCCGGTGCCGATGACGCCCACCCGTTTGCCGCTCAAATCCACACCCTCATGCGGCCAGCGCGCGGTGTGATGGATGGGCCCGCGGAAGCTGTCCATCCCGTCGATGGCCGGGATGTTGGGCGCGGAGATGCTGCCCGTGGCCATCACCAGAAAGCGGGCCGCCATTTCAGCGCCGTCATCGGTCGCGATCCGCCACTGCCGGCCGGCTTCATCATAATGCGCCGCTTCGACCCGGGTGTCGAATTTAATATCGCGGCGCAACTCAAAGCGATCGGCGACATGGTTGAGATACTTGAGTATTTCCGGCTGGGTGGGGTAGCGCTCGGGCCACTCCCATTCCTGCTGCAGATCTTCATCAAAGCTGTAGGAATACTCCAACGTGTCGGTGTCGCAGCGGGCGCCGGGATAGCGATTCCAATACCAGGTGCCGCCAAGGCCACCGCCGGCCTCGATGACGCGGACCGACAAGCCGAGCCGCCTCATGCGATAAAGCATGTACAAGCCAGAGATGCCGGCGCCGACGATGATGACATCAAATTCATCTGTTGATTGCATTGACAGTTCCTGACAGCCAATTGTCCAAACGAGATTAATTCATCATGAAGCCGCCCGCTACGGTCAGTGATATGCCGGTTACGTTCTCGGCGCGCGCCAGATACAGGGCCGCATCCGCCATATCTTCGGGGCGCTGTTCACGACCTAAAGGAACAGTAGCATCAATGACGGACTTGAAGGTTTCATCAACTGTATTTGTACTGTGCAGATGCCGCTGCCGCTCAGACTTGGACAAATGATCAAACCACATGGCGGTGTCGACATTGCCCGGGCAGATGGCGTTGACTCTGATAGCGTGTTCGGCAAGCTCAGCCGCCATCGATTGTGTCAGGCCGATCGCGGCGAATTTCGAGGCGCAGTAGGCGCTCATGTGGGCGAAGCCTCTTTTGCCGGCGACCGAAGCGATATTGATGATGACGCCGCCATTTTGCATCAGGTGGGGCAACGCCGCTTGCGAAAGCAGGAATATGCCCTTGACGTTGACGGCGAAAATGCGGTCCCAATCGCGCTCGGCAAAGCCCACCAGCGGACCCGTCTGAATGATGCCGGCGTTGTTCACAATGACATCCACGCCGCCGAAGGCCTCCACCGCCTTGGCAACGAGATTATGACAAGAAGCGCGGTCGGATACATCGACTTCAATCGCTAGCGTTTCCCCGCCATGCGCTTTGATATCTCTTTCCGCGTTCGCCAAGTCAGCTTCGGCGGCCAGCGCGTAGTTCCAATCCCCGGCCGATTTATCCGCCATCGTACCCAGGTCGGCCAGCACGATGTTGGCGCCTTCGCGGGCGAATGCTGCCGCTATGCCCCGCCCGATGCCGCGGGCGGCGCCGGTCACGATGACGGTCTTGCCTTTGATCTCCATTAAGGCCTCTTGTTTGCGCTAGGAGCGTGGCTGCATAGCGCGGTTGGAGCGCCCAACTATGAATGAAAGAGACGCCGGTGAGTCGAATGCCTGCCTGCGCAATGGCGAGCCGCTGTATTGCGCCCGCTCAGCCGTCAAGATCAGCGCCAAAGACGGCGCGCACCTGGCCGCGCAATTCGTCGACAGCCTCGCCCAGATCGCGACTGCCGCGGTAGACATCGTAGGGCTGCCCGCCCAGGAGCATGACCGGCCCGTCAAAGCCATTATCGCGCGCCATATTCAGGCAGCGCCTGGAATCGTCGAGATTAATCGCCCCCGCTTCGTCGACCATGACCCATTGGTGAATGGCGGTCGCGCGCGGCATCAGCTTCTCCAGGTTGTCATACTTGCCGGGACCTTTGGCGTTGCCGAAATCGGCGACAAGACCATAATCGCGCTCGGCGATATCGAGCACGCCCAGGAGATTATCGGCCTCGTTGTTAAAGGCTTTGTAATTTTCAGTGGCCGGCTCGACGCCGCAGGCAATGCTGTAGTCGTAGAGCTCGCGGAAAGCGTCGCCGGTCGCGCGTGTATTCTCCGGATTGGGTTGGCTGTCGCCCGGCACGTAGCGAACACCGCTCGACCCCAGCTCGGCGGCGATCTCCATCCAGCGCTTGGTCATGGCGATGCTGGCGGCGCGCTCGGCGGGGTCGGCACTGGCGACCTCGCCCAGGTCAATCAGCAGTTGATACAACTCCACATCCGCCGATTCGAAGGCGGCGCGCAGCTCGGCCAGATAACCAGGCTCGATATTGGGAATATGCTGGATGCAGAGGTCGACGCAGTGGATCCCAAGCGCGGCGACTTTGGCCGGGAAATCGAGCAGATCAAGCGCCGGCGTGCCACGGAAAGAGCCGGAGACGCTCTTGCCGCCCTCGTCCAATTCAAACCAGGGGTCCCCCAGGAAGTCATCCGGCAGATGCAAAGAAAAACTGGATAATCCGGCGCGTACCATTTTTGCCTCTCCTTCTGCTGCAAAATCTTCTCAACCGCGATTGCCAGACTTTAACACGTTCGCCAGCCGCCGCACAGTTTTTCGCTTCATCAAGGTGAATAGTCGGGGCATCTCCCTGGGACACCCGCGCCTCAGCGCCACATTAGGAAAATCGCGAATTCATGCCGGAATGCCAAATGCGACAGAAGCGGATAAACAATTTCGGCGGACCGTCCCCTATTGGCGTCGCGAAGATTCTTCTGCTGGTTCCGCCACCGGCAACGCGGCAGAACGATCATAGGGTATGGTTTGCTCCCGTTCATCCGGCGCCGACCGCGCGATAACCGCAACAGCAGGCTCGGTATCGCTCAGGTTGAATACCTCGTGCGGTACGCCGGGCTGGATAAAGAGAAAATCGCCCGCTTGGTTCTCCATGACCAGTTTGCACCCCTCGCCATATTCATGCCGCACGGCCCCCTCAAGCATATAGATCATCGTCTCAAAATCGACGTGGAGATGGGCGGGAATGACGGCGCCGGGCGGGATCACAGCGAGTTTCATCGAGAGTCCCTTGGCCTCGACATTGCTGTTCGAAAGCGCTGTGCCGCCGCGCAACATGCTGATGCCAGCCCTGCCGATTACCTGCGCTTCTGTATCGTTATTCATCGCTGCCTGCCTGGTATTCTGCGCTGGATTCGCGAGTTGGGTCGCTGCCAGCGCCTAGTCAACTGCAATCGCGTATCCCCACTGTATCACTGATCATGGTCAGCTCTCAACCACAAGCGCCCAGTTCGTTTCCCAGACCGCTAGCCATACTGAAATGGCGCGTCAAACAACGAGATGCAGGCTCCGAGCAGGCGGCGCGGTTATTCAAGAAGCGGGAAACGTCGCGCTGCCGCTATCTTGCTGAATATTGAGCCCCTCATTCCTTCACATAAGGCTGGCCGACCGCCTTGGGTGGCGAGGCGCGCCCGATGAAACCGGCCAGGACGACCAGCGTCACGGCATAGGGCACCATCTGCAAGAATTGCACCGGGAAGCCGACGCCGACCATCTGCAAGCGGATGCCCAGCGAATCGGAAAAGCCGAAGAGCAGCGCCGCGCCAAACGCGCCGATGGGCGTCCACTTGCCGAAGATCATCGCCGCCAGCGCAATGAAACCGGCGCCGCGCGTCATGCCATCGTTGAAGCTGCCGGTCGCTTCCAGCGAGAACCAGGCGCCCGCCAGTCCCGCGATCATGCCACTGATGAAAACGTTTATCCAGCGCGTCCGATTGACGTTGATGCCCAGCGTGTCAGCGGCATGGGGATGCTCGCCGACCGCCCGCGTCCGCAAGCCCCAGCGCGTGTAGAACATCACAATATGCGTGAAGGCGAGCATGACGAACATCATGAAGAATATCGGCTGATTGGTGAAGATCGCCTCGCCCACCACTGGCAGGTCGCTGAGAATGGGGATGGCGACGTTGCCCAGCTTGGCGGCGCCCGCCTCGGTCGATAGCAGATACTCGCGGCGCACGAAGCTGGTCACGCCAACCGCCAGGATATTGATCACCGTGCCGCTGACGATTTGATCGGTGCGGAAAGTGATCGACAGCCAGCCATGCAGCAGCGCGATACAGCCGCCGGCCAGCAAGCCGATGATCACCGCCAGCAGCTGCGCCGTCTCCAGTGGCAGCGCCGTGCCGCGCAGGAAGAAGAGCGTCGTGAAGCCGAAGCAGGCGGCGAAAAGCATCATGCCTTCGATGGCGATATTGACGACGCCAGCGCGCTCGCACCAGATGCCGGCGAAAGCGCCGATGGCCAGGGGCGTCGCCAGGCGCAGGCTTTCGGCGACGATCGTCGTCAGATTGGTGTCGTTGCCGGCCGCCGCCGCGATGATAACGGTCGGGATGAACAGCGCGCCGCAAAGCGCCATCACAACCAGGCTGACCCGACGCCAGCGGACCACCGCAAACTCATACAGATTGAGCGCGCCGCTGACGATGAAAAGCAGCCCGACGAGCAGCAGATATGCCGAGGTCGGCACCGGGATATCGGGCACGGAAGGCGCCTCGCCGGTCGGTCTTGATTCGAAGGTCAGGGTGGTGACGAGCTCGCTGTCCAGCGTGCCAGCTTCGACGAAGATGAACAAGCCCAGCGCCACCAGCACAATGGCGATGATGCGTCGTCGCGTCAGCTTGAAAGCCAGCCGGCGCGCGGATTTCGTCTTGCCCGCTGCCGCCATGATCAGCTGCCCCACCCGGTCGAGAAGACCAGCTCGCCCTCTTCTTCGGCGCTGCGTTTGGGCACGCGCCAGAGGAAGCGAATGATTTGATCGGCCGCCACAAACATGATGATCAGCGCTTGCACGATCTTCACCAAATCAATGGAGATATCAGCGCGAATCTGCATCAAGGCGGCGCCGCTCAACAACCCGCCCCAAAGCAGCCCGGCCCAGACCATGCCTTTGGGATTGTTGCGCGCCAGCAGGGCCACGGCAATCGCGTCAAAGCCGACGCCGGCGAAGAAGCGCGGCAGCATCTCATGCTCGACGCCGCTGATTTCGATGGCGCCCGCCAAGCCGGCCAACATGCCGCTGAGCGCCATCGCCAGCACGACATTGCGCGGCACGCTCATGCCGGCGTATTTGGCCGCGTTCTGATTGGCGCCCACCGTGCGCAGTTCAAAGCCGAGCGTCGTGCGCGTCAAGAACCAGTCCGTCAGCCAGACTGCGGCGATCATCAGCCAGAAGCCGAAATGCAGCTTGGATTGGTCGCCGACCGCGATCAGCACCAGGAAGAGTTGCAGCGCGCTCATGACCGCCGCCCAGATGAGGCCGCCCCGCATGGCCGCCCGCGGATTATCGCGCCGCGCCGGCAAGTAATTGAGCAGGAAAGCGACGACCGCTACCGCCGCCATCAGCAGGATCAAGGCGAGCGGCGTCCGGATCGCGTCCATTGTCGGCAGCATGGCCGCCGGCAGGATGACCGGCGTCTTGGGCACGCTGGCGTTGACATCGCCCAGGATGACCGGGTCCACCGATTTGATCAACCAGTCGACGAACAGGATGGCGATGAAGTTCAACATGATCGTTGTGATGACCTCGTGGGCGCCGGTGAACGCCTTGAGCGCGCCCGGTATGGCGCCCCATAAGAAGCCGCCCAGGATGCCGAAGAATATCACCGCCGGCAGCAGGAATAAGGGCGAGCTCGCCGGCGGGGCGAACGCGCCCAAAGCGGCCACGGCAATCGCGCCGGCATAAAGCTGGCCCTCAGCGCCGATATTGAACAGGCCGGCCTTGAAACCCAAGCCCACCGCCAGGCCGGCGATGATGAAGGGGATGGCGCGGACGATCGTCTTCTCCAGGTTTGAAGGGATGAACAGCAGTACCTGATCGCCCAGGCGCAGGAAAAGCACTTCCAGGTCTTGGTCGTTCTTGAGGATGCCGACAGTCACGCCGCCGAGGTCATCAGCATTCAGCACGCGATTGCCCGGCCGGCGGATAACGAGATGCCGCCGCAGCGCCGCGTCAAGTTGTTCGTCGAGCGCGGCATTGACCGAGGCGCCGCTCAGATATTCCGATTCATACATGCGGCCGACAATGCGGAATTGCGCGCCCAGCGCCGCCGGATCGTCGATGCCGAGCGCATCAAGGGCGGCCAGCGTTTCAATCGCTTCGCGCACATCTTCATAGTCTGCCGCCACAATCGCCTGAATGGTCGCGGCTTCCGGGCTGCCGGGCGCTATCTCCAGCGCGTCCAGCTGCATCAAAGCGCCGTGACTGCGCAGCAGCGCGACCTGGCCGTAGTCGTCGATGCGTTTCAAATCGGCCCAGGCGCGCTTCAAGTCCGCCCCCGACAGTTCAGCAAGACTCGGGAAAATCGCATTCGCTTGCTCAAGCGCATCACCGCTTGGTTCGCTGTTGTCAGCCGCCAGCTCCGCCAGGGCGCGCGCATCGGAGCGCCTGAGCTCGCCCAATTCATCCAGCAGCGGCTTGAGCGCGCGCAGGCTCTCTTCGCCCACTTCGATGATCATCGGGAGGCGTTCGCTGATGGCGGTCGCCGCTTCTTCGCTGATATCGATGCGGGCGAAGAAGTTGCCATAAGCGCGCGTCTCTTCCATGCCGACTTCAAGCACGCGCTCGAAGGGCCGCGCCTGCCGCGAAAGGCTGCGCCGCGTAGTAATCTCATGCCGCGCCGCATAAGCGCGCATCTCGCCGAAGTCATCGACGCCCGCCACTTCATTGATGGTCAAGCCGGTGATCGATTCGACCAGCGCGACATAAGCCGTCGACGAAACGCGCAAGCCTTCGGCGATATTCGGCTGCAGCGCGTTATCGCTGACGGTAATCGTGATTAAGGGGATGCCGGCGAGAAAGGCGGTGATGACTGCCAGCAGGGGCACCAGGCTTGGAGAGATACGCAGCCACAAGCCGATGAAGCCGCCGCGCCGACGACTTTCAGCGGGAGCGCTCATAGCTCACCCATTAACCTATTCAGCAACACCCTGTGAACCATAAAGTATAATGATCCGTTTTAGATTGTTTCAACGGGCGACTCACCGAGTCGCCCCTACATTCACACGCTTTGAACTTCGCTTTGTTCGCGGACGCCGGCCATGCGCAGGCCGACCGTGTCGCGATCGGCCTCGTCAATATCCAAAATGTCGATGATCTCGCCTTCAAACATGACCGCCACCCGGTCGGCCAGGCTGAGCACTTCGTCCAATTCCGATGATACCAGCAGAATGCCGGCGCCGGCATCGCGCATGCGAATAAGCTGGCGATGGATGAATTCGATGGAGCCGACATCGAGGCCGCGCGTCGGCTGCGAGGCGATCAAAAGGTCAACATTGCGGGAAAACTCGCGCGCCACGATCACCTTCTGCTGATTGCCGCCCGATAAGCCGCCGGCGATATTGTTGATGATCGGCGGCCGCACATCGTACTGCTCGACCAGCTCGCGCGCGTTATCGGCGATCGCCCGATCGTCCACCACGATGGAGCTGGAAAAGGCGTCCTGGTAGTAGGTGCAGAGCACGAGATTGTGCATCACGGTGAAGCTCGCCACCAGGCCGTCGCGCTGCCTGTCTTCGGGCACATGCCCGACGCCTCGTTCGGTGACCCGGCGCGGCGAGGCGTCCGTCACATCTTCGCCTTTGATGTAGAAGCGGCCCTCAGCTGCCCGGCGCATGCCCGTCAGCGCCTCCACCAGTTCCGTCTGGCCGTTGCCCTGCACGCCGGCCAGGCCCAGGATTTCGCCGCGCTGCAAGCCGAAGCTGAGGCCTTGAACGACCGGCAAGCCGCGATCGTCATGCACGCGCAGGTTGACGATATTGAGGATTTCGTCGCCCGGGCTGGCGGCCGCCTTGTCGACTTCGAGGATGACATCGCGGCCGACCATCAAGGACGCCAGCGACTGCTCGGTGGATTGTTTCGGGTCGGCATGGCCGGCCACTTGCCCGCGCCGCAGCACGACCACATCATCGCAGATTTCCAGCACTTCCTTTAGTTTGTGGCTGATGAAAATGATGCTGACGCCCTTGTCCAGCAGCGTGCGCATGATCTTGAAGAGGCCGCGCGTCTCCTGCGGCGTGAGCACCGCCGTCGGCTCGTCCAGGATGAGGATGTCGGCGTGGCGGTACAGGGCTTTGATGATCTCCACCCGCTGCTGAATGCCGACCGGCAGATCCGCGATCAGGGCATCCGGATCGACATCGAGGCCGTATTCGCGCGACAGCGCCTGAATCTCCCGCCGCGCCGTATCGCGCCGCAAGAAAGGACCACTGACGCGCTCATTGCCGAGCATGACATTCTCGGTGACGGTCAAAACATCCACCAGCTGAAAATGCTGATGCACCATGCCGATGCCGAGTTCGATGGCGTCTTTGGGGCCGGCGATATCAGCCGCCTCGCCGTTCACCAGGATCTCGCCTTCGTCCGGCTTGTACAGCCCGTAGATCATGTTCATCAGCGTGCTTTTGCCGGCGCCGTTCTCGCCCAGCAAGCCGAGGACCTCGCCCTTGCGTAAGGTCAGATTGACGTTGTCGTTGGCGAGCACGCCGGGGAAGCGCTTGCTGATGCCCCGTACTTCGAGCACGGGCGGGGCTGCGGTCATAGCTCGGCCTTTCCGGTTGGCAAAGCGATTTGCGCCTTTGCTGAATTATAGCGCAGAATCGGCGCCGATTTCGCGAATCGTCAGAAAACTGCGCTTGGCGCAGCGGACTTATTTCAAGCTATGGCTCATCAGATGATCCACCAGTTGAGCGTTGAGCCGGGCCAACTCAGGCTGACATTCCGGGTCGTCGATCCGGTTCACCAGTTCATACGGGTCCGACTCAAGGTCGATCAATTCCTTATGCCGGCGTTCACCCTGCGCCACGCGCGTCAGCTTGTACCGGCCGTCGCTGACCGCCAGAAAACCTTCGCCCTCGGCGAACACGTAGCGAGCGCCGCCGGACGCCTCTCGTTCGCGCAGCGGCAGGCCATCGCAGAAGTCATGCGCCAGGCCGGCGGCAGCGAGGCAGGTCGGCAGCAGATCAACCAGCATGGTCAGCGCGTCGCTCAGCCGCGCTTGATCGTCGCCGGGGTACTTGACGATGAGCGGCACATTCCAGACATCCTCGTAGGCGCAGTTGTTCTTCCCCCACAGGCCGTGGTTGCCCAGCATCTCACCGTGGTCGGCCGTGAAGATAACGAGAGCTTCCTGACCGAATCGCCGCTCGACCGCGCTCAAGATGCGCCCGATACAGGCGTCAATCTGCGCGACATTGGCGAAGTAGTTTCGTCTAAGTGCGCGCCAGTATGATTCTGCGAAGTTCTTTGTCGCTCGACCGGGCGCGGCGCCCATGCCATCAATCGCGCCGGTCGGGCGGCCGTGATAAGTCGCCGCGTGAATCCGCGATGGGTCGTCAAACTCGCTGGCGTCATGGAAGCGCGCGTCGGCCGACATATCCACGCAGTCGTAGTATTCGGCCGGCGCGTCAAAGGGATAATGCGGCCCGCTGAAGGAGGCCCAGAGAAATAGCGGCTGGTCGCCCTGATACTCGGCGACATAGTCGGCGGCTTTCCTACCGACCCAACTGTCGGGGTGCCACTCCGCCGGGCCGGGAAACGCGAAGACCTTGGCCTTGCTTCGGTCCCAGGTCGCGTCGCGGTAGGCCGCCAGGTAACCGGCCGCGTCAAGCTCGCGCGCGTAATCGTCCATGAACCAGACCGAGACCTGCTTGTCATCCTGCAGCGCCAGATGGTCAATGCCCAGACTGAGGTAATACTCGCGGAAGTCTTCGTAGGGCAAAGTGGCATCGGGGCGCGTTTGATCGTAAGGCACCGGCTTGTAGTGGCATTTGCCGATATGCGCGCTGTGATAAGCCGCGCCCCGCAGCAGCGTGTAGATATTTGGGATTTCCAGGTCCAGCGGGATATCGCGGAAGTTGCTGTAGGCGCCGTTGCGGTGGGGGTAGAGGCCGGTCGCCAGCGAGCAGCGGCTCGGCAAGCACCAGGGGCTGTTGGTAAAGGCGCGCTGGAAACGCGTCCCGCCCGCCGCCAGCGCGTCCAGGTTCGGCGTCTCGATGACGCGATTGCCATAGCAGCCAAGCGCGTCCGCCCGCAGCTCGTCGCAGGTGATGAGGATGATAGGCGGTCTGCTGTTCGGCACTGGCGCTAGCCTTTCGACCCGGTGAACACGACGCCTTGAATGAAATAACGCTGCATAAAGAAGAAGAGGATGACAATGGGCACGACCACGAAAACCGACGCCGCCATCAAGAGATGCGTCTGCGAATAATACTGCTCATTGAAAAGGCGCAGGCCCAGCGCCAGCGTATACTTCGCCCGATCGGTCAAATAAATCATGGGCAGCAGGAAGGAATTCCAGTTGTTCTGGATGATGTAAATCGCGACCACGGCGAAGACCGGCTTGGCGTTCGGCACGATAATGCGCCAGAACAAACCAACGAAGCTGCAGCCGTCGATGCGCGCCGAATCAATGAGATCTTGCCCCATCGTCATGAAGAATTGCCGAAACAGGAAAACAAAGAAGGCGTTCTCGGCGAAGAAGCCGGGCACCAGCAAGGGCGCGAAAGAATTAACCCAACCCAGCTTGGAAAACAGAATATATCGGGGAATCAGCGTGACTTCGGTGGGGATCATCAAGGTGAGCAGGACGATGAAAAAGAGGGTGTTCCGCCCGCGCCAGCGCAATTTGGCGAAGGCGAAACCGGCCAGCGAACAGCTCAAGGTCAGCCCGACGATGCGCCCCAGCGCCAGGAGAATCGTGTTGATGAAGAAGACATCAAAGGGCATGGCCGTCAGCGCGTCGGGGTAATTCTCCCAAGCGAAGGGCTCAGGGATGAATTCCGGCGGGAAAGTATAGACATCGCCCGCGGTCTTCAGCGAGGTCGAGAGGACATAAATGAAGGGCATCAGAAACATGACCGAGCCGGCCATGAGAATGATATGCGCCAGGACTTTGGCCCAGTCGATGCCCGCCGACCCGGACCGCCGTCGCTTGACATTGAGCGGCTGCGCGGCCGCCGTCATCGCGCCTTCACTCATTCCTGACCTCTCCTTCGTAAAAGACCCAGGCGGCGGAAAAACGGAATATCAGCAGCGTCAATATGGCGATGTACATGAAGAGCACCCAGGACAAAGCGGAAGCGTAGCCCATACGGAAGAACTCAAAGGCATTGCGGAAAAGATGCAGCAGATAAAACAAGGTCGAGTTCTGTGGCCCCCCTTGGGTCATGATGAAGGGCTGGGCGAAGACTTGAAAGGCGGCGATCAACCCGACGACCAGTTGAAAGAGGATGACGGGCGAAATCATGGGCAGGGTGATATAGAGGAATTGCGCCCAAGGGCCGGCGCCATCGACCTTGGCCGCTTCATACAGGTCGGTGGGAATGCCCTGCAAGCCAGCCAGATAAATCAACATGCCGGCGCCGACGCCCCAAAGGCTCATCAATATGAGCGCCGGCAGCGCCCATTCCGGCTCGGAGAGCCAGCCGGGCCCAGAGACGCCGAAGAGCGACAAGAACCAGTTGACCAAACCCCAATCGCGCGAGAGGATCCAGCGCCACATCACCGCCACCGATACGATGGGCAACACAGCCGGCAAATAAAACAACGTGCGATACAAGCCGATCAGCCGTATCTTCGTATTCAGCAGAATCGCGATGAATAGCCCGACCACAATCTGCAGCGGCACCGCCACCAAGGCATAAATGGTCGTCACTTTCAGCGATTGGAAGAACAGCGGATCGCTTAACATCGTCTCATAGTTGGCGAAGCCGGCCCACTGCGGCGGATTGACGATATCCCAATGGGTGAAGGAGATGACCAGCGAGGCGAGGATTGGCCCGCCGGTGAAGAGGAAGAAGCCCAGTATCCAGGGCAGCACAAAGATCCAGGCGTTCAACGATTCCCAGAAGCTGAGGCGTTTGGGCTTGAAGATATTATGAATCAGCATCTAGACAACAGGGGCAAGTTCATAAGTCAGCGGGCGACCCACCGGGCCGCCCCTACATTTCCCCAACCTACGGAACTTTGTAGGGGTCAGCCGGTGGCTGACCCGTTGCGAAAAGACCCGTGTATCCCAACTAAATCTTGCCCGCTCCTCAGCCCCGTGTGAGAGAGGGGCTGGAGGAGGGGTCAAAATCACTCAGCGCCGAGAATCGCGTCGACCTGGGCGGCAATTTCCGTGCCGACAGCTTCTGCCGACTTGTCGCCGCTGTAAAGCGCGTCCAGCTCGCTGTTGATGACGGTGCTGATCTCAGGCCACCGCGGGTGTTGGGGCCAGGTGCGCGCCCAGCCGTTCTCCATGATGTCGTTGAAGACGGTGTTGAGACCGGTCCCGATGGCATTGCCGCAGGTGAAGTTCACGTACCAGTCTTCTTGCACGACCGAGCGGCGCGAGGGATAAGCGTAACCAGAACTGATCTTCAATGTCTGACCACGGCTGCTGTTGATGAACTTGAGCAATTCCCAGGCGGCGTCCTTGTCGGGCGTCCCTGACGACATGACCGTCGGTCCAACGTTTGTGCGTCCCACACGGACGGCGCCGGCCGGTGGCAGGGCGGCGTCAAAGCGGAAGGGCGTGTTACAAACCGCGCCCAGGAAGCCACGCGCAATCGTGAAGCTGGCCATACGACCGGAAGTGAATAGCGCGCCTTCGTTCTGATCCGCCAAGTCCGACGCCGATGGCGCGCACTCGTGTTCGACCACCAGGCTCTGCGCGAATCTCAATCCGTCAATCGCTTCCGGCTCGCCCATTAGACAGGCGGTGCCTTCCGCGTTCAGCACATCGCCGCCGGCTTGCCAGATCCAGTCGATCCAGGCGCCGCGACCGCCACCGATGACGCGCGCCCGCCCACGATCGTCGCGCTCGGTCAGCGCGATGGCTTGCTCCAGATACTCGTCCCAGGTCAAACCGTGTGGATGATCGATGCCGGCTTCGTCATAGATATCGGCGTTGAACCAGGTGGCGTAGGGCGCGCCATCACGCGGCAGTCCCCAGAGCTGGTCTTGCCAACGGAGCGCCGCGATATGACCCGGATAGTTGTCTTCCAGGTCGACATCCGGGTTGGCGTCTACATAGCTGTCGATCGGCACCAAGACGCCACGCGCGGCGAAGCCGACCGTGAAACCGTCCATCACAAAGAAGACATCAGGTCCGGTGCCGGCCGCCAACTGCGCCTGCAGCAGCTGCAAATACTGCGGTCCATAGCCGCCGCCAACAGCGAGATAATTGGCCTGGATCGTGTCATTCTCTTCGTTGAAGGCTTCCCATACCGGTTCCCAAGCGGCATCCTCTACCGCGCCACCGGGCGTGGCATAGGTCACTTGGGCGACATCTTGCGCCGACGCCAGGGGCAGAGACGCGAGCAAGCCGCCCATGCCGGCGAATGTGCCCGATGCGGCCAGGCCCTTCAAGAAATCTCTACGACTTAGCTTTGCCATGAGTCTGTTCCTTTCAAGAACTATAGCTTGATGAAGATGCGTCGCGTCCTGATGAGGAGGCTGCACGCATAAATGAGGATTATAACGCAAAGCGGAGGACTTGGCGGGAAGTTGCTCAGTTGTCTGCCAGGAGGCGGTCGGGATTCCAGATTTGCTCGCAGATTTGGCGGTAGAGTTCTTGGCGCTCCAGCAGGTCGGCGCGTTTGAATTGGCTGTGTGGCTTGCTCATTTATCCCTCGCTGCTTGCGCGCAACGGGCGACTCAGCGAGTCGCCCCTACAATTTCCGGTGTTTGCGGGCGAGTTACCGCCTCGCCCCTACAGATTCAGCAATATGTTCACCTCCCCCTGACTCGTCGGGGGGACTGAGGGGGGTCAGTCCTCCAGCGTGCTCAAATCCCCCAGCGGCTGACCCAGGGCCTGCGCCTTCAGCACGCGCCGCATGATCTTGCCGCTGCGCGTCTTGGGCAGGTTGTCGACGAACTCAATCTGCGCCGGCACCGCGATCGGCCCCACCTCATGCCGCACGTGCGCCTTGAGCTCCGCCTCCAGCGCGTCGGAGCCATCGACGCCTTCCACCAGGATGCAATAGGCGAAGATCTTGTTGCCACGCAGCTCATCCGGCACGCCGATCACCGCCGACTCGGCCACCGCGCTGTGGCTGACCAGCCCCGATTCGACTTCCGCCGTGCCCAGGCGATAGCCGCTCACTTTCAGCACATCGTCATTGCGGCCGATGACCCAGAGGTAGCCGTCGTCATCGCGGCGCGCGGTATCGCCGGCCAGGTACCAGCCTTGATCGCGGTACTTCTGCCAGTATTGGCTGATGAAGCGCTCGTCATCGCCGTAGACGGTGCGAATCATGCTGGGCCAGGGGCTCTTGATGACCAGGTTGCCATCTTCATTGGCGCCGACCGGCTCGCCATCGTCATCGACGATATCGACTTCGATGCCCGGGAAGGGACGGGTAGCGCTGCCCGGCTTCAAGGCGACCGAGGGCAGCGGCGTGATCATGAAGCCGCCCGTCTCCGTCTGCCACCAGGTATCGATGATCGGGCAGCGCTCGCCCCCGATGACGCGGTGATACCAGCGCCAGGCTTCCGGATTGATCGGCTCGCCCACCGAGCCCAGCAGGCGCAGGCTGCTCAGGTCATGCCGGGCGGGCCAGGCTTCGCCGAAGCGCATCAAGCCGCGGATGGCGGTCGGCGCCGTGTACAAGATCGTCACGCCATAATCGGCCACGATCTGCCACCAGCGGTCGGGATAGGGGTAAGTCGGCGCGCCTTCGTAGATGATGCTGGTCGCGCCCAGGATCAGCGGCGCGTAAACGATATAGCTGTGTCCGGTGATCCAGCCGGGGTCGGCCGCGCACCACCAGCGGTCCTCTTCCTTGATGTCAAAGGCCCAGGAGAGCGTGGTTGATGTATACACCTGATAACCGCCATGCGTATGCAGGACGCCTTTGGGGCGGCCGGTTGTGCCGCTGGTGTAGAGGATGAAGAGCGGGTCTTCGGCGTCCATCACTTCGGTTTCGGCGGTCGTCGCCGCGATAGGCAGCGTCATCAGATCGTGATACCAGTAATCGCGCCCCTGCTCCATCTTGATGTCCTGCCCGGTGCGCTTGACGACGATAACCGTCTCCACCACCGGCGAGCGCATCACCGCCTCGTCGACGGTGTCTTTGAGCGGGACGATCTTGCCGCGCAGCCAGGCGCCATCGCAGGTGATCAGAACTTTGCTCTGGGCGTCTTCAATGCGGCTGGCCAGGGCTTGCTCGGAGAAGCCGCCGTAGACGACGCTGTGGGCCGCGCCCACCTTTGCGCAAGCCAGCATGGCAATCGCGATTTCCGGCACGCGCCCCATATAAATGGTGACGCGGTCGCCCTTCTTGACGCCCATCGCGCGCAAGACGTTGGCGAACTTGTTGGTCTCCTGCCAGAGCCGCCAGTAAGACATGGTAATTTTGTCGCCGTCTTCGCCCTCCCAGATGATGGCCAGCTTGTTGCGCCGCCAGGTCGTCACATGGCGATCCAGGGCGTTGAGCGCGATGTTGGTTTTGCCGCCGACGAACCACTTGTAGAAGGGTTTCTTGCTATCGTCGAGCACCGCATCCCACTTCTGATACCATTCCAGCGTCTCGGCGCGGTTAGCCCAGAAGGCTTGCGGGTCTTGCCGCGCCAGGTTGTAGACCGCGTCATAATCCGGCTGGTTTGCCTTTTCCACGATGTCAGCCGCCGGGCGATACCATTCGCTGGTCGGGGGTGTAAATCCTTGTTCAGCCATCACTAGCTCCTCCAAATCAAGCACAATGTCGGCGCCTGCCAGCGCCCGATTCCATTTCACGCCGCTATTATAGACGATAGGCCGCCCATCTCGAAACCCGCGCGCCTTGCTTCAAACCGGCGGCAAGCGAGCCAGGTAGGGAGACCCAGGTTGATCGCGTTATAATCAGCAATGAATTGAGTGAATGGAAGCGAAGACTATGAAACGCGCCCGACTTATCGCCCTATTCTCGGTTTTTCCGCTCGTCTCCATTTTCGGCGGATTGCTGATGACCGGCTTTGCTGACGGACTCAGTTGGGGCTATGAAGGTGAAGAAGGTCCCGCAAGTTGGGGCGCGCTTTCGCCCGAATACGCCCTCTGCGCCGACGGCTCGGCCCAGTCTCCAATTGACATTCGCGGCGCGCACGCGCTCGACCTGGTCGATATCGAGGTCCATTATGGCGAGAGCGCCAACAAGATCTTCAACAACGGGCATACCATTCAAGTGGATGTTGATCCCGGCAGCCACATTATCTACAACGGCATCACCTACGACTTGCTGCAATTCCATTTCCACGCGCCCAGCGAACATTCCATCGCGGGCGAAACGGCGCCGATGGAAATCCACTTTGTGCATCAAGACCCGAACTCGGGCAACCTCGCCGTTGTCGGCATCTTGCTCACAGAGGGCGAAAACGACAGCCACGCTTACGCCGCGGTATTCGACCACTTGCCGGCTCAAGTTGGCGAGCCGGAAGCGCAGGGAGACCCGCTCAATCTCGCCCGGCTCCTGCCCGAAACACATGGCTACTACAGCTACCAGGGTTCATTGACGACGCCGCCCTGCAGCGAGATTGTGCGCTGGCTGCTGCTGGATACGCCGGTGGCCTTGTCCGCCGAGCAGATCGCCGCTTTCCGCGCGATATACGACGGCAACGCCCGTCCAGTCCAGCCGCTGGGCGCGCGGGATCTGCTGCATGATAGCGGCTAACTCGTGTTGACGGGCTCCGCACTGCTGTTGCGGACGACAAGTTGGCAGGGCATGACGATATTGATGGGCACGGCGCCGGGGTTCTTGATTATATGATGCAGGCGCCGCATGGCGATATGCCCCATGGCCAGTCGTTCGCTTGTCACCGTGGTCAGCGCCGGCTCCGGATATACATCGGGCGGCATATCGTCGAAACCGACAAGGCTGATATCCCGCGGCACTTTCATCCCGGCGGCCTCAATCGCCTGGATGGCGCCCAGAGCCGTGCGATCACTGACCGCGAAGACAGCTGTCGGCGGCGAATCGAGGGCGAGCAGCGCCTCCATCTCCCGGTAGCCCTTGTTAGGCAAGCCGCTTGACAAAGGACGCTGAACGAGTCCGCAATCAAAACTGAGGCCGGCATCAACCATGGCGTTGAGGTAGCCATGAAAGCGTTCAGTCAGACTCTTGTATTTTCGCGGCCCCTGGATGATGGCGACGCGTCGATGCCCCTGTTCGATCAAATGCTGCGTCGCTAGATATGCGCCGCGATAATTGTCAACGACCACGCTGTTCAGCGGCTGCAAATCGCTCTGATTATCGACCGTGACCAGGGGCATGCCGCTCTTGATGATGCGATGCAGCAGTTGGTCGGTAATATCGCCGCCGCCCAGCGCGAGCAAACCCTCAATCGAATCTTCGGCCACCAAACGCGGCAAAACCTGAGTCGGTTCGCTGATTGCGCTGACGGCGATGCTGTAACCCAGGCGTTCCGCTTCTCGCTGGATGCCGTTTGTGACATCGGCGTAAAAGAGGTCGCCCGTCAGCAAGGTCGGCAATTGTTCGACCAGGACGCCGATAAAGCCTCTGGATTTGCGGCGGGAGTCGTTCGGGCGCGGCACGTAACCCAGTTCATCAATGGCGTCGGCAATGCGGGCCTGCGCTTCGGCGCCTATACCGGGGCGATTGTTAAGATACATCGACACAGCCGACGGCGATACGCCCGCCAGCTTGGCGACATCGGTGATAGTTGGTCGGGCCATAGTCTTTGACTTGCCTGTTTTACTAAATGTACAATATGTTTACTAAAAAACTGCCATTTGCCAATGCGCAATTCTCTCACAAAGGCTATTGGCTGCATTTACTAAAATTAGTGAAACTTTGAGTAAACTTTACTAAATTTCAGGCTAATCCCTTGACTTGTTTTAGTATATGGTTTACGCTCTAATGGTTGGTAAACTAATGTCAGTTAAGGAGAATCAATCATGTCCAACAATCTTTCACGCCGCGACTTCTTGAGGTACACGGGCATGGGCAGCGCCGCCGCCTTTGCCGCCGCTTATGGGATGCCGCTCGGTACGGCGCTCGCACAAGCGCCGCCAGGCGATACGGCCGGCCATCTCGTCATCTACAACTTCGGCGGGACTGAGCAGCAGCGTATGTTCGGCAACGCTATCGCCCGCTTCAACGAGCGTTACCCCAACGTGCTCGTTGAAGACCTATACATTCCCTGGCCCGAAGGCTGGGGCCACTACATCACCAACCTGAAGCTGCGCGCCGCCAGCGGCCTGAAGACCGACATCATCGCCATCGCTATCGAAGGCACTCGCGAGACCATTTTTGAAGACCTCGTCCTGCCGATGGATGACGCCATCGCGGCCGATGAAGAGTTGGCGGCGATCGTCGACGAGGTAGAGCCGGTGCTGCATGACGCGCTCAAAGGCGCGGACGGCCAGACTTACTACTTCACCCGCGAGTGGAACAATATGATCATCCACTACAATCCAGTGAAGTTTGAAGCAGCTGGCCTGGATCCGCCGGCGGTGGATTGGACCTGGGAAGACTTCCTGGAGACCGCATCCATCCTGACCACGGGCGAAGGCGGCGACAAGCAATTCGGCTTCGCCATTCCCTTCTTTAACTTCGGTCTGACGCCCTGGTGGCACACCAACGACACATCAACCTTGACGGCGGATTGGTCACAATCCAATCTGGACGATCCCAAGATGCTGGAATCGGTCAAATTCGTGCATTCGCTGGTGCATGAGCATGGCGTCGCCCCGTCGGTCGAAGGCGTCAACCCTTACGAGCTCTTCCCGGCCGGCACAATCGCCATGACCGGCGCCGGGCGCTGGCCCTTCGATACCTACGTCACCACCGGCTACAAAGACGTCGATATCACGCCCTGGCCGCGCAACAGAAAAGGCACAACGGTCTTCGGTTCCGGCGGCTGGGCCGTCTCCAAGACGACTGAGAACGTCCCGCTGGCGCTTGAATTGATCAAGGACCTGGCCGCATTCGAAACTGATCTGGAAGCGGTCGCCGTCGGCACATCCCTGCCAGCGCGCCGCAGCGCCACCGAAAACGAGCTCTTCAATAGCTTCCCGGCCAACGCGCATCGTTTCTTCGGCAGCCTGGAAGACATCAAACCGGTGCCGTCGCCGGCGAACTTCGCCGAGGTTGAAAGCATATTCATGCGGCATATGAGCCAGATCATGGCCAACTCCGTGACCGCCGAGCAGGGTCTCGAAGCGGCTCATATCGAGTTGTCGGCCGCGATGGACAAATTGGCCGAGCGCCTGGCCGGCTAGAAGATACAGTGCAATTGGGCGATCCACCGGGTCGCCCCAAACACGCTTGTCCACAACTGGGGACATGTAGGGGCGTTTGACCCGCAGTGTCTACGCGCGGCGCTGAACGCCCGCTTTGCGCGCGATTGAAAGAACAGGGATGCAGAAAAGCGCACTACTGCCCGAACTGACGCCCAAGCATCGCGAGGCTTTCGTGGGCTATCTCTTCATATTGCCCACGTACATAGGCTTCACCATCTTCATTCTCTATCCCCTGATCGAGTCCGTGCGCATCAGCTTTCAGGAATTCAGTCTGTTGCGCGGCTCGACCTACGTCGGCCTGGAAAATTATGTCCAGATGTTTGCCGACGCCCGCCTGCGCATCGCCTACATCAATACGGTCATCTTCACGCTTTTCGCCGTCTTCTTCAACGCCGGCATCGGCTTGATCCTGGCCGTTATGCTCAATCGGCGTTTGCCGGTATTGATGCGCAATCTGTATCGCTCCGTCTTTTTCTTCCCCGTGCTCATCGCGCATACCTACATCGCTGTCATTTGGCGCTTCCTCTATCAGCAGGATACCGGCGTCATCAACTATTACCTGGGCATTTTCGGCGTTGAACCGATACCCTGGCTGAGCAACGCGCATTGGGCGATGGCGGCGATCATCATCCTCGATGTCTGGAAGAATACTGGCTTCGCCATGCTGGTTTTCCTGGCCGGCTTGCAGAGCATCCCCAACGAATACTATGAAGCGGCGCAACTCGACGGCGCCAACGAGCGCCAGCTCTTTTTCCGCATCACCATTCCCTTGCTAAGCCCAACCATTTTCTTCATCCTCGTCATTTTCATGATCGGCGCGCTGCAAGTCTTCGATACCATCATCGTGCTCACTCAAGGCGGCCCCGGCGACGCCACAAGAAGCGTCGTGCTCTATGTATACGAAATCGCCTTCCGTACCTTCAACATGGGTTACGCCGCCGCCGTCTCCATGACCCTCTTCGCCATCATCCTGATACTGACCGCCCTGCAATTCTGGATCAGCCGCCGCTGGGTTCACTACGAATAGGCAAACTGAACTATGGCACAGACACAAGCGCCATCCTTCGGGCAGCAAAAGCCATCGCCCGCAAAACGCAGGAAGCCCCTCAATATCAGCGATATCATCTCCTACGCTATTCTCACCATCGCCGCCATCATGGTCTTGATGCCGCTGGCCTGGATGTTTTCCACCTCCCTGCGCCCGACGCACGAGAGCTTCCAGCTGCCGCCGGCCTGGCTGCCGACAAAATTCAGCTGGGAGAATTATGTCGCGCCTTTTGAATCGAGCGTGCCATTTGTTGACCTCTTCATCAACAGCATGCGCATCACGGTGGCGGTCACAGTCGGCCAGCTTGTTACCTGCTCGCTCGCCGGTTACGCCTTCGCCCGCTTGCGCTTCCCCGGGCGCGACCTGCTATTTCTGCTGCTGCTCGGCTCGCTGATGGTGCCATTTCAGGTGACCATCATTCCCATTTTCCTGCTAATGCGCGATCTGAACTTGATCGACAACCCGCTAGCGATTATTTTGCCCGGGCTCATTAGTGCCTTCGGCGTCTTCTTGATGCGGCAGTTTTTCAAGCAGATGCCGCAAGAGCTCTTTGACGCGGCCCGCGTAGACGGCGCCGGGCATATCCGCTCCTTCTTCCAAATTGCGCTGCCGCTCGCCGGACCGGCCATGGCCACCCTCGGCATCATCACCTTCAACGCGACCTGGAATGCGTATTTCCTGCCGCTGGTTTTCCTGAATTCCTGGCACAAGATGACGCTGCCCCAAGGTATCGCCCTCTTGACCGGCTACATGGGCTCGGGCAATCCATCGGTGGTGATGGCGGCCGTCACCATGGCGATCTTGCCAGTCCTATTCGTTTTCCTCGCGGCCCAGCGCTGGATCATCGAGGCGCTGACCCGTTCCGGCTTGAAGGGCTAAGCATTCGTTCCGCCAGCGATGGATCTAGGGCGCCTCTGCGGCTGCCCAAATTGCGAGTATCTGAATACAGAGCATCAATGACAGGGAAAGGGCATGACGGTGTCAAACAGCTACCCATCGCTCGTTAAGTATAATCAAGATCACTTGCGCCAGATCGGCCTGCCACTCGGCGGGATCGGCACCGGCGTTGTGTCGCTGGGCGGGCGCGGCAACCTGCATGACTGGGAGATCGTCAACCGTCCGGCCAAAGGTTTCGACCTGGAGCAGACTTTTTTCAGCTTGTACGCCAAGTCCGCCGACGGCCGGGTGACGGCATGCGCTCTTGAGGGCGTCATCAATCCCGCCGATTATGAAGGCGAGATGGGCTCGGCCGTGCCCAATCACGGTCTGCCGCGCTTCCGCAACTGCAGATTCGAGGCGGCTTACCCCTTCGGGCAGGTGTTTCTTAGCGATCCCGATGTGCCGCTGACGGCACGGCTGGAAGCTTTCAATCCGCTCATCCCGACCGATAGCGACAACAGCGGCATTCCGGTCGCCATCTTGCGCTTCGTGCTGCAGAACGACACTGACGCTGATATCGAAGCGGCGGTCTGCGGCAGCTTGCAGAACTTCATCGGCGGCGATGGCAGCCATGGCGCCCCCAAAGACAATGTCAACAGCTACCGCGATGCGGAGGGCTTGTCCGGCATTTACATGACGTCCAATGGCGTCGATCAAGACTCGCCGCAGTGGGGCACGCTGGCGCTGTCCACGCCGCAACGCGCTGGAATCACCCATCGCACCGCCTGGGCGAACCTCAGCTGGGGCGATTCCCTGCTCGATTTCTGGGACGATTTTATCGATGATGGCATGTTGGAAGACCGCGACCCCGGCGGCAAGGACAACCCGACCGCATCGCTCTGCGTTCCGCTGGATGTGCCCGCAGGCGGCTCGGCCTCCATCACCTTCTTCCTGACCTGGCATTTCCCCAACCGCGCAGCTTGGAAGGAAGCCGGCTCAATGCAAGCGCACGGATTCGACCAAGCCGGCGCGCGCATCGGCAACTATTACACCACTCAATTCGCCGACGCCTGGGACGCGGCCGCATACACAGCGAAAAATCTCGACTGGCTGGAGGCGGAAACGCGAGCTTTCGTCAACTCGCTAGTTAACAGCGATTTGCCCGACACGGTGATAGAGGCTGCCCTTTTTAACCTGTCTACCCTGCGCTCGCAGACTGTCTTTCGTACGCCGGACGGCTTCGTGTTTGGCTGGGAGGGTTGCTTTGACAAGGCGGGCTGCTGCTTCGGCACCTGCACCCACGTCTGGAATTATGAGCAGGCCACCGCCTTCCTTTTCGGCGGGCTGGCAATGGGCATGCGCGAAGTCGAATTCAATTACGCCACGCGGCAAGACGGCGGCATGAGCTTCCGCGTCGATCTGCCGCTGGATCAGGCGGCCACCTGGTCTATCGCGGCCGCTGACGGGCAGATGGGCTGCATCATGAAGCTTTACCGCGATTGGCAGCTCTCCGGCGATACGGAAAAGCTGCGGAGCATGTGGCCCAAAGCGCGCAAAGCGCTCGAGTTCTGCTGGCTGCCCGGCGGCTGGGACGCCGATAAAGACGGCGTCATGGAAGGCTGCCAGCACAATACGATGGATGTCGAGTATTATGGCCCGAACCCGCAAATGGGCATCTGGTATCTGGGCGCCTTGCGGGCGATGGAGGAGATGGCCCGCCATTTGGCTGAGGGGGATTTCGCCGCTGACTGCCGCCGACTCTATGAACAAGGCAGCGCCTGGATCGACGCCAATCTCTTCAACGGCGATTATTATGAGCATGAGATTCGCCCGGCCTCAGGCGCCGATGCCGTGCTCGGCATGCTGATGAGCTCAATGGGCGCCACCGACCCAAGCGAGCCCGTTCTCCAGCTGGGCGCCGGCTGCCTGGTTGATCAACTGGTTGGGCAATTCCTGGCCCATGTCTGCGGCCTCGGCTATCTCGTGGACGAAAGCAATGTCAAGCAAACCCTTGGCAGCATTATGCGCTTCAACTTCAAGGAGAACATGTACGGTCACTTCAACCAGATGCGCTCTTACGTGCTCAACGATGAATCGGCCCTGCTGATGGCCACCTACCCGCGCGGGAACAGGCCGACCCGCCCCTTCCCCTACTACAACGAGGTGATGACCGGCTTCGAGTACACCGCCGCCATCGGCATGCTCTACGAAGGCGATATCGACAACGGACTGAAGTGCATCAGCGCCATTCGCGACCGCTACGATGGCAATCGTCGCAATCCCTTTGACGAAGCCGAATGCGGCCACCACTATGCGCGCGCAATGGCGAGCTGGGCGGCTATCCTGGCGCTGACTGGTTTCCACTACTCCGCCATCAACCAGACGATACGCTTCGCCGCGTCCGCCGAAAGCCGCAAACACTTCTGGTCCAGCGGCTACGGCTGGGGAACTTGCGCGCTCAACCCGACGGACGATGGCAGCTGCGATGTGGCCTTTTCTGTTGAGGGCGGCGAGATCAGCTTCCGCGAATTCACGTTGACTGGCTTGGGCGCGGTCTCATTTGAGCCGGGGCGCAACCTCAAAAAGGGCGACACGCTTCAATTCCAAGTGAGCACGTAAAGGACGCAAGACTCTCCGCGCCTTCTGTGCACGTGGCGAAGCAAGCAAGTACGGCGGTCGCTGTCCATGATCATCGTCGCTAGCAGCAACGGCGCCATCGGCATTGAACGGGCGCTGCAAACCTTGAAAGCGGGCGGCAGCGCGCTCGACGCCGTCGAAGTCGGCATCCGCGCGGTCGAAGCCAATCCGGCAGAGCGCAGCGTCGGCTACAACGGCTACCCGAATATCCTGGGCGAGCTTGAGCTTGACGCCAGCATCATGGACGGCCACTCGCTCAACTCGGGCGCGGTCGCTTTGCTGCGCGGCTTCCCTTACGCCATTTCCGTCGCCCGCCAGGTCATGGATCGTAATTTGCCGCATGTGCTGCTGGCGGGAAGCGGCGCTGAACGTTTCGCCCGCGAGATCGGCGCGGAAGCCCGGGACGAGATGCTAACTGACGAGATTCGCGAGGTCTGGCGGCGTCGCCTGGTCACGAGCAGCGCCACGGGCGAGTTTCCGCGCCTGTCGGATGACAGCCCACTGCTCGGCCTGGTCAAACTGGCCACCGACCCGGAGCGCGTGCAGGGCACGGTCAACTTCATCGCTATGGACCGCGCCGGCGACATCGCCTCAGGCGTTAGCACCAGCGGCTGGGCCTGGAAATATCCGGGGCGCATTGGCGATTCGCCCATCATCGGCGCCGGCAATTACGCCGACAACCGCTACGGCGCCTGCGCCTGCACCGGCATGGGCGAAATGGCGATCCGCGCCGGGACCGCGCGCAGCCTCGTTCTATATCTGCAAATGGGCATGCCCCTGCCGGAAGCGGCGCGCCAAGCCATGCTTGATCTGCGTGACCTCCGCGGCGACTTTATCGGCGGCATGAACCTGATCGCGCTGGACAGCGAGGGCGGTCACATCGGCCTGTCCTCCGGCGCGGGCGGCAGCTACATCGTGCAGCATGCTGATATGAGGACGCACGAAGAAGTGGAGCGGGAAGTCGTCACAATTCCGGCGCGCTGGGCGCAGGAATAATGGCGGGGGGACCTTGCCTATTTAGAGTTCAAGGTCGTCTAAAAGCAAGACACTAATGTCCTGGACGCGCCTGAAGTCTCTGTCATTTGTCAGTATCGCGTCGCAATCCGATTGAATTGCGGTCGCGGCATGCATGGCATCCGGCGTCCGCAAGCCATAACGCGCGCGTATCGCGGCGGCCGATATGGCGATTTCAGCCGTGATGGCAACCATCGTATAGTTGTGTCGGTCGAAAAGAATATCATGGTACTCTTGCGCGCGATCGGTATTGCCCAACCGCAGCGGCTGCACCAGGATTTCGGTCAATGCAACTACGGATGTAATCGCCTGCAGCCGCGCCCTTTCAATAGTGTCGGCAATGCCAAGCATCCTCGCGAAGTAATCAGGATTTCTTTCGACCAAGTAAATCAGCGGCGGCGTATCAATGTAGATACGCTGTATGTTTTGAAATGCGCTCTCTATCTTCAACGATCGTCATCCCATTCGTCGCGCAATTCATTTATGTAGGCGTCCACATCTACACCTTGCCAAGACTCCCGGTCCAATCCGGCCAAGTCGCGCAGGCTCGGCGCGGGCCTTAAACCGTCATCCACTTCAACAATCCGTTTGAGCAACCTGAGCAACTCTTTGCGTTCGCTTGGCTTCAGCGCTTTCGCCTGTTGCAAGACGTCATACATCGACATGATGCCATTCTCCTTATGTCGCTGCTGCTATTCTACCACTGCCGACGGCGTCGACTCCATATCGCCCGCGCCAGCCGCTCCGGATTCGTTGCATTGGCGAATATACGCTACAATACCGGCCAATTCCTAATGCTGGGGGCGCGTAGGGCGCGTAGGGCGCGTAGGGCGCGTAGACATAGCCCTTCGACATAGCCCTTCGACACAGCCCCGCCCAGGAGGGACGATGAGCGATCGACCCACTGTAATTGCCATATTCGGCGTCACTGGCGACTTGGCGCGCCGCAAGCTCATCCCCGCGCTTTACAGCAACTTCATCAAGGGCCGCACGCCTGAGCCGCTGCGGATCGTCGGCGTCGGCCGGCGCGATTGGTCCGACGCCACCCTCATCGACCATGCGCATCAGTCGCTGAAGAATTACGCCGCGCCGATCTATGACGAGCGGTCCTGGGACCGCTTCCGTCAAACGCTGTCCTACAGCAAGGTGAACCTGCCGCAGCCGGAGACTTACCCCAACCTCAAAGACGATCTGGATGCGCTGGACAAGGGATACAGCAATCGTCTTTATTACCTGTCGATTGCGCCCGAGTTCTACCAGGATGTCATCTGCAACCTGGGCGCGCTGGGCATGGCGCGCGAAAACGGGGGTTGGCGCCGCGCCGTCATCGAGAAGCCCTTCGGCTACAACCTGGAGACGGCGCAATCGCTGAATCGCGCTGTGCACTCAGTCTTTAACGAATCGCAAGTTTATCGGATCGATCACTACCTGGGCAAGGAAACAGCCCAGAACATCCTGTTCATGCGCTTCGCCAACACGATATTTGAGCCGATCTGGAACCGCAGCCATATCAGTAATGTGCAGGTCACAGTCGCCGAGACGGTCGATGTGGGCACGCGCGCCGGCTATTACGACAGGTCCGGCGTGATGCGCGATATGGTTCAGAATCACCTGCTGCAGCTGCTCTCGCTGATCGCCATGGAGCCGCCATCGGCCTTCGACGCCGATGCCCTGCGCAATGAAAAGGTCAAGGTCTTGCAAGCGGCGCGCGCCGTCAAGCTCGAAGATACCGTGCGCGGTCAGTACGATGGCTATCGCCGCGCTGAGGGCGTCGCGCCCGATTCCACCACGCCCACCTTCGCCGCGCTCAAGCTCTTCATTGACAATTGGCGCTGGAAGGATATCCCCTTTTATTTGCGCTCGGGCAAGGGGATGCGCCAGAAGACCACCCAGGTCAACATCCAGTTCAAGCGGCCGCCGAACAGCATCTTCGAGCTCACCGAAAGCGGCGATTATTCGCGCAACATGCTCTCCATCTGCATTCAGCCGGATGAGGGCATTCACCTCACCATCGAAGCCAAAATCCCCGACCAGCAGATCGCCAAGTCTGTCGATATGGAATTGCACTACGAAAACGCCTTCGTGGCGGAAGACCTGCCCGATGCCTACGAACGGCTGCTGCTGGATGCGATCAATGGCGACGCCGCCCTCTTCATCCGCGGCGATGAGATCGAGAGCGCCTGGAAAATCGTCGACCCCATCATCGAGGGCTGGGCCGGCAATCCAGCCGCGCCGCCCATGCGCAGCTACCACCAGGGCTCATGGGGTCCCGCGGCCGCTGATGAATTGCTCGAGCGCGAGGAGCATATCTGGCGCTTGAGCTGTTTGCACTAGAGCTAAGTAACTGTAATTAAGTCGCGCGTAGTTTTCGCCTTTGATCTACCCCCCTCAGTCCCCCCATAGCAATGAGGGGAGGCTTGTATGTGCGAGTCAAACTCCCCCTCCCTAATGCTTTGGGGAGGGGGCCGGGGGGTGGGGTTTACTGGCGCAGAATCTGCATAACTTACTTTCTTCAACTTAGTTCAACACCACTCCAAATGCACCAAAGATTTGTAGAGTCTTCCGCGTTTCAGGACCCGCTCCCTATTCCAGCCAGGGTTCAGCGCCTGCAAGCTGCATGACGTAAAATAGGGCGCCGGCCGGGTCCGCCACGACAGACCAGCGCGCCCCGTCGGGGTCGACTTGCAGCGGGATTTCGATTGCGCCGCCGAGGGCCTCGACGCGGTTGATGGCGGCGTCGGCATCGGCGACGTGGAAATGCGGCAGCCACATCGGCTCGACTTCATCCAGTTCGAGCATGCCGCCGTTGAAGCGCCCGCGATTGTAAATGCGCGTGAAGACGCCATCGCGCTCGTATTCCCAGCTGAAGAGGGCATGGTAGAAATCTTTCGCCCGGGCGACATCGGGCGTCCAAAGCTCGTTCAAGCTCATCGCGCCGACCGTGTTGACGATCTCGGCGCCGATCCGGTCATAGGGCTGCCACAAATTGAGCCGGGCCCCGGTCGGATCCTGAATATGCAGCATGCGCCCGCCATCGAAGACATCCGCCGGATCATAGATGACGGCGCCGCCCTTGGCCCGCGCCACATCAACCAGGGCATCCACATCATCCACGGTGACAAAGTTGTTCCATTGAGAGCGGACGCCCGCCCGCAGCTGATCCGGCGCCATGCCGCTCAAGGCCGCGCAGTCATGACCCGCCAGATTAAAGATGCTGTAGGTCATGCCGCCGCCGAGGGGGAACTCCGTAACCCCCCAGCCGAAGAGCGCCATATAGAAAGCTTTGGCCGCTTCCGGCTCGCTCGAGCTGTTATCGACCCAGCTGAATGTCCCGTGCGGATATTTCGTCACAGTGTACATTCTTGCCCTCTTATGACAAAGCGGCCAAAGTCCAACTGCAATCATAGCGAAAAGTGACGGGACGACCAACCGGGTCGCCCGCCGCCTCAATTGACGCAAGCCGCCCTCGGCGCTGATGCGATCACACCAGATCCCAAAAATCCTTTGACACACTAGGGAATCTAACATATCTTTCAGAGCGACCTATCCGTTTCTCTATATCACCACATATTTGGCAAGAAGCTGATCTTTATGCTATATTCTCAAAACAACAATCATTCTTTGAGAAAGAAAGGAAAGACGATGAGAACCCTAGCGCAACCTCCCCCCCCCCCGTATTCTGCCACAATACTACTTCGCTACTTGATTTTCTTTGCCCCATCTCAATCAGAATGGTCCGTTGCGCGCTGGCGATTCTGTTGGCGCTGGCCGGCACAGTGGCGGCGCAGGCATCCGACTTCACGGGCAACACCTGCCATGAAGAAGGCGCGAATTGCCAATCTGAAGATGATTGGAAAGCCGGCTGGTGTGAGGCGGCTGTCGCGGCCGGCGTCTTCATTGGCACGGCTGAACAGTGTGTTCAGCCTGGCGGAGGGGGCGGATATTTGGCCGCATCGAAACCAAACCAGGACGGCGGCAGCGGCTCATCCGGCACGGACCCACGCAACAACGCATCAACTTCATCGCGAGGCGGCAGCGCGTCCCGGCAGGTGCCCGACGGCAGCGCTTCTGGGTTGGCGCATGGCGGCAGCGGATCAAGTACGGCGCACGACTACGACCCTCGAATTGAAAGGATCCGTCTGGGCACAGTTCTGTCGACGGAGGATGTCGAGTTTGGACTTGAGACTGGGTTGATTGTCGGTGTTCCGCTTACGAAGGAACAGAGCGACGAATGGGATTGTTTCTCTGGCGGCAATTGCTGAGTATGGGCGGGCTCTCGCCCAACTAAGCGCGAAAGCGACGAAGAATGAATTAGATATCATTTGACCCACCGGCTTTTTCTGCTGGTTCAGGGCGTTTATGGCAGCGGCTTTGTACATGAGTCGATCGGCATCGTTGAACACGAAAGGAGGTACGTTATGAACCAAAGAGCATTGACAGCGTTGGCGCTCCTTCTTGTACTCGCGGGAGGAGGGCTGGCCGCGGCCCAAGACCGCGCATCGAAGACCGTAACTGCGCTTCGTGGGGGATATGGTGTCATCTACCCGTACACCGACCAAAGTATTGAGCAACCATGGTTTTGCATATATTGGGGCCCGCCGGCGACGACGCCTTTGGCCAAGCGGAACAGCTACCGCGTCGACTGGTCGCTGAAGGCAAAAGGCTTCCGCAGTTTCAAGCAAGCCAATACCAGACGGGCTGGGCACGTTTTCATCTCTTGGGAAGACTTTGATGGCCAAGGAACTGCCTGCTGGGACATCAAAGCAGAATCGGGCTTGTTTGGCGATCCGCTCGACTGGTCTGTTGGAAAAACCTTGCGCATCCGCATCCGAGCCCGATACCGTGGCAAGGGCGGTCCCTGGACAAGCCTCACCGTCACCAGAACCGCCGACGGCTACACTTCGCCGGACATAACGCTGACGAACTTCTCTCCCGATGAGTAGCCGGGCTCGGGCGACTTGGCACCGGCGGGCGACACGGTATGTCGCCCCTACAGTCTCTTTGCAGGCGCAGCCTATTCTTCCCAGGGTTCAGCCTTGAAGAGCTCCATGATATAGAAGTGCGCGCCGGCCGGGTCGGTCGCCAGCGCCCAATAGCCGGTATCGGGCGCCTCGTTGGGCCCCATGTGCACAGCCCCGCCCAGCTCCTTGACCCGCGCGATGCCGGCGTTGATTTCGCCGATGTTGAAATAAGGCATCCAGCAGACCGGCGTATCGCCGAAGCTCTCGCCCATCTCGATCATGCCGCCATTGTTGCGGCCGCGATTGCTGATGTGGATGTAATGCTCATCACCATAGAATTCCCAGCCCAGCACGGCGCTGTAGAAGGCTTTGGCCGCCGCCGCGTCGCGCGTGAGCAGCTCATTCCAGCATAAGGCGCCGACCGTGTTGACGATGCCCGCGCCGATGTGGCCGCGCGCCTGCCACAAGCCCAGCGCCGCGCCAGTCGGGTCCATCAAAAAGGCCATGCGTCCGCTGTCGAAGACATCCATCGGGCCGAAGATGATCTGGCCGCCATTGGCCGTGACCAGCGGCAACAGCGCATCGACGTCATCGACCGCCACATAGCATGACCAGTGCGAGGGGATATTCTGTTCAAGCGCCTCGGGCGTCGCGTCGCTGAGCGCGGCGACATGCTGGCCCTGGTGCTGGAACATGGTGTAGGTCATGCCTTCACCGATGGGGATATCGATCTTGCCCCAGCCGAAGAGATCCATGTAGAACTGCCTGGCCGCCTCCGAGCTGGTTGAGCTGGTATCGGCCCAATTAAATGTGCCATGCGGGTATTTGGATACGGTGTACATTTTTGTCTCCTGATTGGCGGGCGACATGGTACCGCGCGTAGACACTGCGGTTCTGTCGCCCCTACGGTTACTATTGCGGGCAGCCAACCCCACCCCCGAAGGTCAATGTCTACGTGACCCGTCTCCTCCCCCAAGGCATCAGGGAGGGGGAGCTAACGAAAGCGGACTCGGAGTTTCTGCCAGAGAAATCGTTACCGGAAGCAGAACTCGGCAAAACCTTCCCCCCATTGCTATGGGGGGACCGAGGGGGGTAGACTAGGCGCCTCTTATTCTTCCCAAGGCTCGGCCTGGATCAGCTGAATGATATAGAAATGGGCGCCAGCCGGGTCAGCCATATAGGCGAAGTGCCCGGCGCCGGGCGCTTCTGTCTTGGGAATGATGATGGCCGCGCCCGATTCTCCAGCTTTCGCGATGGACGCGTCAATATCGGCGACGGTGAAATAGGGCTGCCACATCGATGGCATCTCGCCGAAGCTCTCATCCATCTGCATCATGGCGCCGTTGTTGCGGCCCCGATTCTGAATCATGATGTAGCCATTGTCATCGGTGATGTATTCCCAACCGAAGAGCGCGCTGTAAAAGGCTTTGGCGGCCTCGGCGTCGCGCGTGAGCAGCTCGTTCCAGCACATGGCGCCGACCGTGTTGACGATGCCCGCGCCGATGTGATTCTTCGGCTGCCAGAGCCCAAGCTGCGCGCCGGTCGGGTCCATAAATTGAAGCATCCGCCCGCTGTCGAATACATCCATGGGACCAAAGACGATCGTGCCGCCATTCGCGGTGACGACTTCAGCGAGCGCATCCACATCATCGACTGATACGTAATTCGTCCAATGCGAAGGGATGCCTTGCGCCTGCATATCAGGCATCATCGCGGCGAAGCCGGCCGCATGCTCGCCTTGATTCTGAAACATGGTATAGAACATGTCTTCGCCGATGGGCATGTCCAGCGCGCCCCAGCCGAACAGATCCATATAAAAGGCCTTGGCCGCTGCGGCATTGGTGGAGGTGTTATCCGCCCAACTGAACGTCCCCTGAGGGTACTTATTCACGGTGTACATCTGCAATCTCCCTAGAAACTTTGTTCAGGACCGCCAATGCTATCGCAAGTCCGGCAGGCTGTCAATGCGGCAACAGAGACTTAACGGACGACAAGATTTCGCTCGATATCCCAGGCATCCGCCGCCGCCACACCGATCCGTTCTCCCGTCGCCGGCGCGTACCAACCCAGGCGCAGGCGATATTCGCCCGGGGCGAGGGCAAAGCGGTGCGTCGTGCGCAAGAATTCGCCCTCGAGCCAGCCGGTCGTCGGCCGCGTCCAATCAACCGGCACGCCATCCCACTGCGCGGCGATCTTGCCTTCGCCATCCAGGGCATGCAAGAACAGGCGCAGGCTCTGCTTTAGGCGCTGCTTGGCGCCCCAGACCAGGACAATGTCGCCATTCGCCGGCAAATCGTAGCCGTGCAGGATGATGCCGTTGTCCCACTCCGCCCCGGACGCAAAAGCAAGCTCGGGCGGGCGGAAATCACGCGGCGGGACGGCCACGGTCATGGTTTGATCGAGCGGCAAGACGACGGCTTGCTGCCCAGCAGTTTCGCCCGGCCGACGAATACCCAGGCGGTAGGCGCCGGCTGGCAAGCTCGGCGGCACAATCAGGCGATGATGACCGCGATTCACTTCGCCGACGCGCCAGGCGGCAAAATCATAAGCGAAGACCAGCGGCAGCGCATCGGCGGAAGCGGCTTCAGCGCCGGTTTCATCAAGCCAGATCACTTGGGCCAGCGCCTCCCCCGCGCTCTCCCGCAGCTTCTGCCAGACCCAATCGATTTGCAGCATGTCGCCAGCGGTCGCTGACGGCGGCAAGGCAGGCGCCTCAACCAGCAGCGCCGGGCCGCCTTCAGCGGGGGGCAGCGAGGGCGCGTCGGCCGCCTCACTGCTCCAGCGGAGCGGGAAAGCCCCGAGCGGGAATTTCACATCTAAAGGGTCGCCCGCCGCGTTCATCAGGCTTAAGGCGCGCAGCGATTCCACATCGTACAAGCCGACATCGTATGAATAAGGCTGCGGCGAGCGTGGCGTAAAGGGCGGCGGCTCAAGCGTGATTCGGTCTTCGATATAGGCGCCCGGCAGCCAGTTGCTTGTCGCCAGGCGGCCCGGCGCGAAGGAACTCGCTTCCGCCAGGACGATGCCCTGCGCATCCCGCATGCGAATGACGCTGGCGTAATCGCGCTCCAGGGGCGCGCCGTGCAGCCGCCAAAAGAGCTTGAAGGTCAGCACCGGTCCGCCGCCGTCGGCGCCCGGCATTTCAAAGGCGAGCAAGTCGATCCGATCGCCGAAGTTCGCGAGCGACGCCGCACCCTCAACATTTCCGAAGCGGGCGCGTTTTACCGGACTGTCCGCTGCATCCAGCGCTGCCGATTTCAGCAGGAGGGCGAGGATGCCCACCAGCGCAATGCTGATCAACCAGGGCGGTTCGGGCTCAAGCGCCGGTGGCGAAACAGCCTGCTCGCTTGCCAGCCTGCGCCAAAGCAGCAGGAGCGCGACCGAAGCGGCCAGGCCAAGCCCGCTCAACACATGAGCCTGCCGCTGCGCCGCCGTCGGCTCAAGCATCACGCGCAAATCGAATTCGCCCGCCGGTATCTCCAGCGCAAGCAAACCCGCCGGCGCGGCAGGAAAGGCATCGACCGGCCGCCCGTCCAGAGTGGCCGCCCAGCCCGGCGCGTACAACCAGTCAAAAAGAAGCGTCTGCGCTTCCGCCGACGCCAGGCGCAGCGCCGCTGACGTGCCGCGCCACCGCTGCGCGAGGATGTCCACCGTCGCCGAGGGAATGAGGCGCGCTATGCTATCGCCGTCGGCGAAGCGCGGCAGCAATTTGTCGGCCTCGAGCTGACCCGCATCGGTCTTGACCGGCAGATACTCGGCATAGGAGGACAGCGCCAGTTGACCGCTTTCGCGCTCGAAGCGCAGCACATCGCCGATATCCCGCACAGCGATATCGTCAAGATACAGCGTATAAGTCCAGGGCAGCGCAAAGAGCATCAGCGTCACGCTCAATACGCCGATGGCAGCAGGTCCGCCGCCCAGGTTGAGCCAGAGCAGCCGCGCGCCTGCCGCAGCCATCAGCGCCAGCAGCAAGCTGGCCAGGCCCAGCGTGCGCCAGGGAAACTGCGTAAAGCCGATCAGCGGAATGTTCTGCCATAACCAGCTTGAGAGCCCCGTATTTAGAAATATGAGAAAGGCGATGGCCAGCCAGGACAGAAGCATAAGCAAGCGATATTCGCGGTGGCGAGCGCGCCAGCTGAGCGCTGTGCCGGCAGCCGCCAAAAGCAACTGTGGCCAACCCAGACTGATGGGCAGGGCCTGATTCTGCTGCGTTGGGTCGGCGGTTTGTGGCGGGGCCAGGACTTCCACCAGCGGGCGCAGATGGCGCGTGACATCGATATGACCTAACAGCTCGGCGACCAGCGGCAGCTTGATGGCGTCGCGTTCCGCCAAGGCCGGCAGCCAATAAAAGGCGGTCATGAGCAGGCCGAGACCAAGCGCCAGCGCGAGGTGAATGAAGGCCGCTCGTCTAGCGGGCGCGCGCCAGACCAGGAAGAGGCAGTAGAGCGCCAGGAGGGCAGTGCCATGCAGCGTGACCACCGTGTGCAGGGGAATGAAGAGCGTGAAGGCGACCAGCGCGCAGGCAAAGTCACGCCGTTGGCCGCTGAACGCCAGGCGCGTCAGCCCGTAAAAGGCGAAAGGCAACGCCGCCAACGCCGCTAACTCGGCGGTCGCGCCGCGCGCCAGGCTGTCAAACAGCCAGTATGGCGAGTAAACATAGGCGGCCGCCGCCACCCAGCCAGCCAATTCCGAGCGCGTCCATAGCCGCCCCAGCAGATACATACCCGCCCCCGCCAGAACGGTGTACAAGCTCATCGTCAAAAGCCAGCCGCTGAGGAAGCTCAAACCCAGTCGATGGGCGAGGACGGCGGGATAATAAGCCGGCGGCGGAAAATAATTGAACAGTGGCGCGCCATAACCATGGACGAGGCCGGACGAGAAGCGCGGCCAAAGCGGATGATCAACGCGCAGAGAATGCTCGAGGGCGGCGCTGCGATAAAGCTGCAGCAGGCCATCGGCCGAGTACGGCATCTGATTCCGCGCAAAGGGCTGGATGGCGACCAGGCAGAGACAGGTCATGCCCGCCAGGAAAGCGCTGATGCGCGGGGCGGCGCGCAGGATGTGCAGAATATGACGGCGAAACGGCGGCATGGAGGCGGGCTCAGTTCACTTCGCCGCCGGAGCTGGCGAGCGGCTCGGAAGGGTTAGCGCCTCGCCATCTCCCTGTTTTTCAGGGACTCCTGAATCTCGAAGATGGAGCCGGCATTTTCCGGCTTGGGCAAGGGGATGATGACCGGCACCGCCTCTTGCCGGGGCGCTACACCCGGCTCGCCGCGCACGACGGTGGCGCTGTATTCTTCAAAGGTGGGCCCAGTCATCAAGGGCCAGGAATCAAGCGAGCAGTATTCAAAAAGCAGCAAACGGCGCGGGTTCGCCGAATGATTGGGCGTCGAGGCATGCAGCGTGCGGGCGTGGTGGATGGTGATGCCGCCCGCCTTGACCAGGCACTTGGCCGTCTCCCCCGGTTCAAAACCCGGCTCGCTCACCGCGCCGACGAAGACGCCGTGCTCGTGATGGCTGTACAGCTTGCCTTTGTGTGAACCGGGCGCCATCAACATACAGCCGTTCTCTTCGGTCATGTCGTCCAGGCAAACGCCGACCGCCAGAACATCGTCATTGGTGTGCGGATAGAAAGCCCAATCCTGATGCCATTCCACCGCGCTGCCGTGGTCGGGCTCTTTCATGTTCAGCTTGGTCGTGTTGCGCCGGACGCCGGGCCCGATGAGCTGCTCGACGATGTTCAGGATGCCATCATGCCGGAAGATTTGATCGTAAACTTCATGCTGCATGATCGGATTCTTGATGCGCCGCAGCCGCGGCCGTTCAGCGCTGTGATTCGGCTCCAGGTCGAAGACATCGTCGCTCTCGCTGATCGCGCGCGAGCGCTCGACGAATTCGTCGGTCACGCGCCGCAGCGCCGCCAGCTCCTCATCACTGAGCACATCCTCGACAACGATGTAGCCGTTCTCGTGATAAAAGGCGATCTGTTCAGAAGTCAGCATGGTTCTCTATCCCTCAAGTGAATTTGCAGGGAAGTTTGGCAGATACAGCAATCCCTGTCAACAGCAAGCGCTTAAGGGAGCGCCGATTTGTTAGCGTCGCCAAAGGCAGGAAACGCCCAGTTTTTCACACATCCTTTCGCTGGTCACGGCTCGGCTCACACCGTAACACCAACCCGCAAAATGGGAATCTGTAGGGGCGAGCCATTGGGTCGCCCGTGCTTGTGTCAGTGCGTGCCTTTGGGCGAGACAAGTCTCGCCCCTACAGATTTCGCTATGATTGAAGACGGAATTCAGTAAGTTCATTAAAACAGTGGTACGGACGCAGCCTGCTCAGCGTACGAACAAACCGGCAGCTCGGCCCCACAACGAACTGTGGCGGCCAATCCCTCAGCCCTCTATTCCACGCCCATGTCAAAGACTTGATTGAGAAAGGCGAAGATATCCACCTGTTCTTCGATCAACTTGTAGGTCGCTTTACCCAGCGCATGGCCGGCCCTGGTGGTGACGCGCAGCAGAATGACATTGTCGCTTTCATTGGCCTGCTGCAAGGCGGCGGCGAGCTTCTTCGAGTGCATCGGCACAACGCGATCATCATGATCGGCCGTCAGAATCAGGATGGGCGGATAAGCTTGGCCGGCCTTGATGTTATGCAGCGGACCGTACGCGGTCAGAAAGTCGAAGGCTTCCCTGCTCTTCTCGGCATCGCCGTATTCGGTCGTCCAATAACGCCCGGAGGTGAAGTATTTGAAGCGCAGCATATCGATGGTCGGCACATGGCACAGAATCGCCCCATACAAGTCCGGTCGCTGCAGCATGCAGACGGCGACCAGCAGCCCACCATTGCTCCTGCCCTCAATCGCCAGCCTTCGGTTCGAGGTGTATTTGTTCTCGATCAGCCATTCGGCCGCTGCGTGAATGTCATCATAGGTCTTCTGCCGACCGGCGAACATGCCTGCGCGGTGCCAGGTTTCCCCGTATTCGCCGCCGCCGCGGATATTGGCGACAACGAAAATCCCGCCGTTTTCCAGCCAGACCGGCAGCCATTCGCGATAACTCGGCGTTTGACTGAAGCTGTAACCGCCGTAGGCGTACATGATGGCCGGGTTGTCGCCATTCAGGTCCAAGCCCCGTTTGCAGGTGATGAAGATTGGAACCTTCGCGCCATCTTGAGACGGGCAGAATGCCTGCCGCGTTTCGTACTGGTTCGGATCGAACGATGGCGTGGCCGCGCTGAAAAATGGTTCCAGTTCGTCGGTCGCAAAGTCATATTGCAGTATCTGCGTCGGCTGCAAAAACGAGGTCCAGGCGATGAACATCTTCTCATCTTTAGCCCCGCTAAAAGCGCCGGCCTGCTCGCGCTCGGCCACGGCGCCCAGCCCCGGCGGAAGCAGCTCGCGTTCGAGGGAGCCGTCCTTGCGGTAGAACTTGATCACATGCCGGGAGAGGCGCATCGCGGTAACCACAAAGCGCTGATTGACGATCGACACGCCGGCGATGGCTTCCTCGCTTTCCGGCACCACATCCAGCCAATTGTCGCACGCCGGATTCTTGATATCCACCGCGACCACGCGCCAATTCAGCGCGCCATTCGTCGTCAGGATGTAAAAAATATCGCCATCGTTGCCAATAAAGCGGTATTCCGCATCCAGCTCATCAAAGAGCCGAACAAAATCGCCATCATCGTCAATCGGTCGATAATACAGGCGGTTGGCAATCCGCGATTCCCAAGTGATATCGAGAATGAGAAAGCGATCATCCGAGCTGACGGACGCGCTCAACTGGATGCCTTTGCTCGCCGGGTCATCATAGATGAGTTTGTCGTCGGCCTGTTGCGTCCCGAGTTTGTGGTAGTAGACCTGGTAAGACACGCGCGGATTATCGGGGCCCTCGTCTAGCTCGCCATCCCGGTATCGGCTGTAGTAGAAGCCGGAGCCATCCTTGCGCCAGGCCACCGACGAAAACTTCAGCCTCGCCAGTTTGTCGTCCAGATCTTCGCCGCTTTCCACATCACGAAAGCGGAAGTTGACCCAATCCAGCCCGCCGTCCGAGAGGGCATACATCAGCAGACGCCCGTCGCCTGTCGGCTGCCAATCGAAAATCGCCACTGTGCCGTCATCGCTAAATGTGTTGGGGTCGACCAGGACGCGTTCGGGCTCGTCCCCCTCTTTGACATAGAGGACGGGCTGCGCATTTAAGCCGTCATTGCGCATATAGAAGAGCCTGTCGCCGCGTTTGCGCGGGATGCCATGTTGCGGATGGTCCCATACTTCGCGCAGCCGCTGCTCAAAGGCAGCGCGCCCGGGCAAGCCATTCAGCGCTTCCGTCGCCAGTTCGTGCTGCTGCCGCGTCCATTCCAGCACTTCGGGATCGTCAGCCGCTTCCAGCCAGCGGTAAGGGTCTGCAACCAAAGTACCGAAAAAGTCATCCGCCTGGTCGACTCGGCGGGTCTCGGGATAATTCAGTTTTGCCAACATTGTTCTGTCCTCTTTCGCATTCCTGAGTTCGCGGCACAAGCGCAGGCAGCAAATAAAAATTGAAAGCAAGTAAGAAAATCCAAGCAATTGATGAGAATTCGGACTTGTCGCTTGTCTAACCCCTCCCCCGACCCCTCCCCGACGCATCAGGGAGGGGAGATTTTCCAGCGAGATTCATCATTTACACGACTGGCTTTGTTCTACAGTTAACATCGCGTCTACTGAATCTCAAATCCCGCCGGCGGCTCGACGCCGAGCAGATGCCGCAGGAAATAATCCCAGCGGCGGCGCACAAAATAGGGATGCGCCGTGCAAGCATGCGGCTGGTTGGGCATGATGAGCAGGTCAAAGTCTTTATTGGCTTTGATCAGCGCGTCCACGACGACCATGGTCGAAGCCACATGTACATTCTCGTCCATATCGCCGTGGATCAGCAGCAGCTTGCCTTGCAGGTTGGCCGCGTGATTCTGATTGGCGGAAAAGACATAATGCTCGTCCACCGGCAGCCCCATGTAGCGCTCGACCCAGGTGGCTTTGTCCAGCCGATGATCGTGGTTGCCGGCCGATGACACGGCGACCTTGTAAAAATCGGGATAATCGAACATCGCCCGGCAAGAGGCGTAACCGCCGGCCGAATGCCCGAAGATGCCGACGCGCGAAATATCCAAGTAGTCGTAGCGGTCAGCAAGCTGTCGTATTGCGGCGATATGATCGGGCAAGCCATTGTCCTGCAGCATGCGATAACTGAGATCGTGCTGCGCTTTGCTGCGGCCCGGCATGCCCAGGCCATCGATCATCACCACCAGGAAGCCCAGTTCCGCCAGCGACTGCGCCTCCCAAAAGTTCTTTTCGCGTTCGCGCGCGGCGTCAGCGAAGGCGGCCGGCGCTTGTATCGCCTGGGGACCACCGTATATGTAATCGATGACTGGATACTGCGCTTCCGGGTCCAGGTCAGAGGGGCGGAAGAGCGCGCCGTAAATGTCGCTGCTGCCGTCGCGCGCTTTGGCTTTGAAGCGTTCCGGGCTGCGCCAGCCGGTCGCTTCCAAGGCGCTGACATCGGCCCGCTCCAACTCGCAGATCGTAGACCCGTCGGCAGCGCGCAACAGAATCACAGGCGGCTGATCCAGGGTCGAGTAGTTGTCAATGAAGCAGCCGCCGCCCGGCGCGAAGGCGACCGTATGATCGGCGTCCTCCGGTGTCAGCAATTGCGGTTCGCCGCCATCGAGGCTGACGCGATAAAGTTGCTTGTAGTAGGGATCACGCCCGGCTTCGCGGCCCATCGCCGTGAAGTAGAGTTGCCCGGCCGCTTCGTCGATGGCTTCCACTGTGCTCACTTCGAAGCCGCCGGCTGTGAGCTGCCTGATCAAGGCGCCACTTTCGGCATCGTAGAGATACAGGTGCCCCCAGCCGTCGCGCTGCGAATACCAGATGGCGCGCGTTTCATCGGCAAAAATGCGCACGTTGGAGGCGCCGCGCCAGACCGACGGATCAATGCCGGTGCCGCTCTCCTCCGATATGGCGCTGCGGGCCGCGCCGGTCTCCGCGTCAATAATGAGCAAATCAATGCGGAAATAACCGCGTCCCTGCCGCACAAAATAAACCGTATTCGATTCGGGCGACCACCAAAGGCCGTCGCCATACACCGGCGGGCCATGATATTGAATTTCGATGGGGTCGATATCAACCGCAATGACCGCGCCCGAATTCACATCGGCGCAATACAAAAAAGCCAGAGGAAGGACTTCATCGCCGGGCAAGGGATAAGCGAAGGAGTGCAAGCGAGGCCGCAGGCGCCCGTCCGTTGGTACCGACTGCACCAAATGAAACTGCGGCGCCTCGCGTTGGTCAATGCGGCAGAACAGCAGCTTGCCGCTATCGGGCGACCATTTGATGAATGGCGGCGGCGGATCGTCAATGCCGGCGCTGGTCAAGGGCGATAGCAGGTACTTGCCGTATTCATTTTTTGCTTCTCCGTCGGTCGTGATCGCGCGCTCTTCGCCCGATTCCAGCGAGCGCAGCCAGATGTTGTGCTCGCGCGTGAAGGCTTCCCACTTTTCATTGGGCGAGCGGACGACATCGGCCGCTGCCGAAATTGGCGGCTCGCCGATGCGCGCGCAGTTGTAGCTGTCCAGATCACAGGACCAGCGCTCGCTCTTGCCGTCAAGTTCAATCTCAAAGAGAATCTTCTCGCCATCGTCAGCGAATTCGATCTCGTTGAAGGGCAGCTGCGCGGCGTTACAAGGCGATCCAGTCGCTTGGCTGAGCGCGGCCGCCAGCCGGCTGTGATCGAATGCCGGCTTTCGCTCGCCCGCCGCCGGGTCGACGAGCACAAATTCGACGCCGGTGAGCGATTTCCAGCGATACCAGAAGCGATCGGAATCGCCGATCCAGTTCGGCTGGATCAGCAAATCGGAGGTCAGCTTCGCCGCATTGGCCGCCAGCAGGCCTTCGGCGCGGACGTAACGCTGCCATATATCCGGCTCGGTTGAGGGCTCCCGCTCGCGCGCCAGGTTCAACTTGATTTCCATCATTATTCCTCATAAGAACAAACTAATATAGCCGTCGAGTCAAAGCGCCTTGCCGCGCAAATTTGCGGGGCATGTATTGCCTGCGCGCGGAATCAACTCTGAATGTAGGGGTCCAGCGCATCGCGCAGGGCATCGCCGATCAGATTGATCGAGATCACGGTCATGGAGATCAGCGCGCCCGGGAAGACCATCAAAAGCGGCGCCCTGCGAAGATATTGCCGCCCATTGCTGAGCATATTGCCCCATTCAGCCTGCGGCGGCTGCACGCCCAAACCGAGGAAACCCAAAAACGCCGTCGTCAAGATTGCGAAGGCGACGCCGAGAGTTGCGTAGACGACGATGGGCGCGAGCGTATTCGGCAGCAGATGTTGGAACATGATGCGCAGGCGGCCCGCCCCGAGCGCGCGCGCAGCTAATACATAATCTTGCTCCTTCAGCGACAATACATTGCCCCGCACAATACGCGACAGGGTTGGAACCGCGTAAATCGCCAACACAATGATCAAATTAAATAAACTCGGGCCCAGCACCGAAATTATCAAGATCGCCAGCACGATGCCGGGAAACGCGTACATGATATCGATCACGCGCATGACCAAGGTGTCGACCCAACCGCCAAAGAACCCGGAAATCAAGCCAATGATCGTGCCGCACACGACCCCGACGCTTGTACCCACGATGCCGACGAAAAGCGAGATGCGCGCGCCATAAACGAGGCGCGAATATACATCCCGTCCCAGCTCATCGGTGCCCATAAAATGTTCCGCCGTTGGTGGCTTCATGCGCTTGCGCAGCGACTGCTTGTATGGATCGTGCGTCGAGACGATCGGCGCAGAGATAGCCATGAAGGCGATGAACAAGATGAAAACCGTACCCACCAAAGCGAAACGATTGCGCCGGAATTCCAGCCAGGCGCGCCTTGTGCCAGAAATGCGCAGCAACTCATCGGCATCCAGTTGCGCGATTTTCTGTTTATACTGGTCGTCCTGATTTACAAAAGCCACCAGGCAACTCCTGAACAATCGGGGCAATTCACCTCGTCACCGCCCGCACATATCCCAATCACTCGAAGCGAATGCGCGGATCGACAAGCACCAGCATCACATCGGTGAGCAGATTGACCAACACGACGGATGAGGCAATCAGCAAACACGCTCCCTGTATGACTGGAAAATCACGCCCGACGACGCCATCAATCAAATACAAGCCGACGCCGGGCCAGGCGAACACAGATTCCACGATGATCGAACCAGCCAAAATGAAAGCCAGGTTAATGCCCAGCACGTTCACGACCGGCAAAAGGCCATTGCGCAAGGCGTGTTTGATCAGCACATTGCGCTCGGAAACGCCCTTGGAGCGAGCCGTACGCACAAAATCCTGGTTGATCACCTCAAGCATGCTCGAACGTACATAGCGAGTAAGGGAGCCGGCGCTGCCATAACCCAGGACGATCGTGGGCAAGATCATGTGCTTAACGCCGCCCAGCCCCGATGGCGGCAAAATGGGAATATACAAGCCGAAGAGAAGAATCAGCACATAGGCAAACCAGAAGCTGGGCATCGAGACGCCCACCAACGCGAAGACCATCAAGGCGCTGTCCGCCCAGGTACCGCGCCTGATCGCCGCCAGCACGCCTAAGGGGATGCCCATGGCCATTGTCAGCAGGAAGGCCGACACGCCCAAGCGAACCGTGTTCGGTATGCGGCGCGCCAAATCCTCCGACACCGGGCGCATCGTGCGCAAAGATGTGCCGAAATCGAACTGCAGCGTGTTGCGCATATAGCGCAAATATTGCAAGGGCAGCGGATCATTAAAGCCGTATTTCTCGTTGATTTTCTCCAGGTAGGCATCCGCGTCTTCGCCCTGGAAATCCGGCGGCACAAACATCAGAGCCGGATCGCCCGGCGCCGCCTGCATAACGAACCACACCAGCGTAATCGCGCCAAGAATTGTTGGAATCGCCAGCAGCAGGCGTCTTATGATGTATTTCTGCATTGATGCAATCCCCATCCCCTTCCCCTAATTGAGGGAAGGGGAGTCACTACTGGGCGCGCCTCTCCCTAAGCGGGAGAGCGGGTGATGCGGAGAATACCTACTCGTTGAGCCAGGCCTTGTGGAAGAGCGGGATGCGCCCGCCCAGCTCCCAAACGATGCCCTCAACCGCCGGGTTGATGACATTGATCCAGGGCGAGTGCCAACCCCATATCGTCAACTGCTGCTCCAGGAAAATTGTCTGCGCCTGGTGCGAAAGACGCTTGCGCTCTTCCAGATCGGTCGTTGCCGAGAAGGCGTCGAAGGTCTCCTGCAGTTCCGCCGCTACATCAACCAGATAGGGAACGGTCGCGTCGTCAATCTGATAGATTGACCAGAAGGCGTCGGGCGCCCAGGCCGCTTCAATCGCCGATGTTACGGCGAAGAAGGAACCCTGCGAGTGGTGGCCGAAGGTCCAGTTGCCCTGGTTCTCCCGCCATTCGTCCAGCATGGCGTTCCATTCCGCCGTCTTGATCGGGGCGTCAATGCCGATATCGGTCAAGTACTGCTGGTAAATCTCGTTGAACAATCCCCAGAGCGCGAAGTCGGCCGAGATGATGTTGACCACCAGTTTCTCGCGCCCGTCGACGCATTCCTTAAACTCCGGCGGGTTCTCCTCGTCCATGTTGCATTCGCGATAGCGGAAGCCGTCATCGGCCTGCAGCCAGCCGGCTTCGTCCAGGATCTCGCCCGCCCGCTCCGGATCGTAAGGCGCAATCGGCGGCAGATCATCGGTCCAATAAGGCGAGTTCGGCGATACACCGCCGCGCGAGCGCTGTGGCAAGCCGAAGAGCACCTCTTCGATGATCGCATCGAAATCGATCGCGTGGGCCAGGGCCTGGCGCAGCGACAGCTCGGTCATCGGATAGCGTGAAGTATTGACGCTGATCATGGTCACGCCAGGACCAACAGGCGTGTTCACCACAAATCTGCCTTCGTTCTGCAAGCGCACCGCGTCTTCCGGCTCGATGCCATCGACATAATGCACATTTTCCGATTCAACCTCGATCAAACGCACCGTGGTATCGCCGTGAATGCGAATGGTGAGCCCGTCAAGCAGCGGCGCGCCCTGCCAGTAATTCGGATTGGCGACGTATTGGATCTCACTCTGCGGTTCATGCGATTTGAACATGAAGGCGCCCGTGCCGACCGGATTCTCGTGGAAGGTCGAGCCGTCCTCGCCCCAGGCTGTCGGGCTGATCTGATAGGCATCCGTGCCCACCGCTGCGACGTAGATGAAGTCGCCGTTGGGTTTGTCGATCCAAATCTTGACCGTGTGGTCGTCAACGGCTTCCATCTTTTGAATCTTGCTCAAGCGCACGTGACCGCGCGCGTCGGGATCATCTAGCTGGCGCTGATAATTGAATATCACCGCATCGGCGTTCCAGGGCGTGCCATCGTGGAACATCACGTCGTAGCGCAGATAGAAGGTGTACTCCAGGCCATCCTCGGAAATCTCCCAGTCGGTGGCCAGGAAGGGCAACAGATTGTCGTTGTCGTCCACCGTGAGCAAGGTGTCATAGAGCGGCCGCACGTTCCGAATGCTGGGCCAGGTCGTCCTGGTTTGATCCCAGGCGATCACATCGGCCGACTGCATCATGATGAGCGTGCCGCCTTCGACTGCGTCCTGCGGCTGCGCCGGCATTGCCAGCACCAGGAATGCCAGCAAGAGCAGCGATATAATCAGGATTCGTTTCGTCATCTTTCTCTCTCCTGCAATAACTTCTACTTCGTATGCGATGGTTCTACTGTGACAACTGCCTACGCGCCTCCCTTCACTCGCTGAGACAATAACAACACATCATCACGCTATCACAAAATCGCTCGTCCTTGCAAGCAGCGCCGGGCTCCCCACAAGAGTAACAGAAATGACAACGTTTTCCAAAAGACGCTGCATTTGATCCTTGCATGGGCGCGCCGGCCGGCATCCAGGCGCGCCGACCGGGCTGCATTCTGCGGGCGAATCTCGCCGGTCTAGCACCAAGCGCCTTCGCCCCGCCGCCGCGCCTCGACCTGCAAGCGCAGCCGCTCCATCAGATCGACATCCATCTGCCGGAAGAGGTCGATCATGTCGATCGGCACCCAGTTCTCAATCAAGTATTCGCCCTCGCGCTTCCACCAGTCAAAGTCGCGCAGCGTCATCAACTTGCCCGTCGCGGGGACGCCGACATAGACGCCGTTGTGATGCGAATAAGCGGTATCCCAGATGCCGCCGGCGCAGTATTTTCCCTCGCCGATGCGCCCCATGCGCCGCCCGCTGCCCTCGCGCGAGATATTGCGATCGCCGAAGCCTTCCAGCCAGGGCCGCTGATGAAAATCTTCGTATTCTTCTTTGCTGAAGCAAGCGCCGATACCGCTGGGCCCATACCATTTCATATCGGTATGCCAATACTTGCCCTGCTCCATCGAGCGCAAATCGCCACCGTCGCGGCTGCGCAGGTAGCGGCGCATTCCCCGCCCCATCGCCTGCACCAGCTGCTGGCTCTTGCGCGATTCCAACGGGTCCTGCTCGGTCAGCAGCAGCCCGTCTTTGGCGACGGGCCCGGGTATCATCCCGCCCTCCGCGCCCGGCGCCGGCGGCAGCACTTGATAACCCGCCTGCCGCACCACCGCCAGCACATCAAGCTGAAGATAGGCTTCGGCAATCAGCCCGTCGCGCATCACATAGAAGACGCCGAACCAGATATTTGTCTTGCGCCCGGTGGCGGGGATGCCCAGCCAATCGTTTGCGAAATTGCCGGTCAGATACCCGCAGCCGCTCACCCACTCTTGCCCGCCCTCAGTCGCGTAGAGCTCGGAGCCTTCGTCGATGCCACCCATAAAGACGTAGGGCTTATGCTTGAGATCGGGGAAAGCCTGAAACAGGGGCGTCCAGAAACCAGCGATGGCGTTTTCGGCGCCAAGCAATTGGTCGATCGGCGCCGAGACATTCCAGTCGACATCCTCGTGCAGCGCTGCCTGTACTGCCTGCGGCACATTTTCGGCGCCGACATAATTCAGCTTCTGCCAGAAATCCCAGACCGCTTCCTTGTTCTTTTGGTTGAGTTGATTTGACATAAGAGTTTCTCCCGAAACGCTTGGTCTGCGGGCGACTCAGCGAGCCGCCCCTGCGAGTCCTTGGAACGAGAATACTTGGCTGGGAATCGGTACCGCGCTCATGACAAGTTTTCTGATTCGCGCGCGCTCAGCACATCAAGCCCGGTTTGCAGCGCTTCGGTGATCTTATCCACATCGTAAACGCTGCCGGCCCAAACGCCGCCGCTGGCCGCCTGCAGCGCCGCCCACAAGCGCGTGTCCGCCGGCAGGTCAGGATGCGGATTCAAGTCCGGATGCGGCTCGCGCGCATCCAGCAGCGCCCCCGCTTCCGCCGCCGTGAGCGCGCCTGCAGCCGTACCCACCAAAGCCACCGAGCCGCTCAAGCCGTCGCGGTCAATCTCGATAGCGATCAGATCGCCATCGCGCAGCTTGCCGATTGGCCCGCCGGCCAGCCCTTCCGGCCCGACGTGGCCGATGCATGCGCCAGTGGAGACGCCGGAGAAGCGGGCGTCGGTGATGATCGGCACCTGTTTGCCCCAGGGGATGAACTTCAAGGCCGAGGTCAGTTGGTATGTCTCTTCCATGCCGGTGCCCATCGGCCCGATTCCCGTCAGCACCAGCACATCGCCCGGCTTGATCGCGTCGCCTTCCAAGCCCTTCAGCGCCCGTATCGCCGCGCGCTCGGAGGTGAAGACCCGCGCTGGCCCGCGATGCCGGTAGACGTTGTCGGCGTCCACCACCGAGGGATCTATGGCGGTTGCCTTGATGACGGAACCCTGGGGCGCAATATTGCCACGGGGAAAGACCACGGTGCTCGTCAGCCCGCTCGCCTTCGCTTGAGCCGGCGACATGATGACGTCATCCGGGTCAATGCCATCGTTGGCGCGCAATCGCTCTCGCGCAAGGCGCCGCCGGTCGCCGCTCTCCCACCAGTCGAGCACGGTATCGAGCTTGTCTCCCGTGACAGTCAGCGCATCGGTGTTGAGCAGGCCCTGGGCGCGCAAATGCAGCATGACCTCGGGCACGCCGCCGGCCATGTACACCTGCACCGTGGGGTGATTGCGCGGTCCGTTGGGCAAGGCATCCACCAGGCGCGATGTGCTGCGGTTGACGCGGATCCAGTCATCAACCGACGGCGGCTTCAAGCCAGCGGCATGGGCGATGGCGGGAATATGCAGCAGCAAATTCGTCGAGCCGCCAAAAGCCGAATGCACCAGCATGGCGTTTTCCAGCGCCGCCGGCGTCAAGATATCGGCCAATGTCGTCCCGGCCGCCTTCATATTCAGCAGCGCCAAGGCCGAGCGCCGCGCATTGTCCAGCCAGACCGCTTCACCCGATGGCACGAGCGCGCAATGGGGCAAGCTCAGCCCCAGGGCTTCCGCCACCACCTGCGAGGTCGCCGCCGTGCCCAGAAATTGACAGCCGCCACCGGACGAGCCGCAAGCTTTGCAACCCATCTCGGCCGCGTAGTCCAGCGTGATCAAGCCATGAGCGAAGCGGGCGCCAATCGTCTGCACCGTGCCGGCATCCTCAGCGCCTTCCGCCGGCAGGGTCACGCCGCCGGGCACGATGATGCCGGGCAGATCGCCACAGCCGGCCAGCGCGATCATGGCGGCCGGCAGCCCTTTGTCGCATGTCGCGACGCCCATCACGCCATCCCGCGTCGGCAGGGAGCGGATCATCCGGCGCATGACCAGCGCGGCGTCGTTGCGATAGGCCAGGCTGTCCATCATGCCGGTCGTGCCTTGCGAGCGGCCATCGCAGGGGTCGGAGCAATAGATGGCGAAGGGGATGGCGTCGCGGGCGCGGATCGTCTCAGCCGCTTCTTTGACCAGCAAGCTGATTTCCCAATGCCCGGTGTGATAGCCCAAGGCGACAGGACTGCCGTCTTCAGCGCGCAAGCCGCCTTTGGTGCTGACGATCACGTATTGCTCGCGGTTGACCTCTTCCGGATGCCAGCCCATCGCCACATTTTGCGTCATCGCGAAGAGGTTGCCGCTGGCTTCGTTGAGCAGCATGTCTTCATCAAATGGCAGCTGCCCTTCCCGGCCCCGGCCGCGCGTTCGCGTCGACCGCAGCAGCTCCGCTCCGCCGTAGATTTCACTTTGCATATTGCCGTCTCCTGAACCTAGATTCAAATTCATTTACCACCGAGGACACCGAGTTAATTCTCTCCAATTGAGCGTGCATGTAATTCCAAGCAAAGTATCGTTATTGCCCGCCATGAGGAAGAAGTTGTCAAGAAATTCCGACGTGTGTACGGGCGAGCCGCCGGCTCGCCCCTACGAAACCGGGCGGTAATAGAGAATCCTCTGTGTACTCGGTGACCTCGGTGGTTAAAATGTGTTTAACAGATATATCATACAGAGCAGATTATGACACAGAAGCGATTTTCAAATCAAACAGTCATCGTCACCGGCGCCGGCGAAGGCATCGGCTACGAGGTCGCGCGGCAATTCTGCGCGGAAGGCGCGTCCCTACTCTTGAATGACATCCTGCCGCGGCGCGCCCAAGCCGCAGCCGAGGCGATCGCCAGTGAAACCGGCGCCCCGTGCATCGCCTGCCCGGGCGATGTCGCCGATGTGGACACGGTGCGCGCGCTCGCGCAGCAGGCTGTCGAGACCTTCGGCGGCTTGAACGTCTGCGTCTGCAACGCCGGTTTGACCTCCTGGGGAGACTTCTTCGAGTACAAGCCGGCCGATTTTGAGCGCGTGCTGAATGTCAATTTGCGCGGCAGCTATTTTCTGGCGCAAGCGGCCGCCCGCCAGTTTCGCAAAGCCGGCACAGGTGGCCGCATCGTGCTGATGTCTTCGGTCACCGGCCATCGCGCCGTGCCTTATCTCAGCGCCTATGGCATGACCAAGGCGGCGCTGGAAATGCTGGCCCGCAACCTCGTGCTGGAGCTGAGCCCCCACGGCATCACCATCAACTGCGTCGCGCCCGGCGCCGTCATCACGCCGCGCAACCTCAGCGATGACCCGGATTATGAAGCGCGCTGGGGAAATCTGATTCCAGTCGGGCAAGCGATTCAAACAGCCGACATCGCCAATGCGGTCTTATTCCTGGCGGCGCCCGAGTCCGCCAAGATCACCGGGCAAGCGATCGTCGTCGACGGCGGCTGGACGAGCACCAGCCCGATACCGGATACGGATTATGGCAAGGACTACAAGAATTAAGCCGCCGCGCTCATCAATCCATCAGTTCTTGGACCAGGCGGTTGGTCGTCGACAGCCGGTCGGAAAGCATGCTGGCGATTAGCACATGAATCGCCGAAGCGGTTTGCGGCGCCCGCTCCTCCATGTCGCGCAGCGCTTCATGGCTCAGCCTTTGCAGAAGGCCAGCTTCAGTCACCACAATTGACGCCGAGCGCGCCACCCCCAGGTAAAAGCCGACCTCGCCGATAACTGCGCCGGCGGTCATGCTGCGCAGCCGCACTTCACGCTCGCCTTCCGCTTGCAGCAGCACATCCACCCGGCCCGATTCAATGAAATAGAGCGAATCCGAGTCGTCACCCTGCTTGAAGACGGTATCGCCGACGGTCGTCTCGATCTGTTCCAGAAACTCCCGGGCTGCGCTCGCGTCCAGCGATCCAACTATCGCATGCTGGGCCAACTGCTGCTCAACGGTGACGCGTTCTTCATCCAGCATGCTGGCCTCGCGCAGCAGAATGCTCTCGCACCACTCCATTGCCCGATCGAGATCATCGAATAGTGGCGGCTTGTCCGGCCGGTTTTCGACGATCCCGCCATCCGCCAGCAGCGGCTGCAAGCGTGGCGCCGCGCTCGCGACAAGCAAGTCAATGCCTTTGCCATCCGTCAGTTGCTTCAGCTTCTGAAAGTCCACGATTGTCGACACATCGAGCCCGCGGACTGATTTGAAGTCGAAAATGATGAACTTGAGCTCGCCACCGTCGGCGGCGTTGATGCGAGCCTTCACGTGTTCGTAAAAGCGATAGGCGGTGCCAAAAAAGATGTAGCCTTGCAAACGCAGGATCAGAATTCTGCCGCCCTCACGTTGCAGCAACTGGTTCTGGGCGAAGGAGCGGTCGAGATTGCTGCGATGGAAGCTACCGGAGAATTCCTGCTTGATGACATCCATCCGGCTGTATTCCAGCACAAAGGCCGCAATCGCCACGACCAAGCCAAGGGCCATGCCGGTCAAAATGCCGAGAAGCGCGGTAGCAAGCGCGATGACAACGATGATGATGTAATCTTGCCGCGGCAGCTTCCACCAGCTATCAAACAGCCATTCCTTCATGAATTGCAGGCCGAAGTACATCAACAAGCCAGCGGGAATAAAACGGGGGATTATTGAAAACAGTGCGCCGCCAACCAGGAGCGTCAGCAAGAACATGAAGGCCAAGATGATGCCAACCAGGCGACCATTGACGCGCATGGCGTGCACCAAAGAGGAGGAGATGGGGCCGTGATACGCCACCACGCCGCCACCAGTTACGGCGGAAGCGACATTGGCGACGCCATTGACAATGCACTCGCGATTCAAATTCAGCTCGCGGCCGACGATAATTTCCTGGGCGCTAGCGCGCAAAAACAGGTTCAGCGTCAAGACTACGATCAAAGTAAACACATGGCCGGCGCTTGCCACCAACACGTCCGGACCAATGCGTGAGACAGCGGAGAGATCCGGCAGCGTCCAGTTCAGCGCAGCCGACACGTTTGGCAGCAGCCAACCTTCGTCCGCGACTTTGCCCAAATCGCCCACGACAAGATATGCCCACAAGTAAAACAGGACGAGAGAAGCAATGATGGCGGCCGGCATGACCAGCGTACTTTTGATGCGAGCCCGCAAGCCAAGGAGGCACAAAGCAAAGACGATGGCCGGCAGCCAGCGCGAGGCGACCCCACTCTCCAGCAAGATGGGCAAGGGCGCGGCGTCCTGTCTTACGCTAACCAACATGTTAAGCCTAAGACCAACCAACACCCGGAAGCCGGCGTCGAATATCAGCCAGCCCAGGCCGGCCATAAAACCGCCAACGATTGGATAAGGGATATAGCGGATCAAGGCGCCGGCGCGCGCCATGCCCAGCAGCACCAGAATTAACCCGGCCAGAACGGAAGACAACACGATAACCAACAATACCGTCGCAAAGAGTTCCTCCGGCGGCAAATCGGCCGGCAAGGCAGCGACCACGCTGCCGGCGATCAATCCCTGAATTACGGCCGTGGGGCTTTGCGGCACGACTTGCGTCGCATGGTCTGAGCTTAAGAGGGAGGTGACGAGAACGACTACAACTTCGCTAACCAGAACAATTGCCAGGCCGGCGGCAAAATAACCGGACAGCTTGCCGTGGAAGATTAACCCGGCATAGGAAGGCATCGCGCTGGCCATGAGCAGCCAGATGATGGCGCTGGCGCCCAGGCTGCGCAGCAAGACCGCCGGCTGCAACGCATGGCGGATGACGGCGCTCAAGCTTGATTTGTCGGGATTTGGCGGAGAGGAATGTTTCATAAGCAGACGCGAACGCCGGCCAAGCCGCCGCTAGGGAGGGGCGGTCCCCAAGCTGGCGCTGGCCGCTTCCGCTTTTTTCCGCCTTCCGCGCAATATATCAGCGCCCAGCCAGCCCAGGCCAAGCAGCGCCAAACCGACGCCGCCGACCACCATCATGGTGAATTGCTCCGCCACCAGCCGCCGCCGTTCGATATCAGAGGCCATCAAGCCCTGCGCCTGCCCCTTGCTTTCCAGCTCGACCTCGCCGCCGCTCTCATGGATCTGGGCCGCCATGTTGCCGGAGAGCCGACTGGCGAGGTCCACATAACGCAGCGCCGCGTAGCCGGCCAGCAAGAGCCCGCCAATGATCGCGGTGAAGAGCAAACGGTCAAGGAATACCCGGTAAAACTCCTGCCGCATAAAACCGTCCTCAAAAGCGTTAGTTGTCGTTTGACTCGCGAAAAATTACAATACGCTTGCTTTTGCCCTACCTCATTTTACGGAAGATGACGATGACTAGCAACATAGTATCTGTGGCTGTGGTCGGCAGCAGCTGGTGGGCCGACGCCATGCACCTGCCCGCCCTGGCCAGCCACCCCGGCGCCAGAACGGTCGCGATTTGCGGCCGCATGCGGGAGAAGGCGCGCAAGCTGGCTGACATCTGGGATGTCCCCCAGGTTTATACCGATTACGGCGAGATGATCGAGAACGCCGAGCTGGATGCCATCGTCATCGCCACGCCGAATGACTCGCATTATCCCATCGCGATGAAAGCGCTGCGGCATGGCTTGCACGTGCTTTGCGAGAAGCCGATCGCGCTGACATACGCTCAAGCGCGTGAAATGGCGGAGGCGGCCGAAGCGCGCCGCCTCAAGACCCTGGTGCCTTTCACCTATAGCTTCATGCCCACGGCTCGCTATCTCAAAGAATTGATCGATGGCGCTTACCTGGGCGCGCCCTACCATCTCAACATGCGCTATTATACCGGCTTCGCCCGCGATGGCGATTATCTCTGGCGCTTCGACCGCAAGATCGCCGGCTCCGGCATCCTCGGCGACCTGGGCTCGCATTTTCTTTACATCGCCGAGTGGCTCTTCGGGGAGATCCAGGCTATCACCTGCCGCCTCGGTTTTACCGTGCCGCGCCCGCCGCTCGACCCGGCCGGCAAGCCTTACGAAGTCGGCGATGACTCTTGCATGCTCATCCTTGAATTCGACAACGGCGCCCAGGGCATGATCCACTGCACAGCGCTCTGTTACGAAGATACGCCCTTTGGCCAGACGCATCACATGGAATTCCACGGCTCGGACGGCACCCTCTACAGCTTCACAGATTGGGACAAAATCCAGCAGGTCAAAGGCGCGCGCGTCGGCGAAGGCATGATCCGCAACCTGCCGATACCCGAGCATGTGTGGGGCGGCGCCCGCCGCGACACAGTCCACAACACCTACCGCGACATGTTCCGCTCGGAAGATTTCATGATTCGCGCCTTCATCAACGGCATCATCAACGATGCCGATGTCAGCCCCAACTTTCAGCACGGCGCGCGCATCCAGCGCCTCCTGAGCGCGGCCGCCCATAGCCACGAGACGGGCCGCCGCGTTGAGGTCGCATCCATCCAGGCCTAAGCGCGTCTTGACACGATCTGCGGCGCAGCGAATCCGGGCATACGTATAATCCGCGGCCCGCTCTTTTGAATGAATCTGATCCAAACGAAGACTGCAAGGCTTGTCCGGTACTGAGCAATGGCAACTCAGCGTCGGCTAAAGAAAGGATCTGTAGGGGCGAGCCGCCGGCTCGCCCGTACGCGCCGTAAAAATATGACATGGCTAGCCGCCCTACGGCAGCGCAAGAGGGCGTTTCAGCGCCGCGCCTTGACACAGCGGGTCAAACGCCCCTACAGGCTGACAGGTGCTTGTCGTAATTTGTTTTCATCGAATTCGATACACTACCGTGGCGGGGCATGATTTGCGTTCGCGCCCTACCTTGGTTATATTCGTGGCGCAAACATGCCAATTGTAGACATGTGATTAGTGGAAAGGTACAGAAAAAATGCTTAAGAGAATTTTCCTGTGTTCGGTTCTCATCGTTTTGACATTGCTGGCTATCGGCAGTGTCGCCGCTCAAGACGGCTTTGTGCTGCACGTCTTCGGGCCGACCTCGCTCGACAACCTCGGCTCCATGGCGCCTGATGATATTCAGCAGCAGGTGGAGCGCGACGTTATCGATGGCTACCTGGCGGAAAACCCGGATGTCGCCGATGTGACCTGGGATGCGCAGGGCCCGATTGATGGCGGCGTGACGCGCTTGCTGACCGCGCACCTGGCCGGCGAGCGGATGGATGTCATCGGCTGCGCCGCCAACCCCACCAACGGCGCCTACGTCCGGCGCGGCGTCCTGCGCGATATCACCGATGATATTGCGCCCTGGGTCGACCGCTTCGAGCCGGCGTCGCTGGACGCCTACACAATCGGCGGCCGCGTCTATGGCATTCCGGTATCGCCCGTCTCCACCTCCTCCTTCTTCTACAATGTCGAAGTCTTCAACGAACTGGGCCTGGCGGAGCCGGATTCTTACGCCGACTTCATCGAAGTGGCGGCGGCGCTGGATGCGGCTGGCTACATTCCGGTGCTGCATCAGGGCAAGAACGTCTGGATGTGGCCGATGTGGTACTTTGAGACTGCGTCCCAAACCATGGGCGATTCCATCGCCAAGACGGTGCAGAACCTGCGCGGCGAAGCCAAATTCACCGACGCCCCCGATGTCGAAGCGCTGGCGCGGATCGGCCAATTTGTTGATGACGGCATCCTCGACCGCGATTCGCTGTCGGTGGACTGGGATGGCATGCGCAGCGCCTTCGCCAGCCAGCAATCGGCCGTCTACTACGGCGGCACCTGGGAGTTGCCCTGGATCGAAGCCAATGTCGTCGATTTCGAGTGGGGCGTATTTGAGTTTCCGCAGCTGGCCGATGTACCCGGCACGCGCGGCCACGGCGGCGGACCGGATTCCGGCTACTGCATCTACAGCGGTGTCAGCGACGAAGCGCTGCCGCATGCGGTCGCCTTCCTCGAATATCTCTCGCGGCCCGAGATTGCCGACAAGCACCTAGGCATCATGGAACCGCTGGCGACCTCCATCAAGGGCGTGACCGTTGTCGAATCGGCGATCGCCGATGACTTGCGTTCCAACCACTTCCCCAACACCGCCCGCTTCCTCGACTGGATCTGGCCCACCGAGATTAACGATGCCTTCCAAAGCGCCATCCAGGGCATCGTCGGCGGGACGATCACAGCGGAAGAAGGCATGGCCGCCATCCAAAATGTCTACGATGATCTCGTCTTTGATGGCTATTCCTACGATGACTGAGTGAGGGGCATCGATTCAAGGCGAGGGACTCCTGGTGGATCCAGCCCGATTTCGCGGCCGGGTCCACCGATCCTGTCCCGGATTCTCCCCAAAACAAAGGATGTTTTTCCATGCCAAAAGAGCAGAAATTCGAGATAGGCTATCACCTGAATACCTGGGATTTCGAAGGCCGGCCGGAAGAGGGCTTTCCCTTTCTGGCCGATGTCGGCTTCGTTTGGTACGAAGCGCTCATATTCAACAGCCTGGGCGACGATTTCGCCCGCCGCTTCATGACGCTGGATGATGTGGGCCTTCCGCCTTCAAAGAGCGACACCGATCTGCTGCGCCGGCTGCATCTTTTCAACAAAGCGCAGGAAGATTATGGCCTGCGCCTCTCGTCATTGTATGCCAACGCCGAATATACCAATCCGGCATTATGGCCTTATGAGCGCGATTGCATCATGGCGGTGACGCGCTTCCTGCATAGCTTCGGCTCGAAGATACTGGTTTGTGGCGGCGGCCCGCCGGCCGGGCGCAAAGCGCAAAGCGACGAGGACTTCCGAGCCTTCGCCAATGCGCTGGAAGAACTGGGCGCCTTCAGCAACAAGCTCGGCATTCGCACCGTCTATCATCCGCATCTCGACTGCTTCATCGAAACGCGCGAACAGCTCGACCGTTTCATGGCGATCGTCGATACCGACCTGGTCGGGCTCTGCATTGACCCGGCCCATCTGGTCATCAAGGACACCGACCCGGTGGATATCATGCGCAGCTATATGGAGCACATTGATTACATTCATTTCAAAGACGCGAAAGATTTCGCCGGGCTGGAAGGCTATGCCCGTTATCTGTCATTCTGCGAGCTGGGCGCCGGCGTCGTTGATTTTCCCGCCATGGTCGAGATTATGCTGGAAAACGATTACGACGGCCTGGCGATCATCGAGTTGGACGCGTCGCACAAAACGGCGGAACAGAGCTGCCGCGAGAGCATCGACTACATCGTGAAGGACCTGGGCCTGCAGCTGAACATCGCCTAGAGCAGTACTCCCAGCGCAATCAAGCGAACCAAAACTTCATTAGAAAGTCTCCCCTTCCCTAGTTGGCTGGGGAAGGGGCCGGGGGATGGGGTAAAATAGCGGCGGGCGATTTCTGAGAATAAAAGATAATTGAGATGCCTTCAAGTCGTGTAAACCTGACTGCCGCCGGGACGCTCGCGAAGAGGAAACGATACCCGCGCGTCTACCGTCATCTCTCGGCTTATCTCATGCTGCTGCCGGCTGTTGTTCTGCTGGTCATCTTCGTCATCATCCCCATCGGCTATGGCTTCTACCTGAGTTTTCATCGCTGGGACGGCTTCAATGAGCCCGTCTTCATCGGCACGAGAAATTACATCCGGCTGATTGAACGCGACGACATTTTCCTCAAAGCCGTCTCCAACACAATTATATTCGCCATTTCGGTGGTGCTGGTCAAAAACCTGCTCGGTCTATTCCTTGCCTTGCTCGTCAACCAGAAAATACGCGGCGTGATCTTCTTCCGCACCGCCCTCTTCCTGCCGGTCACCTTGTCCTTTGTAGTGATCGGATTGCTTTGGTCCTGGGTCTACAATCCGGCCTTCGGCTTGCTGAACGCCGGCCTGGAGCTGCTCGGGCTTGATAATCTGGTCCGGCCCTGGCTGAGCGACCCGGCCACCGCCCTCGGCGCCATCATCACGGTGGACATCTGGAAATGGACCGGCTTTCACATGGTCTTGTTTTTGGCCGGGCTGCAAGCCATCCCGCGCGATCTCTACGAAGTCGCGATCATTGACGGCGCCAACGCCTGGACGCGGCTCCGGCGCATCACCCTGCCCCTGCTCGCGCCGGTGACATTCATCAGCGTCCTGCTTTCGCTGAATGGCGCCTTCGTGCGGAATTTTGAACTGGTCTACGTCATGACCGACGGCGGGCCCAACCACACCACCGAGGTCGTGCTGACCCATCTCGTCACCCAGGCCTTCCGCTTCGGCAAGTTGGGTTATGCCTCGGCGATGGGCTTCGCCCTCTTTGTCGTCGTCGCCGTCATCGCCTTCACCTATATTCGTATCGGGCGCAGCGGCACCTATAACTTCTAAGGTCGGGAGCGGACATGGCATACGCCGCGGGAGGCAATAATTCCGACAATTTTGGCGATGTGATTTCTCGCCATCTCAGCGAGCGCCTCAAGCTCCTGCTGGTTTATCTGATTTTAATCGTCGCGACCGTGCAGACGATTTATCCGCTCTTCTGGATGGTTTTCGGCTCGCTCAAGACCGACGCCGATCTCTTCAACAACGTCTGGGGGCCGCCGCGGGTGATGGTTTGGCAGAACTACATCGACGCCTGGCGCATCGCCGACCTGGGCGCACGCATCGGCAACAGCATCATCATCACCATACTCAGCTTGACCGTGCTGCTAATCGTGTCGTCGATCGCCGCTTACACCCTGGCCCGCTTGCAATTCCCCGGGCGGCAGGCGATTTTTCTGGTCATCCTGGCGACGATGATGATCCCGCCCGAGGTTACGGTCATCCCGCTTTTCATCGTGGTCAGAACGCTGGGCATACTCAACAGCCGCTTTGGTCTCGTCTTCGTTTACGCCGGCACGTCCATGGCATTCAGCATCTTCCTCTTGCGCGGCTTCTTTATGTCGATCCCGCCCGAGCTTGAAGACGCCGCCCTGGTTGATGGCGCCAATCGGCTGCAAGTCTTCTGGCATATCATCCTGCCATTGGCGCGGCCAGGGCTGGCGACGGTGGCTATCTTTCAAGGCATGTTCTTCTGGAACGAGTTCTTCCTGGCTTTCATCTTCATCCGCCAGGCCGAGCTGCAGACGATTCCACTGGGCCTGGTGAATTTCTTTTATCGTTATTCGGCCGATTGGACGCTTTACTTCGCCGCGCTCAGCATGGTCACCATTCCGGTCATCGTCCTGTACGTGGCGATGCAGCGCTGGTTCATCGAAGGCTTGACCGCCGGCGCCGTCAAGAGTTGAGGGCGCTGCAACAGACATGAATGCAGGCATGTAATGGAACTGCTACCACCGAGTACACCGAGTTTTTATGAGGTCACCGAGGAGCAATCTATACGTTTGAGCGCCACAAACCATCTAGACACAGGCGCGAAAACGCCGCGCCCACGCAAAACAACTTTCATCCCGCCGCGTTTAGCTCCCCCTCCCTGACTTGTCGGATGCCCGCCATAGAGATGGCGGGAGGGG
>WTGN01000058.1 GCA_011523545.1 Chloroflexota bacterium | reverse complement strand
GGATGGGGGGCAGCGTTTCAACAGCTTCCGGCGGCTCGCCCACTTGTGAATCGCCCTAATCACGACAAGATGCGCAGCGATTTATACCTCTATGTTCAATAGCGACCTGCTCCGCCGCGAGGCGATACAAGGCTATCTCTTCATATTGCCCTGGTTCATCGGCTTTGTCGTCTTCACCGCCGGACCCTTGACCGCCGCGCTCGGTTTCAGCTTCACCGACTGGAATGGCGTCTCGGCCATGGAGTTCATTGGCTTCGAGAATTACATCCAACTCTCGCAAGATTCGCGCTTCTGGCAATCGCTGAAAGTCACGCTGGTATTCACTTTCTTTTACCTGATACTGAATCTCATCATCGGCTTCTCCCTGGCGCTGGTGATGAACCAGCCAGTGCGCGGCATTCGGATCTTCCGCACCATCTATTACCTGCCGGCAGTGCTGTCGGGCGTAGCGGTGGCTGTCCTCTGGGCCATTCTCTTTCATCGTGAATTCGGCGCCTTGAATTGGCTTTTGGGATTGGTTGGCATCAAGCGCATCGGCTGGCTCGTCTCCGAGAGCTGGGCGCTGCCTTCCATCATCATCATGGAGCTCTGGCGCGTCGGCAGCACGATTATCATCTTTCTGGCCGGCTTGCAGGGCATCCCGCCTGAGCTCTACGAAGCAGCCGAAGTCGATGGCGCCAATCGGCGCTGGCGCCTCTGGAGCATCACCATCCCTCTGATGTCGCCATCGATATTCTTCGTGCTCATTGTCGGTTTCATCAACACGATGCAGGTCTTCACCCAGGCTTATATCATGACCGACGGCGGACCCAACTTCGCCACCTATTTCTATTCCATCAATCTCTACATAACCACGTTTCGCGAGCTGCGTCTTGGTTACGCCTCGGCGCAGGCCGGCGTACTCTTCCTTATTATTTTCCTCATCACACTCGGCATCTTTTGGGTCTCGCGTTATCGCGTCAATTACGAGTTGGTCTAGGGCGCGGCATGGCAAGCACAACAGCAACCACGACAAAGGCAGGCCGGCTCAGTATGTGGTCGCGCCGCCGACGGATAAGCCTCGTAAACACGCTGCTGACGTATCTGGTATTGGTGCCGGGCGGCTTGCTCTTTCTCTATCCCCTGCTCTGGATGCTCTCCACCAGCTTGAAACCCAAACATCAGATCTTCACCTACCCCATCGAATGGATACCCGATACCTGGATGTGGTCGAATTATGGCGAAGTCTTCAACCAGGTCCCCTTCCTCACCTATACCATCAACACCGCTGTCATCACCGTCATCGGCGTGGTGGGCACGCTCTTCGGCAGTTCGCTGGCCGCTTACGGTTTCGCCCGTTTTCGCTTTCCCGGCAAAGACGCGCTGTTTCTCCTGATGCTGTCAACGATGATGGTGCCCATTTGGGTGACGCTCATCCCCTCTTTTTTGATGTTCCGCTGGTTCGGCTGGCTGAATTCTTATCTGCCGATTCTGGTGCCGGCCTTCTTTGCCCAGCCCTTTTACACCTTCCTTCTGCGCCAGTTTTTCATGACGGTGCCGGTAGACCTGGAAGACTCGGCCCGTATCGACGGCGCCAATCGCCTGCAAATCTTCCTCAATATCATGCTGCCGCTTTCGCGCCCGGCGCTGGCGACGGCGGCCATCTTCGCCTTCTTCTTTTACTGGAACGAGTTCTTGCTGCCGCTAATCTACATTCAGGATCAGACCAAATTCCCCATCTCGGTCGGCATTTCCTCCTTTATTTCCGAATATCGCTCCGACTTCGCTTTGATGATGGCGGCCTCGGCGATGGCGCTGACGCCGCCGATGCTGGTCTTCTTCTTTGCGCAGCGCTATTTCATCCAGGGCTTCGTCTTGAGCGGGGTCAAGGGCTGAGCTGCGGGGGCGCCTGACCAAGCGCAAATTGTAGGGGCGACTCTGTGAGTCGCCCGCGCCACAACATCTAGTTATGGGGGCGAGCCACCGGCTCGCCCGTACACGCGTCGTTGATTATCCGTCGACCGCACGGTTACAATCTGTAGGTCTCGCCCGCAGAAACGAAAACGGGTATCGCTATGAAACTGCTCGAAATGACCGGGGACGCCACTTCGCGCGTGATAGAAGCCGACCCACCCCAACCATCGCCCGGCGAAGTCCTTATCGAAACGGCGCGCTCCGCCATCTGCGGCAGCGAGATGAAGACCTATCGCGGTAAAGGCATGGCCGGCGGCAACACGGGCCACGAAGCCGTTGGCACGGTCGTCGAACTGGGCAAAAGCGTCACCGAGTTATCGCACGGCCAGCGCGTCGGCGTCAGCGCCGTGGTCGGCTGCGGGGATTGCGTCGAATGCGACCGTGGACAGTACACCTGGTGCAAGTCCGCCCGCTCGCGCTCTCAAATGCATGCCGAGCAATTCGCCATCCACGCCCGCGCTTGCAGCCCCCTGCCCGATGACCTGCCCTGGGACGAGGCCGCCTTGCTCACCGGCGACGGCATGGGCGTGCCCTGGCATACCGCCAAGAAGATCGACCGCGCCGACATCGAGACCATCGTCGTCATGGGCTTGGGGCCGATCGGCTTGGGCAACGTGCTGATGCAAGCCCACTTGGGCCGCCGCGTCATCGGCGTCGACATCATCGATTATCGGGTCGACGTTGCCAGGCGGCTTGGCGCGGATGTCACGCTCAAAGCTGATGAGGCGCTCATAGAGAGGATTATGGACCTCACCGGCGGCGAAGGGGCGGATGTCGTCATCGATTGCGCCGGGCAGCGGGGCAGCGTCGAAAACAGCTTCCTGGCGGTCCGCCGGGGCGGCATCGTCGTGTTCAATGGCGAATCGATGGAAGAGATGCTGGCGCCCAGCCGCGATTTCAACCGGCGCGAAATCTGGGCGGTCGGCTGCTGGTATTACTTCATGAGCGAAGTACCGGAGATGTTCGCGCTCTGGCGGGAAGGGCTGGATGTGGCGCGCATGATAACGCATCAGTTCCCGCTGGCCGCCGCGCCGGAAGCTTTTGCGCTGTTCGACAAAGGCCAGACTGGCAAAGTGCTGCTGCGTCCCTGAGCCGGGTCGAATCCCCATTGATTTCGCGGAGTCAGCGTAGGGGCGATCTGCCCGACGCATCATCGCGCAAGCCGCAGCCGGCGACTGGATAAAACGCCCCGACAAGTCAGGCGCCGCGCCGAGTTATATGGTCCTGCCCGCCTATTCCCGCCGATTGCGACTTGCCTCGCTTTTCGTTATACTCCCTGTGCTGAAACGCATATCGTATCAAATGTTCTGAAGGAGCATCAATATGAACCGCTTTAAGTATGTCCTCGCGTTGCTCGCGCTGATGGCGCTGTTGCTTGGCGCTTTCACCGGCATAGCGCAGGATGAAAAAGTGCTGGTGATCGGCTGGTCTGAAAACACTGACGCCTACGACCCGGCCAACGGCTTCACCCATTCGACGCATATCATCAACCATGTCACTTACAGCCAGTTGGTCACCTTCCCCGATGAAGACGCCAGCCGGATCGTGCCCTCGCTCGCCGAAAGTTGGGAGATATCCGAAGACGGGACGGTCTACACCTTCTCGCTCAGGCAGGATGCGGCATTTGCCAATGGCGACGATATCAACGCTGATGATGTCGTATTCTCCATCCAGCGGCTGCAGAATTTCAACGGCAACCCGTCTTTCCTGGCTGATGGCATTGACGCGGTAGAAGCGATAGACGACGACACGGTCGCCTTTACCTTGCCCGCGCCGCGCCCCTCCTTCCTGTCCGAGATCACCAGCGCCATCTTCAGCGTCACCAACGCCGATGTCGTTCGCGCGAATGGCGGCACCGATGCTGAGGACGCGTCCGAAACCGATACCGCCGGCGCCTACCTGGACAGCACCTCGGCCGGTTCCGGCTCTTATGTGCTGGAACTCTGGGAGCCGCAGAACCGCACTGAGCTGGTTCGCAATGAGAATTACTGGGGCGAAGCGCCTTACTTCGACCGCGTGATATTCCAGCACATGCCGGAGAGCGCTACGCAGAAAGCGGCGCTGGAAGCCGGCGATATCGATCTGGCATTCGACCTGCAACCGGATCAAATCGCCGCGCTGGAAGGCAACATGGATGTCGAAATCTATCGCGGCATCGGCACCTTGACGCATTTCGTCATCATGAACACGGAAGAGGAGAAGAGCGGACCCTTCGCCAACCCGACCGTGCAGCTGGCGGTGCGTTATGCGCTCGATTACGAAGGCTACAAGACGCTTTGGGGCGGTGTCAAACCGGCCACCAACATGACCGCCGGTTTCTTCGGCAACCTCGGTGAAGAGGCGGCTTTCTCGCGCGATCTGGATAAAGCGCGCGAATTGCTGGCGGAAGCCGGTTATGGCGACGGGCTGGAAATGACGCTGGAATACCCCGACATGGTTTACAGCGGCGTCAGCTTCAACACCAACGCCCAGAAAATCCAGGCTGACCTGGCCGAAGTTGGCATCAACGTTACGCTGCAACCGGGCGAGATTCAAGTCGCGCTTGAGCGCTACCGCAGTGGCGACCACGGCGTCGGCTACTGGCTCTGGGGTCCCGATATCCTTGATCCGCTCGACTTCCTCAGCTTCATGCCGCCTGGCAAGGTCGCGACCGAGCGCAACAACTGGCAGCTGGAGAACTTGCCGCAAGAGATCCAGGATGCGATCGCGGCGGCCAAGGTCGCCAGCGACCCGGATGAACGCATGGCGCTCTTCACCACGCTGCAAGAATACACCATGCAGCACGGTCCCTTCGCGCCCTTCAACGTGCCGGAGGTGGCGACAGCGTACCGCTCCGACCTCTTGGGGTATATCTGGCACCCGCACTGGCTGCTGGATGTCTCCATCTTGAGCCGGGCGATGTAAGCCAAGATTACTGTTGCGGCTGCAATGCGGGGCAGCCCCGCGCTGCCCCTCAATACTGTGCGTACGGGCGAGCCGGTGACTCGCCCTCCGATAGGCGCTCTAAATTGCGTGTACGGTGTCGGTGGTCTTCACTCGCTAAGTCCCGCAGCAGCGTGTGTACGGGCGAGCCGGTGGCTCGCCCTCTTGAGATGAACAAAAGTTAGGATCATGTACAACCGACGATCACCGCGATTACGTGACTTTGACTATACACAGGACGGCGCCTACTTTGTCACAATCTGTACATATCGCCTCGCACCAATATTTGGACGAGTCGTTGATGATGCCGTGCTGTTGAATCATTTGGGAAGCCTTGTAAACGAAGAATGGCAAAAGACGGCCGAAATTCGACCAGCCGTTGAAGTCGACTTTTATGTTGTCATGCCGAACCATATTCACGGAATTCTCTTCATTTCGGAGAGTCACCGTGCTTGCCAAACAATAGGAAACGCAACACTACGCGCGAACTCGATTGGATCAATCATCGCGCAGTTTAAGTCCGTCGTGACAAAACGCAGTCGAAAGCTTGCAAATCCGCCGAGCTTGCCGATTTGGAAACGGAATTATTACGATCACATTGTGCGCAATGAGAAGGACCTGGACAGGATTCGACAATACATTATGTCCAATCCCGCGCGGTGGAGTGAAGATAGGTATTTCGCCGAATAGCTCTGACGCGAAAAAAGGGCGAGCCACCGGCTCGCCCGTACGCACGTATACCGAGCTTGTGGTTTGAATCCGGCCACTTTAAGCCAGACGAAGTTCTTATACATGATCCGGTACGTGTTACACTACAGTTCGATCCAATGAAGCAGGCAACCCTGGATTGCCCATGAGCTTCTTCCGTTATTTCGTCCGCCGCGTTCTTCTGGTGATACCGATTCTGCTCGGCATCACCGTTGTCGCCTTCATCATCGCCAACGCCATACCGGCCGACCCGATCAATGCCAACCTGCCGCCGAACGCGCTCAACGACGAAGACACCATCGCCGCCTTCCGCAAGAAATGGGGCTTGGACAAACCGCTGCACGAGCAGTATCTGACCTATCTCGGCAACTTGCTGCAAGGCGATATGGGCGTCTCAATCAAGTGGCGCAAGCCGGTCTCCGAAGATATCGCCAAACGCCTGCCGGCCACCATCGAATTGGCGACCCTCGGCATCATGTACGGCGTTGTGCTCGGCGTGGGGCTGGGGCTGGTCTCCGCGATTTGGAAAGACAGCTGGGCTGATTATCTCGCCCGGGTCATCGCCTTGATTGGCGTGAGCTTCCCCGTTTTTCTGATTGCGCTTATATTCCTGAATGTCTTCTACGCGCAGCTTGGCATCGCCGCGGGGCCTGGCCGGCTTAAGATCGTTATGCGCCCGCCGCCGACCGTTACCGGCATGTATACGATTGACGCCCTGCTCAACGGCGATTGGAAGACCTTCACCAACGCGCTCTCGCATCTCATCCTGCCGGCGCTGACGCTGGCGCTGTATATCAGCGGCATCATCTCGCGCATCACCCGCTCTTCCCTGCTGGAGGTCTTGAATCAAGATTATATGCGCACCGCCCGCGCCAAAGGCTTGCGCGAGCGTTATGTCATCGGCTTTCACGGCATGCGCAACTCGCTCATTCCGGTCGTCACAGTCATCGGCTTGTCTTATGGCAATCTGCTGGTGGGGTCGATTCTGATTGAATCGATCTTCGCTTATCCGGGCATCGGTTTCTATATGTTCCGCGCCAGCACATCGCAAGACTTCCCGGCGATTATGGGCGTCAGCCTGCTCTTCGCCTTCATTTATGTCGGAGTTAACTTTGTCGTCGATATCCTCTATTTCTTCCTCGACCCGCGAATTCGAGTCGCCTAGCCGCGCTCAACAGGCGCGGTATCATTTGCGCCGCAACCCGCTGGTGGCGCTGGGTATCATCATCGCCGCCCTGTGGATTCTGATCGCATTCGTTGCGCCGGCGATCGCCCCGGTCGAGCCTTTAAAGCAGGACCTGGCGAACCGGCTGCAACCGCCCGGCGACCAGTTTCTGATGGGCACCGACGAGTTGGGGCGGGATATCTACAGCCGCGTGCTTTGGGGCGCGCGCATCACGATTCCAGCGGGCTTGGCTGTCATCGTCATCGGCAGCACCTTCGGCGTCATCATCGGCGCGATCGCCGGTTATGCCGGCTACCTTATGGACGAGACGCTCATGCGCCTCACCGAGCTCTTCATGGCTTTCCCTTTCATCATCCTGGCGATGGCCGTCACTGCCGCGCTCGGCCCCGATATAGAAAACGCCGTAATTGCTCTGGCCGTGGTCTGGTGGCCTCGTTACGCCCGCATCTTGCGCGGGCTGGTGCTTGAGGTGAAAGCGCAAGAATATGTGGAAGCCGCTCATAGCGTCGGCGCCAGCGGCTTTTACATCCTCTTCCGCACCATTACGCCCAACTGCATCGCGCCCGCCGTCATCCTCGCCACGCTGGATATCGGCACCGCCATTCTCAGCTTCGCCGCCCTCAGCTTCATCGGCTTGGGTCCCGAGCCGTCATCGCCCGAGTGGGGGCGCATGGTCAGCATCGGCATCGACTTCTTCGATCAGTGGTGGATGTGGCTCTTCCCCGGTCTGGCGATCGCCAGCCTGGTGATGGCTTTCAACTTCATCGGCGATGGCCTGCGCGATATCCTTGACCCGCGCCTGCGGGGGGAATGAGCGCCTCAATACCGGTCTGCATATCTCAACTACTGAATTATCGTTTACAATATGAAGAGTGATCGGCAGATGAAAGATTCCCATTGGACTATCAAAAATGGCAGTAGAAGGAATCCATACGCTTGACGACCTTCGTCAGCAGCGCGAGCGGATCATTGCTCTCGCACAGCAACATCGCGCGCGCCAAATCGCTGTATTTGGATCGGTTCTGCGCGGAGCTTTGGCGCTGAATAGCGATATTGACTTTCTAGTTGACTTTGAGCCGGACTACAGTCTGCGCGACCACATCCGCCTCACGCAGGGCTTGAGGCAATTGCTGGGTCGTCGGGTCGAGGTGGTCGATCGATTGGCGCTAAGGCCCGAACTACGAGAGAGCATCATTCGGGAAGCCCAACCCTTGTGACCAGGGTCCTACACATTTATTGCCGCGATATTCTCGGTCGCATCCGGCGCATTGAATCTTACACAGTTGGCGGGAAAGATGCATTCCTCGCATCATAGCTGTTACAGGATGGCGTCATAAGGAGCTTCGAAGTGATTGGCGAAGTGGCCAAACGCTTGGACCCGACGCTGCTAGAGCAACATGCTGACGTTGCCTGGAGCGACTTCGCCGGTTTCCGTGATATCTTGATTCATCAATATGACCGTGTTCGGGTTGAGCTAGTTTGGAGATTCGCGCAGGAAGATCTTCCAGCGCTGAAATCAGCTGTTGCGGCGCTTCTAATCAACCTTGAAGACTCGGCAAGCTCAAGCAGCACAATGCGCGATGGATGAGTGGCGAGTCGCGTCTGCGCCCCTTGATTGGAGAGGCTATACACCCGTCCAATCGAAGACGACGCCGACGTAGTTTGCCTTCTCATTCTGCAAGCCGCGGTAAGCCCTTTCCGCTTCATAGGGCGACAGCGTATGCGTATGCAGGGGCGCCACCTGCAGCGCGCCTGAGTTGATCAGCCGCATCGCGATCACGGAATTGCGCTCCATCGAATGCTTGACATAACTGTCGCGCGCCACCGGGTAGCGCCACTCATGCGCCCCTTTGAAGGTGATATTGCCGTGGCCGTGCAGATGAATATAGTCGAGCAGGCTGCTGGTCAAGTCGGTCTCGTAGACGCCGCGCGGCGTGCCCAAGAGGATGACCTCGCCGTAGCGCCCCACGATCGGCAGCGCGGGAGGCAGGGCGGCCGGCACGCCCGTCGCTTCGATCAGCGTGGTCACACCCTCGCCATTTGTGATCTCGCCGATGTCGTCTTTGACCGTCGCCGGGTTGATCACGAGCGCCTGCGCAATGCCGCAATCACGCGCAAGTTGGATTCGCCCTTGGTTCAGATCGAGCCCGATCACCGTCCCGCCCTGCAGGCCGGCCAGCTGCGCGGCCAGATTGCCCACCGTGCCCAACCCGAGGACGCCGACGAAATCCCCCAACTCGATAGTCGAGACGCGCAGCGATGTCATGGCGATGATGGCCATACGCGTGAAGGGCGCCAGCTCCAGCGGCAAGCCATCCGGTAACTTTAAGCATATCGAGTTTGGCCGCGCCGTGTCTATCAGGGCATACTGCTTGTGCCCGCCCCAGAAGTGCACGATGTCGCCCGGCGCGACGGCGCTAATCTCGGCGCCCACATCCAGCACTTCGCCGACGGCGGCGTAACCGGGCGTCGCGGGAAACGGAAACCAGGCTTGACTGCCCGACAGGCAGGCGAGCTCGGTGGCGGCGCTGATCACCGAATAGTGAGTTTTGACCAGCACATCACGCGCGCGCAGCTGCCCGATGTCGTCGTCGATCTGCTGGGTCTCGACGCGGTTTGGCGCGGTGAAGAGAACGCTCAGGTTTTTCATGGGAGTTCGGGTTCCTTATAGCTTCAGTGCATTGTAGACACACAGTACCATGTCGCCGCCCACGCAAAGTGCGTTGCAACCCGCAATGTTTAGCTCCCCTCCCTAGCTCGCTGGGGAGGGGAGCTAAAC
>WTGN01000011.1 GCA_011523545.1 Chloroflexota bacterium | reverse complement strand
CGACCTCGATTTCAGAAGCGACGCCGATTGCGCCGGCCAACATGACCTTGACCGCGATCCGCGCGACTATTATCGCTTCCGCCAGTCCGACCGACGATCTCGCGACGCCGGAGCCGACGGAAGTTAGTGCAACAGCGACTTCGATTCAAGAAGCGACGCGGATTGCGCCGGCCAAACTGAAATTGACCGCCATCCGCGAAACGACAATTGCGGCGGCGAGTCCGACAGAAGTTGCAAAAACACGAGAGCCGACCGATGTTGCAACGACCGCGACTGTGCTCGCAGAAGCGACGCCGATTGCGCCGGCGTATCTGACATTGACCGCCGTGCGCGAAACGACAAGTGCGGCGGCAAGTCCAACCGATGTTGCCGCGACGCCGGAGCTGACGGAAGTTAGTGCGCCCGCGACTTCGATTCAAGACGCGACGCGGATTGCGCCGGCCTATCTGACCTTGACCGCCGTCCGCGAAACAGTAAGGGTGGCGTCAAGTCCAACCGATGTTGCCGCGACGCCGGAGCCGACGGAAGTTAGTGCGACAGCGACTTCGATTCGAGAAGCGACGCGGATTGCGCCGGCCAACGTGACCTTGACCGCGATTCGCGAGACGGTGATTGCTGCGGCAAGTCCGACGGATGCTGCCGCGACGCCGGAGCCGACAGAAGTTGCTGAGACCGCGACTTCGATTCGAGACGTGACACGGATTGCGCTGGCCAACATGACATTGACCGCCATCCGCGAAACGACAATTGCGGCGGCAAGTCCGACAGAAGTTGCAAAAACACGAGAGCCGACCGATGTTGCAACGACCGCGACTGTGCTCGCAGAAGCGACGCCGATTGCGCCGGCCTATCTGACCTTGACCGCCGTCCGCGAAACAGTAAGGGTGGCGTCAAGTCCAACCGATGTTGCCGCGACGCCGGAGCTGACTGAAGTTAGTGCGCCCGCGACTTCGATTCAAGAAGCGACGCCGATTGCGCCGGCCAACGTGACCTTGACCGCCGTCCGCGCGACTGTTGTCGCTGCGGCAAGTCCAACCGATGTTGCCGCGACGCCGGAGCCGACGGAAGTTAGTGCGACAGCGACTTCGATTCGAGAAGCGACGCCGATTGCGCCGGCCAACATAACGTTGACCGCGATCCGCGCGACGGTGATTGCTGCGGCCAGTCCGACTGATGTTGCTGCGACGCTGGCGCCGACGGAAATTGCCGCATCTGCGACTTCGATTCCTGAAGCGACGCCAATTGCCCCGGCCAATCTGAAATTGACCGCCATCCGCGAAGCGACAAGTGCGGCGGCGAGTCCAGCCGATGTTGCCGCGACGCCGGAGCTGACGGAAGTTAGTGCGACCGCGACTTCGATTCAAGAAGCGACGCCGATTGCGCTGGCCAACGTGACTTTGACCGCCATCCGCGAAACAGTAAGGGTGGCGTCAAGTCCAACCGATGTTGCCGCGACGCCGGAGCCAACTGAACTTGCAACGACCGCGACTTCGATTCGCGAAGCGGCGCCGATTGCGCCGGCCAACATAACGTTGACCGCGATCCGCGCGACTATTATCGCTTCCGCCAGTCCGACCGACGATCTCGCGACGCCGGAGCCGACGGAAGTTAGTGCAACAGCGACTTCGATTCGAGACGTGACACGGATTGAGCCGGCCAATCTGACCTTGACAGCTATCCGCGCAACTGTTATCGCTGCGGCAAGTCCAACCGATGTGGCCGCAACACCGGAGCCGACGGAAGTTGCGGCGACCGCGACCTCGATTCGAGAAGCGACGCCGATTGCGCCGGCAAACATGACTTTGACCGCTATCCGCGCGACGGTGATTGCTGCGGCGAGTCCGACGGATGTTGCCGCGACGCTGGCGCCGACGGAAGGCATAGCGACTGCGACTTCGATTCGAGAAGCGACGCCGATTGCGCCGGCCAACATGACATTGACCGCCGTCCGCGCGGCGGTGATGGCTGCGGCAAGTCCGACTGATGTTGCTGCGACGCTGGCGCCGACGGAAGTTGTTGCGCCAGCGACTTCGACTCGAGAAGCGACACGGGTTTCGCTCGCCAATTTGACATCGACTGCGATGCGCGAGACGGAGATTGCGGCGGCAAGTCCGACGGATGCTGCCGCGACGCTGACGCCGACGGAAATTGCCGCATCTGCGACTTCGATTCCAGAAGCGACGCCGATTGCGCCGGCCAAGATGACCTTGACCGCCGTGCGCGTGACTGTTGTCGCTTCGGCAAGTCCGACGGAAGTTGCCGTGACGCTGGCGCCGACGGAAGTTGCCGCGACCGCGACTTCGATTTCAGAAGCGACGCGATTTGCCCCGGCCAATCTGAAATTGACCGCGATCCGCGCGACGGTGATTGCTGCGGCAAGTCCGACTGATGTTGCTGCGACGCTGGCGCCGGCGGAAATTGCCGCATCTGCGACTTCGATTCCTGAAGCGACGCGGATTGCGCCCGCCAATCTGACCTTGACCGCCGTCCGCGCGACTGTTGTCGCTGCGGCAAGTCCAACCGATGTTGCTGCGACGCCGGAGCCGACAGAAGTTGCTGAGACCGCGACCTCGATTTCAGAAGCGACGCGGATTGCGCCTGCCAACGTGACCTTGACCGCGATCCGCGCGACGGTGATTGCTGCGGCGAGTCCAACCGATGTTGCCGCGACGCTGGCGCCGGCGGAAGTTGCCGCGACCGGGACTTCGATTCGAGACGTGACACGGATTGCGCCGGCCAACATTACCTTGACCGCTATCCGGGCGACGGTGATTGCTGTGGCGAGTCCGACGGAAGTTGCCGCGACGCCGGAGCCGACGGAAGTTAGTGCGCCCGCGACCTCGATTCAAGAAGCGACGCCGATTGCGCCGGCCAACGTGACCTTGACCGCCATTCGCGAGACGGTGATTGGTACGGCCAGTCCAACCGATGTTGCAGTGACGCTGACGCCGACGGAAGTTAGTGCAACAGCGACTGCGATTCCAGAAGCGACGCCGATTGCGCCGGTCAGTCTTACATCGACCGCGATTCATGAGCCTGTCAGCGCGCCAGTGGACGTGGCAACGGCAAGTGCGCTCAGCGCCGAGAATCGGACGCCGCCGGCGGCCATGCCTACTGCTATCGCCAGTCTCTTGACTGCGACTGCGACGGCCGCCGATTCACCTGTTGTAGTGGAAATGCGGTCGCCGACCCCGAGCCAGACGAGCGCTGTGACGCCGACGGAGACGCCGCTTCCATTCTATTTCGCCTATCTGATTCCGACGCCGACTGCGTATGGAACCAGCGAAGTTGCCATTCGCATGGACTGCGAGGTCGAAGAAGACTGGTTATCCTATGAAGTACAGGTGGGCGACACGCTGCTTGCGCTGGCGCTTGCCAGCGATATCAGCCTGATAGAATTGCGGGAAGGCAACTGCTTTGAGCCGATTCGTGGCATCTTCGCTGGGGAGGCGCTGCGCGTGCCGCGAATGCCGGCAAGGCCTGTAGAAACTCCGGCGCCGGTATTCTTGCCGCCGGAACTGGTTAGCGCAGCCTTTGGCTGTGAACATGCTATGGCGGAGATTCATTCGCCGCAGCCGATGGATCAAGTGCAAGATATATTTGCGATAATCGGTAACGTTCAACTTCCGGAAAAGGGCAAGTATCAGTTGGCCATCAAGCCTGACTGGTCCAATGTTTATTATCCATACCTGGAGTCTGACAAGGTCGTCCAACGCGATGTGATTGGTCTCATCAATACCGAGATTTTCGGCGCGGGTTCGCACCGGCTCAGGTTGACCGTCAGCAATAGCGCAGGTGAAATGCTGCCGGGCGGACTCTGTGATATGCCGCTCGTTTTTGGCAGGCCTTAGGCTGGGCTCGGTCATGGCCATAATAGGAAGCTGAGATATGCACAGCGCGCCTGGAGCAGGTAGTAAAGACTAGACGCTTATGATTTTCCGCGGGCTCAACTGCATGTTGACACTCGCCGCGACCGCACTCGCGCTCTTGTTGGCGCTTGCGCTGGGCTGGACGGTCTCTGAGGTCGGCTCGTTGAATGAGCTGAACCAGTCTATCGCCGGCACGACCGATGCGCGCCGCGGCGCCTACCGCGCGACTGCCACCGCGCTCGCCGGCGATGAACACGCGGGTCTGCGCGCTGCTTCATCGATCATCCTGCTTCAGGACAGCGCAGACAGCCCCACGGCGGAAGCGGCGACGCCGGAACCGGCGACGGATGCGGCGCCAGCGACGGCAACGCCCAGGCCCGATGATTTTGACCTGCCGAAGTTGCTGGTGCCGCGGGAGCCGGCGGACGGCAAGTGGCTCTCTGGTACACGCGTGCCGCGTCCTGCGCCGGAGACATATCGCGCGCATCGTCTCATCAATATTATGCTGCTTGGCAGCGATGCGCAGACCGCCGACAACTTCATCCGGACCGACACGATGGTCATCGTCTCGCTGAATGTGGAGACGGGCACGGTCGCCATGTTGAGCCTGCCGCGCGATCTCTTTGTCTACATTCCGCATGGCAATATGGGCCGCTTGAATACGGCATTTGGCATCGGCGAGAATCTGCAATGGGATCCCGGGCGCGGCTTCGGCCTGTTGCGCCAGACGATCTTTTACAACTTCGGCATCAACGTCCACTACTACGCGCGGGTGGATTTCGCCGGTTTCGAAGCCATCATCGACCGCCTTCAGGGCGTCGATATTGCTGTCGACTGCGCCTATCGAGATTATTATCCCATTGGCAACGCCGAGGAACGGCGGACCGGCTCAAGAGGCTACCGTTGGCGCACATTGCCGGTGGGTTACCACAATTTTGATGGTTTCGACGCCTTGTGGTACGCGCGCACGCGGAAGTACACCGACGATTTCGATCGTGGCCGGCGCCACCAACTGCTGGTGCGGGCGATCTGGCGGAAGGCGCGCAGCCTGGGCCTGGCGACGACTTTGCCGCAGCTTTGGCCAGAGCTTACCGACATCGTCGATACCGATATCCCCTTTGATTTAATGCTGCGGCTTTTGCCATTTGTGATCAATCTTGATCTCAACGACGTCGCCAGCTTTACCTTCAAGAAGAATTACCATACAGTACAGTGGACGACGCGGGATGGCTGGCTGGTGCTGCTGCCCCAGCGGGAAGCTGTGGCCCAGCTGATGCAAGCGCTGTATACGCCACCCTCAAAATATCAGTCGGTTCTCACCGGTCCGTCTATCGCGGTGTACAACGCATCCGGTGAGGAGAATTGGGACATCGTCGCCAGCGAGCGCCTGCGCTGGGATGGGTACAATGCTATTGCGCTGGGAGCGCTGGCCGATGGCAAGGATTACGCCAGCAATCAACTGACAGATCGCGCGGCGACGGTCAAGGGCAGCCTCGTCCCGGGCATCCTGAGCGCGCTCAACATGGACCTGGAGCAGGTGGAAGTGGACGCGAGCGCCGACCGGGACTACGACTACGAAGTGATCATCGGGCGCGATTATGAGTCTTGCACCTATGGCGTGTTGCCGCTTGATGGCTGACGGCGATGTTTGGGAGTGTATTGAATTCGGTGGCTATCGAAAAAACTTTACCACTGAGTACACCGAGAAAAGAGAGGACACCGAGAATCGTAAGGAAGTTAGCCTTTTCTCTTTGTTCTTCTTTCCTTTGCGGTGAAACTGAATTTGGCTCAGTTGAATTTCCGCCGCAAAGGATACAGCACCCGATGTTTCGGAAGCTGGCAAAGCAAGTTTTTTGTGTTATCATAAGGGCGACAACGGGGTATGGCGCAGTCCGGCTAGCGCGCTTGCATGGGGTGTAAGAGGTCCCCGGTTCGAATCCGGGTACCCCGACAGGAGTATGACCCGCTCGCCCGTCGGTGGGCGGTTTCCATCATGAGGTGAGTCCAATGCAGAAACTTGAAGTAAAGCTGACATCGCTTGCAAGCTGCGCCGGTTGAGCCTCCAAGCTCAGCCCGAGCGAGCTGACGCAAGTTTTGCGTCCCCTAAGCGAAATCTACAGCGGCGACGAATATCCCCAGGTGCTGGTGGGTCTGGCAGAGCCCGATGACGCGGCCGTCTACCAGCTCGATTCCGGGCGCGCGATCATTTCCACGACCGATTTTTTCCCGCCCGTCGTGGATGACCCTTATGATTTCGGCGCCATCGCCGCGGCCAATGCCTTGAGCGATGTCTACGCGATGGGCGGCCGTCCTTTGATGGCCATCAACCTGGTGGCCTATCCCGATGATCTTGACAAGGGAATCTTGTCGGAGATACTGCGCGGCGGCGCGGAGAAGGTCAAAGAGGCCGGCGCGGTAATTGCCGGCGGGCATTCCATCACTGATGCCGAGCCGAAGTATGGCTTGTCTGTGACTGGAGAAGTGGAGACCGGCAAGATCATCCGCAAGTCCGGCGCGCGAGCGGGCGATGTGCTAATTTTGAGCAAGCGCCTGGGAACGGGCGTCATCACCACAGCGCTCAAGCGCGGCATTGCGGCGCCCGAGCATGTGGGCGAGGCGGTCCAATCGATGTCGCGCCTCAATCGCGCCGCTTCCGAGCTGGCGCAGCGGCATGGCGTACGCGCGATGACCGATGTCACCGGCTTTGGCTTGGTCGGCCATGGCTTGGAGATGGCCAGGTTAAGCCAGGTGAACTTCAGGCTGGCGATGGAGTCGATCGCGCTGCTGCCGGGCGTGGCGGAACATGCGCGGGAAGGCGTGTTCCCCGGCGGCATGGAGCGCAACCGTGAATATTATTCCCAATGGCTTGAAACCGATGGCACGCTTGCCGAGCACGAATATGGATTGCTCTTCGATCCGCAGACATCCGGCGGCCTCTTGCTGGCGGCCCCGCTGGAAAGGGCGGGCGCGCTGCTGGCTGAGCTGGTCGCGCAAGGCGAAGACGCCTTTGTGCTTGGCGATGTCGTCGCCGGGCCGGGAAAGATTGTAGTTACGAAGTCATGACCTGAACTGACCGCCCAGACGCGACTGAGCGGCAAGCGCTAAGCCGAGTTGTCTCCCGGGATGAGGTCAAGGTTCCTGCCCACCGTTTCAAATGCCACCAGCGCCCGATCGAGGTGCTCTTGGCGATGGGTCGCGATATAACTGGTGCGCAGCAGCGCCTGGTTGGGCGGCGTCGCCGGCGGGACGACGGGATTCGTGTATACGCCTTCTTCAATCAGCGCGGCCCAGGTCAAACCAGTGCGGAATTGCTCGCCGATCTTGACCGGGATAATGGGCGTCTGGCTATTGAAGGTGTCGTAGCCCAGCTTCTTGAGCCCCTTGCGCATGTACTCGGCGTTCTTCCATACCTGCTGCACATGCTTGGGTTCGGTTTCGATTATCTCCAGCGCGGCCAAAACAGCGGCGAGATTGGGCGCAGGCAGCGCCGCTGAAAAGATCAAGGAGCGCGCATGATGCTGTACATAGTGGATGACATCGGCTGAACCGGCGATGAAACCGCCGATTGAGGCGAAGCTCTTGCTAAAGGTGCCCATGATGAGATCGACCTGATCGGTCAAGCCAAAGTGCGCCGATGTGCCGCGTCCGCCGCCGGCCACGCCGATGCCATGCGCGTCATCCACGAGCAAGCGCGCTTCATACTGTTGGCAGACCTCTACAATCTGCGGCAGCGGGGCGAAATCACCACCCATGCTGTAAACGCCATCGACGATGACCAGCTTGCCGGCGTCATCAGGCAGGCGGCTCAAGACGCGCTCGAGATCGTTGACATCGTTATGCTTGAAGCGTTTCATCGTCCCGCGCGACATTTGAACGCCATCGACCAGGCAGGCGTGCGCGTCTTTGTCGAGAATGGCCACATCGTTTTTGCCCAACAGGGCGGAGACGGTGCCCAGGTTGGTCTGATAACCGGTTGAGAATACAAGCGCCGCTTCTTTGCCGACAAAATCCGCCAGCCGCCGGTCCGCCTCCAGATGCAACTCAAGCGTGCCGTTGAGAAAGCGGGAGCCGGTAACGCTCGTGCCATAGCGCTGCGTCGCCTCAATCGCTGCGTTTTGAACGCGTTCATCGGTTGTGAGGCCGAGATAATTGTTGGAGCCCAGCATCACAACGTCTTTGTCTTCGAAGGTGGCGGTCGTGCCTTCGGAGTCGCTCAGGGCGCGGAAGAATGGATAAATACCCATCTCCATCGCTTCTTTGGCGACGGTAAATTCGGATAACTTGTCGAATAAGTCTGCCACAGCTCTCTCCTGAAAAGGCCCCCGCGCACGAGGACGCTTGCGCTCACGCCAAACCTTGACGATTTATCCGGGAGTCACCTTCAGCGCCGCAAAGGACAGGCGCTCGCCGCCAAGTGTCTCCTGTTATTTCGGCAACTACATAGCATATAACTCACATCGCTGAGTCTAACAGCAGGCATAACCTTTCACAATGACCATTTGTCTGCGCCGCCCGCCGTTCGTGAAATCGTTCACTTGCGCCAAAGCGCAAACAGGGTGTACAATGTGCGCAGGTTGGGGCGCTTATTATTCGGAGTTTGAGATGTCAAGTTTGACAATTCGGCGACTGATTGTATGGACTATCTCGATGGTTTTGGGTCTTGTGGTCGGTTACGGCATTATAACCGTCGGTTTCGACATGCTGCCTTTGCTGCATCAAATCCCGATTGTCGGCTGGCTATTCGGCGGCATCAAGAACCCGCAAGGCGTTTCGCTGCAAGAATACGGGACGCTCTATTACCTGTTCACGTCCATCCCCATTGGTCTGGTCTTTGTGATTTGGCTTGACGCCTTTATGGACACCGGGATCCTGCCTGACTAAATCTGCACCGCATCAATTACTCTGGAATCCACCGCCCGGTGGATTCTTTTATTTTGCCGCCGGCCTTCAACTGCGCCCTGGAATGGCGAGTTTATGAGAGCAATAGAGACCTCGCTGATAGATATTGCAAGCTGTCCGCCACTAGGCTAAGGGACATGAGCAAGTCATCATTTTCGGGTTTCCATCGCAAGTCCCTGGCCGAGCGGCAAGCGATCGTCTGCAATTGGGCGGGCCTGGACGAAGCCGATCTGGACGCGCTCAATGATACTGGTCTGTCGATTGCGCAGGCCGATCTCATGATCGAGAATGTCATCGGGCGCTACAGTTTGCCGCTTGGTGTCGCGACGAATTTCCTGATCAACGGGCGCGAGTATGTGATTCCGATGGTGGTGGAAGAAGCATCGGTCGTGGCTGCCTGCAGCGCCGCGGCGAAGCTCTTTCGTCACGCCGGCGGTTTCAGCGCCAGCGCTGACGAGCCAATCATGATCGGCCAAATACAAGTGTTGGATCTGCCCGACATGGAAGAGGGGGCGGGCGCAATTCTGGCGCGGAAGAGCGAGATTCTGGAGCGGGTGAATGCCATCGCGGGCAGCATCGTCGCGCGCGGCGGCGGCGCGATTGACCTGAAAGCCCGTCCGCTGCATAACACGGCGATGGGCGACATGTTGATACTGCACTTGCATTACGATGCGCGCGATGCCATGGGCGCCAACGCAATAAATTCGGCCGCTGAACATATCGCCCCACTCATCGAAAGCATCTCTGGCGGACGCGTGAACCTGCGCATTTTGAGCAATCTCAGCGACCGGCGGATGGCGCGCGCGGCCGGCATGATCCCACGCGAGTCACTGCAAACGCGGACGGCATCTGGCGGGCAAGTGGCCGAGCGGATCATGGAAGCGGCGGCCTTCGCTGAGGTCGACCCCTACCGGGCTGCCACCCATAACAAGGGCATCATGAATGGCATCGACGCCGTTCTGCTGGCGACCGGCAACGATTGGCGCGCGGTGGAGGCGGGCGCGCACGCTTATGCCGCAAGAAGCGGGCAATACCGAAGCTTGACACAATGGCGGCTGGACAGCGACGGCAACCTGCATGGAGAGATTGAACTGCCGCTGGCCGCGGGGATCGTCGGCGGGGCGACGCGTGCGCATCGAGGCGCGCAAACCGCCTTGAAGCTGCTGGGCGTCGATACAGCGCAGGAGCTGGCGCAGATCGCGTCGGCGGTGGGTTTGGCTCAGAATCTCGGCGCTATCCGGGCGCTGGCAACGGACGGCATTCAGAAAGGTCATATGCGCCTGCATGCGCGGCAGCTGGCGCTGGCGGCCGGCGCGGAGGAAGCGTGTGCCGGCGCGATAGCCAGTCAATTGATTGAAGAAGGCAATATCCGCCTGGAGCGCGCGGAAGCGATCCTGCGAGAAAGACGGGGGGCGTCATGACTAATGTCCCAAATCCTTTGATGAATCCGGACCGAGCGGTGGGCATCGTCGGCTACGGCGCTTACATCCCGAGATATCGCTTGCCGGGAAGGGAAATTGCGCGGGTCTGGACTGACGGCCTTGGTCCAGCGCCGGTACAGGAGAAGGCGGTGGCCGGGGTTGATGAGGATGTTGTAACGATGGCCATCGAAGCGGCGCGCAACGCACTATTTTGCGCGGGCGTCGTTGACCCGGGGCGGATCCGCGCCGTTTGGGTGGGCAGCGAAAGCCATCCCTATGCGGTCAAGCCGTCGAGCACGATTGTCGCTGAAAGCATAGGCGCGCCGGCGGATGTGTTGGCTGCCGACTGGGAGTTTGCCTGCAAGGCCGGCACGGAAGCGGTGCAGGCGTCGCTCGGCGTTGTCGGCAGCGGGATGGCCGAGTATACGCTCAGCATCGGCATGGATACGGCGCAAGGGCGCCCGGGCGATGCGCTTGAGTATACAGCCGGCTCCGGCGGGGCGGCTTTCATTCTTGGCCCGGCAGAAGAAAGTTATGCCGTCTATCAAGGCAGTTACAGTTACGTCACCGACACGCCCGATTTTTGGCGGCGGGCTGGGGAGGCCTATCCGAGCCATGGCGATCGCTTCACTGGCGAGCCGGCTTATTTTGCCCATACGCTTGCTGCCGCATCGAATTTGATGGAAATGATGAATTCCAGCCCGTCGGACTACAATTATGCCGTTTTTCATCAGCCGAATGTCAAGTTCCCCGCCCGCGCCGCAAAACTGCTCGGTTTTTCACCGGAACAGATCGGCCCGGGCCTGCTAGCGAATGAGATCGGCAATGTATATTCGGGCTCCTGCATGGTTGGCTTGACGGCGATCCTCGATATCGCTGAACCGGGCGACCGCATTCTGATGGTCAGCTATGGCAGCGGCGCCGGTTCCGACGCTTTTGATTTGCGCGTGACCGGGCGAATCAGTGAGCTGCCTGAGGACCGGCTGACTACGGCCGATTACATCGCTCGCCGCCGCGCGATCGATTACGGGACTTACGTCCGCTTCCGCGACAAACTTAAGGATTGAATGCTATGCGTGTATCGATTGTTGGCGCCGGAATGATACCGGTGCGCGAGCACTGGTCAACCGGGCTTGGCGACCTGGCCGCCGAAGCCGGCGAGCTGGCGCTGCGCGACGCTGATTTGAAACAGGTGGATGCGCTGTACATCGGCAATGCCTATGGCGCGGCGTTCAATCAGCAGGCGCAGCTGGGCAGCCTGATAGCGGGGCAGCTGGGCTTGCCCGGCGTCGAATCATTCACCTGTGAAGCGGGCGACGCGTCGGGCGGGGCCGCCTTGCGCGCTGGCTATATGGCTGTCGCATCAGGCGCTGTGGGCAGCGCGATGGTAATCGGTGTTGAGAAAGCGACAGATATCGTGGGCCCGGCTCGGCTTGCCGCGCGCAATGTCAGTCTGGATGCCGATTATGAATCCGTGAACGGCGCGACGCTCGCCGCGATGGCTGGCCTGTTGATGCGGCGCTATATGCACGAATATGACGTCGAGCTATCGCAATTTGAAGGATTCAGCGTGAATGCGCATCGAAACGGCGCTCGCAACAGCTGCGCGATGTTCCGCAACAAGCTGCGGTCCGGCGCCTTCGTCAAAGCACCAATGATCGCCGATCCGGTCAATCTCTTTGACAGCGCGCCGGATGGCGATGGAGCGGCGGCGGTCATTCTGGTCAACGCTGAGCTGGCGGCGGACCTCGTGCCGCGGCCGGTGGCGATTAGCGGCAGCGCGCTGGCCAGCGACAGCCTCATGATTCAAGATCGTATCCAGCCTCTGAAATTGCCGGCCGTCACGCTGTCAACGGCGGCGAGCCTGAAGCAGGCAGGGCTCGGCTTGTCAGACTTGGACGCCCTGGAATTGCATGACGCCTTTACCATCTTGACGGCCCTGTCATTGGAAGCGATGGGCTACAGCGACGCCGGCCGGGGATGGGAGTGGGCCCAGGGCGGCGGAGAGAGAATCGCAACAGCCGGCGAGCTGCCCTTGAGCAGTTTCGGCGGCCTCAAGAGCCGTGGAAACCCGGCCGGCGCCACCGGCGTCTATCAAGCGGTGGAGGCGGCGCTGCAACTGACTGGCCGGGCCGGCGAAAATCAGATACCCGGCGCCCGACATATTCTCATTCAAAACATGGGCGGCCTTGGGGCAACAGTGGCGACGCACATTTTGAGCGCGACCGGCGAATGACTTGATAGGCTCTGACAGGTCGCAATTGCCATCAAGATAGTTTCTGATAGATCGCTGTTCCTAGACTGAACATCGTGGAAGCCGCGAAACGGGCTAAGGAGCGGAACAATGCATGTAGCGAAGTACTGGCGCAACCGGGCGCTGCGCTATCGGCTGGACAAGACGAATGAAGGTGTTGATCGCAGGCGAGCGGCGTCAGCAACATACGCTCGCAAGGACGCGCCCCGCAAGCGGCAGGCTGGCATGGAAGGGACCAAGGTCCTCTCATGAAAGACGGCGGTGTGGAATCAAGCGCGCTTGTCGATCGCGCTGGTAAGCATTGCGCGGCCATGCGGGGGACGATATACAGCCTTACGCGCGTGCTGGAGCCGCCGGCTGGTTTTGAGGCGCAGGCGCCATATTTCCTGGCTCTGGTCGAGCTGGAAGACGGCCAACTGATCACAACTCAGTTGACGGATGTGGATGCCGACGCTGAGATCGGCGACCAGGTCGAGATGGTAACGCGCAAATTAACCACTGATGGCCAGCGCGGCATGATCGTTTACGGTTACAAATTCCGCCCGGTGCTGAAGTAGAGGCGGGACGCAAGCGAAAAAAAGAGAGCCACCCGACGGTGGCTCTTTTGATTGTAACGCTGCTGCGGCTAGGCGATCACATTGTCGCCTTTTGCCTTTAACTCGTAGCTGAGCGACATTTCGGTGTTGGTGTCGAAGAGGTGCATGTTGTCCAGATTGAAGGTGATATCCATCGGCTCGCCAACGACAGCATCGGTCCGCGGGTCAGTGCGGGCGATGAAGTTCTTGCCTTGGTTCTCGAGATAGATGATCACCTCGTTACCCATCTGCTCGACAACTTCCACGTTGCAAACCATGTTCGCCGGGATAATGCCCTGGGGCAGGTAATTGCTGTCGTCGATGTCTTCCGGTCGGATGCCGCAGACGACTTCCATGCCCACGTGGCTGCGGAAGCTGTCCGCTTTGCTGGCAGGCACGGGCAGGCTGAATGCGCCGGTGTCAACAACCAGGCCATCGCCGTCTTCCTTGAGCGTGGCGTCAAAGAAATTCATCGATGGGCTGCCGATGAAGCCGGCGACAAAAATGTTGTGCGGGTTGTGGTAGAGGTTAAAGGGCGAATCAATCTGCTGGAGCTTGCCTTCGTTGAGCACGCAGATGCGCGTCCCCATCGTCATCGCCTCGACCTGGTCATGGGTGACGTAGATGAAGGTGGTCTCAAGACGCTGATGCAGACGGCTGATGAAAGAACGCGCCTCCACCCGCAGCTTCGCGTCCAGGTTCGAAAGCGGCTCATCCATCAAAAAGACAGCAGGCTCGCGAACGATCGCGCGGCCAACCGCCACACGCTGGCGCTGACCGCCGGAGAGCTGACGGGGGCGGCGATCCAGCAAGTGCCCAATGCCGAGCTCGTTTGCGGCTTCGTTCACGCGCTCGTCAATGATCTTCTTGGGCGTCTTGCGCAGCTTCAAGCCAAAAGCCATGTTGTCGTAGACAGTCATGTGCGGATACAATGCATAGCTCTGGAAGACCATCGCGACATCGCGATCTTTGGGCGCCACATTGTTGACCACGCGGTCGCCAATGAGGATCTCGCCCTCGGTGATCTCTTCCAGGCCAGCGAGCATCCGAAGGCTCGTCGATTTGCCGCAGCCGGACGGACCGACAAATACGAGAAACTCTTTATCTTGGACCTCGATGGTCAAATCGGTTACGACTCTTTGATCACCGAAATCCTTTGAAACGTGATTGAAAGTGACACCGGCCACAAGACCCTCCGTTCGAATAAGCAGTTGGACGAAAATACTGGTAAAACTGCACAAACATCTTACTTGACAGCAAGATAGATTTATAGTGGCAATTATAGCGCGGTTTTTCGATATTGCAAAACATTCGTCAAATTCATGTAAAATCAGTCCGGGTACAAGCGCTGACGGGAGTTAACATGCCGGATAACCCCAACGCTGAAATTGTAGCGATCGGAACGGAACTCCTTCTGGGCGAGATAACCGACACAAATTCGGTTTATTTGGCGCGCAAGCTGCGTGATATTGGCGTCAATATTTTTTTCATGACCACCGTCGGCGATAATCTGGGCCGGATAGGCGAGGCCATTTCACGCGCCCTGGATCGCGCGGAAGTCGTCATTGCAACAGGCGGCCTCGGCCCCACGGTGGATGACATGACGCGGCAAGCGGTCGCTGATGTCTTTGGGCGGCCGCTGGAATTCCACCAGTATCTCTACGACAACATTGCCGAGCGCTTCCAGGGCTTTGGCGTACCCATGACCGCGAACAACCGCCAGCAGGCCTTTCTTCCAGAATGCGCCAAATTGATTGAAAATCCGGTCGGCACCGCGCCCGCCTTCATCGTGGAAGCGGAACGCGGCGTCGTCATCTGTTTGCCCGGCGTGCCGCGCGAGATGAAATATCTGATGACCGAGTCGGTCGTCCCTTATCTCTTGCAAAGGTATGAATTGGGCGTCATCTTGGCGCGGACGCTGCGAACGGCGGGCATTGGCGAAAGCTCTCTCGACGACAAGATCGGGGGCGATATTCTCAGCGAGACGAACCCCAGTGTTGGCCTGGCGGCGCATCATGGCTGCGTCGATGTGCGCATCACCGCGAAGGCCGATAATCGGGGGGCGGCGCTGGCTATGCTGGACGAAATGCAATTGCGGCTGCGTGAGCGCATCGGCGATGAGGTGTTCGGCGTGGATGACGCGACGCTGGAAGATGTGGTTTGGGATCTACTGGAGCGGAATAACCTGCGCGTGCATGTCACCGAGGCGGGCTTGCCTGGGGTGATCAGCGGCGCCTGGAGCGCGGAAACTGACCGGCTGCGAACGAGCGTCTACGAAAGCCCGAAGGCGGTATTCGACCAATACGATATCGAGGCGTCGGGGAAGTCACTTACCGGGATCGCGGCAGATATCGCGGCGAGCATCCGGCAGCGCGAAGATGTCGACGCCAGCATCGTCGTGCTCAGTTATCCGGATTTGGCTGAAAACGCCGATGTGGAGCAGGGCAGCGCAGTCGCGATTTCAACAGCGGCGCAGTCGCGTTTCCGCGGTTATGGCTTCGGCAACCGCTCGAACCTGGCGCGCGAGTGGATATCGCGCTGGGGGCTGGCCAGCCTGTGGCGCATGCTCAAGGAAGAGCATGCCTGAGCCGTCGGCTCGCCCGCGCTGGATTTCACTCATCCAGACTGAGCAAGGCCATGAACGCTTCTTGGGGCACTTCAACGGCGCCGATCATCTTCATGCGCTTCTTGCCCCGCTTCTGTTTTTCGAGCAGCTTCCTCTTGCGCGTCACATCGCCGCCGTAACACTTGGCCAGGACATCTTTGCGCAGCGCTTTCACATTGGCGCGCGAGATGACTCGCTTCCCGATCGCCGCCTGAACCGGCACCGTGAACATCTGCCGCGGGATCAAAGCTTTTAATCGGCTCACCAGCCGCTGCCCGCGATGATAGGCGTCGTCACGGTGGCAAATCATGGCCAGGGCGTCGACCGGATCTTCGTTGACGAGCACCTCGACTTTGACCAGGTCGCCGGCGCGGTACTCCTTGAATTGATAATCCAGGCTGGCGTAGCCTTGCGTCACGCTTTTCAGCTTGTCGTAGAAGTCGATGATGATTTCTGAAAGCGGAATCTGAAAGTGCAGAATGACGCGGCTGGCATCGAGATACTCGGTTGTTTGGTAGATGCCGCGCTTCTTGATGACCAAGTCCATGACCGCGCCGATATAGCGTTGTGGCGCATAGATTTGGATTTCCATCCAGGGTTCGCGGATTTCTTCGATGGCGCCTTCGTCTGGCAGGCGCGCGGGGCTGTCGATCAAGACCGTGGCGCCATCCCGCCGCAGGACACGATATTCAACGCTGGGCGCGGTAGCCAGAATATCCAGATCGTATTCCCGCTCCAGGCGCTCCTGCATGATTTCCATGTGAAAGAGCCCGAGGAAGCCGGCGCGGAAACCAAAGTTCAGGGCCTGCGATGTCTCGGGTTGGAAAACCAGCGAGGCGTCGTTCAGCTGCAGCTTCTCCAGGGCGTCGCGCAGGTCCGCATAAGCTTCATTGTGGGTCGGGTAGATGCCGGCGAAAACCATGGGCTTGATCTGCTTGTAGCCCGGCAGGGATTGACCCGCGCTCTTGGCTGCCAGGGTGATGGTATCGCCCACCCGGCACTCTTGCACCGATTTGAGACCGGTCGCGATATAGCCAACTTCGCCGGCGAGCAGTTCGTCTGTCGCGCGCATGACCGGGTCGAAGACGCCGATCTCAACTGGCTCGAAGCGCGCGCCGGTGGCAAAGAGCTTGAGCATTTCGCGCCCGGCCACCGCGCCATCAACCACGCGCACGTAAGCGATGACGCCCTTGTAGGCATCATAATGCGAGTCGAATACTAGCGCGCGCAGGGTCTCGCTGCTGTCGGTCGCTGGCGGCGGCACTTCCGCGATGACCTTTTCCAGCACTTCGGCCACGCCAAGGCCATTCTTGGCGGAAATCCGCGGCATATCAGCGGCCGGCGCGCCCAGCAGGTCCTGAACATCGCGGGCGACTTCATCGGGTTGGGCCGCCGGCAGATCAATCTTGTTGATGACGGGGATGATCTCGAGGTCCTGTTCAAGCGCCAGGTATACATTGGACAGGGTCTGCGCCTCGATGCCCTGGCTGGCATCCACCACCAGGAGGGCGCCTTCGCAGGCTTGCAAGGCGCGGCTGACCTCGTATGTGAAGTCAACATGACCGGGGGTATCAATCAAGTTAATTGTGTATGCCACACCGTCGCGAGCCTCGTACAACATGCGCACAGCCGACGCCTTGATGGTGACGCCGCGCTCGCGTTCCAGTTGCATACTGTCGAGAAGTTGCTCCTGCATGTCTCGCTCGTTGACGGTATTGGTCAGCTCCAACAAGCGATCAGCCAGCGTGCTCTTGCCGTGATCAACATGCGCGATGATGCAAAAGTTGCGGATGCGCTCGATATTCATCCGTTGCCCCGGTCGATTAGTCCTGGCTCAATTATGAAACATAGCGCGCTTTTGGAGTAGGGGAAGCTATGGATTTGGGGTCGTCAGTTTGTCGATTCGCTGCTGGATTCTTGGCGGAGCGCCAGCATTCGCGCGGTTTCGCATCCACATCAGGAATTCGACATTGCCCTTGGCGCCGGTGATTGGCGAGCGAATGACATCGACGGGGGCGAATCCATGCGAGATCGCCCAGGCGGCAACATCGTTCAGCACGCGCCGATGCACCGCCGCGTCGCGCACGACGCCGCCCTTGCCGACGGAGGCGCGTCCGGCTTCAAATTGCGGCTTCACCAGGGCGATGACATCGGCAGGCTCGCTTGTGATTCGCGCGACCGCCGGCAGAATGAGCCGAAGCGAGATGAAGGATACGTCTATCGCAACGATGTCGGCGGGCTCGCCGAGCGCCTCCAGGTAGCGCGCGTTGGTATTCTCGTGTATCACCACGCGTTTGTCTTGGCGCAGGCGATAATCCAATTGCGCTCGGCCGACATCTATCGCATAGACTTTGGCTGCGCCGCGCTGCAAGAGGCAATCGGTGAAGCCGCCGGTGCTGGCGCCAATATCGGCGCAGACTTTCCCCGCCGCGTCCACGGCAAAAGCGTTCAGCGCCGCTTCCAGCTTGAGCCCGCCGCGGCTGACATATCGCGGTTTCTCCTTCAACTCGATAGCGGCGTCAAGGGCGACGGCCGTACCCGGCTTGTCGACTAGCCGCCGGCCCACGGTGACTTCGCCAGCCATGATCATAGCGGCGGCTTTGCTGCGGCTGGGCGCGAGCCGCCTTTCAACCAGCAGCAGATCAAGCCGCGCCTTCCGGGCCGCGCTCATCCCGGCACCATGGCGATCTCGATATCGGCATAAGGCTCGTCCGCGGAGAAATCAAACTCGTCCGCAGCAAGCGGGATGTAGCCGTCCGCTTCAATTACGATGCTATAGTAGGTATCAAATGCCAGCGGGCGCGCGAACTGAAAGTCGCCATTGCGGTCTGAGGTGGCGAGCGCGAAGATCTGATCCTCTCTCCACAGGAACTCGCTGGCCGCATAATCTTCGCTCACCAGCACGATTGTAACGCTCGGAATGCCGATGCGCGTCGTCGCGTCAATGACCTTGCCGGAGAGTATTGTGCCTTCGCTCTGGGACAGGCGATCGATCGGCAGCTGACCGATGCCGATCGCCACTTCTTCTTCCGCCAATTTCAAGTTGTTCACCAGCAGCTGAAGCATGTAACTGCCATCGGGCGGCTGGTCGATCCATACAGTTAAATCTCTGCCCGAGTCGACGGTCAGCCAGGGCAGGGTGGCTTGATAGAAGGCTTGATCATCGACCAGCCAGCGCAGCGTCCATGGCGTGCCGGGGGCGATCTGCCGCCAATCGAAGAGCGCGTACAGCCCTTGTATCGCGCTTGGAAAGCTGGTTGATGACGGCGCGGCGCGCGCGGCGAGCGGCGAATCAACTGATGTATGACGAATGTTCGTGAATATTTCCGGCAGGGGACCGGCCGGCTGCCCGGCGACGATAAAGTCCGACGTCGCCGAGAGCGCGCCGCCGATGTAGAGCTCGAGCCGGTACTGCCCCGGCTGCAGACCGCCGTCTGGCGCGACTTTGATCACTTTGGCGCCGTGGTTGGCATCCGACCAATTGTCGGTGCTTCGGGCGACCTCGGCGCCGCCAAAATACCAAATGGCGGACCAGGGCGCGCCGGCCGGCATATTGGCGAAAAGGAATCTGGCGGAGGCAATGTCGCCCAAAGGCAAAATCGAACCATTGCCTACCAATGCGCCTGATTGATCGAGCGTGCCAAATACAATGTCACTGAATTGGGGCCTGCGTTCGGCGGCGCCACCCACGACGATCCGGTTGCTGCCGACGGATGTGCCGTTGATCAAGAGCGTGAACTCGTAGGCGCCATTGGCCCAGGCCTGCTCGCGGCTGCCGATGTACCAGAGCCCGCTTTCGCGGCCACTCCAGCGTACAGGCGGCAGGCTGAAGGTGGTGTCGGGAATGCCGTCTCGCGTGACGCGCAGCTCATACACCGTCTCCGCGGTCATATTGTCGTAGTCAAAAAACAGAAACAGGCTCTTTGTGTTGTTTGGCAGGGAACCAACAACGGTTGACGGCGTGCCATCGGCAGCCGAGGGCGCAAAGAAGAGGCGCGACACCTTCGGCGGATGCAGCGGCGCGGGCGCGTTTGCAAGCGCGGTGGCGATGTTCACTTTCAGGTTGTGCCGCGCCCCGCGGATCAGGCTTTGCGCGTGGCTTATCGGCCGCACCGTGCTGACAAATTCGCCGGTTGGCACGCAGGTATCGCTGTCGTTCACCAGGCCATCGCGGTTGGTGTCCGCAATGTAGCGACAGCTTGCCGTCGCCGCCAGCCCCCCTAAAGGCGCGTTCGTCGGGATGCCGATAAGCCGTCCCGCGCTGTCGTAAGCGCCGCCGCCGGACATCGTCCCCGGTATTTCCGCGCGCGTCTTGAACCAGGAAGGGCCGCGCCCGATTGGTTCGGAAACAAAGGCCGTTACCGTGCCGCGCGCAATGGCGACCGGTTGATTGCCAAAATCCGGATAGCCGGCCACGATCAAGTTGTCATCAATGGCGACTGCATTCGAGTCGCCAACTTCAACGAAGGGCAAGATGGGCAGGCCGCCTCGTGAGATTAGACGGCCATCCAACTCGCGCGTGATGCGCAAAACGGCAATGTCCAGGCCGGCGTCGGCGTTGAATACCTCTGCGCGATACTTGGGAATAGGCTGTTCCGTCAGGTCGACATTGAGCGATACGATTAGCTGGTCGCCGTCGCATTGGCGGCCCGGCAAAACGCCGTGCGCATTGGTGACGATCAATCCGTCGGCGCTGATCAGCGTACCGCTGCTCACGCATTTGATGACCAGGTCATTGGGCCCGCTTTCAGCCTGATAAATGAATACGATCGCCCGCTTGATTCGGTCGAGGTCAATGCCGCCCGGGCGCTGCGCCAGAAGCGGGACGCACGCCAGCAGCAGGATCGCTATCTTCAGAAGTCTAAACATTAGCGCTTGAGCAGCCATTTAGAATTCAAGGTTTTGCACGAACCAGCGCAAGGTTTCCAGCTCGCGGCGGTATACGCTGGCATCGGCGCGAAATGAGATGATCACAGCTTGCCCGCGGCGTATCGCCAGAATATCCAGGCCATTGACGATTGACGACACGCCCTCGAGGAACGGGCTGGCATCGCGCGCGACATAAGAATAAGACATCGAGATCGCCTCGCTTTCATCGGGTAGGCGGAAGGCATCATAGCCGAGGATCGTGTAGTCGGTCAGCGTCTGCGAACGCTGCAAACTCAGCTGATCGAGGATGTTGCGTTCTGATGTATCGGGCCCGACTGGCGCGGTGCTGACTTCGATGACGGTGTTGAAGCCGCGATGCGACATATCGCGCACGCGGAAGATGAAAGCGCCCGATTCTTCAAGCAGCCAGCGCGCCGGATAACTTGCGCTAATGCCGGCTTCAAGATTGCTGTACGTACTGGCTTGATTCAAGGTGCTGTCGCGTTGATTGACGCCGAGAGCGAAGCCGCAAATTAGCAGAAAATATGTGATGGCGATTGACCAACGCTGCCTGGGTGTAATTTGGATCGCCGGCGATCGACCGGTTTCAAATTCCATCAGTGTTCCATTGGCTCATATAGGCTTCGCGTTCGCGCCGTTCCGAGTTGCTGTAGAGAAAATACACCGTCCCGAAGGTGACGATCAAAGCCGCCACCAGCATCGCGCAGGCAAAGAGTGGGCGGGCCGCGTTGCCGGCGGTGCTCAGCGGCCCGCTTAGGAAGCCGCCGAGCAAGGCGCTGATGATGCCGCTCGCCAGCGCCGCAACCGCCACGTTCAACGGCAGCACCAATGGGTAGGCATCTGAGAAATAAGATTCGATGATGCCCAGCGCGATGAACATGGCGGAAGCGAGCTGAATTGTAAGGGTGGCCAGCACATATATCGCGGCGATGCCCAAGGTCGGCTCGAGCCGCCAGACGAGCGCCAGGCTTAAGAAGGCGCCATAACCCATCGCGCTGGCCAGGGCATAGGCGACGGCGTCGCTGCGTACGCGCAGGCCCTGAGGGTAGATGAGATAGCGCAGAACGATAAACTTGAGCCCGGTATCCACCAGGCCGGCGCTCAGTGTATAACCCACAATGCGCTGGAAAACCGACTGCAGCGGCAGCCATTCTTCGACGCGCAGAAAGTCTTCCGTCAGCGGCAGACCAATCGCAGAAGCGGTCAAGGCAGACAGGACCGCCACGCCGATGAGCCGCCTGCGCGGGCGAGCCGCCTGATATTCGGGCAAGACAGCAATGATGAGCCAGGCGAGCAGAATGAGCGGCGCCAAAGCCACGGATAGCACACGTTCGATCCGCGCGTCAAACCGGAGCTGAAGCAGCTCGCTGAGCAGCACGACCGCCAGCAAGGCGCCCGTCATGATGAGCAGCAGCGCACTCAGCCTGCGCCAGACAGGCAAAATGGAATAGGCGTCTTCTTGTTCGGGGTCGGATTGGAAACGGATATCCGACATCATTTGCCGGCAACTTTTCTTCCAGTGGGAAAGGCGAGCGTCTATAATCTACGCTAGTAAAAGACGGCGGAATTGTAAAGTCCTCACTGGAGGCTGCGACGAACGGCGATGCAGATTGGCAGATTATTTCAGGCGCGAATGCATGGGCGCGCACCTTGGAGTTGCCATGGGGCGAAATTGCGCTGTATCAACGCATTCGCGCGCAGGTTGATTCGATTCGCGCTTGGGCCGATCTGCTTTCTGGCTCTCGCTGGCTGCGGCTCGGCGGGGAGCGCAGTTTCCTGCGAAGAGGACAGCCGCTGCTTGCGCTATTCGTTTTCAGCCGATATTCCAGTTTTGGACCCGCATGTGAGCGATCTGCCGGAAGCCGGCATGATCTTCCGCCAGATCTACGATACCTTGGTTTACCGCGATCCTGAAAGCCGGGCATTTGTGCCGGGCTTGGCAACTGACTGGGAAGTATCGCCGGATGGCCTGAGTTACCGTTTCAGCCTGCGGCAGAATGTAAGCTTTCACGATGGAAGCGAGTTCACGGCTGATTCGGTCGCTTTCAACATTGAACGCATCTTTCGTCCCGATTCGGACCGCTCCCTGGCAAGAGACTTGTTAGGGCCGCTTCATCAGGTCGACGTTCTTGACAAATACAGCATAAGACTGCACCTCTTTGAACCGCACGCGGCGCTGCTGGACGGCCTGGCGCAGCCCTTCCTGGGCATCGCCAGTCCTGAAGCGCTCAAGAGCTATGATGGCTTGCGCTATCAGTATCATCAGTCGGGCACCGGTCCCTTCGCGCTCGAAGATTACTTGCCGGGCGAGCGCGTCATATTGCGCCGCTTTGATGGCTATGCCGTCGACCCGCCCATCTATGCGCCGCTCGACGGCGATGAAATCGACATCATAGAATTTACCGTCACGCGAGACGGCGAGGGCGATCTGCTGTCAATCCTTGGCAGTACAATAGATGTGGTGGACGCTGTGTCGCCGGTGGCCGCGCGCAATCTGGCGGGCAACAGCCGCGTCCGCCTGCTGCCGACGGCGATTCCCGGGCTCGCGGTGCAATGGCTGTTTAATACCAACCGCGCCCTCCTGAACAGGCGGGACGTCCGTCTGGCGCTCGTCCTGGCCAGCAACCGGATAGCGATAAGCGACCAGATCTATTTGAACGCGGCGGCGGTGGCCTGGTCGCCGCTCTCTGAGAGCACCGGCTACGCGCATACAGGCTTCAGAAACAGTTTCGAATTCGATCTTGCGGAGGCGCAGGCGCTGTTTTCGGCGGCTGGCTATGCAGACAGCGATGGCGACGGGTTTCTGGACCTTGCTGGAGACCGGCTTGAGTTGACGATGCTGGCGCCGCCCTGGGGACGGCTGCCTGACGTGGGCGCCTTCCTGCGGGAGCAATGGCGGCGGCTGGGCATTGATCTGGCGGTGGAGCCCGTGCCGGGCAGAATGCAGCTGTACAGCCAGATAAGAACCGGTGAATACGATTTGCTGCCGGTCAGCATCCATGGCATCGATCCGGGTATGCTCAACCGCGTCTTCCTTGATGATTCGCCTTATGCCGCTTCGCGCGCGCGGCAGCCGGCTTTGAACGACATGCTTGTCCAAGCCAGTCAGGAGACCGACCCGGCCCGGCGTCGCGCGCAATACTACGACATCCAGACCTTGCTCATGAACGAGGCGCTTCTGCTGCCAATAAGCGAAACTGTGCGTTTGCGCGCGCTCAGCGCAAACATCGTCGATCTCCGCTACGATGCATACGGCTTTTACCCCTTGCTGGTCAATGTGAAGATTCGGGCGAACTGACGACGCTATCGGCCAGGATGCGCGTGCCGGCTGCTTCGCGCCCCTCAAGGAGATTGATCAGAATGTCTTCCTGCGATCCGCCGGCGATGACTACCTGAAGGGATGGATGCCTGCGGACCAGCGCGGTCATGGATTTGACTTTCTGCAGCATGCCGCCGGTGACGTCCACGCCATGGGAACCCTTGAGCGAGGGCAACATGTACTCTAGCGATTGTGGCGTGATGAGCGGGATAAGCTCGCGCCGCTGATTCAGCACGCCGGCGACTTCGCCCAGAAGGATGATCCGCCTGACCCGCAGCGGCTCAACGAGATGCGCAAAGAGGGATTCCGTCGAGATGATGCCGCCATTGATTTCCCGGTCTACCGCGATGTCGCCGTGAATCAAGGGCATTAGCTGCTTTTGCAGCGCCAGCTGAAGCGCGCGGCTGTCAAATGATGCGATTCGCCCGCCCTCGGCGATTATCGTGGAAGATGGCTGGAAGCGCATCACCGGCAGGCCACCGGCAATAAACTCCTTCAGCACCAGCAAGCTCAACTCGGCCGCGGCCGCTCCAACCTGGGCGAAGCCAAGCCGTTCTTGACTGGTCTCGAACCCTTGCGCGGTCCGGTGCTTCCGCGCCTCGAAATGGCCGAAGGACCCGCTGCCGTGGCCAATGACAATTTGCTGCTGCGGGTTCGTGGCCCGAAACCGGCTCAATTGCGCCGCCAGCCGGCCTACGCTCTCAGGCCGGAAAGTCCTGGCTTTTCGCTTGTCCGTTATCAGTGATCCGCCGAGCTTAATCAGAATCGTCATCGTCACGCCTTCCTTCGCCGGCGATGGTAACCATAACCCGCTTTGCGCCGGCCTCAAGGAGTTTTTCCCTCACCGCGTCGACTGAATGCGCATCCGCCAATGCAATGATATTGCCTCCACGGCCGCCTCCGGACAGCTTGGCGCCGTATGCGCCGCCATGGAGGCCAGCCTCGACCAAACGATCCAACTCCGGGGACGAGACATCCAGCGCTTGCAGCAGGCGATGGTTCGCGATCATGAGCGCGCCCAGTCTTTTTGTGGCGCCTTGCTCCAGGCAATCTTTCGCCTCTTTGGAAATGGCGCCGATCTCGGCGAAAATCGCAGCGGTGGCGGCGGGCGCGCTTTGCCTGCGCCGGCGGACGGCAGCAACGGCATCCCGCGTCAGGGCGGCGATACCGGTGTCGGCCAAGACGAGCTGGAGCGGCTCTGCGATATTAATCAATTCCATGCGCTGGTCTTTGATGAAAAAGACGGGCGCTTCGCAGACGACGACTGTGTTGTCGATGCCGCTCGGACTGCCGTGATGCAGCTTCTCCACCTCATAGACGAGCTTGCTTAAATCGCCCGCGGGAATCTCGCTGGCACGCAGCAACGCGATGGCGCGGCAAAGCGCTGTCGAGATTGCCGCGCCGCTCCCAAGCCCGCTGGCGATGGGTATGTCCGATTTCAGTCGAATCTCTCCGCTGATACTTCCGGCGCCGAGGTAATCGATGGCCAATTCAGCCGTGAGCGCCAGCGGATCCGACATATCCATTTCGCCCGCGCGATAGACCAGCGGCGGCCTAGGCAAATCCTCGGCGATGATGGTGAGCGGATGATCGCATTTGCGGATCTTGGCGTAGGCGCGGATGCCCGAAAGGGGCAGGGCGATCGCCGGCGCGCCATAAACGACGGCGTGTTCGCCACAAAGGATGGCTTTGCCGGGCGCGCTCGCGACAGTGCTCATGCTCATCTACAGAACGTACAAAATCAGGAAATATGCCAGCGCGGCCAGGGCGAGCGTCGCTTGAAGCGGCCGATCGGTCAGCAGAACTTCGTCCGGCGCGCCGCCGCGTTTTTCTATGTGAATCAAATACAGATAGCGAAACAATCCGTATAAGACGAAGGGAACTGTCAGCAGGCCCAGGTTTTCGCCATGCCGAATCATCGTCGGTGATTCCACCGTGTAAAGTATGTAAGTGATCATGGTCGACGTGGTCACCACACGGAGCATGTCGTCGAGCAGCGGCAGATTGTAGCGGCTGAAGACGGGGCGGGTTTCCCGCGCGACATCGCCATGCAGCGCCAGTTCTTGCCGCCGCTTGCCGATGACCAGGAAGAGCGCGAGCAGCCCGGCGGAGGCGTAAAGCCAGGGCGACAGACTTACGTCAATGACGATGCCGCCCGCAATCACGCGCAGGACGAAGCCGGCCGTCACCGCCAGAATGTCCAGCAGGACGATGTGTTTGAGATACAAAGAGTAGGCGAGCTGCAGCCCGAAGTAAACGAGAATGAGCAAGGCGATGCGCGTGTCGAATTGAAAGGCGGCGAAGAGCGCCAGGAGCGGCAGCGCCACTGCGGCCAGCTTCGCGTATGCGACGGGCACTCGGCCGGCGGCAATTGGGCGCAGCCGCTTGACAGGGTGCGCGCGGTCCGCATCCAGGTCCGCCAGATCATTGAAGATATAAACCGAACCCGCGCTCAGGATCAAGAGCATGCAGCAGACGATGACGCGGCCGACGAGATGGGGCTCAAACAGATTTTCACTAAACACAATGGCGGGGAAGACGAAGAGTACATTCTTCGTCCATTGTTTGGGCCGCGTCGTTGCTATTAAACCGGCAAGGATGTCCAACATGCGCCGTTTCCTGTCAGCAGTGGACAGGAATTATAGTCTAGTGATAATGTTTGACAATGCCAGTAGTACTTCGGTCAAGCGCAGTGAGGGGCAACGACCCTTGGTTGATAACAGCAGGACAGCCACCGCCAGAGCGCATTCCAATATCGCTTTCGTAAAATATTGGGGCAATTGCGATCACCGTCTGCGCTTGCCGGCCAATTCGTCCATCAGCATGAATCTGTCCGCTCTCCACACGACGACCACCGTAGATTGGAACGGGCGGCTTGATGCGGACCAGTTGACGATCAACGGCATAGCGGCGGGTGAAGGAGCGCTGGGCCGCGCGCGCGATCATCTTGACGCATTGCGCAGACGATTCGGCGTAAATGCATTTGCCAGCGTCACATCGCGCAACAATTTTCCGATGGGCACGGGCATCGCTTCATCAGCCTCGGCCTTTGCCGCCTTGACTGCCGCTGCCGCCGCCGCCGCTCGCTTCGAGCTGCCGGAGCGCGAGATGTCTGCGCTGGCTCGCTTGGGTTCCGGCTCGGCTGCGCGCTCCGTCCCGGCCGGATATGTGGAGTGGCATGCGGGCTCGTCGCATGAGACGTCATTTGCGGAGTCTTTCGCGCCGCCGCAGCATTGGAATCTCGTTGATGTCATCGCGATCGTCAGCCGGGAACACAAACAGGTAGGGTCAAGCGCCGGCCACGAGACAGCCGCCAGCAGCGCCTTACAGCCGGCCCGGGTGGCTTCTGCGCCAGCGCGATGTGACGCGGTTAAGTCCGCGATTTTGCGCCGGGATTTCGACCATTTCGCCAGCGTCGTGGAAGAGGACAGCAACCTCATGCATGCTGTGATGATGACTAGCCAGCCTCCCTTGTTCTATTGGGATCCACTGTCGCTAGTTATCATGAAAGCGGTGCGCCGCTGGCGCCAGCAGGAGGGCATACCGGTCTGTTATACGCTGGATGCGGGCCCGAATGTGCATTGCATCTGCCTGGCAAGCGAGGCCGACGCGGTCTCGGGCAGATTGCTGGCCCTATCCGAGGGAATCGACGTCATGCAATCGGGCGTTGGCGCCGGCGCCTGCGTGTTACCGCCGGTCTGAGCGGAAATCATAGGCGTTCTTGCGCCGCGCCGCCTCTCGCCCGTATAATGGTGACAACTGGACGCTGAAATGAGGTGATCATTCATGCTGGTTTCCGCCGCTGCAAACGACATTCTGCTCGCCTTGGCCGCCTTCGGGCTCGTCTTGATACCGGCTGTGATCATCCATGAGCTGGGCCACTTCATCGCCGCCCGGCTGGTGGGCATCAACGTGCTTGAATTTGGCATAGGTTTTCCGCCACGCGTCGGCCGCCTGTTCATGCTTGGTGAAACGGAGTTTACGCTGAACTGGCTGCCGCTTGGCGGGTTTGTGCGGCCGCTGGGCGAGGACATGATCGGGCCCGCCAGCGAGGACAAGGTCAAGCGCGACCGCGTTAGTATTGAACGGCGGCGCTCGGGCTATGTGCGCATTGTATCCGAGCGGGAAATGCTGCAACTGCGCGGCGTCGACGAAGGCAAGATGATGTCCGTCAATGAAGCGCCGGCGCTGGGCCGCATTTTCTTCATGTCAGCCGGCGCCATGGCGAATTTTGTTCTGGCTCTGTTTCTCTTTTTCCTCGTCGCGCTTATTGGGCTCTCCCTGCCCGTTGGCGGGCTCAGTCAAATCGCCGCGATCCCACCCGGTTCAATGTTCTACGACAGCGCCGCCCAGGCGGGCGACGCCATTGAAAGAATCAACGGCGAGCGCTTTGCTGACTTCGCTGTATTCCACGAGAAATTGAGCGCCTATCAACAGGATGCGATCGAGTTTTCCCTTATTCGGCAGGAGACCGGCGAAAACTATTCACTGACGGTGAAGCCGGATTTCGCCGAGCGCTCCGGTTTGGTGCAAGTCATGCGCGTGCAAGAAGGCTCGCCGGCGGAATCAGCCGGCATTCAGGCCGGTGACATCATTGCCGAGATTAACCGTGTTCCGATCCCGCCGTCGGGCGACGCCGCCAAGACCCTGCTGGACGCGACCCGGGAATTCGCCGGGCGCCCCCTGCCGCTGACGCTTGACCGCGAGCTTGATGATGGCTCGGTGGAGCGTATCGCTGTGGTCCTGTCGCCGCGGGTCAATCCGCCGGAAGGGGAAGGGCGCTTGGGGCTCGGGATTCGCTCCCAATTCGGGCTGCGAGACCGAACGCGCTTTGCCAACGCCGGTTACAAACGTGAGCTGATCCCGCAGAGCATTCCCGATGCCTTGAGTTACAGCCTGCGCACGACCGCCGAGACTCTCAAGCTCATCGCGTCGATACCCGGTCGCTTGCTTGATGGCTCGCTCAGCGGCCGGGACGCGCGCCCGATCAGCATCATCGGCATCAGCAAGATCGGCGGCGAATTTCTGCAGCGCAGTTTTAGCGAAGGCCCCGGGCTGATGTTGAACTTCATCGCGCTCATCAGCATTTTCCTGGGCGTCAGCAACCTGCTGCCGATTCCGGCGCTTGATGGCGGGCGGATCGTCTTTGTCCTCATCGAAATGCTGCGCGGCAAGCCGGTTGACGCCAAGACCGAAGCGCGAATACATCAGTTGGGCATCATGCTGCTGCTGGCTTTGGGGCTTGTGATCATGGTCTACGACCTGATCAACCCGCCATCAATCAGCTGACCGACGGGAGCGCCGCGTGTTAGCAAGGGACGACGCAAGGACCGACCTCCCGCAATCGAAGCCTCCACTCGAAGAACTCGTTGGGGTATTGCAGGGCGCGGAGCTGTCTTCACAGACGGTCATCCCGTCGACTCTGGTCTACGGCCTGAGCGACTTGACGGCTGAAGAACTTCATGCGATTAAGCCCGCTTGGGCAGCGCTTAAGCCGGTGGTCAAGCACCGGGTGCTGCGCGCGTTGAATGAAGCCAGCGAGGCCATGTTTGAGCTGAATTACCGCGAGATTGCCTTGCGCGGCCTCAGCGATGAGAGCAGCCTTGTCAGGTCGTCGTCCATCGATTTGCTTTGGATGGATGAGTCAGTTGAGACCATGCAGAAGCTGCTCGCGCTGGCGGAGAGCGACCCTGATTATTCGGTTCGAACAGGCGCTTTAGAGAGCTTGGGCCGCTTCATTCTCTTGGGCGAATATGGAGACATCCCGGCACATTTGGCGGCCGAGGCGCAAGCTTTGGCGCACCGAATGCACACGGACGCCGGTCAATCGGTGGAGGTTCGGCGGCGGGCGCTGGAGGCGCTTGCCAACTCGAGCCATCAAGCGGTAAAGGCCTTGATACGCGCTGCTTACGCCGACGGCAATCACGAGCTCAAATTGGGCGCGCTCTTTGCCATGGGGCGGACCTGCAGCAAAGAGTGGCGGAGTCTGCTGCTGGCCGAGCTGGAGAGCGCCGACAGCGAATGCGTCTATGAGGCGATCAGAGCTTGCGGGCAGATTCAGTTGAGGGAATCGGTGCAGCGCATCGGCGAATACACGCTCGGCGATGACCAGGATTTGCACATGATGGCGATCTGGTCGCTGGGCGAGATCGGCGGCAAGCGCGCCTTTGAGATTCTCTCGGGCCTCGAAGAGAACACTGACGATGATGAAGTCGCCAATGCCCTTGACGAGGCTTTGGATGCAGCCGGCTTCAGTTTGAGCTTCGCGTCGCTAGGGCTGGATTTGGACGATGAATAGGCAGCCTCGACGAGATTACTGCGCGAACATCGTCTGCATTTTCATGGCCAAACCCATGTCTCCGAGGATTTTGAGCTTCCCGGTCATGAAGGCCTGCATCGCATTCGATTGCCCGGTCGCGACAGCGAACCAGTCGTCAGCGCTGGCTTTGACGGTCATAGATGGGTCAGCCAATTCTCCTTGGCCCGCCTCAGCCGCGCCATCAGTAATCTTAATCCAAAAGAAGCCGCCATTGTCGCCGCTCAGGTCAAAGAGAATCGTGGCGTCAATGCCAGCCGCTTTGTCCGGGATGAGCCGTTCCACCATCGCGGGAAACAGGTCTTTTACCTCGTCAGCGCTAGCCATAAATCACTCCCCAGTTTGATGCCGTGGTCCGCAATATCAGATTAGTATACAGTTGTTCGGGGATAGACCCAAGTGCCTTTTGCCATTGCCAAGCCCTTATTCATCTCAGCCCGGCGGCGCGCGCGCGTGATAACCGGCTTGCTGCTCTGCGCTGCCATGTTGTCCAGTTGCGGCGCCGGCAAGGCCAATCGAGCGCTTGAAGCGGAAGGCCCGGTTGCGCTGCAAACGCAGCCGGCGACTATAGCCGTTGATGCGCCGCCGTCCGTTACCGCGATGGGCGCCGGCGAGCATGACGATCGCCCACAGGCGCCGGCCGGTCGCGAGGCAGTGTTGCCCGCGGAGTCTGCAAGCGCAGGTCAAGGCGACGAGGAAGCGCCAGTGGCGGAGGCGCCCGGAAGCGCGCTCGCCGAAAACCCGACGCATACTGTCAGCCCGGGTGACACGCTGTTTCGAATCGCCGCGCAGTATGACGTTACAGTGCAGGCATTGCTGAATGCGAATGATCTGCCGAATCCAGATTTCCTGGAGGTGGGGCAGGTCATCAATCTGCCGCAGAGGCCGCTCGAATACACGGCGCCGCTGCTCATCCTGCCAGATTCGCGGCTGGTGCGCTCCATCGGCGCTGACGGATTTGATACAGTAGCTTTCGTCGATGCTCAGCCGGCGCGCCTCGGCCAATTGAAAGTGGCGGTACCGACGCGGCAAGCCGATGGAAGGCCGCTCACTGAGCAGCTCAGCGCTGGCCAGACAATTGAACGGGTAGCGCAAGAGTTCAGCGTCGATGCCCGCGTTCTTCTCGCGATTCTTGAACACTTTGCTGGATTGCTGTCCGACCCAACGGTTGACGAAGAAAGACTGCTCTACCCGCTGCTGGCCGCTGAAGAAGCGTCGAACGCCGGTCGAGACGGTCTCTATGCCCAGGCCAGTTGGCTGGCGGACCAGCTCAACAAAGGATATTACGATTGGAAATATCGCGGGAAAACGATACTTGACGCCCCCGACGGCAGCCGACTCTTCTATCACCCAAGCCTGAACGCCGGTACAGTCGCTGTTCATTTTGCGCTGGCGCAATTTGCCGACGATGAAGCTTGGACGGCGGGCATCGGCGAATCGGGCCTGCGCGAAACCTACCGCCGGCTGTTCGGCGATCCCTTTGAAGGCGCATTTGAAACCGTGCCGTCAGACCTGCGTCAGCCGGAATTGACCTTGCCCTTTCCCCGCGGTGATGTCTGGCGCTTCACTGGTGGGTTTCATGGCGGCTGGGGAAACGGCAGCGCCTGGTCAGCAGTGGACTTTGCGCCGCCCGATGAAATCGACGACCGCTGGTGTTATACATCGTCCTATCCTATCACTGCCATCGCGCGCGGCATGATACTGAGGCTGGGCGCTGGCGTACTGGTGCTGGATCTCGACGAAGACGGAGACGAAGGCACGGGCTGGACAATTGTGTACCTGCACGTCAGCCCGCATGACTCGCTGCGGACGGGGCAGATCGTCGAAGCGGGCAACTTGCTCGGCTATGCTTCTTGCCTCGGTGGATACAGTACCGCGACCCATTTGCATATCGGGCGGCGTTACAACGGCGAATGGATCCCGGCTGATTGCCTTCGCTGCCCGGAAGGCGCCGCCATTCCGCCCTTTGTCATGAGCAATTGGAAAGTTGTCGGGCTTGAAAATCAGCTTTATCAGGGCTTTATGGTCAATATGCTCGACAACCGCAGCGTCATCGCCGAGCAGGGACGCTTCACCGATGTCAATGTTATATTCTGGTAAGAGCCGCCATCGACTCCTGGGCGGGCGCGTTTCACAGTGCGTCGGACTCTCGGCGCTCACGGCCATGCTTATGCTGGCGGGGGCGCGTCCCCTGTTGGCGCAGGGCGCCGCCGAGGCGACACCGGTGCGAGCCAATTTAGTGACCGCGACGCCCGAGAACGCGCGGGCTTTCGCGCCGACGATCACAGCCAGCGTCACCCCGACGTCTTTGCCGGCTGCGCGGCTGCAAGCCCTGCAATCGGCTGGCAACGTAAATGTCCGGGCGCTGCCTGATATCGAAAGCGATCTGATAGGCACGATCGCCCATGGCAGCGTCTATCCAGTATTGCGCAGTTATTACCGCTGGTACGAATTGCGATATGACTTGTCACCCAACAGGCGGGCTTGGGTTTATGGAGATCTGGTTACGATAGAAGGCGACGCATCGCAGATTGAAGTGATCGACACCTTTGATCAGGTGATACTGCCAGGCGCTGCGGGGGGCGCGCCGGCGGATGCGCCTGGAACGAATCCGCGGACTATCGAAATCGCCACGGTGGAATCTGATGCGGCGAGAGCGGTTGAAGTTGTTGATGTGACGCCGCTGCCGACCTTTACGCCGCCAGCGACGCAGCCGCCCTTCGTGAATCAGATCGCGATAGTCGAAGCGGAAGAAACCCGCATGCTGGATCTGCCGCCAATATTTCCGATATTGGCGGTAGGCGGGTTGGGCCTTGCCGGCTTATTTATCAGCTTGCTTCGGCGTTAGGGACAGAAGTATGCAAGCGGTCCAATGGACAGCGTCTGCGATATGCCTAATAGCTGGCACAGGTGCCGCAGCCCTGGCTTTGATCGGCAGCCGCGTCTTCCGAGCCCTTGAAGGAGTGCCCGCAGCCACAACTTGAGACCGCATTCGGGTTGTCGATGCGGAAGCCGCCGCCGATCAGACTATCAACATAGTCAATCGTTGCCCCTTGCAGATACATCATGCTGGTCGGGTCGATGAGCAGACGCACATCATCGCAGCGGACAACGGTATCGCCCGTTTCCGGCGCTTCTTGAAAAGCCATACCATACTGCAAGCCGGAGCATCCGCCGCCGGTCACAAAGACGCGCAGCGCATGGTCGGGAATCTCCCGCTGCTCAAGCAGGTTCCTGATGATTGAAACCGCGGCCGGTGTTACATTCAAGACAGAAATGTCGCTCATCTCGCCGACAGTCTGCTGTTCCGCTAAAGCCATAACGCACCCCTTCGCCTTTTGCGATCTGGCGTAATGTTAGCACAGGAGCGTCGGCCTGTCAATTTTCTGTCTCCGGCCTGCGAATGCCGGCTATCGCTTGACGGCCCGTCAGATTGCAATGACGACTTGTCCGCGGCGGCACCGGGGAAGATATTGGCGCGAAAGGTTAGAAATTGCTTGTAAATGCGTTTGCTCGTTATCTTGGTGGCAACTATACTGATTTTTGTTCTGGCGGAAATGGTTTAGCTTACAGGTCTTTACGGGGGACGATTATGGGCAATCGCATCAAGTTTAGGATTTTGCTCTTGTTGCTGGTCATGGCACTTTTCTTTGCACTCGGGCAAATTGTCGCTGTCGCGCAGACTTCGCCACATTTGGTGGTGAACACTTATCGCTTGAATGTTCGCAGCGGGCCGGGGGTCAGCCACGGCATCATCACCACCGTAGCTGGCGGGACGGTGCTTCCCGTGATATCGCTCCAGGCTGGCAGCAGCTGGATTCAAGTCTCGAGCACCGCTGGCAACGGTTGGGTAAACTCGACGTATACAATCGACCGCGGTGACTTTTCCGGCGTGCCAAACCAGTTCACGCCGCCGAATCTAGGGGCCGGCACAGGCATTCCTCCCGGAGCGCCCTATGTGGTCGTGAACACCGCCTATCTGAACATTCGGTCTGGGCCGGGGATCAGCCATCCGGTCATTACAACGGTGAAAGGCGGTACTGAGTTGGTGGTGACCGCGATTCAATATGGCGGCATCTGGTACCAGGTCGAGACCTCCGCCGGCAGCGGCTGGCTGAACCGGACCTACACCGCCAAGCGGGGTGACTTCACTGGTTTGCCCACGCATGGTCAACCGGCGGACACGGGTCCGCAGCCGGGCATCCCTGCGGGCGCGCCACACTTGGTCGTGAACACGGCTTATCTGAATGTGCGCACGGGGCCGGGCGTCGGTCATCCAGTTTTGACGACTGTGCCGGGCGGCACTGAGCTGCAGGTCACCGCGATCGACAGTGGCGGCGTCTGGTATCAGGTCATTACCGCTGCTGGGCAGGGCTGGGTCAATTCCAGCTATGCGGTGGCGCGCGGTAACTTCTCCGGCATCACACGGGCAGGCGTCAGCCCGCGCGAAGGCGGGCACTTGGGTGGCACAACGCCGCGCGCGGTTGTCAATACGGCTTATCTCAACATTCGCTCGGGACCGGGCATCAGCAACGGCGTCATTGCGACTGTGCCGGGCGGAACGGTGCTGCGTGTGCTCGGTCTTTCACGAGGCCGCGGCTGGTATATGGTGGAGGGCAGCTTTGGCCAGGGTTGGTTGAACAACCATTACACAGTATTCCGCGGCGATTTCAGCCAGGTGCGGATCGTAAACTAGCGGCCGAATCTTTTGAAACAGCATAGCCTGCTTTACAATGCACCCTGTCTTTTCGGCAGGGTGTATTTTTTGGAGCGCGTATGATGTTGAATGCCGCCGACAGAATGAAATCGCTCGGGCAGGAACAGGGCGATTCCGGGACGCCGACTTCTATCTTTGGCAGCGCGGCCGGCCTGGCGGAATCCATTCAGACGGATGAGCGATTTCGAATCAGCGTTTATCCCATCCTTTTTGCGGATGCGCCCGATATCGCGATGGGTTTGGCGGCCTGCCTCTGCTACTTGCTGGAACAATATCCCGATACGCGCGTCTATCGCTGCTTCGCCAAGATTGACGCCGCCGACGACAGCAGCGAAATCTCGGTCTCCGATTACCAATTCACAGCATCAGATTGGGAATTGGAAGGCTTGGCCAACAATGTGATTCTCGACGGCGAGCTCAGGCGGCTTGCGACGGGCTTCGAGCTGGCGCTTGAAATCGACATGAGCCTGGCAGCAAGCGAGACGGAAAGTGAAGCGCTGGTCTATAGCTTCGAGTCTATGGCTTCGGCGGTCAGCGCGCTGCCGGCGGTGGCCTCGGATGTCTACGGGCAATTGGCGGGGGAGGCCGGCGCCACTGCGATACTCGACTACGGAACGCTTGAGGCAAGGTCGCCAGTTTTGGACCAACTGCTGGAAAACATATTCGCCTGGAATCTTGACGTCTACCTTTATTTCTGGGATGTCGCCTGGGACGAGGCGGATATCCGCGAACAGTACCTGGAAGTGGCGGATCTGTGTCAAGAGCGCTCGAGCGAGTTCGCCTACTGGTCATTGGGCATGATGGCCAGGCAAGTGATGCAGCCCGGGATTCGCGACGCCGGCGATGTGATTTCGCCGGTGGTGGGGCGGGCATTTGCCTCTCATGATTCCGCGCTGACGGGCGCCGCCGCTGCCGCGCTGGGGCTTTCCAATCTGGGGCAATCGCAGCGAGCGATCGATTTACTGGCGCCCCTGCTGCAGCTGGACGCCCCGGCGAGCGTCTGGTGCGCAATGATCGAAATCCACCTGAGCGCGGGCCAATTTGCCGAAGCCATCAACGCTTGCCAGCTCGCGCTGGAGCGTGGCTTGCAGCATTCAGCGCTCTACTGGCGATACGCTCAGCTTCTGATGACCGCCGATGTGCATGATTGGACGGTTGAAGATGTGCTGCTGATCGACCCCGACGAATACGATGAAGAAGATCAGCTCACAGTCGAGATCGCCAATGCGCTCAAGCTGTACCTGACCATTGAACACGAAGACCTGGCGGCGCTCCAGCTGGCTTTGACTTATATGATTGACGCTGAAGATGACGAGCTGTGGCTCTATTTTGAGAAGCTGCTCCAGGGCGATCAGGAGGGCATGTTTGCCGGCGATGTGGTCGATCGCCTGGTTGAGCTGGACGATCACGAGCGCGCCTATGAGATTCTGGAAAGCCAGCTCGATGCCAACGCCTATGCCTATGTCTACGCGGCGCAGTTGGCGCTGGCCGATGCCGATAAGGAATACGCCGCCGAAATGATCGCCGCCTGCCGCCGAACGCTGGCGCAAATTGACGATGACCTGGAGCTGGAACTTCAGCGTCTTGAGCTGCAGGCGTCGTTTCCGGCCTTTGAAGAGAACATCGCTGAAGCAAAGGTGATCCTCAGCGCGCAGAGGCCAGTTTCAGAAGACAAGGTGGATCTGCTGGAGCAGGCGATAGAGATAGCGCCGAGATTGGCCGACCTCTATGTGCTGCTGTCACAGTGCTACCGAAGCTGGAAGGATCTTGATAACGCTCTTGAGGTGCTCCAGGAGGCGGCGCAGCAAGCGGGCCCTGATCCACAAATCGAGTTGGGCATCGCCCAGATTCGCTGGGCGCGCAAAGAGCGTGAGGACGCCGTACAGACGCTAAACAGCGCTTTGCAAGATTTCCCAAGCGATGTGCCGCTCCTGGTGCAATTGGCCAGCTATTTGATTGAGAACAATCAATTTGATGATGCGCGCCAGTATATCGCGCGCGCCGAAACCATCGCGCCCTCTCATCGGGCGGTTTGGCAAGTTCGGCGGCTGGCCGCGTCAAAAGTGGGGCAATAGAGTCAAGACAGATCCACCGGGATTACGGAGCCGGCCGTCAACTCTTGAACTTCTGGGATAAAGCGATCCAGGCTGGAAACGACAAAGGTGGCGACAATCATAATCTGCGCGTCAAACACTTCATCGTCCACCGTGCCGCCGTGCGCGGAAATCAGGCGCTTCACCACATTGTATTGCGAGTAAGACATTTCGAGCCCGACAGTCCTCTTTTCCAGCTTCAGTTCGGTTTTTAACTGGCGCAGGGCCTCCTGCGCCGACAGCGTGTAGGCGCGCACCAATCCGCCGGCGCCGAGCTTGACGCCCCCGAAATAGCGAGCGGTGACGAGGGTGATGTCGCCGATGCCGGAGCCGCGCAAGACCGCCAAGGTCGGGGGACCGGCGGTGCCGGAAGGCTCGCCATCGTCGCTCATGCCCTCATTGACCGAATTGCCAAATCCAACTCTGAAAGCGTAGACATGGTGGCTGGCGTCCGGCAGCGCGTCTCGCACCGCCGCAATCGCAGCGCGCGCTTCAGGGACGGTGGGCGTCAGCTGGATGTTGCTGATAAATCTTGACCGCCTGACGATGAGTTCGCTTTGGATCGACTTGGCGGGAATAGGGTAAGCTTCGCTCATTGTCGCTTTGCTCACGACACTGGGCGCCTTCGAGTCATGGTCGGTGCAGCAGGCCCAAGGCGTCAGGCGCTCAATTATCGACGGCGACGCCCAACTCATCCAGGACGGCAAGCACTTCCGGGGCCAGCTCATCCGGTGTATTTTTGGCGCTGCGTTTCAGCGCGTAGATCGCGTCTTCATCCCCGGCCCGCGCCAGTTCTACTGCTTCCAACATACCCTTTTCGCGGTAGCTCGTATCGCGCGCGACAACCGGATTGTCGTAGGCATTCCAATAGTATTTGAGATCGTCATGCCGCCAGTCGGGATAGATGTCTTCCCAGGTGAGTTTGCTGGGTTCATGCGGCGTCAGCATGTGATCGGCGACATTTTCACCGACGATCATATAGCGATTGTCCAGCGATAAACGCAGCTTGTCTTCGGTGTAATTCGGCAGCGCCTGATGGATCGTCAACATTGGGAAGAAGAGCGCGTCGCCGGCTTCATAATCAGTGGCATGCCAAACCGGATTAATCTCTTCGTGCTCAGTTTCGTCAACGATCAAGGCGCCAGCGCCAAGCGAGAAGTGATGATCCAGCACGCGATTGACCTTGTGTGATTCCGGAATGACCGCCAGGCCGCCCAACTCAATCGGGCAATCGCCGATCGGCGCCCAGCAAGTGATGTTGTTGAAACTGCCCTGGAAGTGTACAAAGTCCTGGTGTTTTGGCGTTGTATGTTCGGTGTATTTGGGGAACCAGACGCGCGCGACTTTTTGTGGATGCGGCATGACCGGCGCGCCCGTCATCTTCTCGACTATATCAATATATTCCGGCCAGTGGGCGGAGCGGTGAAAGTTTTCCAATCGGTAGACTTCAGCGTATCCGGCGCTGTATTCGTTGTCGCCTTCGGTGTAGCGCATGTTGATATCGGCAATGCCATCCAACGGGTCCGTCCCGGCGACGAGCCAGCCGGCCCGCTGCAGGGCGCTCATCATTTCGCGGCGCAGTTCCCACATCTTGTCCGGATTCACCAATTGCTTGAAAAACAGGTAGCCGTCATCGGCGATTCGCCGCTGCAATTCTTCGGGATCGTTCTGGGCATCGTTAGAAACGCGCAGTTCTTTGATTTCGTCAGACATAACTGTCTCTCAATCTGTATCAAGGCGATGCCGCCTGTTTTTATCTGTACGCCTGCGATTGGCGAAACTGGACCGCGACCGACAAGGCAGGCTTTCTACAATTCTACCACATGCCCGCTGATATTGTCGCAGGCTGGCGCCGGACACCTATAACGTTGCCGTCTATTATCGCGCTGATTTGACATCTCATGTGGCGTTAAGATATAGTCCCATGGAGAATCCTGCGCCAGCCGCGCCACTGGTTTCGCAAGCCATTTCGCGCCTGCGTTACAGTACGACACTGGCCGGATATCGCCAATGAAGCGGAATCCAAGGAGGCATGATGGAATGACTGCAACGTCAAAACTATTCATGAAATAAGGAGGAAAAGATGTTTCGCAGATTGTTAGCAATACTTCTCTGCACGGCGCTCGTGATCCCCGTCATGAGCCAGAGCGATGACAAACCCTACGAAGGCACAAGCCTAAACTTCCTTTACTTGGCCACCGCCTTTACCAACGGGCTTAAGGAGCTCGAACCGGAATTCGAGGCGCTGACGGGCATCAGCGTGGAATTCGAATTGCTGGACGAAGAAGGTTCCGTGCGCAAGACACAGCTCGAAATGGCGAGTGGCGCTGGAAACTATGACGTGGTTGGCATTCAGAGCGGCAATATCCCACTTTACGCCGAAAACGGTTGGGTGACGCCGGTTGAAACCTTCTGGGGCACAGACCTTTCCGACCCAGAAGCGCTGGATCACGACGACTTGATTGCTTCGACCATGGCGGCGATGTCCTGGGATGGCGTACAACAATGCCTGCCCTTTTTTGCCGCGACAATCATTATGTACTATCAGATTGACATTTTCGAAGCGGCCGGTATCGAAAGCCCGCCGACCACCTATGACGAACTGCTGGAAATCGCCCCGTTGCTTCACACCGATGAGGTGCCATTAATCGCTTTGAGAGGGAATCCGCCAGCCGCGCATGGCAACATCTGGCATTTCAATTCTTTCTTCCATGGCGAAGGCGCCAAGTTCTTTGTCGACTTCCCGAATGATTTGACGCCGACCGTCAATTCACCGGAAGCGATACGAGCGCTCACTAACTTTGTGACGCTGAAGAACAATTACGGGCCTGAGGGCGTCGCCGCTTATCAATACCCGGATGTCACGCGGGCGATGCAACAGGGCACGGTTGTGATGGTCATGGAAGGCGCTCCACTTGCGGGTCGAATCCTTGATCCGGAGGAGTCAAAGGTGTCGGGCAATCTCGGTTTCGCTGTCGTGCCGGGCGGCGCGGCCGGTCCCAAACCGTCATTTGCCACACACGGGATTTGCGTAACCGCTGATTCAGCGCATCAGGAGGCTGCTTATACCTTCGTCGAATGGGCGCTTAGCTTCGACACGATGAAGAAAATCTCCCTGGCTCTGCCACAGATTGCGGTGACGCGCGACAGCCTCTGGGAAGATCCGGAATTCAAGGCGAAGTACGATTACGATTTTGGCGCCGGCTCCTTCCTTAAGGCCTTCCAGGACAGCTTGGCCGCCGCGCCGGCTGATTATTACCCGCCTTTCGCCGGCTGGCCCTTGATGGGCGATATCCTAGGTCAGGCGGTGCAAGAAGCCGAAATCGGCGCGCGGACGCCGGAAGACGCGCTCAACCACGCCAATGAGTTGATCACGCAGATGCTTGAAGACGAGGGATACCTGCCATAGATCCCTCTGGCGGAGGCTGGCTCCCGGGTTGACAGGTTGAACTCGGGGGTCAGCTCCGCTTCTGCGTTCAGCGAAGAGATCAGCGACCTTCGGGTTGCCTCACAGCGTTCAACAGCACAGATGAAGCAAAGGTCGAGAGGCGCGGCATGGCAACGTACCAGCCCATCCCGCAGCGATCGTATTACAAGTTTCTGTCGCCGTCGATCATCGTTTTGCTGCTGCTAACCATTCTGCCCGTGCTCTTCACGCTCTACCTGAGCACGTCTTCGCTGTCCTTCGCCAGTCCCAGGCCGGAGCGTTTCATCGGCTTGCGGAATTACAGCCGGTTGCTGGATGACGCGCGCTTTCTGGCAAGCATTCCGGTGAGCGCGCTATTCATTGTCGCGCCCGTCGCCTTGCAGATGGTACTCGGTTTTGTCGTCGCCGTAATCATGAACGAGCGCCTGCCCGGCATGCGCTGGCTGCGCTATGTGCTGGTCGCGCCGATGGTGATCCCGCCGATCGTGACTGGCTTGACCTGGCGCGTCATGTTCACGCCCAAGCTGGGCAGCGTCAATTATTTCTTGAGTCTCATTGGCTTGGACGGCCCCAGTTGGTTGACCGATGCCAATTGGGCGCTGACTGCCATCGTCATCGTGGCTGTATGGGGCTGGACGCCCTTTGTCGCGCTTATGTTTTTGGCTGCCATGCAATCTTTTCCCGACGAATTATATGAGGCGGCCGTCATTGATGGCGCAACCTGGGTGCAAACCGTCAGGCATGTAACGCTGCCCTTGCTGAAGCCGACCGTCACCTTTATCGGCATCCTGCGAACGATGGAGGCGCTGGGCATCTTCCCGATCATCTATATCGTGACCGCCGGCGGGCCGGCCGCGGCGACCGAAACCGTGAATTTCTACGCTTATGTCAGCGGCTTCAGTTATCTCAAAGTTGGCTACGCCTCGGCAATAATCGTCGTTTTCTTCTTCATGCTGCTGCTCATCATTGGGCCGACGACGCGATACCTGCTGCGGAATTTCCAGGTAGGCTCCTAGCGCATGAGACGGCGATCCAAATTCACAACGTCCGTCCTCTACGCCGTTGGCATCATCTACGGGCTGGCCATTCTGGTTCCGCTGCTATGGATATTGCTGCTGGCGCTCAAGAACGCGCTGGATGCCTTCGCTTATCCGCCGCTGTTCATCTTTGAGCCCACATTCGAGCACTTCAAAGCCATCTTCGAGGATCATGAATTCCGGCTCGCCTTCGCCAACAGCGTCATCATCGCGACCGGGTCTGTCGCGCTGGCGATGGTGTTCGCGATTCCGGCGACATTCGCCATCACCATCATGCGGGGCCGGGCGCGCCGCAATTCCCTGCTCACCATCCTGCTCATCCGCATGGTGCCGGGCATGATTTACCTGCTGCCCTATTTCGTATTCTATTCCCGGATTGATCTGCTTGATACGCATCTCGGCTTGATCATCATCTATCTGATATTCTGCCTGCCCCTGGTCATCTGGACGCTGACGCCGGTCTGGGGCGCCGTGCCGCAGGAATTGCGCGAGTCCGGCATGATTGACGGCGCCAGTCTGTGGCAAATACTGTATCTCATTGAGCTGCCGCTGGTGCGCGTCGGCATCATCGCCTCCGGGATCGTCGCTTTTATTTTTGCCTGGAATGAGTTTCTCTTTGCCTTGGTCATCACCCGCAAGAAGACGGTGACGCTGCCGGTGATCATCACGCACTACATGGGTTATGAAGGCTATGAATGGGGCAAGATTTCGGCGGCTGCCGTCATCATCATGCTGCCCGTCGTCGTCTTTGGCTTTCTGATACAGCGTTATATGATTACCGGATTGACCGCCGGCGCCGTGAAAGGCTGAGATCGAAATCGCCCGGCAAGGAAGGACGCCATGAAGTCAAAGAGGCCGAATATTCTATGGATTTGCAGCGATCAGCAGCGCTATGACACGATCGGCGCGCTCAACAATTCGCAACTGAATACGCCAAATATCGACAAGCTCGTCGCCACAGGCGTCGCCTTTGAGCGCGCTTTTTGCCAGAGCCCGATTTGCACGCCCAGCCGTGCCAGCTTCTTGACTGGTATGTACCCCAGCAGCGTTCACGCTTGTGGCAATGGCAACGAATATTGGGCGGAAGCCGCTCCCTTGGTGACGGCGCTGTTGGCTGACGCCGGCTACGATTGCGCGCTGGCTGGCAAGTTTCATTTAGCCGGCGCATACGGTCGCATCGAACCGCGCCCGAAGCATGATGGTTATCGCCTATTTCACTGGAGCCACGACCCGGAGGATCAGTGGGATGCCGGGCACGAGTACGCGGATTGGCTGGCCTCCTTGGGGCATGACCTGGGCGAGATGCGCAAGCGCCCGCGCGATATCCCGCCGGAATTGCATCAGACGACCTGGTGCGCCGACCGCGCCATCGATTTCATGGAAGCCGACCACGGCGGCAAGCCCTGGTTGATGAGCGTCAACATCTTTGACCCCCATGAACCGTTTGACCCGCCGCAGCAATACCTGGACCGCTTTGACATCGATTCCCTGTCCGGCCCCAAATTCCGTGAGAGCGATTTGGCGGCGCAAGCGAAATTGAGCGATATTGACTTTCAGAATCCGGGGCGCCGGCCGGATGAATTCAAGGCCAAATGGATTCAGGCGGCTTACTACGCGATGATTGAACTCATAGATGACAATGTCGGGCGGATGCTGGAATCGCTGGAGCGTTCGGGTCAACGCGAGGACACGATCGTCATCTTCATGAGCGATCACGGTGAAATGCTGGGCGACCACGGCCTGCTGCTGAAGGGCTGCCGCTTTTATGAGGGCTTGGTCCGGGTGCCGCTCATCATGTCCTGGCCGGGTCAATTCTTGGCGGGCCGGCGGCGGGGCGCCCTTGTCGAGCTGCTGGATATCGCGCCGACCCTGCTTGAGCTGGCGGGCGAGCCGATTCCAGCGCGCATGCAGGGCATCTCATTGCGCACGCTGCTCAGCGATGGCGGGGCGCAAGATCAGCATAGAGATTTTGTGCGCTGCGAATACTACAGCGCGATCAACCCGGCCATGACTGAGAATTACAGCGGAACCTACGCCACGATGATCCGCGACGAGCGCTACAAGCTGGTGGTTTATCACGGGCATGGCTTGGGCGAACTCTTCGACCTGGAAGCAGACCCGGATGAGTTCGACAATTTATGGGATGATGCCACTCTGGGTGGAATAAAACTTGAGTTGATGCAGCGCAGCTTTGACGCGCTGGCGCTGGCGACTGATACGGGGGCGGAGCAAATCACCTGGTTTTGACCGGTCGGCGGTTTGAGGCGGATTTCGGCCGACGTCCGGATCGTGGCGGAGATCTTTGTCCTGAGAGCGGGACTGGCGGGCGGCTTCATCGGCCCGGCGGCGGCATGCTCATGTGGCTGCGCCAGCGCGGCAAGCTGGGCAGGCTGGGCGCGTCCAGCGGCAAAGCCCGCACACCGGTCGCCCGCAAGGTGGTCACGGTTTCGTCCCGCTCTACCACACCTTTGAACCAGAGAAAGCGCTCCCCGCGGATGATCTTGCGCGTCTGCTGATACAAGTCGGGGAAGACGACCACATTGATCAACTCGAATTCGTCTTCCAGGGTGATGAAGCGGATTTCCTTGGCCGTCTCCGGCGCCTGGATGATGACCACCATGCCGGCCGTCTCGACCAGCGTCCGTTCACGCGCCCGCATCATCTCCTTGCTGTGGAGGATGCGCCGCTCGTCACACCAGGCCCGGAAGTATTGCATGGGGTGGTGCTCGGTCGATAAACCGGTCGAGGCGAACTCCATGTTCAGCCGTTCCATCGCGGTCGGCTCGGGCAGCAGGGCAGGGGGCGTCTTCATTCTCAAGGGCATGTGCCCGCGCCCTTTGTAGAGGACGCCGGCATCCCAGAGCAGTTGATGGCGCGAGCGATGCCAGCGATCCAGCGCGCCCGCTTGAATCAGCCGCTCGATCAAGCGCAGCGGCAGCTTGACCCGCCGGATGAAATCCTGCAGATCGATGAAGGGGCCCCGCGCTCGCTCGGCCAGAAGCGGGTCCAGCCGGTGGCTCTTCAGCCCCTTGACATAACTGAGGCCGATGCGGATGGCGCCGTCTTGCACCGCGCAATCGGCGGCGCTGCGGTTGATATCGGGCGGCAGCACGGCGATCCCCTGTCGCATGGCATCGTAGACCAGGGTGCTGGGCGACCAGAAGCCCATCGGCTGGTGATTCAAAATCGCGGCGTAGAAGATCGCCGGGTGATGCAGCTTGAACCAGGCTGATTGATAGGTCAGCACAGCGAAACTGGCGGCGTGGCTCTTGGCGAAGGAATAAGCGCCGAAGCCGCGCAGCTGCTGAAATATGGTCGCGGCGACGTCTTCATCGACGCCATTTTTCAGCGCCCCTTCCATGAAAACGACCTCAAGCTGGTCAAGCAGTTGAAAGGAATATTTGCTGCCCAGGGCGCGGCGCAGCATCTCGCCTTGCCCGTGGCTGAAGCCGGCGATATCATGCGCCACCTTCAGCACCTGTTCCTGCCAGAGGATGACGCCCAGGGTCTCTTCCAGCGCCGGCTTGAGGCGATCATCGAGATAGCTGACTTCTTCAACGCCGCGCCGCCGCCGCAGGTAGGGGTGGACCATATTGCCCATGATGGGGCCGGGGCGAATCAAGCTGATGGCGATGACCAGGTCGAGGAAGCGCGTCGGTTTCAGGCGGGGCAGGGTGTTCATCTGGGCGCGGCTCTCGCATTGGAAGACGCCGAAGGTCTTGGCTTCGGTGATCATCTGGTAGACGCGCGGGTCATCGAAGGGGATGGCCTCGGCGTCGATGCCAGTGCGCTCGACCATTTCGCTGATCGCCGCCAGCATGCGCAAGCCCAGCACATCAATCTTGATGATGCCGGCGTCTTCCAGCGCTTCCTTGTCCCATTGCACGACGGTGCGGTCGGGCATGGTGGCGGGCTCGGTGGGCAAGCGGCGCGAGAGCGGCACATCGGAGATGATCTCACCGCCGTTGTGGATGCCGATATGGCGCACATTGCCCAGCAAGCGCTCGCAGACGTCGAAGAAAGGAGCCAGATGCGCCGGGGTATTTTCGCCGCGCTCTTCCCAATGATCGCGCAAGACCGGGTGCATGGCGGGGGAGAAGCCCCAGGCTTTGGCGACATCGCGGATGACGCTGCGGTGGCGGTAGGTGACGAAGGTGCAAGCCATGGCCGCGTGCGCCCGCCCGTATTTCTCGTAGAGATACTGAATGACCTCTTCACGCGTCTCGGCGTCGAAGTCCATATCGATATCGGGCGTCATCTGCCGCTCTTCCGACAAGAAGCGCTCGAAGACGAGCCGATGCTCGATCGGGTCGACCGGCGCGATCTTGAGCAGGTAGGCGACCACTGAATTGGCCGCCGAGCCGCGCCCCTGACAGCGAATGCCGCGCTCCCAGGCGAAATGCACAATATCCCAGACCACCAGGAAATAATTGGCCAGCCCGGTCGTTTCGATGATATGCAATTCGTGTTGCAGGCGCCCTTCCATGTGCGGCCGGTAACGCTTCGAGCCGCGGCAAAGCCCGGTCAGAAAGCTCTGCGCGCTCATGCCCGCCGGCACCGGATACTGCGGCAGCGCCTGCAATGCCGATGGCAGCTGATAGCGGCAGGCTGCCGCGATGCGCAGCGTGTTGCTCAAAGCGCGCGGATAACGATGGAAGAGCGCCGCCATCGCCTCGGCCGGCTTCAAGTAGTGCTGCCCGTTGGGGAAGAGATGCGCCCCTACCTCGTTCAAGCTGCGGTTGTGGCGGATGGCAGTCAAGACATCGCCCAGGGGTTTCTCAGCCGGTGTGGAATAGTGGACGTGGTTGGCCGCGGCGTAATCCAGCTTCAGCGACTGCGCCACTTCGACCAGGGCGGCAATCCGCTGTTCGTCATAGGGGCGGCGGTGATGATGCAGCTCGATGAAGAAGCAGCCCGGGTCAAAGAGGGCCGCATAAGACCGCGCGGCTTCACAGGCGGCGCGCATGCCCTCGCTTTCCAGCGCGCGCGCGATCTCGCTTTCGCGCCCGCCGGACAAAGCGATCAGCCCGGCAGTCCGCCCCTCCAACTGCTCGAAGCGCAGCAGGCCTTCGCCTTTGGGCGCTTGATGCTGCGCCTGCGTGATCAGCCAGCAGAGGTTCTCCCAGCCGGTTTCACTGGCGACGAGGAGGGTGAGGGCGGTGTGCCAACCCCTCCCCCCAAC
>WTGN01000083.1:44327-47171 GCA_011523545.1 Chloroflexota bacterium | reverse complement strand
AACCACCGGTGAAGACCGGCTCCACTTGAATGTGATCGTGAGTCGCGTTGAACTCAGCCACATAGCCGTCGATGGCTTGCGCCAATGGTCCGGCAACCCCGACCGGGTAGAAGAATTGCAGTGTGATCGCATCTTGGGCGGACGCGACGCCAAACAGAAGCAGGGAACTGCATAACAGGACAATCAATCGAAACGCTAGCGAACGCTTTGACATCTTTATCTCTCCGTATTTCAATACGTCTGCTCTGGACAATTCTGTCTTGAAGCTAAAATTTGAATAGGCAACCTTTCCTTTCTCATAGAGGCTTACGGGCTCGTGCTGTCGCAAGCGAATGGTAAATCAAATGGCGCTTGAACTGTCACTCGCAAGAGTGCGGCGGCGACTGCATTCAACTCCATATGAAAATTGTGGCGACAGCACCAGATTATAACGCAACTTGCTGGAAATCCAAAAAATGGTGGGCATAGCGCGCGCTTGGCGCAACTGCCTTTGGCCGCCGCTGATTATCCATTCACGCCTTAATTCCATATACTCTTTGCGTGCGCGTCTATGAACGCCGCTTTTCATGACCTGTCTAAAATGTTGATACGCTTGGTCGGTGGGCGGGCGCGCCCTGTAACCATTTTGCTGCGAGGCGCTCGATGGCGGCGTTAAGCATTTCCCCCTTAAAGCGACGCGAGTGGCTGGCGGCAGCCGTCTTCCTCGCTCCCAATATGATCGGCTTGACGGTCTTCATCGTGATCCCGGTCATCGCCGGCTTCTTCATCAGCTTCACCGAATGGGATATGCTCAGCGCGCCCGAATTCATCGGCTTGGCCAACTATGTTGAATTGTTGACCGACGACCGCCTGTTTTGGGCCACGCTCAGGAATACGGTGGTCTACTCGCTGTTCGTGATACCGGGCAGCATCGTGATTTCGCTGCTGCTGGCGTTGGCGCTGAATACGCGGATTCGCGGCGTGGGCATCTTCCGCACGATTTATTTTCTGCCTTAGGTCTCGTCCACGATCGCGATTTCGCTGGTATGGAAGTGGATCATGCACCCCGACTTTGGCATCCTCAACGGCTTTCTGAGTCTGTTTGGCGCTAAGTGTACTGCTGGGCGCGCTTCTGATCCTGCCGATCAGCGCGCAGGACGATATCACGCTTGTCGTCGCCTCCTTTTATCCCGTGGACCAGACGGCCGGTTGGGATGGACTGGTGGAAGAGTTTGAGGCGGCGCACCCCGGCGTCACCATCGAAACGCAGGTGACGTCATTCGCCGAGTATCTGCCGCGCCTGCTGACGCAGATTGCCGGCGGCGACGCGCCGGACGTCGCTGGTGTGGAGAACACGCCCTTCCCGCAATTCGTCGATCGCGGCATTCTGCTGGATCTCACCGATTTGCTGGCGGCGACCGACGGCTTCACCGCCGCCGACTTCTTCCCGCATCTGCTCGATCGCTATACCTACGATGGTCGCATATACGGCATCCCCTACGATGCCCAGCCCTTTGCCATGCTCTTCTACAATCCGGCGCTTTTTGACGCGGCCGGTGTGGATTATCCGACAAACGACTGGAATTGGGACGACATGCTGGCGGCGGCTGAGGCGCTGACGGTGCGCGATGATGCCGGCAACGTCACGCAATATGGCATGGATGTCGGCAGCCGCTGGGATTACTTTGTCTATGGCGCGGGCGGCGGCATGGTCGATGATCTTCGGAATCCCACGATGTCGCTATTGGACGCGCCCGAAGCGATCGAGGGCATCCAATTCATGGTGGAACTCATGCATACGCATGAAGTGTATCCGTCGCCACAGACGCTGGAGGCATTGGGTGGCGCGTCGCGCGACTTCTTCCTGACCGGCAAGACAGCGATGTTGATCGGCGGCTTCTGGAACGCGGTCTTTAATCCGCAAGGCTTCGCCGATATCGGCGCGCGGATCGCCATCGGTCCGGTCAAGGATACCAGCAACCGCATTTACCCCACCGGCGGCACCGCCTATACCGTGCTTGACTCTTCCGAGCACAAGGATCTCGCGTGGGAGTTCGTCGTGCATTTCATGGGACCGGCTGGTTACGAAGCCGCCTATGACGCCGCCACGCTGGGCTCCATCTATCCGCCGGCGCATATCCCGTCCTATGATTGGTATCTGGCGCTGCCAATTGAATTCCTGGATACGATTCAGCCGAACCAGGATGCGCTGCCTTATGTCCGCTTCTCGCCATACCGGCTAGATTGGACCGAGATTCGGGCGCGCTGCATTGATCCGGATATGGACTTGATCTTGCGCGGGGAACTGCCCGTCGAAGAGACACTGGCGTCCATTTCCGAGTGCGTGAATTCGCGTTTGAACTAAGCCGAATTTGGAAGCCTTCAGGACAAGAGGTCATGCTCTGCGATTTAGCGTGACCTCTTTCTTTGGCGTCCACGAGCGCGCTCGCGTCTTAAGAAAGTCTGATGACAAAACTAGACGAAACGGAGTGGGTTCAGCATGACCTACCAACCCATCAAGCGCGGCGTCATCCGCCCGACCGCAACGGCTTAGTTTCCTAGCCGAAGCGGTTGATACGCGTTATAATTTAGGCTGAGCGGCCCATTACACTGCACGGAAATGGTCTATGGATGTGCTTGGATTGCTGAAAGAAGTGTCGGGTTTAGGGATCGACAGCGTCATTGTCGGCGCGGTCATTCTCTTAGTAGTGCGCAATTGGCTTAGCGAAACACGCCGCGAAATCAGCAAAGAGATTAACGATAAAGTTGGATCAGCCAAGACTGATCTAGAAGCCTTGATGCAAGAGAATCGTCAGGAGATTGCCAGTTTCAAGACTGAGACGCGGCAAGAATTTGACGCAGCCA
>WTGN01000083.1:0-44227 GCA_011523545.1 Chloroflexota bacterium | reverse complement strand
GGACAGAAACGCGGCAGGACCTTGCCGAAGTAAAGAGAACTTTGGAGCAGTCGATCAGAGAAAATCGGCAAGAATTTGACGCAGCCAGGACAGAAACGCGGCAGGACCTTGCCGAAGTAAAGAGAACTTTGGAGCAGTCGATTAGAGAAAATCGGCAAGAAATTAACGCTGGCAGGATGTATGCACAGCAATCGCATAAGGAAATCATGTTGCATCTAATTGACGTCCGCGAGCGGCTCGCCAATATCGAAGGTCGGCTAGGCGCGCCGACGCCGCGAATGCCGGCCGTTTCGCCACCGCTGGAAGCCCCTGCCGAAGAGCCATCTACGCAAAGCTGATCCATTCCATGCCCTACCAACCCATCAAGCGCGGCGTCATCTGCCCGATAGTCACACCGCTCAAAGCGAACGGCGACATCAACCCGGACATGATTGGCCCGCTGGTCGACTTCCTCATCGGCAAAGGCGTCGCCGGCATCTACCCGCTCGGCAGCACGGGCGAAGGACCGCTCTTCACGACTGCGGAGCGCAAGGCTGTCGCCGCCGCCACCGTGGAAGCGGTCGCCGGGCGCGTACCCGTCATTGTGCATACCGGCGCCATGACCTCGGCCGAGACTATCGAGCTCACGCGCCACGCCCAATCGGCCGGCGCAGACGCGGCGTCGGTGATCACTCCCTGGTACTTCATGCACAATGAAGCGGCGCTGGAAGCCCATTACCGCGCGGTCCTTGAGGCGGCGGCCGGCTTCCCCGTTTGGCTCTACAACCTGCCCAAATTCGCCAACAACAATTTGTCGGCGGCGCTGGTGACGCGGCTGGCGCGGGATTACGAAAATTGTGTCGGGCTCAAGGACAGCAGCGGCGATCTGCTAACGATGTGCGCGGTCAATCACTTGCAAGACGGGCGCTTCAACACCGCGATTGGGCCGGACAATTTGATTCTGGCCGGGTTGGCGCTGGGGCTGGATTGCAGCGTCTCCGGCAACAGCAATCATTTTCCCGAGATTGTGACGGGCATTCACGAAGCCTTCCACGCCGGTGATTTGGCGGCGGCGCAGAGATTGCAGCGGCAGCTCAAAGCGGCGAGCGATGTGATTGGCAGCGCCGGCTGGCTGACCGCGGTGAAGGGCGTCTTGGCCGAGCGCGGCTTGCCGGTCGGGGGCGTGCGCCCGCCGATGCTGCGCGCGTCGGAGGGAGTGATCCGCGCCTGCATCGCCCAGCTGCGCGCGCTCAAGGTGGATTTGAGCCGGGTGTAGTTCCAAAATCTTCACCACCGAGTACACCGAGAATATCGAGAGCACCGAGTTTACTCGAATCCCTCTGCGTTCTCGTTGATCTCGTTGATCTCGGTGACCTCGGTGGTTAAATCATCCAAAGTCGCTACAATCACATTTGCGCCTAAAGTCCAACCAGCTGTGGAAATTGCCCATGCAAATTGACGAGATGCTGCATGACCTGCGCGGCGCCATTGGCCCGGAACATGCGGCCGCCGACCGCATGACCCGCCTGCTCTACAGCACCGATGCCAGCAATTATCAGGTCATGCCTTTGGCCGTCACCTTTCCGCGCGACGCCGATGATGTGGTCGCCGTGCATGAGGTGGCGTGCCGGTATGGCGTCCCGGTGCTGCCGCGTGGGGGTGGCAGCGCTCTGGCCGGGCAGGCGGTGGGCGAAGCGGTGATCATGGATTTCACCCGCCACATGCGCCGCCTGCGGGGTGTCAATGCCGAAGCGCGCATGGTCGATGTCGAGCCAGGCATGATCCTCGGGACGCTCAACGCCCAGCTGGCCGGGCTAGATCTGATGTTCGGGCCCGACCCGGCCAGCGCCGAGCGGGCGGCCATCGGCGGCGTCATCGGCAACAACGCCACCGGCGCCCACAGCATCCGCTATGGCATGACAGCCGATCATGTCGCGCGCCTGCAGGTGGTGACAGCGGCCGGCGATCTGGTCTGGCTGGATGCATCGACCGAAGACCTCAATCGCATCCGCTCAACCGTCAGCGACCTGGTCGCCGAACATGCGCCCCTGATCAAAGCGCGCTTCCCGCGGACCTGGCGCACGGTCGCCGGTTATGCGCTGGACAAGATTGACCCGGCGGATGTGAATCTGAATTGGCTGCTTTGCGGCTCGGAGGGGACGCTGGCGACGGTCGTGCGCGCCGAGCTGAATTTGGTCGAGCGGCCGAAAATCGAGAACAGGCGCCTGGCGCTGGTTCATTTTGATACGCTGCGCGCTTCATTGGAGGCGACGCCGCGCATCCTGGAACTTGAGCCGGCCGCCATCGAACTGATGGACAAGTTCCTGCTGGACAAGACGCGCGCCGCCGCCGGTTATCGCGACCGCCTGACCTTCGTCGATGGCGATCCCGCATCGATTCTGGTGGTCGAATTCGTCGGGACGGAGCGGGAGCTGGACGCCAAGATCAAGGACTTGAAGGCGCATTTGGCGCGGCTGGGTTTCCATGGCGCGGTGACCATCGCCGAGACGCCGGCGCAGCAAGACGATGTCTGGACCGTGCGCAAAGCCGGGCTGGGCTTGATGATGAGCGAACGCAGCGAAGCCAAGCCGGTCTCTTTCATTGAAGACGGCGCCGTGCCGGTGGAAAACCTGGCCGATTACATCAGCGATGTCGAGCAAATCATTTACGACAACGACACTACTTACGCCATCTACGCCCATGCCAGCGCCGGCTGCCTGCACATCCGCCCGCTGATCAATCTCAAGTCGCTCAAGGGCCGCGGTCAGTACCGCGCGATCGCCGACGCGGTGGCGGAGACGGTCAAGAAATATCAGGGCACGATCACCGGCGAGCATGGTCAAGGTTTGGTGCGGGGGGAATTCAGCGAGTACCTTTTCGGGCCCGAGCTGATGGAGGCCTTTAGGGCGGTCAAGCGGGCATTCGACCCGGAGAACATGATGAACCCGGGCAAAATTATTGACGCGCCGCCGATGGACAGCGCCGAGCTGCTGCGCTATTCGCCCGATTACGAAGTGATTCAGATCGAGACGCGCTACGATTGGACGGCCGACAATGGCTTCGCCGGCGCGGTGGAGATGTGCAATGGCGCCGGCGTCTGCCGCAAAGAGGGCGTCGGCACGATGTGCCCATCATATCAGGCGACGCTGGACGAGGCGCATTCGACGCGCGGACGAGCCAATGCCCTGCGCGCCGCCATCAGTGGCGCATTGCCGGCTGATCTGGGCGATCCGGCGCTGAAGGCGGTGCTGGATCTCTGCCTGGGCTGCAAAGCTTGCGCGAGCGAATGCCCGTCGTCGGTCGATGTCGCCAAATTGAAGTCGGAGTTCCTGGCGACCTGGCATGACCGGCGAGGCGCCGACCTGGCCACGCGCGTCTTCGGCAACATTCATCGCGTCAATAAGCTGGCGGGGAGGCTGCCAAATGTGAGCAACCGGGTAATGAACAACCCACTGGGCAAGCTGGGCGCCGGTTTGCTCGGCTTGCCGACGGAGCGGCCGCTGCCCAAATATGCCGACCGGCGCTTTTCCGCCGAACGCTATCCGGTTCACGACGCGCCTGACGCTATCCTGGTAATCGACACCTTCAGCGAGTGGAATCATCCCGAGCTCGGGCGGGCGGCCATGGCCTTGGCGGAGCGCCTTGGATTGCGCTTGAATGTGGAGCGCTTGCCGGGGGGCGGCTGCTGCGGGCGGCCGGCCATCAGCCAGGGTCTACTTGACAGCGCCAAGAAGATGGCGCATGAGAATGTGCTCGCTCTGGACGGGGCGCATTCGCATCTGCCTTACATTTTCCTCGAGCCGAGCTGCCTGAGCGCCTTCAAAGATGACTACTTGACCTTGGTTGCCCCCGGGATTCAGGCCGCCGCCATGTCGCTGGCTGAACGCTGCCTGAGCGCGGAAGCCTTCTTCGCCGAAAGGCTGGCGGAGCGCGCGAGCACGCTGAGTTGGAATACGGACGCGACTCGGATCCTATTGCACGGGCATTGTCATCAGAAAGCGCTTTGGGGCACTGCAGATACGCTTCGGCTCCTGCGGCTGATCCCGGGCGCCGATGTCGCCGAGATGAATACCGGCTGCTGCGGCGTTGCTGGCAGCTTCGGTTATGAGCATTACGCGCTAAGTATGAAGATCGCCGAGGATCGCCTGTTGCCGGCTATACGCCAGAATCGCGACGCGATCATCGCCGCACCCGGCACCTCTTGCCGCGCCCAAATTCACGACGCCGGCTTTGAAGCGCGGCACCCACTTGAAATCGTGCTGGCCGCGCTGGAACGGGAGGCAATTTGGCCACCTACCGCTGGCAACGCGGCATCCACTGGCAGGCAAACTTAATCTTGTGTAGTATGCAACGAAGCATCCAACCGCCGCCAATTGACATGCCACTATCGTATGACATATAATCTTGCAAGATATTGTGGATGCAAGAGAGGGTCGCAATGGATACAATTACTGTCTGTATCACCAAAGAAGGAGATGGTTACGTTTCCCATTGCCTTGACTACGATATAGTAAGTCAAGGAGGTACGCGTGATGAGGCAATTGAAAACATCAAAGAAGCCGTTGCCGAGTTTCTCGAATTCGCATCTCAAAGTGAAATCCAAGAATGCCTAAATCAGTCCGTTGAATTCGAGCAAGTGAAAATGGTTCATGCCTAAACAGAAGGTACTGTCAGGGCGTGAAGTGTGCGATATCCTAGTACTGAACGGGTTTGAGAAGAAGCGCCAAAAAGGAAGCCACATTACCATGCAACGAAAAATACTCCTTTCTACAGGGAAGTTCACTACTGTAACGGTGCCGGTACCCAACCACAGAGAATTGAAGCCTGGCACTTTGTCGTGGATTATTCGCAAGTCAGGATTACCTAGAAACGCATTCAACTGAATTGCGTGAATGCACATCGCCATTTGCCATAAGGAAGCCTGATCTCAATCAGAAGCGCGCCACCCAATTGAGATTGTTTGTGGCGCGCTTAACCAATAGCCGCGGAAATCAGCCTTTCGCTACCGGCATTGGCGAGTGGGCCGGGGCGCCGGCGTAATTCTCCTCGCTGGTGCATTCGATCAGCTCAGCCAGCGACAGGCGCGCCAAATCTGCGATCGGCTCAATATCCAATGCCAGTTTCGCTGCGACGCCGCGCCCGTAAGCCGGATCGGCGCGGTAGAAGTGCGCCAACTGCCGCGCCTTGATGCGCTCGGGCACGCCCTCCATCGCTTCCGCGATATTGCCGAAGAGCTGCTCCTGCTGCCCCGCGCTCATCAGGCGGAACAGATTGCCCGGCTGGGTATAGTCGTCGTTGCCAGCGCGGTGGTCATAACGGTCGGCATCGCCGTCAACTTTGAGCGGCGGCTCGCTGTAGCGACTGTCTTCCGCGGGGCCGCCCATGCTGTTTGGCTCATAATTGACCGCGCCGCCATAGTTGCCATCAAAGCGCAGCTGGCCGTCTCGGTGATAGGTATGCACCGGGCATTGCGCTTGATTGGCTGGGAGCGCCGCATAATTGACGCCGATACGATAGCGATGCGCGTCGGCGTAGGACATGATGCGCGCCTGCAGCATTTTGTCCGGCGAGAAACTAATGCCGGGCACAATGTTGGATGGCTCGAAAGCAGCCTGTTCGATGTCTGCGAAGTAATTCTCCGGATTGCGGTTGAGTTCCATAATGCCGATTTCGATCAAGGGATAGTCAGCGTGGGGCCAGACTTTCGTGAGGTCGAATGGATTGACATGGTAGGTCTCCGCCTCATGTTCGGGCATGACCTGAACGCAGACGCGCCACTTTGGATAGTCGCCGCGCTCGATGGCTTCAAAGAGATCGCGCTGGGAACTTTCGCGGTCGGCGCCGACAATTTCGGCGGCCTGGGCATTGGTCCAGGTTTTGATGCCTTGCATGGTCTTGAAGTGGAGCTTGATCCAGAAGCGCTCATTGTCGGCATTAATGAAGCTGTAGGTATGGCTGCTGTAGCCGTTGACGAAGCGATAACCTTGGGGCAGGCCGCGGTCGCTCATCAAAATGGTGACCTGGTGCAGGCTTTCCGGCGAGAGCGACCAGAAATCCCACATGGCGGTGCTGGAGCGCATATTGGTTTTCGGGTCGCGCTTTTGTGTATGGATGAAGTCGCCGAATTTGTAGGGGTCGCGGACGAAGAAGACCGGGGTGTTGTTGCCGACCATATCCCAGTTGCCTTCATCGGTGTAGAACTTTACGGCGAAACCGCGGACATCGCGTTCGGCATCGGCGGCGCCGCGCTCGCCCGCCACCGTGGAAAAGCGCAGGAGGCAATCGGTCTGCTTGCCGACATGGGAGAAGATGCTGGCTTTAGTATATTGCGAGACGTCATTGGTCACGGTGAAGGTGCCATAGGCGCCCGAGCCTTTGGCATGCACCACCCGTTCCGGCACGCGCTCGCGATTGAAGGTCGCCATTTTCTCCAGCAGTTGAAAATCTTGCATGAGCAGCGGCCCGCGCGGACCCGCCGTCAGTGAATTCTGGTTGTCGCCAATGGGGCTGCCGTGGGCGGTTGTCAATTGCTTGCGCTTCGTCATTCTGTTTCCTCGATTCGCCGGGTCGATAAGACTTAATAGCGATTAGCAGTTTACAAAAGCAGGCGCACAATGTCCAGCAAGATGAGCAATCGAGAATCGCCTTATTGCTATCGCAAAATCGCTGATATATCATTTCCATTGTGCGGCATTCGAGCCGCCGCCCTGGCCTTCGAAGGGAAATGCGCCGGCAATGAGCGAGCTTGAACTCATCGAAATCACCGGATTGCGCGATTTCTTGGCGCTGAGTGCGATACGCGTCAAAGCGCGGCAACGGCGTTTCACCAAGAACGTAGTGCTCTCCTGGATGCAGGCGCGCCACCCGGCCGTCACCTTCTACCGCGCCGAATGGCAGGGCGAGCTCGTCGGCTACGTCATGCTCATCCACGCGCAGCAGCCGACGCAGTGGATCATTGAGCGGCTGACGATTGATGAGGATCATCAGCGGCAGGGACTTGGTTACGCCGTTGCCGATTATCTGATCGACATGGTGCATGGCTTCGAGAACAGCGAGATGGTGATTGCGCGCTATGCCCCGGAGAACCTGGCCGCGCGCAAACTCTTCGATAAGCTGGGCTTCGTACAGCAGGAGGAACTCTTCCGCGATCGGCATGTGGCGGTGCTCAAGTTTGAATTTGAAGACGACGACAGCGCTGAAGATGACGCAAATGCCGAAGTTGATGATTTGAATGATCAGGAAGCGGGCGTTGACGCGCCCGATAATGACGATGAAGATGAGGAAGACGATTAACTGTGGCGCAAGAACAAGCCTCTGCCCCGGCGCTATTGCCGGAAGCCATCCGCCGCCGGCTGGAGCCGCTGATGCTGGTCGCGCGGAAGGTGCGGGCGGGCGCTATCAAAGGCGATCGGCGCTCGATCAAGCGCGGCTCCAGCGTTGAATTTGCCGATTACCGCAACTACGCCGCCGGCGACGACCTGCGCCAGCTTGATTGGAATATCTACGCGCGGCTGGAGCGGCCCTATATCAAGCTGCTGGAAGACGAAGAAGACCTGGCGGTGCACCTGATCCTTGATGCATCGGCCAGCATGGACTTCCCGCCAGAAGGCGAGGCGGAGCAGAACAAACTCACCTGCGCCAAACGCATTCTCGCCGGCCTGGCTTATATCTCGCTGACGAGCAATGATCGGCTGGTGCTGACGGCCGTCAACGGCCAGGGCGCCGCGACATTCGGGCCGACGCGGGGCCGGGCGCGGGGGATCGCCGCCCTGCGTTTCATCGCCGATATTGACGCGGCGGGCATCACCGACCTGGACGCGGCCCTGGATGATTATGCGCTGCGGGCGCGCCGCCCGGGCTTGACGGTGGTCATCAGCGATATGTTCTCCTACGAAGGGCGCTATCTTGATGGCTTGAACGCCTTGCTCAGCCGCGGCCATGAGGTGGCTTTTGTGCATGTGCTGGCGCCGGAGGAAGTGCAGCCGCAAGCGAGCGGCGACCTCAGCCTGATCGATATAGAGACGGAAGCGAAACAAGAGGTGACGCTGGATGGGGCGATGCGCGGTTTGTATCAGCGGCGGGTGGCGGCCTGGCGGGATGAGATCCGCGATGAATGCCTGCGGCGGGGCGCGCATTATTTTCCGCTGGTGACGGATGCGCCCTGGGAGCGGCTGATTCTGTCGGATATGCGGCGGGTTGGCTTGGTTAAGTAGTGGCGGCGGCTTTCGCCTTGCGTTTGGCGATTAGCTTATTCAAATACGCTCTGTGCTCAACTTTGGTGTCAAGGTAGAGACCCGACAATAAAGCCGTCAAGTCTATGCCATCGTCAATATCTTCCCAATAAACATCGCAAGCCCCCAACTTGTAGTTTTGGCGTTCTTCGTCGTTCGCGGCCTCCAGTAAAGGGAAAAAATGCAATGGCACACCGATGATCCTGCCGTCGGCCAACTCAACCATGACGTGACTGTCGGTGAAGCTAACTCCCTGGGGCTCGTTGCGTGTATCGTGAATGACTGGCTTCAGATATAAACTGCTTTGTTCTGTCATCTTCAATCTGCTCAGTTTCCTGTCTCGTGCAATGCTTTCCAAACGTCCAGCAGCAACACGTTATTGTCGGCGACCAGTTTGCGAATCTGTCTGATTTCTCTACTATTGTAGCCGCGAATATCGCTGACCTCAAATGTCATCAGATTGATTTGGAGATTCTTGTCTCCCTTCCACACATGGGCGTGAGCGGGCGGATGATCTTTAGTGTAGATTCGAACGTCATATCCATGCCGCTGCCTGTACAATACTGTGACCATATTTGCGGCCGGATATGCGGTGTGTTGGTTAAGTAGTGGCGGCGCTCTCTCGCTCAACCGCCTCTTTCGGCCGTGGTTTGTCATTGATGTACAAGCCGGTGAGCATGGCGATCAAGTCAATGCCTTCATCGATTTCTTCCCAGTTGACGCTAACATGATATAGTTGGTAGTTCTCCCGTTGGGCTTGGCTAGCCGCCTTCAAGCGCGGAAAAAAGTGAAGTGGCGCTGAGATGGCTCGGCCATCAGCCAAGTCAATGATGACGTTGTCGTCGCTGAAGCGAACCCGTTGCGGTCTGTTTCGCGTCCGATGTATAAATGGAATCTTTTGATTTTCAATCATAGCTCTTTACGCTCCCCATTAGCTCTTGAGCGAACCAGGATAACGATCCCACGTATCTCTGAGCAAGAGTTCATGCTCTTTGAGCAGATTTAATATGCGACGGACTTCACGACTGCGAAAGCCGTAGTTTTCTATGACAGACCAATCGTTGATGTTAATCAAGACTTCGTTCCCGCCGCGATACACGTGCACATGCGCCGGATCGTGATCTTTTGGATAGATTGCAACATCGTACCCATACCGTCGTCTGTCAAGTACGGTAACCATACAGCCTCGCAATCATAGTATATAAGCTGAGCGAACGCTGTCAACGAAAGCGGAAGCCTACGTCGCCGCCAGACCGCCATCCAGCACCAGCGAGTGCCCGGTCACAAACGAGGAAGCATCCGAGCAGAGCCAGACGACCGCCGCGGCGATCTCTGCCGGTTGCCCCAAGCGGCCCATAGGGATGGCGCGCGCCATGATCTGCGCCATCAGCGGGTTGCCATCGATCGCGCGTTGCGCCATGGCGGTGTCGGTGTACGCGGGGCAGACGGCGTTGATGCGGATGCCGCGTTTGGCGTAATCGAGGGCGGCCGATTTGGTAATGCCGACGACGGCGTGCTTGCTGGCGGTATAGGCGGCTGCCTTTGGCGCGCCGATCAAGCCGGCGACCGAGGCAATGTTGACGATGGCGCCTTGCCCCTGCGGCAGCATGACATTCAGCTCAGCCTTCAGGCAATGCCAGACGCCACGCAGGTTGACGGCGAGCACCTGCTCGAACATGGCGTCATCGGCTTCGTGCAGGCGATGCTCGAAGGAGCCGGCGATGCCCGCATTGTTGACCGCCGCGTCGAGCCGGCCGAAGGCGTCGACCGCCGCCGCGACCATTGCGCTGACATCGTCCGCCTTGGTCACGTCACAAGGAACAGAGATTGCGCGCCCGCCGGCGTCGATGATATCTCGCGCCGTCGCTTGCGCGCCCTCGCCGTCGATATCCGAGGCGCATAACGCCGCGCCCGCCCGCGCCAAGGCCAAGGCGCTGGCCCGCCCGATGCCCGCTGCCGCGCCGGTGACCAATGCGGCTTTGCCTTCCATCTGTGTCATCTGTTTCCCTCTCAAATACAATTTTGACTCAGAACATGGTACAGAATCCTTGGCGCAATCCGTAGGGGCGAGCCGACGGTTCGCCCGTACAGCGTTCTGCAAGTTTAGATCGCAGCACCGGCGCTCCTGTACTAGACCATTCCGGTACTGGAACGCGGCGGCATTGCGTGCTGTGTTATAATCCCGCAAGCGCATCGTTTGAGAGGCAGCCCCATGATTGACGATCCGATTCTGCTCAACGACTGGCACGCGGTGCTGCCGCTGACGCAGTTGGAAGCAAGCAACAATGTGATCGGGGCGCGCCTCCTGGGCGAGGACATCGTCATCTGGAAAGCGGGCGATAACTTGCGCGCCTGGAAAGATCTCTGCGTTCATCGCGGCACGCGCCTCTCGCTGGGCGAGGTGCTGGAAGGCGACACGCTGCAATGCCCTTATCATGGCTGGACTTACGATGCGGCCGGCCAATGCGTGCGCATCCCGGCTCATCCTGAGCAGAAACCGCCGACCAAGGCGCGCGCCATCACCTACAAGGCGACGGTCGCCTACGGTTTTGTCTGGGTCTGCCTGGGCGAGCCGGCTTACGACATCGCGCCATTTGAAGAATGGGATGACCCGGCTTATCGCAAGATCCTCTGCGGCGCTTATGAATTTCAGGCGGCCGGCCCGCGCATGGTGGAGAATTTTCTCGATGTCGCCCATTTTCCTTTTGTGCATGAGAATATCCTGGGCACGCAGGAACGCCCCGAGATCCCCGATTACGAAGTCGTCACTGATGAAAATGGCGTGACCGCCTCCGATATCCGCGTTTTCCAGCCCAATCCCGATGGCAGCCATGTGCCCAATTGGGTGAGTTATACCTACAAGGCGCATCGCCCCTTGGTCGCTTATTTTCGCAAAGAGGCGGAAGAGAAGTTTGCCATCCTGCTGATGGTCACGCCGATTGAGGAAGTTAAGTCGCTGATGTGGATGTGGATGGTGATGACGCAGGGCGACAGCACGGACGAGTCTCTGCGCGCTTTTCAGGATGAGATCGCTTATCAGGATCTGCCGATCGTGCAATCGCAGCGGCCTGAGCTGCTGCCGCTTGATTTGCAGGCGGAGCTGCACTTGCGCAGCGACAAGACGGCGATCGCCTACCGCCGCTGGCTCAACGAGCTCGGCTTGAGCTTCGGCACGAGTTGACATCGACAATGGACACAACCTAAAAGCGTCTCAAGCGTACAAGCTGACAACGGGTGTGAGTTTCCGATGTCCTCGCCCGATGTCAAAGTTGCAGGCGTCGGCAGCAAGGCAAGCGCACCATGGAAAAACGCAAAAGCCCGTCACAGATTGAGATCGAAATCCGCCGGCGCGTGGAAGCCAAGTATGACGAGCGCAACGCCCTCTTCACTCATCTCATCAGTTATGTAGGTGTCAACATACTCCTGTGGGCGATTTGGCTTACCTCGCCCGGCTTCCCCTGGCCCATGTTTGTCAGCTTTTTTTGGGGCATTGGCATGGCGGGGCATCTGACGGATTATTATCAGAAGCACGGCGGCGGCGCACGGAAACGGGAAGAGCGGATCCAGGAAGAAGTCCGGCGCCAGCTGGAGCGCTTTGAAGACGGCGAGCGGCTGCGCAGCGTCTATGATGAGGACGAGCTTGAAGACGCGGATGTTTATGATTTGGACGATGTCGAGCTGCGGCATGTGCGCCTCAGCGACGATGGGGAGTTGGAAGACTTCGAGCGTTTGGACCGCGAGCGGCTGCGGGAAGAGGGGCGATCTTGAGCGCGGCGCGGACGCCGAACCGACCTTGTTAATTGGGGCGGGGAAGGTGTTACAATAGTCAGGAGCGCGGTTGCGCGAGCGCTGACCTAACAAAGGTGCATTGATGATTCGCTTGAAACGACGCAACACGGCCTGGCTGGTGGCGATGGCGCTGCTGATCGGCTTCGCCTTGTTGGCGGCGCCGGTGTCGGCAGCGGTGCAGTTGTCCTTGATCGGCGCTTTGGCGGTCGCCGTCATCGCGTCCATGATCGAGCTGGGTCCGGAGCGCGCCAGTCTGCTGGATGTGCTGCATCGCGCGCCGGTGCAGCGCCGCATCACGCCGCAGGCGCGGGAAGCGTCGGAGCGGGCGGCGTCTCGGGCCGGTTATTTCAACCGCAGCGGCATCGTTATGCTGGATATCGGCTTGATCGCCATGCAAACGGGCGTCGAGGGATTGGCCATGCGCCGCACGCGCAACATCTCCAAAGATGACGATGGCGTGCGCCCCTTCATCACCTTGCATGTGACGCCGGAGGAGGCCGAGCGGCAGGCGCTGATCCGCTATGAGATTTACAATCACCTGGGCGAAGAGCAATATGTGCATGAGATGAAGACCTTTCTGCGCGAGGGCGAGTTGAGCCTGCTGGCTGATCATCACCTGCCCCTGGCCGGCAACACCAGCGTCGATGGCAATGGCGATTGGGATTTGCGCATATACGTCGACAACAGCCTGATCGGCATGCACAATCTGATGCTGACGCCCTCCGTGCGCGAACGCCGCCGCCGGCTCAGCGGCGAGGAGGAAATCGACCAGTCGCTGAATGACCGCCGCCGCAATCTGCAGGACGCCGTCATCGTCGAGGAAGCGGAGCAGCCACAGTCGACCCAGCTCAAGGACTTGCTGCAACAGACGACCACCTCCGGGCGCGCCGGGCGCCCACGGGGGCGCAGGTAGTTTGAGGACATCGGCATGACCGACAATCGCAATACCTGGTTTCTCGCATTTATCCTGCTGGCGCTGGGGGCGGTGGCGCTCCTGGGCAACAGCTTCCCGGTGATTCTGGTCCTGCTGGGTTTGCTCTTCCTCGTCCGCCAATTTGACAACGACAACTCAAGCAGCAACATCAGCGAGCAGACTTACGAATATCCTTATGAATATGAGCAGCAGTTGGAAGAAGAGGAAGAAGACTACGATTATGAGATCTTCCATCAACAGCCGGCCAGCGCCGAGCAGCGCGTCTACCGCCACGCCCTCGAATCGGTGACGCGCGCCGGGCTCGACCCCGACGAGGTGCAGGTGCTCGCCGTCGACATCGGCGTATTGACGACCAAAGAAGAAGGCGAGCCGCAGATTTACCGCACCTGGTCGCTGCCCGATGACATCGACTATATTCAGCCATTCGTTCAGCTGCGCGTGCCGACGGAAGCCAACGGCAGTATCCGCTTCGAGATCATCGACGCCGTCGGAGACGCCGTTTATATCCATGAAGACAGCTTCAAGCTGACGCGCGGCCGCAATTTCCTGACGCCGAACACGCGCATGCCGCTGCACGATCAGATGGAGTTGGATGGCAAGTGGTCGCTGCGGGTCATCGCTGATGGCGTCACCATTGCCGATCATCGCTTTGAATATGCCGAAGCCACCGGCGCCAACATCCGCCGCCACATCGGCGAGGACGGCGAAATCAACACCGAGATGCGCGCCGTCATGGCGGAGAACCGCGTGCCGAAGATGTCGCTTGATGACTTGCTGGCTTATCAAGGCGAGGAAGAGGAAGAAGAGCGGCGGGCCCGTTAACGCGCCGACTCCTTGAATGCGCGCGCCTTTTCCACGTACTCGGCCGCCGTCCGCCGCATCATGGCGATCTCTTCGTCCGTCACCGGGCGAACCAGTTGCGCCGGCATCCCCAAAATCAGCGAGCGCGCGGGAAAAACTACCCCCTCCGTCACCAGCGCGCCCGCCCCGACCAGGCAGTCCGTTCCGATATGCGCGCCGTTCATGATGATTGCGCCCATGCCGATCAAGCTGTTGAGGCCGACGTGCGCGCCGTGCACGATAGCGCGGTGGCCGACGGTCACGCCCTCGCCGATGATCAGCGGCAGGCCGGGGTCGGCATGGCAGACGGCGCCGTCTTGAATGTTGCTGCCCGCGCCGATGTTTAGCGATTCACTGTCGCCGCGCAGCACGGCGTTGAACCAGACGCTGGCGTTCGCGCCCAGGGTGACAGCGCCGACGACGACCGCGCCGCGCGCGATGAAGGCGCTGGGGTGGATGAGGTCGGGCTGGAAGCTGGTGTGGTAGGTTTTCATTCTTATATGGGGCGAGCCACCGCGCTATTTTAACCCCATCCCCCGGCCCCTTCCCCAGCGAGCTAGGGAAGGGGAGCTAAGGACTACTACATTGGCGAAAAACGCCCCTCCCTCTTTATGCGCCGCGTAGACACTGGCGGTCGGGGAGGGGTTTGGGGTGGGGGTATCCTTCACGCTCAACCGAAGCGCTCCGCCAGCACCAGCACGTATGAACCGGCTGTGTCGGGGTTGCCGTCTGTTCCGCTGTAACGCCGTGCCCGGATAGTGTACATGCCGGTCGCCGGGAGGGAGAAATTCTCGATCAGTGAATTCTGGCTGCTGCCGCTGTCATCGTTGCGGGTCACGACTTCCTGCCTTGCATTGAGCAGCTCAAGGAAGGCGTCCAGGTTGCCATCGACGCGGGTCATGGAGATGGAGACGACCTCGCCGCGGCGGCCGTAGAAGGCGTAGAGATCTTGCTCGTTGTCGGCGCTGATCTTGCCGGTGACGCTGGTGCCATAGTTGAGGCTGACGGCGCCGGCGGGCGCCTCCACTGACGGGTCGTCCAGAATGTCCAGGCTGAGGCGGAACTCACCCCCGGTCGTGCCGCGCGCCCGGTCGTAGCGGGTGGCGATTATGTGATAGCGGCCGTCGGTCGGGATGCGGTAATCGCTGATGCGCGAATCTTGAAATTCCGCGCCGCTGTCATCATCTTCCTGTATCGCGCTGAAATCGGCGTCGGCCAGGATGAGATAACTGTCGAGATCGCCGCTCGCGCCGCGCTCCATGCCGATCGTGATGAGATCACCTGCCAAGGCGTCGAAGGCGTAATAGCGCTCGTACTGGGCGTGGCTAAGCGTGCCCCGCCGGCTCTCGCCGTATTGAATGGGCAGGGGCGCCAGGCGTGAGCTGCCGGTGCCGCTGTTTTCGGCCTCTTCAATGCTGAGCACAAAGCTGCCCGCGCTGTCGTCATAACGGGTCGCGATGATGATGTAGGCGCCGCTGCGCTCGATGATGAGCCCGTCGATGCGCGCGTTGCGTGTATCGCGGCTTTCATCGTCATTGCTGGCGACCTCGAAACGGTCGCCGTCGACGACCTGCAGGTAGGGATCCAGCGTGCCAGAGGAGCGCACCATCGAGATCGTCACGATATCGCCCTGCTCGGCCTGGAAGGTGTAATAGACTTCGGCGCTGGTATCGCTGATGGTGCCGAGCACGGAGTCATTGTAGCGCAGCGTGCTGCCGGCTTCAGAGAGGACGCCTTTGCGCGTCATGCGCAGCTCGTAGGCGCCGCTGGTCTTGCCCAGGCCGTAGCCGAAGCGCGCGACCACCACGAAGTAGCGGCCCGTCTTCTCCATGGTCAGGTCCTGCTGGACGCCCAGCCCGCCGGCGGAATCGTCGCGGCCCAGCCTTAAGCGCCCGCCTTCATCGAAGACGCTGAGCATCGGGTCAAGGTCGCCGTCGGTCGCCTCTAGCTCGAAGCGGATGACCTCGCCGCGCAAGCCCTCCACCGTGTAGACGTCGCGCGGATTGCTATCGTCCAGACGTCCGCTGATGACGCCGTCCTGGGCTGCATCGGCGCCGCTGGCGTCGATCTCTCGCGGCTGCGCAAGCACCGCGGGCGACTGCAGCAAGAGCGACAGGAACAGCGTGAGGATTGCCAATCTCATGCCCTCATTTTAGCCGAGATTCGCCGCGGCGGCAGTTTGGCAACAGGGCAAAGCGCGCGCGGCGATGAGGGAGAGCGGAGAGGCAGCCTGCCCTATTTCGAGCGTCGCCGCATGTTATAATTTGTCTCGCTCAATCTCATGCGTTGTGGGGGCGGTGACAAGTCTTGAGTCGCTTACTAGTTCTTTGCGTCTTGCTTCCCGTCGGGCTCTCGCTGGCTCAGGCGCAGGCAGACAGCGCGGACCTCGTGCACACGGTGAGCGCCGGCGATACCTTGATCTCCATCGCCCATGCTTATGGCGTCACCCTCGACCAGCTCTTGACGCTTAATGACCTGCAGCCGGAAGCGCTCTTGCAGATCGGGCAGCGCCTGGTGGTGATTCGCGCCCCCGAATTTGCCGAAAACGCCGATGCAATAGATGGCGATGACGAGACCGACGCCGCGGGCGAGGGCGGCGACAGTGTCGTTGGCGGGAATGTCGTGGCTGGCGATTGGCCGCCGGCGCCGGTGACGGAGGCAGACGCGCCGATGCGCGACCCGGCCGACATGAGCGCGCAGCTTTGCGTCGCCGTCTTTCAGGACGATAATCAGAATGGACTGCGGGAGCCGGGCGAGATCATGCTGCGGGATGCGACCATCATTCTTCTTGACCTTGATGAAAATGAAGACGATGACAACGCGTCGCGTCAGCAGATTCGGACGACGGGCGCCGCCGAGCCCATTTGCCGGGCCGGGCTGGAACGGAAGATTTACCGCATCGACGGAGGCGCGCCGCCGGGTTATGGCTGGACCGGCGCCGACAGTTTGCGGGTTGACCTGCGCGCCGGCGGGCGGCTTGACGTCGAACTCGGCGCCAAGGCGGGCTTGCAGGCGGTCGCGCTCCCGCCGATTGATAGCCCGCTTGAGGTGGTGGCGGGCGACGCGGGGGCGCGCAGCCTCCTGCGCGAACTGAGCGGATTGTTCGCGCTGGGCTTGGCGGGCGTCGTCTTTTTCAGCGGCATGGCGGTCTCGCTCTTCCTTCGGAGCCGCTGATGTCCGCCAGCCCGCCGTTTCCGCTGAGAATATCGCGCGGCCGCCGTTGGCCGCTGTTGTTGCTTTGCTTGTCTTTTCTGATGGCGCAAAGTCTATTGGCGCAGGACAGCGGGCAGGTTTGCATTTTGACCTACGATGACCGAAACGGCGATGGCGCGCGCGGCGCGGATGAACGGGCGATCGCGCATGGCATCGGCGCCAGCTTGATGACCGCGGACGGCCTTATCATTGATTCCGCGCTGCTGGATGATTCGCCCTTCGCGACCAGCGGATTGCTCTGTTTTGATGGGCTACTGGCGGGCGACTACCGCATTCAGCTGACCAGCGCCGAGTTTGCTGGCACGACGGCCGCCAGCTTTGGGGCGTCGGTGAAGCCTGGCGAGGCGCCGGCCCGCGTCGAGTTTGGCGTTCGCTCGCTGCTTGTTGAATCGTCGCCGAGGGCCAGCGCCGGTCGATTTGCCGTGGACGAGGCGGCTGCCACAGCGCTCATCAAGGGATTGCTTGGGGGCGCCGTCACTTTTGTAATCATGATCTTCATCGGCCTGCTGATAGCGCTGCTGGTATTTCAGCCACGTTTGGCGCGGGCGTCGTCTCCGGCGGGCGCGGGTCCAATGCGGCCGCCCTCGATCGGCGATGGCGCGCCGGCGCCACGGCAGAGCGCGGATGCACCCCTCAGGCATGTTCCAGCCGCTGGATCACCGCCGGTCTTCGCCGATGATCAGGCCGACGCGCCAGGGGCGAACGGACCGTCTGTCCCGACCGGGAGATAACCGACGTGCCGCCATCCGCCAGCCAGGCCAGAGGGCTTTTTCACCGCGCTGCCGACATGCAGCTCGCCCGGAGCAAGCGCGAAAGCGAGCCGATACGCGGCGCGCTCGCCCGGCTTGAGACTGCCGACGCCGATCCGCTGGCGCGCGCCCAGCTTGCGGCCATGCGCGGCCAATTTTATGCTGACGTCCAGGCGGGTCATGCCGCCGCTGAAGCCTTGGCGGATGCCGACTTCGGGCCGGCTACGCTTGGGGACCTGACGGGGCTGAAGCGCGCGCTGGGCTGGCTGTCGCTCATCGCCATGCTGCGAGATCATCCGGCCTGGCAACCGGCCTGGGGCGATCGCGTCGCTGAGGTTTTGGCGACGGCCAACGAGGGCTGCGGGCTTGACGACGTCGAGGGGGAATTGTGGCGCGGGGCGCTTCAACTGGCGGCCGGCGCGCTCCTGGCATCCGATAAGGCCATTGAGCAGGGCGCCGCCGTCTACCGCCGCGCTGTCGCTGAGATCATCCATCCCGAGGGCTATCTCAAAGGCATTGCCGATATCGCCGACGCCCCGGCGCGCTTTGAAGCGCAGCTTTCCGGCGCCTGCGCCCTGGTCCTGCTGGCGGAGATGGCCGGGCTGGTCGGCCTTGACCTGTGGTCCTACGACAGTCGCGCGGTCTCCGTCATCACCGCTGTCACCTACACGCACTATTATTACTTCTTCCCCGAGAAATGGCGCTGGGAAGCCGGGCTGACTCGCGCGCGCACAATGGACGCCGTACGCCGCGAAGGCGCATTCCTGGAGATGGTGAACCGGCGCGGACCGCCACGAGGCATCGAAGCGCTCTTCGCCGAGCAGCGGCCGCTCTTTTGCGCGCATGGAGGCGGCTTGACGACCCTGACCCACGGGCTGATGCCGGAGAAAAAGCGGCGCTGGCGTTTGTGGCGAGCCCGGACTGATCTGTAGGGGCGCTTCTGTGAACCGCCCGATTATCTCAATTGGCGACTGCGGGCGACACGATATGTCGCCCCTACAATTTTAACCGGTGGGTGGTTCGGCGGGCGCGGGCGACACGATATGCCGACGCTGCAATTTCCCGCTCGGAGAGGAATCTTTTAGCTGCCCTTGACAAAATTTTTAAGTTAGACTAAAAATAGTCTTAATACCGCTAAAATAAGTTTCGAGAAGGCTTGAACCGTGATTCGTCGCTATAGCTTGCTGCCGCTGCTGATTCTGCCGCTCCTGCTTGGCTCGGTCGGGAGCGCGGGCGAAAACACAGTCAATGTCGTCGCCACCACCACCCAGGCGGCCGACCTCATCCGCATATTGAGCGCGGGCGTCGATGGCCTCGCCATCACCGCCTTGATGGGACCGGGCGTCGACCCGCATCTTTATCAACCGACGGAAGCCGACATCGCCGCCATGAATCAAGCCGAGATGGTGATCTACAGCGGCTTGCACCTCGAGGGTCAATTCGATGCGATATTTGAAGCGCTGTCGGAGCAGGGCGTCGCGATCTATGCCTTGAGCCAGGCGGTCAAAGACGCCGGTTTCATCATCGGCGGCTTCGACCTGTCGGAGACGCTGCTGAATGTCGACGACCCGCATTTCTGGTTCGATCCGCTCAATTGGCAGCTCAGTGTGGCCGACCTGGCGGAGACGCTGGCCGGGCTTGATCCAGCCAATGCCGAGCGTTATCACGCCAATGCCGCAGACTACATCGAGCAGTTGCAGCTGCTTTATGAATGGGCCGACGCCGGCTTGCGCTCGGTGGCGGAGGGCCAGCGCTATCTGGTGACATCGCATGACGCCTTCCAGTATTTCGGCGCCGCTTTCGGCTGGCGGATGCAGGCGATCCAGGGCTTGAGCACCGAGGATGAAGCCGGCGTCGGCGATATCCAGGAGACGGTCGATTTTGTCATTGACAACGAGATTCCGGTGCTCTTCGTCGAGAGCAGCATTCCGCCCGATACAGTGGAGGCGGTGATCGAGGCGGTGCGGGCGCAAGGGCGGGGGGCGCGCATCGGCCTGCGCGAGCTCTTCGGCGATGCGATGGGCGAGCCGGGCAAGTTCGGCGGCAGCTACATCGGCATGCTGGCGCAGAACGCCCTCACGATTATGCAGTCTTATCAGTGCATGGGCGCTGCAGTGGCGATTCCGGATTGGCCGAAGAGTCTAATGCCGAAGCCGCCGGACGATTTGTGGAATGCCGATTGCGATGCTTGAACGGAGAACTGTAGGGGCGAGCCCTTGGGTCGTCCGCCAAAGACCAGAAAATGTAGGGGCGAGCCATTGGGTCGCCCATTGTGATCTGTTTGGTTTGGACGCGGGCGTTTCAGCGAAACGCCCCTACAGATGTAACTGGCATGTATTTTTTCATTTTGCAAAAGATGAACGATGGTAAACCGAGACAAACCAGCCCTCTCAATTGACGACCTGACTGTCGCTTACCAAGAAAAGCCGGCCATTTGGGATATCGACCTTGATGTGCCGGAGGGCGTGCTGATGGCCATCGTCGGGCCGAACGGCGCCGGCAAAAGCACCTTGATCAAAGCGGCGCTGAATCTGATTCCGCGGGCGGCCGGCGGCGTCTCCTTTTACGGCATGCCTTATGAGCGCGCCCGCTCGCTGGTCGCCTATGTGCCGCAGCGGGGCAGCGTCGACTGGGACTTTCCGACATCGGTGCTTGATGTCGTCATCATGGGGCTTTACGGCAAATTGGGCTGGTTTCGCCGTCCGGGGCCGGCCGAGCGGGAGTTGGCGCTGCGGGCGCTGGAGCAGGTCGGCCTGGTCGATTTCGCCGAGCGGCAGATCAGCCAGCTTTCGGGCGGGCAGCAGCAGCGGACCTTCCTGGCGCGCGCCCTGGTGCAAGAGGCGCAGATTTATTTCATGGACGAGCCCTTCGCCGCCGTCGACGCGGTGACCGAAAACGCCATCGTCAATATCCTGCGCCAGTTGAATGCGCGGGGCAAGACCGTCCTCGTCGTCCATCATGATTTGCAGACTGTCGCCGAATACTTCGATTGGGCGACGCTGCTGAATGTGGAAGTCATCGCGGCGGGCCCAACCAGCGAAGTCTTCACCTTGGACAACCTGGAACGGACTTATGGTGGCCGCGTCTCCTATCTGCATGGCGGGCAGTTGATGACGGCGAGCGCGCCTTGATGCCGGGCTCCGCGTCAATGGGCGAGGGCCGGCGCGTCTGGCTGATCATCGCCGCCATTGTGCTTGGGGGCGCCCTCATTATTCCGCTGAGCCAGGCGCTTTTCGGTTTGCGCTTCACCTACACCGTGCGCGTTGTCGCCTTGGGCGGCGCCATCCTGGGCCTGCTCAGCGGCGCGCTCGGCTGTTTCGCGGTGCTGCGGCGGGAAAGCCTGGTGGGGGATGCGCTGTCGCACGCTGCCCTGCCGGGCGTGGCCATCGCTTTTTTGCTGGCTGGCCGCGAGTTGAGCCCGCTGCTCGTCGGCGCCGGCGTCGCCAGTTGGCTCGGCTTGCGCTTCGTGGCCGCCTTGCTGACGACGACGCGCATCAAGCAGGACACGGCCTTGGGCATCGTGCTGGCGAGCTGGTTCGCCGCTGGCATCGCGCTGCTGGCCTACATACAATCGATCCCCGACGCCAGCCAGGCCGGCCTCGATCACTTCATATTCGGGCAGGCGGCCGCCATCATCGAAAGCGATGTGCGGCTGGTCTCCGTTGTTGGCGCGTTTGTCCTGCTGGCGCTCGCCCTCCTCTGGAAAGAATTCAAGCTGGTGACATTCGACGTCGAGTTCGCCGGCGCCAATGGATTCCGCGTCGGCCTTATCAATGCGCTGCTTTCGACCCTGATCGTGGTGACGATTGTGCTGGGCTTGCAGCTGGCCGGCGTGATCTTGATGGTTGGCATGTTGATCGCGCCCGGCGTCGCCGCTCGGCAGTGGACGCAGAAGCTTGATCAGATGGTCATCCTGGCGGCTGTCTTCGGCGCCTTCTCGGGCGGATTCGGCGCGGTCATCAGCGCGCTGGACAGTGATATTCCCACCGGTCCCATGATCATCGTGGTGGCTTTCGCCCTTGTGCTGATGTCGCTGTTCCTGGCGCCCGGGCGCGGCTTGCTTTGGAGCCGGCTGCGGGGCCGCGCCAATCGCCGGCGTTTCGCCGCCCGCAATACACTGCGCGATCTGTACCGTTACGCCCTGGCCCATGGCGCCGCCGAGTCTCCCGTTCCTGACGCTTTCATCCGCGGTGTCAGCGACCGCAGCGCCGAGTTGGGCTTGCGTGAGCTAAGCGGCGAAGGTCATGTGCGGCTGGGCGCTGAGGGCTGGCGGCTCAGCCAGAGCGGCATCGACTTGGCGCGGCGCGACGGGCGCAGCCAGGCGCTTTGGAATTTATATCGTCTTCACGCCCATGAACTGAATCTGCCGATCGTGGCGGAAGAGCGCCATGTGGACATCGCGTCCCGGCTGCCGGCGGCGGCCATCGCCGAATTGGAAAGCCGATTGCCCGGGAGCGCTGGCGAATGATGCCCCTGGAGCGCTTGCTCATCGAGTTTCTGCTCAACTTCCTGACCCGCGACGAGCTCAACGCCTTTTTGCGCTCGCCCCAGAACACAGCGACATTGGTCGGCTGCTTGATCGCGGTTAGCGGCGCGCTGCTGGGGGTCTTCCTGCTTTTGCGCGGCATGTCGCTGACCAGCGACGCGATCAGCCATACGGTGCTGCTGGGCATCGTGGTCGCCTTTCTCTTGATGACCGAGGTCTTCGGTGTCGAAGGCGATACCTCATCGCCCTGGCTGATTTTGGGCGCGTCGCTGGCTGGCGTCGGCACAGTCCTGCTGACGGAGATGCTCTACCGCTCCGGCCTCGTGCGTCAGGATGCCGCGCTGGGCCTGGCTTTCCCGTTGCTCTTCGCCATCGCCGTCATACTGGTGTCGCGCTTCGTCGATGATGTGCATCTTGATGAAGATGCCGTGCTGGTCGGCGAGATCGGGCTGGCATGGGCCAATACCAACAGCCACTGTTTCGAGAATTGCGAGACGGTCACGGTCACGGCAGAGCATCCCGCCGCCAAGATGACGCGCCGATGCCTGAACTGCCGAGCGCTGGGCATCAGCCCGCGTGATCGCCGCGCCGAATTCGTTGAAGTCTGCGGCAATTGCGGCGTCTACAGCCCGGCCCAAGCCTGGGCTGCCGGCTTGCTGGAGCGCGAACCGGCGCTGGTATTCTTCCCGAAATCAATTGCTGTCACATCAGTAATGACGCTGCTCACGCTTGCTTTTGTCCTGGTCTTCTATAAGGAGCTCAAGCTCTCCACCTTTGACCCGGCGCTGGCGCTGGCGCTCGGCTTTCGCCCCGGGCTGATGCACTACGGGCTTATGATTCTCGTCAGCCTGGTCGCGGTCGGCGCTTTTGACGCGGTCGGCTCGATATTGGTGATCGCCTTCTTCATCATCCCGCCCGCCGCCGCCTACTTGTTGACGGATCGCCTGGCGCTGATGCTGCTGCTGAGCCCGCTCATCGGCGCGGCCGGCGCCTGCTTCGGTTATGACCTGGCGCGCGGTCAGCTCTTTGGCTTCATCCCGCTCGCGGAGGGCATCGCCCTCATCAACCGGCTCTTCGGGCTTGAATTGATAGAAGCCTGGGATTCCTCCATCAGCGCCTCGATGGTGCTGATGATCTTCATCTTGTTCACCCTCGCCTGGGTCTTCTCGCCGCGCTACGGGCTGATCTCAACGCTGGTCCGCCGCGCCACCCGCCGCCGGCTCTTTGAGGATCAGGTGGTGCTGGCGCATATACACAATCACCAGCATACGGCGCAGGCGGGGACAGAATTGCGCGTCGCCACTTTGCATGCCCATTTCCGCTGGACGCCGCGCAAGATGGGGCGCGTGCTGGCGCGACTGCGGGCGCTGGGCTACATCAGGATTGCCGCCGGGGGCGCGCTGTTGACCGAGCGCGGGGATGGCCATGTGCATAGCTTCCGCAAGACTATGCTCGAAGCGCACAATATGCCCGATGTCGATTGAGGAAATCAGTCGTGCAAATGGAATCTGTAGGGGCGAGCCACCGGCTCGCCCGTACGCATAGACTTGGAGACGCTGCAAGCGGGCGTTGCGGCGAAACGCCCGCCGGCATTTGGGGTGGCGGGTGTGCGATACAAGGGTCGCGTAAACATTGACCGTCTCTCGCCCTGCAGACTCCTGGTTCGCTGCTCCCTTTGCTTGTGATCCAAGTCCTGACTTGCGCGAGTCTGTGGCAAACTATAACTGCGAGCCTGGAATCACATAGACCGCGGAGGTTTGAACATTCCGATTGAGACGCCCATGATCAGTCTGATCGCAACTGTCCTCAACGAAGGCGACAATATCCGCCAGCTCTTCGATTCCATAAAGCGCGGGACAAGGCTGCCGGATGAGATTGTCATCGTCGACGGCGGCAGCAGCGACGACACGCTGGCGATCATGGACGGCTACGCCGCTGAATTGCCGCTGCGCCTTTTCGTCGAACCGGGCTGCAATATCAGCCAGGGCCGCAACCGGGCCATCGCCGAAGCGCGCGGCGATATCATCGCGGTCACCGATGCCGGCGTGCGGCTGGATGAGAACTGGCTGGAAGCGATTACGCGGCCGCTGCTGGCCGAGCCGGCGTTGGATGTGGTAGGCGGCTTTTTTGTGGCCGATCCGCAGACCGCTTTTGAAACCGCGCTGGGCGCCGCCACGCTGCCGCTGGCGGATGAGATTGACGGCGCGTCCTTCCTGCCGAGCAGCCGCAGCATCGCTTTCCGCAAAGCGGCGGCGGAGGGCGTCAGCGCTTATCCTGATTGGCTGGACTTCTGCGAAGATCTGGTCTTTGACCTGCGCCTGCGCGCGGGGGGCGGCGCATTCGCACTTGAGCCGGACGCGCTGGTCCATTTCCGTCCGCGCCGGAATCTGCGTCAGTTTTACCGCCAGTATTACTTTTATGCCCGCGGCGATGGCAAAGCGAACCTCTGGCCCAAGCGCCACCTCATCCGCTACTGCGCCTATCTCGTGCTGGCGCCGGTCATTCTGTTGGCTGGCGCCCTGCTTGATCCGGCGCTTTGGCTGCTATTCATCGTCGGCGGCGCTGTCTATTTGAGGCAGCCTTACCGGCGCCTGCCGGCCGTGATAAACCGCGCGCCCGACCGGTCTTTGCCGGCGTGGTTTGTTTGCATCGCGCTGATTCCATTGCTCCGCCTCACGGGCGATGTCGCCAAGATGATCGGCTATCCGGTCGGCTGGCGCTGGCGGCTGCAGCGGCGCCCGCCCGATTGGCGGCGGCCGCCCGAGCGCTGAGGCGGTCGCGCGCCCGTTGAACGCTGTGCCGTAAGGGCGGCGCATTGACTGCGGCCACCATTTGGGTATACTTGGCTGACCCGATCAACAGGCATTAAATCAGGCAGAAGGCGAGCAGCATCGTGAGCAGCGAATGGGTTGGTTTGCGCCGCGCCGCCGAGATTCTTGGCGTGCATCCGGCCACCGTCCGCAACTGGGCCGATAGCGGCAAGCTGCCATTTCGCCGCACCGCCGGCAAGCACCGCCGTTTCCACATCAATGATTTGACCGAATATGTCGACTCGCAGGGTGATATCCAGCCGATTGAGCTGCAGGTGATCATCCAGAACGCCCTTGGCCAGACTCGCATGCAAGTCGGCAGCGAGCGCCTGGAGTCGGCGCCCTGGTATGTGGCGATGAGCGAAGAGGGCAAAGGGCATCTGCGCGAGCAGGGCCGGCGCGTGCTCGAGGCGATACGCCGCTATGTCGCCGCCGGCGCTCCCGATGCCGAACTGGCGACGGCGATCACGCTGGGCAAAGATTATGCCGCCACCCTGATTGCCGATGGGCTGACGCTGCCGCAGGCGATGCGCGGCTTCTATTTTTTCAGCGACTTTGTGCTCAACTCGATCTTGACCTGGTCGGAGCTGTCGCCGCCCAAAAGCTCGTCCGAATGGTCGACGCTGCTGCGCCAGGTGAACACCTTCACGAATACGATCCAGCTTTCCATCGTCGAATACTATGAAGATGGCTGATAGTCACCCGCAGCTGCAAACGATAGCGCTCAGCCTCTCGCCCAATATCGGCGCGGCGACCATGAAGAACCTGCAGGACCATTTCAATGGCGATCTGGACGCCGTGTTGGCGGCGCCCCGGCGCGAGTTGATGAAAGTGTCGGGCGTGGGCCAGAAAATCGCGGGCGAGATTGCGGCGATCGACCTCGACCTGCTGGCGCCGGAATTGGCGGCTTGGGGCGAGCGGGGCGTCAAAGCGCTGCTGCGCGGCGAGGCCGGCTACCCCGCGCTGCTGGCCGAGGATGATGATTCGCCGCCCGCTCTCTTCGCCAGCCGCGCCCTGCCCGAGGAGGCCTGGGCCAGCTCAGTGGCGATCGTTGGCACGCGGGTCCCCTCCAAGACAGCGCGCTACCTGACGCTTGAGCTGGCGCTGAAGCTGGCGCGCGCGGGCCGCACCGTCGTCAGCGGGCTGGCGTTGGGCATCGACGCGGCGGCGCATTCCGGCGCTTTGGCGGAGGGCGGCCTGACAGTGGCGGCGCTCGGCAGCGGCATCCTCAATGTTTATCCGGAGGCGAACCGCGCCCTTGCCGAGCGAATCCGCATGTCGGGCGCGCTGGTCAGCGAAGTGCATCCGCGCTGGGGCGCCAATGCCCAGCGCCTGGTTTCGCGCAACCGCATCATCAGCGGGCTGAGCCGCGCCGTCATTGTCGTCGAATCGAAGCATGACGGCGGCGCCATGTATTGCGCCCGCTTCGCGCAAGAGCAGGGCAGGCCGGTCTACACCTTCGACCTGCCGGCCAGCGGCAATCAGCGATTGATCAAAGGGGGCGCCGGCGTCCTGCGGCGCGATGACCCGCTGCGAGATTTGCGTGGTTGATAGGACCCAACTCGGATGAATTTGTAGGGGCGACTCGGTGAGTCGCCCGTCCCCGACGCGAGATCGAGTACAGCGGGCGAGCCGGCGGCAGGCCTCTACAGTGGTAGCTTAGCTGAATTGGCAAAATACCCGCTAGAACATTTGACACGAAAACAAATGTTCGTGTATACTACATGTCAGGCGGTGTTGAAGCGTTAGGGGAGGCGGGTGCAATCATGAAGGAATTTAGCAAATTGTCAAGGCGTCAGCAGCACATGATGCGTTTCATGCACCACTATACGCGGGAGCGCGGCTACCCGCCCAGCATTCGCGAAATCGGCGAGGAATGCGACATCGGCTCAACCTCGGTGGTCAATTACAATCTCAACAAGCTGGTGGACGCCGGCTATATCGAGCGCTCGGGCAAAGTATCGCGCGGGCTGCGCATCGTCGCCGCCATCCCGGGCCTGGCGCCGGCGCCGCGTATCTATGGCGCGCCTGCGCAGCCGCGAGTGGCCCTGGTCGGGCGGATTGCAGCGGGCGAGCCGATCTCCCTGCCGGAAGACATCGGCCATCACATCGACGAGGACGACTACATCGCGGTGCCGCCGCAATTGCTGGGCGGCTTCGACGAGAGCGAGGTTTACGCGCTGACCGTGCGCGGAGATTCCATGGTGGACTCGATGATACAAGATGGCGATATCGTCATCCTGCGCCGGCAGCACACGGCGGACAATGGTGAGATGGTGGCGGCCTGGCTGCCCGAAGCCAATGAAACCACGCTCAAGCATTTTTATCGCGAAGCCGACAGCATCCGCCTGCAGCCGGCCAACAACGCTTATGAACCGATTTATGTGCATCCCGCCAATTGCGAGGTCAAGGGCAAGGTGCTCTCGGTGATGCGCAGCTTCCGCTAAGGCCTTCAGTCAGTTTCGCCTTTTACCGCTTCCAGCGCGCTCGCGCATAGCCGTTCGCCGCCCGCCGCCAGCCATAGCTCCAATGTTTCGCTGCGGGAGGCGCCCGCGATGGCGTCGCTGTAAATGCCCACACCCCAGCGATAATACTTTTGTGTCTCGGTGGACCAGCTTTCGCGCGCCCGCTTGAGCACTGACGGCCCGCCGTTATAACAGGCCAGCGTCCGCCCGATCACATCATCGGCTGCGCCAGCGCAGTACTTGAGGTAGCTGGCGCCGCGTTTCGCATTTGTATTCGGGTCCAGCATGTCTTCGCCCGCGTCAAAATGAAAGGGCATGACCTGGAACAAGCCTCGGGCGCCGGCATTGCTGATCACTGTGGGGTGCCCGCAGGATTCGATTTGCATCACCGTCGCCAGCAGATGGGGGTCCACCCCATGCTGCGCCGACCAACGCTTGATCTCGCCCGACCAATGGCGGACCGCCGGCGCGAAAAACGCGGCCAGCTCGACATCGCTCCCGCCCAGGATCAACTGAAGCGCTGCCGACGACAAGCGACTGGCGACCTGCGCCGCGTCATCCCAAACGGGCGTGGAAGCCAGAACGACAAGCAGGGCGATGGGCAGCCAGAGCGGCACATACCAGACGCCGTCGCGCTTGATCAGCTTGCGGCCGCCGCGAATTTGCGCCCGGCTCAAGCGGAGAAAGCGCAGCAGATTCGCCGCCAGCCAGGCGACGATCTTATGCGCGCTGAGCTTTTGAATGCGCGCTTCGAGCTTCAAGCCTGCTCGCTGCAGCTCCGCCGCCAATTGCATAGGTGTCTTCAATCGTAGAATGCTCGCTTTTCTGCTAGACTCGCGGCAGTTGGCGGCTAAAGCGCGACCACCGTCATTCTAGAATACGCGAATCTGCAAATCTTGGTAGCGAGCAGCTGATATTTCTGCTTCAGAAGGATAGTTGTAGGGGCTACCTATCAGGTCGCCCGCCGCAACGTTACTAATAAATGGGCTGGCTACCAGGGCGCCCGCAGGAGCAAAATGACCAAGCCGAGTTTCCGCGAAAGACTGCAAGCGGGCGCCCCCATCCTGGCCGATGGCGCGATGGGCACCATGCTGCATCATGAATCGCATGCGCGCGCTGATGCCTGCTTCGACGCCATGAATGTCGACGACCCGGAAATCGTGCTCGCCATCCACAAGGCTTATGTGGCGGCCGGCGCGGACCTGATCGAAACCAATACCTTCGGCGCCAACAGCTTCAAACTGGGAGGCGCCGGGCGGGCGCAGCATGTCGAACTTTACAACCGGCGCGGCGTCGAGTTGGCGCGGCTGGCCGTCGCCGAGAGCGAGCGCAGTGATGTCTACATCGCCGGCTCGGTCGGGCCATTGGGCGTCGGCATCTATCCTTACGGCCGCCTGAGCCAGGAGGAAGCCAAAGCCGCCTATGCCGCCCAGCTCTTCTCGCTGGTGACCGCCGGCGTCGACGCGATCCAGTTCGAGACTTTCAGCGAGCACAAGGAATTGCTGCTCGCCATCAGCGTGCTGCGCGAGCTGGACGCCGACCTGCCCATCATTGCGCAAGCGACCTTCTATCATGAGAACTTGAGTTACGCCGGTTACCCGCCGGCGCGCGTCGCCAACGATCTGCATCGGACCGGCGCCGACGTCATCGGCGTCAATTGCGGCAGCGGGCCGGCCGGCGTCGCCGAGGTCTTGCGGCAGATGCGCTACGCTGTGCCCGACGCCGTTTTCTCCGCCATGCCCAACGCCGGCTTCCCCGAGGTAGTCGGCGGGCGCATACTATTTCCCGCCACCGCTGAATACTTCGCCGATTGCGCCACCACCTTGGTCAACATCGGCGCGACCGTGATCGGCGGCTGCTGCGGCACGATGCCCGAGCATATCGCCGCAATGCGCCGCGCCCTCGATCAACCAAGCGCCGACTTCGTCGATCTGCATATCGGCGAGATCGATATCCAGCACGAAGAACATGCGCCCGATCATCCGACCGAGCTTTCCGAAAGGCTTGCGGCCGGTCAATTCACCGTGACGGTCGAGATGGCGCCGCCGCGCAGCTATCACACCGAGCAGCTGCTCACGGTCGCGCGCCGCCTGAGAGCGGCCGGCGCTGACTTGATCAACGTCGCCGATACACCGGCCGCCCGCATGAAAATGAGCGCCTGGGCGGTGGCGCACCTGCTGCAAACCCAGCTCGGCATCGAAACGGTTCTTCATTTCCCCACGCGCGGGCGCAACATGCTGCGGGTTCAAGGCGACCTGCTGGCCTCACATGCCCTCGGTTTGCGCAATTTGTTCGTCGTGATGGGCGATCCCACGCGCATTGGCGACTTTCCCGATGCCAGCGATATGAGCGATGTGGCGCCCTCCCGGCTGATTGATGTCATCAAGCAAGGCATGAACCGAGGCGTGGACATGGCCGGGCACAGCATCGGGCAGCCGAGCAGTTTCACCGTTGGCTGCGCGCTCAACATGGGCGCCGAAGATATCGACCGCGAAGTTCGCGTTTTGCGGAGCAAGCTGAAAGCCGGCGCTGATTTCGCCCTGGGGCAGGCGATTTTTGAGGCGGATCGGATTCGCCGATTTCACCAGCGCTACGAGGAGCTGACGGGCGCCGATTTTGACCTGCCGGTTTTGATGGCGGTCATGCCCTTGCACAGCCTGCGCCAGGCGCGTTTCCTGAACAACGAAGTGCCGGGCATTATTATCCCGGAGTCCATCATCCGGCGGATCGCGGATGCGGGCGCAGACGCGCGGCGCGAAGGCGTCTTGATCGCGCAGGAGTTGCTGGACGAAATGAGCGGGCTGATTCAGGGCGCCTACATCATCCCCGGCGGCGATTACGATCTCGCTGCTGAAGTGGTCGCTTATTTGAAACGGGGAGAAAGATTGTGACCGGCGTCGGCGGCATTGACCTGAAAGTGGCTCTCATTGACAGCGATTACTATACCGAAAAAGCAATCCATGCCTATCTGGCTTGGGACCGCCGAACGCGGGCGCTGACCGATTATTCCAGCCTTAGGGAATTCTGGCTGGCGCTAGAGGGCTTGGCGGCCGCGGACTATCCCGATGTGATCATTCTTGATGTCAACAATGTGGGCGAGCGAGGCGACGTCCGACAGTTAATCCAGCGGCTTGTCGATAGGATCCCGTCGGCAAGCCTTGTCTGCCTGTCGCATGTTGACGACCTCGACCTGTTCTACGCCGCAGCGGAAGGCGGCGCCCGCGCCTTTCTTCACAAAGAGGATGTGCGCATCTACATTGCTTCAGCAGTTTGCATTGCCAGCCAGTTGAAAATGGACGAGATGCTTTACAGCCGGCGGATGGATGCTGCGCGCCGAATAATCAATCATCCTCGCGCCGCGAGCCCCCTGGCCACCGCGCTGCCGCAGCCAACTCAATACCAGGGTTTGACACCGCGCGTGCGCCGGGCCATTGAACTTTATGCCATTGAAGGCATGCCCGCGGCGCTAATCGCTGATGAGCTTCTCCTGACTGAGACCACCGTTCGCGACTATATCAAGACCGCCTACGACGCGCTTGGCCTATACGAAGATGAAGACGCGCTCCTTGACAATTTGAGCCAGCGAGAGCGCGCCTTTATGAAGCTCACGGCATTGGAGCCGTTACGCCGTTGAACAGGGCCTATTCAGGAAATCAACGCGTCCGTCTCGGAGCGGTCTTCCGGCTCCGGCGGGAGGGGTTTGCGCTTGGCGCGGACGGCCTTTAGCGCCTGCGACCGCGTCAGAATCAAGGATTGGTCGCTTTCGGTGGCCAGGGCTTCGGGCACGCTCACGCGTTCCTCTTCCAAATAAGTCTTGAGCGCGCCGCTGATGGATTTCACGGGCGCGTCATCGCCGTATTGGTGGCGCAGGTCCAGCAGATTGTCCATCAGCCAGAGAAAGAGATCGCCCTCTGTGCGCGCGCCTCGCTTGCCTTTCACCATAGCGAGCACATCGTACTTGCGGATCAACTCAATGGCCGGCTTGTACATGGTGTAGTACCAGTCGGCAGTCGCTTCCTCGGTCGTCAGCGCATGGCCTTCCAGCGGCTCCATGGCGCGCTCGTGCAGGAAGATGTGCCCCATGAGCTCATGATAGCGCGACGGCTCTGTGAGTTCGATCGATTCATGCTTGGGCACCGACCGCGACAGCCCGGTCTCATCGAGAAATTTGGCATAGGCTTCTGCTGCTTCCAATTCCCGATGGCTCATGCCCGGCCGCAAGGGAATCGTTGTCGGCATGTCGACCACATGCGCCTGGATGGTCTTGGCGCCCAGCTGCCGCGCCACTGAGACGCGATGGTTGCCATCGCGGACGAAATAGACATCGCCCACCTTGTACAGTTCAATCGGCGGCGGCCCTTCCAGGCTGTTCGCCAGCGCGTAGACCCGGCTCCAGCGCTCTTTCATGCCGGATTTGCGCGGCAGAAAAGTCGACGTGAAATCTTGGTAGCGCCCGACGCTGCCCGCTATCTGCTCCAGCGGCACATCGCGCACGCCCTCGTAGTGCTCTTCATGCAGGTGCAAGCGGCTGCGAATCTCATCGAAGTTGAGCAAGTCCTGGTGCCGGCCGGTCAACTGGCTCAGTAGCTCGCGCCAAAATGCTTTGTTGTAGACCGACTGAAATTTGTGGCGCCCTTCGTGCAGGCGCTGTTCTAAATTCTGACCCTCTGACATCTCCGCCTCATTTCGTATACGCGCATTTGACCCTCTTAACAAGCAATTTGCCCTTTCGCGCGTCACTCATCCGACATGCTCAATCTGTCTGGCCAGTCTAGCCACACTATAACATATCTATTGCTGAGCGGGGTAAAATCCGTTCAGATGATACAATGGGCGGCGGCAAAAGCGCCGTGACTATGAGGCGTTTATCGTCTTCACAACCTAAGACGACAATAGCGCGGCGAATCTTACCGGCTTGCCGGGCTTTCACGCCTAAAATATGACGCGCGTCAGGCGCGGGAAACGGCGCGATGAATCGATCGACGATAGAGCGGCTCAACCGGATCAATCGCGAATTCTATCGGGCGACGGCCGCTGAATTCGACGCAGCGCGCCAAGCGGCCTGGCCCGGTTGGGATCGGCTGCTTGCGGAGATTGGTCTGCCGCTGCGCTCGGTGCTGGATCTGGGCTGCGGCAACGGGCGCTTCGCCGTCTTTTTGGCGGCGCGGCAGTCTGAATGCTTCGAGTATATCGGCATCGACAGCAATGCCGATCTGCTGGCCCGCGCCCGGCGCCAAGCGGCTGCAGCGCCAAATATCGACGCGCGGCTGATTGAAGCGGATATCATGCTGGCGGCGCTGCCGCGGCTGGAGGCGCAGCTGGTCGCCATATTCGGGCTGATCCATCACGTGCCGGGTTTCAGTAATCGGCGGGAATTGATGGCCGTGGCCGCCAAGTCGGTCCTGCCCGGCGGTTATCTTGTCTTCACGGCTTGGCGCTTTTATGAGCGGGCGCGCTTTCGGGAACGCATCCAACCTTGGCCCGCGGGCATTGATGTGGAGGCGCATGATTATCTGCTGGACTGGCGCCGGGGTGAACCGGCCCTGCGCTATTGCCATTATGTCGATGATGCCGAACACGCGCAACTGATCGACGCGACCGGCTTGACGGTCATCGCCGATTATCGCGCCGATGGCGCCGGGCGGAACCTGAATCGCTATACGGTCTTGCGAAAAAGAGCAGGGCGGAGCGAGCCTGAACCCGCCCCGCCTTGGCCAGCGGAAGTCTAGCAGCTGCCAGTTAGGAAGTAGGGCTGCTCCGCGCGGTGATTGTTGTTTTCGTTGGTCTCCGCCACCTGATTCTGCGAATCGAGATACAGGTTAATGTGATGCAAGGATTCAACGTGGATGGTCGGTGTAATATGGCCGACAACCACTTGCGCATGGCCAGGCGCCAGCGGGCCGAAAGCGATCACGGTGGATTCTGCCGGCGCTGAGCCCGAAAGCCCGCTGTCGCGCACGGTTATGATGCCACCGCTTGTTGAGGCGGCCGAGCCGCCGTTTCTCACAGTAGCTCTGATTTCGTAGGTTTGGCCGCAGGCGACCGGATGGGGGTTGATGGTCGCGGACTCGATGTAAAGGTCGGCGCCGGTTGACGGCTGCTGCGGCTGCGGTTGGGGTTGGGGTTGTGGCTGCTGCGGCGGCGGCGGGACGGCCGTCGGGATTGGGACCGGCGTTGGCGGCAAGGGCGGCGGGTTGATCCGCGGCAAGTCTTCGAAATCGCCTTCAGTGCGCACGATGCCGGGGAAAATGAACCCATTCCGTCCATTCGCCAGTTCGATGTAGTACCAGTTTGTCCCGAAGCTGCTGATGCCCTTGACCAGCGCTGATTGGCCTTCGAGCAGGTGACCGATGACGGCGTACTGCGTCGAATCGCCGGCGCGCACATTCGAGTTCACCGTGGCGATGACGCGCGGCGACGTGTCGGGCGGCGCTTCTTCTTCCGGCTCGGTCATGGCCTCCTGCTCATCCATGTCCTCGTCCTCGGCCATCGTCTCCTGCTCGGCCTCCGGTTCCATGGGCGCTGCCGCGACTTGCTCCTCCGCGACGAAGGACGGCGGGCTGTTCTCCACGCGGATGGGGCTGACGCGGACATATTCGGGCGTGTCGCCGCCGGTGTTTATCGTCAAGCGGATTTCGTACAAGCCATCCTGCAGGGTAGCGGTATTCCAGCTGCCGAGCACATCATCTTCCACCGCTTCGATCCGCGGCAAGGTCGCCGGGAACCACTGCGGATTCTGCTCTCCTTCATCCATCATCATGCCCAGCACAAGGGGGCGGAACTCGATGAAGAAGTTGCGCATGATGTCCCAGTTGACGGTACCGCGGATGTCCACGCTGTCGCGCACCACATACACGGGCGGCGGGAAGCTGATATGCGCCGCCGGATTCACCGTTTCCGGGTTTACCGATGTGATTAGCTCGGCGTCATCTTGCCCGCTCGCAAGGGGAATGAGCGTCAAAAGCGCCAGAATAACGATTGCGACAAGGTGGGTTCGCTTCATGATCTTGCCTCCTGCAAAGAGAATTGGCCGCTTCAGGCCACCTCGGTATGGACACTCTGCACCCTAATCATAAGGCAAAACGATGATATGCGCATGACAAGATTGCGGAACATCACGCGTTTCCTCCCGCTGGCGAAGAGCGTGTTCACCATAATGCGCAAGGATCATAGCGTTTTCCTGATTGCTTGGCGCCTTTAACATGGAGTCGAGATATGCCTATGCATACTTTCATCGGGCGTAGCATCTGAGCCTAATTGCTCGGCCCGCTGCAACTGGCTGCCAGGCGGGCTAGCAATTCTGGCGCGCCTGCTTTAGTGTTTGCCCGGGTCCTCTCTGACGTTCTTAACTGATTATACGGCGCTGCTCGGCAAAAGGCGCATTGAACCGCCTTGGAGGAGGCATGAAAAGGAACGCAATCGTAGAAATCCGCGAGCTGCGCAAGGCTTATATAGAGGGCGACCGCCGTTTGCGCGTGCTGGATGGCGTCAGCCTGGATATCGGCGCTGGCGAATTCCTGGCGGTGCTGGGCGCAAGCGGCAGCGGCAAAAGCACTCTGCTGAATCTCCTTAGCGGCATCGACAGCCCCGATAGCGGCGAAATCCGGATTGCCGGCTGTGACATCACCCCGCTCAACGACCGGCAGCTCACGCTGTTTCGCCGTGACAACATTGGCATCGTTTTTCAATTCTTCAATTTGATCCCGACTTGCACCGTGCGCGAGAATATCACGCTGCCGCAAGAATTGGGCGGCGCGCGGCGGCAGGCGGTGGAAGCGCTCGCGGATGATCTCCTGCGGCAGGTCGGCTTGGGCGATCGGGCGGCGACCTTTCCCGACAAGCTCAGCGGAGGCGAGCAGCAGCGCGTCGCCATCGCACGCGCGCTCCTGAATGAGCCGCAGATCGTGCTCGCCGATGAGCCCACCGGCAACCTAGACGACGAGGCGGGCGAGGCGGTGATTCGCCTGCTGCTGCGGCTGACGCGTGAAGCGGGCAAGACTTTGATCATGGCGACGCACAGCGCTGAAATCGCGCGACAGGCCGACCGCGTCTGCCGCATCCACGACGGTCAGCTGCGCGTCGAAGCACCGCCGCCCTAACAGGCTGCCACAGAATTGCTGCAAACACGCCGCGCGGCGGCAAGCTTTTGTGCGTTCTGCTCAAATCCAGCGGCTTATCTAATAGAAGAATATCGCGAGACGCGGTAAAATAACGCGAGGCGGCGGGCAATTTCCGCCAGCGCCATCTGAATGTCAGATAGGCTGAAACCGGTCAAATGTTTGATAGCGAAGGCGCGACCAGGCGAAAGGCGGCGGCCCATGGTGGACTCGGAACAGAACGGCAAAGTAAGCGCTATCCTCGCAGAATTGCGCGATGTGAACAAAGATAGACGGCGCACCGCTGTCATGAAGCTCGGCATGGTCGGCGGCGAACAGGCATTGCGCACGCTGATCGGCATCGTCGACAACAGCCAGGAAGACTTGATCGTGCGCGGTCGCGCCGCCTTGATGCTGGGCAAGCTCAAAGACGGCCGCGCGGTTCCGCCCCTGATCCGCGCTCTGGACGCCCCCGGGTTCGTCACCCCCTATAACGCCGCCCAAGCCCTGGGTAAAATCGGTGATCCCCGCGCCATCGACGCCCTGCTGAGCTTCGCCGACAACAGCAACGACAAGACGCGCTCGGCCGCTGTGGAAGCGCTGCGCCGGCTGGGTTATGAATTCGAAGTGCGCATCGGCGAGCCTCAGCCGCAGATTTGAACGAAAAACGTTTACAAGACGAATTGCGATATTTTTGAACTGTTTCGATAGATTATCATACTTAAGTTGACGAATGCGTTAAGATCCGTGATAATGTGTATGCAATGAAATTCTCACATGGAAATCATATCATTATCGGCAGGTGGATCGGATGACCGACAAAGAACAGATTACACGCCACGAACGAGAAATTGGCGAACTGCGCGGCAAGCTGGACGCGCTCGCGACGAAAGAATTCGTACGCACTGTGGTCAATGAGCAAACCCGCGAACTAACCCAGGAATTGAACAAAAAATTCGATTCCATTGAACAGAGCCTGAAGGATATCAGCGATCGCCAGCAGCGCTTTAAGGGTATCGGCCAAGCGATCTCATTCGGCCTGCCATTCCTGGTTAGCGCGCTTGCGCTGGTGGCGGTCCTTCTGAAGTAACTCCCGTTAGCATACGCCCTCGCCTGCCATTCCTTTGCCTACCCCGTCTTGCGCGCCGGTAGCCTGGCCGGGCCGGAGTACGCTATATTGAAGACAGCAAAGTGAGGGAGCGGGCAGCCATGAGCAACATTGTCATCGTCGACGCTATCCGAACACCATTGGGCAAGCGGGGCGGCTGGCTGCGCGAGCAGCATCCGGTCAGGCTTGGTTCGCATGTGGTCCGCGCCTTGCTCGAGCGCAGCGCCCTCGACAAGTCCGCAGTGGATCACTTGATATTTGGCTGCGTCAGCCAGGTTGGCGAGCAGACGATGAATCTGGCGCGCAACGTCGTCCTTGATGCGGAACTGCCCATTGAGGCGCCGGCCACGACCATCGATTTCCAGTGCGGCAGCAGCCAGCAAGCGATACATCTGGCGGCGGCTATGGTGGCGTCGGCGCAGGCGGACCTCGTCATTGCCGGTGGCGTCGAAAGCATGACGCGCGTGCCGATGGGCGCGAGCCTGGGGCCGGGCGGGGCATCGCCCTTCACCGACAGCGTTATAGAAGCCTACAACATGATCCCGCAGGGCATCGCCTCTGATGAGATCGCGGCGGCCTGGGGCATCACGCGGGAAGCGATGGATGAACTGGGACTGCTGAGCCATCGGCGCGCCTGGGCCGCCACCGAATCCGGCGCGCTGCGGCTCGAGATCGTCCCGATTCATGGCCTCGACGACGAGGGCAAGCCGCTGCTGGTTGAGCGTGACCAAGGCATCCGCCCGACGACCACGCTGGAAAAAATGGCGGCGCTGGCGCCCGTCTTCAGCCGCGACGGCGTGACCACAGCCGGCAACAGCAGCCAGATCAGTGATGGGGCGGCCGCCGTCCTCGTGACCGGGGCCGTGCGCGCCCGTCAACTGGGCTTGAAGCCGCGCGCCCGCATCGTCGCTATGCTCACCATCGGCAGCGACCCGCATCTGATGCTGACCGGTCCCATCGCGGCGACGCGCAAAGTGCTGGAGCGGGCCAGGCTGAATATGGGCGATATCGACCTCTTCGAAGTCAATGAGGCTTTCGCCTCCGTCCCACGCATCTGGGAAAAAGAGACCGGCGGCGATCTGGAAAAGGTCAATATCCACGGCGGCGCTATCGCCCTTGGGCACCCGCTGGGCGGCTCCGGCGCGCGGCTGATGACTGCGCTGATCAATGCGTTGGAGACGACCAACTCGCGCTACGGCTTGCAGACGATGTGCTGCGGCGGCGGCATGGCGACTGCGACGATCATCGAGCGTTTGTCTACCCCATCCCCGGCCCTTCCCCAAAGCATTAGGGAAGGGAAATTCGGAAGCCTACATTAGGCAAGATCCTGCCTCTCACGTGGCAATAGCCTGTTACCCCGACTGGCCAACCGGGGCCGGTGTGGCTGCGCTGACCCCGACATTCTCGGCGTCCGCCGCTGTTGCGCTTGCTTCCCGCCCATCTTCCTGACATGCCTGTGCCGAATGATCGCGGCGGGCCGCCAGGTCAACCGGGTTGACGCGGCTGAAGCCGGGTTGAAGATCCAGCGCCGCCTGAAATTGTGCTTGCGCCGTGCAGTGATCACCCTGAAAGGAAAGCGCCAGCGCGTAATTTCGATGCGCCTCCTGCAGATCAGTCAGGACCGATCCATTGACATAATCGCGCAGGCCGAATTCATGAACCAGGCGGCTGAAGCTGCGCACCGCTTCCGCCGGATTGCTGGCTTTGGCGCGCTGCCCATCCAGATAGAGCAGGGCGATGTAGCGTTCGTAACTGAGGTCGTCGATGCTGCCGTATTCTTCGGCGCGGTCGGTCATCACGATCGCCTCGGTCAGGCGGCCGCTGCGGAAGAGGGCCAGCGCCCGGGCGGTCAGCGCTTCCAGCATCATGCGCCGCACCGTCTCCCGCTCGAAATCTCCATCGATGCTGATGATGGCGGCCAGCGTGTCAATTGCGGCACTGTAGTCGCCCAGGCTTTGCGCAGTCCGCGCCTCTTCCAGCAAGGCGTTCAGGTCATAGCCGGCTTCACTGCTAGGCTCGCTCCTGCTGGCGGACGGGGGCGTCGCGGTATGCGGGCGCGCGGTGGACGTTGGCGGGAGCACGGTGGCGGGCGGCGGGCTTGGGCTGGTGGCCGAGAGCAGGAAGGCGGCGGTGGCGGTCGGCGCCAGGTTGAACAGGCAGCCGGGCGGCCGCTCTTGCTTGAGCAATTCCTCGAAGCGCTTTTGCGCCAGCTGGGGGTTCCCGGCGGCCAGATCAAGCGGGATGCGCTCGCACTGCTGCCGCGCGTAAGCTTCGGCGGTGATGCTGGCCTGCGCGCGCGCCGTCGCCAGGCCGCTGTTCCAGCCGGCATACACCGCGCCCATCAGGACCGCGCCCGCAATTAGCAGGCAGACGAAGGCGAAGGCGCCCCATAGCAGGCAAGCCAGCCCCCGCTTGCCGCGTGTCGTTTCCGCGTGATTCACGATTGGCGCGCCTTGAGATTTCACATCGTTTCTCGCTGCCGGTTCTGGCCACTCGCCGAATCGGCAAGCCTCGCCGGCAAATTTAGCCCGAAACAGGCGCGAATCATAGACCAGTTCCCGAAGGCTCGCCAGCCAATCCGTACCATGCGCTTGACGCCGCCGTCCCGCTCATGCTACACTCGCGGAATGCTTAACTGTCACCTGATCGCGATGCCTATGCGGATGCCGACTGTCACCGACGACAGACGGTTGTTGCGGCTCGCCTAAGCAGCACAGCGCTCAATCTTGATACCGTCTGTCAGCGACAGGCGGTTTTTATTTTGCATACTTGATGATCGCAATAGAGGGAGCGGATTATGTCAGCGGAAACCATCCATGTATCGGTGGCCTGGCCTTATGCCAATGGCGACCTGCATATCGGGCATCTGGCGGGCGCTTATCTGCCGGCCGATATCTTCGCCCGTTATCATCGCCTGCGCGGCAATCATGTGCTGATGGTCAGCGGCTCGGACAGCCATGGCACGCCGATAACGGTCGAGGCGGACAAACGCGGCCAGACCCCGCTGGAAGTCTTTGAGCATTATCATGAGCGCTTCCTGCAAACCCAGCAGAAGATCGGCGTCAGTTATGACCTTTTCACCCATACCGACACCGAGAACCATCACCAGGTGGCGCAGGACATTTTCAAGCGCCTGCTAGAGCGCGGCTACTTGTATAAAGAAAAGCAGACCCTGCTCTACAGCGAGAGCGAGAAGCGCTTCTTGCCCGATCGTTATGTGGAGGGTGTTTGCTACATCTGCAAATACCCGCATGCGCGCGGCGACCAATGCGAGAACTGCGGCAACTTGATGGACGCGGTCCAGCTCATTGATCCGCACAGCCGCAGCAACCCCGCCGATAAGCTGGTCCGCCGCGAATCGGAACATTACTTCCTCGATCTGGCCGCTTTCACCGATCAAATCCTGGACTATCTCGCCGCGCATGAGCATCACTGGCGCCCGAACGTCAGCCGCTTCAGCCAGAATTTTGTCAAGGAGGGGCTGCGCGGCCGCCCCATCACGCGCGATATCGACTGGGGGATCCGCGTGCCGCTGGATGGCTGGGAAGACAAGCGCCTCTACGTCTGGTTTGACGCGGTCATGGGCTACTTCAGCGCCAGCATTGAATGGGCGCATAACAGCGGCAAACCGGATGAATGGAAAAAGTGGTGGTACAACCCGGAAGCCAAAATCTACAACTTCATCGGCAAGGACAATATCCCCTTCCACACCATCATCTGGCAAGCCGAGTTGCTGGGCATCGATGGCATCTACAACGAGGGCGACTCGATTTATGCCGATGTTCCGCTGCAGCTGCCCTACGATGTGCCGGCCAACGAATTCATGAATATCGAGGGCCAGCAATTCTCTACCTCGCGCAATTGGGCGGTCTGGCTGCCCGACCTGCTGGAGCGCTATCAAGCCGATGCCGTGCGCTTCTATGTCGCCCGCACTTTCCCCGAGCGCCAAGACAGCGATTTCTCTTGGGAGGGTTTTCTGGCGCGCGTCAATAATGAGCTGCTGGCGGCCTGGGGCAATCTGGTCAATCGCGTTTGTGGTTTCGCCTATAAGCGCTTCGATGGCGCCGTGCCGGGATACGACAAGTTGACGCCGGAAGACGAAGCGATCATCGCCAAAACCGAAGCCGGCTTCGAGACAGTCGGCGCGCTGCTGCAGGCGGTCCGCCTGAAGGATGCGCTGGAAGAAACGCTGGGGCTGGCGCGCGCGGTCAACGGCTGGCTCAATGAACGCGAGCCCTGGAAAGCGCTCAAGCCCGACCGCGCCGATGCCGCCCGCTCGGTTTATGCTGCCCTGCGCTGCATCGACAACTTGAAGATTCTCTTCGCGCCCTTTGTCCCCTTCAGCTCGCAGCAAGTCCACGAGATGCTCGGTTACGACGGGCAGCTCTTCGGCGAGTTGCGTATTGAGAATTACAGCGAAGCAACGCGCGATCATCTGGCGCTGGTCTATGACGGAACGAAGGCGATTGGGGAATGGAAAGCGAGCGAGTTGGCGCCGGGGCAGAGGTTGCGGGCGCCGAGTCCGCTGTTTGTGAAGCTGGATCCGGAGATCGTGGAGCAGGAGCGGCAATACCTCGGCCAGCCGCGGGTGGAGAATTCGATAACCTAACAGCGAGGTCGCTGTAGGGGCGGGCCGGTGGCTCGCCCGCACATATAATTAGTTGTTGCTGTTGTGGGCGACTCACCGAGTCGCCCCTACAAACATTCGCCGGGGCGGGCGGGACTGTTGAACTAGAGCGGCAGCGTCGCGCAGCATTCCGTTTTCAGTATTCGCGCGGATTTCATTGAAAACTAGCCTGACGCGACTCTCTGCACCTCCGCCTCTCTGCTGCAAAATGCCATAATCGCCTGTCCCCCACCGCCATGCTATACTCCCGCCATGACCCGGCTACACGTCCCCTTCCATACCCGCCATGCCTGACGCCACCGACCCCCGCTGGCAGCAAGTCGCCGACGTCCTCGTGAATTACTCGACGCGCATCCAGCCGCGCGAACGCGTCATGATCGCCATGGTCGAAGCCGACACCCTCCCGCTGGCGCAGGCCGTCTACGAAGCCTGCGTTAAAGCCGGCGCCTTCCCGCAGGTGCAGTTTCTCTCCGAGACGCTGCGCCATGCCCTGCTGAAATATGGCGATGCCGCGCAGCATAGCTGGCTGCCCGAGATCGAAGCCTATGGCATGGACTGGGCCGATGTGTATATCGGACTGCGCGGCGCCAGTGATCTCGGCATGATGCATGACATTCCGGCGCCGATTTTGGCGGCCAATCAGGCGGCGCAGGGCGAAATCTCGGCCATGCGCTGGGCGAAGACGCGCTGGTGCCTGGTCCGTATGCCTAATGCGGCGATGGCGCGGAACGCCGGCATCGACCTGCGTGAGCTGGAGCGCATGTTCTTCGCCGCCTGCGGTATGGATTACGAAGCGGCTGCGGCGCGCTGGCGGGTGACGGCGGAAAAACTTTGTGGCTCGAGGACAGTCCGCATCGTCGCCGGCGCGGAGACTGACCTGACATTTTCTGTCGCTGGACGCAAGTGGCTGGTTTGCGACGGGCGCATCAATCTGCCCGATGGCGAAATCTTGACCGCGCCGGTCAACAGCTCGCTCAACGGGCGGGTTCACTTTGACGCGCCCGGCGTCTTTGGCGGGAAGCTGATAACCGACATCCGCCTGGAATGGTGCGACGGCGCGCTGATTCATGCGAGCGCGCGCAGCAACGAAGATTTCCTCCGGCAGATCCTGACGACCGACGCCGGCGCCTGCCGTTTGGGCGAGTTCGCTTTTGGTTTGAATCCGCACTTAAATCGTTTCTGCAACGATATACTCTATGATGAAAAAATCGCCGGCACGATCCATCTGGCGCTGGGCCGGGCTTATCCTGATTCTGGCGGAGAAAACCAATCGCGCATACACTGGGATTTGGTCAAGGACATGCGAACCGACGGCGCCGTTTATGTCGATGACGCGCCGGTCATGCAGGGCGGCAAGCTGATGATCTAGGCTGATAGCGAAGATAATCCAAGAGCGTCATGCGAGGGGACGGCAAGATTAAGGCAAGCGACAAATATCGACAACCTTCTAGGGGCGAGCCAATGGGTCGCCCGTCGACGCCCAATTCACAGGGCGTTTCAGAAGACGGACCTGGAACAAATGGGGAGGCGCCTATCGAATCAACATGGCAATGCACAGATTCGCTTATGATTCAATGTAAAGGAGTCAATTATGTCCAAGCAAGGAATTAGCCGCCGTGATTTTCTCAAGGCCGGTGGCGCTGCCGGCGCCGCGCTGGCGGGCGCGTCGCCACTGGGCAATCTCGCCCGCGTCGCCGCCCAATCCGATGCTGCGATCAACGTGCTGACCGTCGGCGATCCCTGGGATCTGGCGCTGCAAAGCGTGACCGATCAATTCACCGAGATGACCGGCATCACGGTCAACATCGAATCGCTCGGTTACACCGCCTTGCAGGCGCGCCTGGTCAACGCCTTTCTGACGCAGAGCGCCGATGCTGATGTCATCGCCGTCGACCAAATGTGGATCAGCCAATATGCTGACAACGGCTGGATCCGCTCGCTCGATGATTTCATCTCCATGGATTCCGATGCCCATTTCGATGACTTCCTGCCCGAATGTCTCTATTCGCTGAGCACCTGGCGCAACCAGGTCTGGACGCTGCCAATCGCTTCCTACGCCCAAGGCATCATGTACCGCACCGATCTCTTCGAAGCGGCCGGGGTCGATCGGCTGCCTTCGTCGGTGGCTGACGCCGGCATGTGGACCTGGGAGGACTATTTCGGCATCCTCGAGCAGATCAACGGCATGGATCTCGATGGCACATCGATGTACGGCACCACTGTCATCGGCGCCCAGCCGGTGCCCGTCGTGCACATGTACAGCCAGCTCTCCGCCAGCTACGGCACGCGCTGGTTCACCCAATTCCCCGAAGCGCCCTGGGATTTCACGCCGACCATCAACAGCGATGCCAACCTGGCCGCGCTCAACGATTGGAAGCGCCTCTACGACTTGTCGCCGCCGGAATCGATCAACTACCTCTGGTTTGACGCCGGCACCCGCTTCTCGCAAGGCGATATCGGCATGTTCTATCACTGGACGCCCTACTTCTACCTGGTCAATAACGAGGGCTATCTGACCGGCACTCCGTCGCCCGTCGTCGACAAGTTCGAGACGGCGGTGCTGCCGACGCTGACGGCAGGCGGCGAGCAAGTGGTCAGCCTGGGCGGCTGGTCGCTGGGCATGCCGTCCACCTCGGCCAACCAGGAAGCGGCCTGGCAATTCATCAAATGGGCGACCGGTTCCGAAGCGCAGAAGGCCATGGGCGAGGTCAACGTCAAGGGCTACCAATTCGCTGATTTCAGCCGCCAGTCCAATTACGACGATGCCGATCTGAACGCGATCTACCCCTTCCTGGGCACGCAGCTTGAGATGATGAAGCTGGGCGATGGCAAAGTGGTGCGCCCGCCGGCGCCGATCTACACCTCGCTGGAAGGCGTCTATGGCTTGCAGATCAACCAGG
>WTGN01000062.1 GCA_011523545.1 Chloroflexota bacterium | reverse complement strand
CGGGATGCAAGGTGTTTTGCGTGAGCGGCGACATTGTCGCGCGTGAGTCTACAGATGACATTCTGGCGGGGTTGATTCTGCGTCCTGCCAATACGCCGCGCCAATGCTACAATGAAATTCGCGCCGACCGGTCGGGTCGGTTTCTGTTGTGAGCGTGGGCGGCGAAAGGAAACGGGCATGGGCAATCTAGCGGATATCGGCTTAATCGGCCTGGCGGTCATGGGCCAGAACCTGGCTTTGAACATCCACGACCACGGCTTTCGCGTCGCCGTCTTCAACCGCACAACCTCAAAGGTGACGCGCTTCCTGGAAAACGAAGCGGCGAATACAGACATCATCGGCGCTCATACGCCGGCCGAATTCGTCGCTAGCATCGAGCGGCCGCGCAAGATCATCCTCATGATTCAAGCCGGCGAAGCGGTGGACAAATCGATCGCGCAATTGGCGCCGCTGCTGGATGAAGGCGATATCATCATCGACGGCGGCAATTCCAATTTCAACGACACGATACGGCGGACGCGGGAAGTCGAAGCGATGGGCCTGCTCTTCATCGGCGCCGGCATCAGCGGTGGCGAGGAAGGCGCGCGCTACGGGCCGTCGATCATGCCGGGCGGCTCGGCCGCCGCTTGGGGCGCGGTCAAGCCGATTTTGCAGGCGGTGGCGGCCAAGGCGCCCTCTGGCGAGCCCTGCTGCGATTGGGTGGGCGAAGACGGCGCCGGCCATTTCGTCAAGATGGTGCACAACGGCATTGAATACGGCGATATGCAGTTGATCTGCGAGGCTTATCATTTGATGTCGGCGCTGTTGGGCATGGACGAAGCCGAGATCAGCCAGGTCTTCCAGCGTTGGAACAAGGGCTTATTGGAATCATTCCTGATTGAAATAACGGGCGAAATCCTGGCCTATCAAGACGAGGACGGGGCGCCGCTGCTGCGCAAAATCCTCGATGTGGCCAGCCAGAAGGGCACCGGCAAGTGGACGGCCATCACCGCCCTGCAAGAAGGCACGCCCCTGACGCTGATCGGCGAGGCGGTCTTCGCGCGCTTCCTGTCGGCGATCAAAGAGCAGCGCGTCGCCGCTTCCAAAGTGCTGCCGGGCCCGCCAGCCGAATTCCGCGGCGACAAGGCGGCCTTCATCCGCGACCTGGAGGGGGCGGTCTACGCCGCCAAGATCATCAGTTACACGCAGGGTTATATGCTGATGCAGGACGCCGCCGGCGCCTATAACTGGAATCTGAATTATGGCGGGGTGGCTTTGATGTGGCGCGAGGGCTGTATCATCCGCTCGGCTTTCCTGGGCAAGATTCAGGAGGCCTACGCTGCGAACCCGGCGCTGGCGAATCTGCTGCTGGACGATTACTTCAGCGACGCCGTCATCGGGGCGCAGGCGGCCTGGCGCGGGGCAGTGGCGACCGGCATCCAGCATGGCATTCCGCTGCCGATCATGAGCGGGGCGCTGGCGTTCTACGACGGCTACCGCTCGGCGAATCTGCCGGCCAACTTGTTGCAGGCGCAGCGCGATTATTTCGGCGCTCACACGTATGAGCGGGTTGATCGTCCGCGCGGGGAGTATTTTCACACCAACTGGACGGGCAGCGGCGGCGATGTCACGGCCGGGAGTTATGATGCTTGAGATGCGAGCCTTAAGCGCTCAGTCTCTCCAGCCGTGCAAGCATTTCTTCGTCAATTACAAGCACATAATCGTCGTGGTCGGCCAGGCGCACCGCAGCCAATTCTGAAATCACTCTGTAGTCGCGATATGGCTTACCCAGCGACTCGATCTGAAGTGCATAACCTTCCAAGCGCTGGAAATTCTCAATGACGCGCTCGGCTCGCGGGATGTTTTCCATGTAGAATGGCTTCCGTCTTAGTTCTGCGTACTTGTGAAGTCCAATGTACTTTGTTTCAAAGAGAGCCCTGGTGACTTTCTTATTCCAGAAACCCTTGCGAGCCTTCTTCACAACATGCTCCCAAACATTGGCATAATCGTCCAGCCACGCGCGAATCTGGATATATCTGTCAAGATAGTCATCCGATACAGATTTATGGAAGTACAGTGCAGAGTTCTTCCCGACAAGGCGTCGCACGAGACGCCGCACACGCGGCTCAAGATCGGTTGTGATCTTTTGTAGTTGGTAACTGGCATCATCATCGTGGCCGAAATCGACCATGCAGAAAGCCGCCACCCAAGAAAGCAGAATCGCGCTATCGATGAATTGGCCAGCCTCGGATAGCCTATTTTCATCTAGGCAATGTTCGATATCCTCAAGGAGATACGTCACTGCTTTTCCGAGGTCTCTTTCTACAAGAGGATACATCCCGCGCCGCTTTTCAATCGAATTGGAATTCAAGAAGGAATCTGCCTGATCGAGCGCAAATTTGATTGAAGCAGATCTCTTCTTCGCATACTCTTTTACGAGCCGATCGTAGACTGCGCTAATCTGGTCTTGCAAGGAATCAATGCGCCGATTTATCTTCTCAAGCGCGTAAAACGTTACCGCTAAATCCAGGAAATCTGCACCTACGTGTACCACGCTTGTTAATGTCTCCACGGTTCCCGCATTCGTTCCGACTGCCGCGAGAAGCGTCGAAAATAGCGTGAAGCCCTTGGCTGCACCCGACGACATATTTCCACTTTCTTGCAGCCAAGCCACGATGCGCTTGTTATCTGCGAAAACAATAACGCCGCCGACTCTTTCCAGACTTCCATTTGCCAGTCCATTTGCTATAGCCGCGGGCACATCAAAAGTGACGTTGATCTTCATCGTAGCGATTATCCTAACGCAAGACAGCCGGCCCAGGCACTTCCGGCGCGAACTGATAATCCGGCTCAATCCGCTGGCGCCGCAGGATGGGGATAATCTGCTTCCAGGCGCCGATCACGCCTTGGCAGGGCGCGGGCATGTCATGCTTCACCAGCCGGTGCAATTCGGGCAGGTTGTAGCAAGGCACCGCCGCGTACATGTGGTGCTCGATGTGGTAATTCATCTGCCAGTAGAGGAATGCCAGAATCGGGTTTAGCGCGATGGTGCGCGTATTGATGCGGTAATCGGGCGTGTTGTCGGTCAAGCCGATATGCTGCGCCACATTCAGCAGATACTGAAAGCCGCCGCCATAAAAGGGCGCGAAGCTAACCAGCACCGCCAGCATCCACCAGCCGGTCAGCGCCGAGAAGAGTACGATCAAGCCGTGCCCGATGATGAGCGTGCGCGCCCAATTGAAAAGCGCGCGCCGGCCCTTCACGTTTTCCGGCGGGAAGAGCACGCGCTCCCAATCGTCTTTGATGATGCCGAAACTGAGAAACAGGTCGTGCTTTACTCGCAGGAAGAAGCCGCGCGCATTGATGAAGGCAAAGCCGAGATAAGACTTGAGCGTAAACTTGACCGGCAGCACCACTTCGGAATCATCGGGCGGGTGCAAGGTGTAGCGGTGATGGGCTTGATGGCTGGCCCAAAACGAGATGTGATTGTACCAACCCAGGAAGCTGAAGATGTGGAGAAAGACGACGTTGAGCGCTGGCGTCTTGAAGACCGTTTTGTGGCAAAACTCGTGGAAGCCGTTGACCGAGAACTTGTGCAGGGCGCCGTGCAAATAGATGAGCGCGATAACGACCAGCCAATGCGCCCGGCCGACAGCGTACCAGGCGAGCGCGCCGGTGCAAATGAGCACCGCCATAAAAGCCAGGGTCTGCGCCATGCCTTTGGCGTCGCTGCGCTGGTTGAGGCGGGCCAGATCCGCGGCTGGCACCGGTGAACGGTAAAACTTGATCTTTCGAGTCGCTGGTTTCTCGCTCATGTCGCTCACCTGCTCTATTGCTCAAAGCTCAGCATCGCCTTGATGACGCCGGTTGCTGGATCGAGCCAGGTGGGAAACTCGGGGACGATGCGTTCCGGCGTGGCCTGATGACTGATCCAGGGCGCCAGGTTAATCTGGCCGGCGCGCAAAGCCTTGATGACATTGAGGAAATCCGCCCGCGTCGCGTTGCGGCTGGCGAGCAGCGTCAACTCGCGCGAATGGAAATGCGGGTCGCTGAACTGGATATCGCCCTTGATATGCCCCACAAGCACCAGTACGCCACCGTGGGCCACAAAGTCGAACGCTGCTTCCATTGAGCGACCGCTGCCGGTACAGTCGAAGACCACAGTCGGCAGCTCGCCGCTCAGGAGTTGCCGCAGCTGCGTGAGCGGATTTTCGCCAGCGTCGACCCGCTTGTCGATGCCCAGGACATCGGCGCAGAAGTCTAGCCGTTTTTCGTTGACCTCCATCACCGCCACATCAGCGCCGGCGATCTTGGCGAATTGCGCCGTCGCCAGGCCGATCGGTCCCGCGCCGATCACCAGCGCATTCTCGCCGGGCGCAACGCCAGCGCGCGCAACCGCGTGGGCGCCGATGCACAACATCTCCACCAGCGCCAGCTGCTCGACCGGTATATCGGCGGCCGGCAGCAGCTTGTCGACGGGCACGGTGAATTGCTCGCGCATGCCGCCATCGACATGCACGCCGAGCACCTGCATCCCAACGCAGCAATTCGTCTTGCCGCGGCGGCAGGCGATGCAGTCGCCGCAGTGCATATAAGGGATGACGCAGCATAAATCGCCGACTGCGGGGGCCGGGTCGAAATCGCTTGATCCGATTTGCAAGACCTCGACCGCCAGCTCGTGGCCCATGATGCGCGGATAGCTGAAGAAATTCTGCTGCCCGGCGAAAGCGTGCAGATCAGTGCCGCAGATGCCGACGCGCTTGACGCGCACGAGCGCTTCGCCGGAGCCCGCCATCGCTGGCGCGGCGACATCATGCAGTTTTAGTAGACCCGGCTGCTCAAGGACAATCGCTTTCACGATATCGTTCCAATCTACTTTGGCAAATCCCGGGCGAGGCGACGCTTGCGCCAGACCGCCATAATAGTTGCGTGAGCTGCGCGCAGGACCGTGTGCCGCGCCTCTCTTTAGCGCGTCATACTTGGCGCAGTCGCAGGTCCAACCGGTCCCAACGGCGACCGGCCGCGTACTGGTATAGTCAAGGTCCGCGCGCTCATGCGCTTCTCTAGTTGGATTGCAGCCAGGCCAGGCTATAGGCCAGCGCTTCGTCGATCACCGCGGTGACATCCCCGACGAGGACATCAAAGACATGGTCGCCATCCAGCACCACCAGCGCTTCCTCGCCCTCGTGATAATCGAGGAAGACCTGGCCGGCATGTGGCTGCGGTGTAACGGTGTCATCCCGCGAGCCGGTGATGGCCAGCAGGGGCCCGCCGTAATTGGCGATCTCCGCAACTGGGTCCACCAGGAAAATGTCCTCGAAGAAAGAGCCCTTGAGCGAGGTCTCGGCGCCCCAGGGCAAGGTGATGCTCAGCGCCTCGTCGCCGGCGGCGACGCCGTTCAGCAAGGTGTCAACACCAAGCAGGATGCCATAGCTCATGACCGGGTTCGACACCGCCGACCAAAGCACGAGGTTGCTGACGCGGGCATCGCGCCCGGCCGCCCCCGCCCCAACCAGCCCACCCTGGCTCAAGCCCAGGATGCTGATATTGCCGCTGTCCACACTTTCCAGCATCTCCAGGTAATCCAGCGCCGCGATGGCGTCCGATATCTGGCCGCTGAAAGTGGTGTCTTCCCAGGCGCCGTCGCTTTCGCCGGAGCCGCGGAAGTCGATGCGCAGCGTGGCGAGGCCGCGTTCGCCCAGCCAACGAGCCGCGCGGCTGAACATCGTGTCTTCGGTGCCGATAACGGGCAGTTCATGCCGCATGCCGGTAAAGCCATGCAACAGCAGGACCGCCGGGAAGGGCCCGTCGCCTTCCGGCATGGCCAGCGTGTCAATGATCGTCTGGCCCTCGTTGCTGAAACTGACCTCGCTCTCGCTGACATTGTACTCCGCCATCGAATCGGCGGCGGCGGCGGCAGCATCGGCGAGGCTGTCATGCGCGGCGGCCGGCGCTGCAAGAAGCGCCAAACACAGCAGCAGCGCGACCAAACGATACCCAAGACTGACGCTCTTGAAATCTCCCTTGGAAAACATAAGCCGCTCCAATCAATACCTTGATTTCGCCGCCGATTCTGGCACAGCCTGCGCCCTCGCGCAAATTTCGCCGCCGGCCGCGCGCTCAAGCCAGCTGATAAAACTCGACCGCGTTGCCGCCCATGACCGCCGCCCGCTCATCGGCCGAGAGCGCTGAGATGTAATTCTCGACGATGCCGACCACTTCGCTATAACTGCCGGCCAGTGTGCAGACCGGCCAGTCGCTGCCGAACATCAGGCGCTCGACGCCGAAACAATCGAAGACGATATCGAGATAAGGCTCGAAATCCTTTTGACGCCAGGCGCCCCAGGCCGCTTCCGTGACCATGCCCGAGACCTTGCACCAAACGTTGTCGTATGAAGCCAAGGCGCGGATGTCGCCCTCCCAGGCGCCCACGATGCCGTCTTTGATGAAGGGTTTGGCGATGTGGTCGAGCACAAAAGGCTGTTCGGGGAATCGCTTGACAACATCAATGGCGATCGGAATATGCCTGGGATAGAGCAGCAAATCATAGCGCAGATCATAGCCCTTGAGCGCCGCCAGCCCGCGCAGGAAATTGCCGCCCAGCATGAAGCGGTCGTCGGCTTCATCGTGCACGATATGGCGGACGCCAACCAGACGCGGATGCCCGGCGAAGCGCTCGAGCTGCGCTTCGACATCCTCCGCCCGCATGTCCACCCAGCCGACCACACCGCGAATCAGATCGTATTGCTCCGACAGTGCCAGCAAGAATTCAGTTTCGCGCAGGACCTGCCGCGCTTGCACGGCAACGGTGCCGTCTATGCCGCTCGCCGCCATCAGGGGCTGCAGGTCGGGCGGCAGGTAGTCGACTTGTAGCGGGCTGCGATCGCCCGCCATCCAGCCATAATCTTCGGCATTGAAAAGCCAGAAATGTTGATGTGAGTCAATGCGGAGGGTCACGGGCTGCTCCATGTAATTCAGTAAATTGCCTTGATTTTACCGTAGCGGCGGCACCGTCGAAAGCTGCGAAGTCCAACCCCATCCCCCGACCCCTTCCCCGAAGCATCAGGGAAGGGGAGCGCCAACGGCGACATGATTTTCCAGAATAGAAATGCACATACGATTGCAAGTCTCCCCCTGATGCCTCGGGGGGAGATTTAGAGGGGGGTTGAATAAATCGCTCACAATCTCGTGTTACGCGTGATTTTGAAGCAGAAGACATGATCACAGGGCTTCTGCTCGGGCCGTTCGATTCTGATGCCTTCCGCCGTCATCTCCCATTTCAGTTCGCCCTCAACGCCTAGCAGCTCAACCGAGCGCGCCTCGCCCGGGTAGAAGGCGCGCGTCGATTCGATGAGGAATTCTTTCTCGGGCCAGCCGAATGTCATGGCGTAGAGGATGTTGTCGCGGACGGTGAAGCGGATGTCCCGCGCGCTGTATTCGAGCTTCTCTTTGGTATCGCTGAAAGCGCCGACATGCGTCATTTGCGTCGGCCCCTCGCCATAGGTGTTCCAGGGCACGGTATCGTAGATCGCCTCGCCGTTGACCGCCAGCCACTCGCCGATGCCCTCCAGGATCGCCTTCGATTCGTCGGGAATTGTGCCATCGGGTTTGGGCCCGACATTGAGCAGCATGAAGCCGTTCTTGCTGACGTTATCGGCCAGGTATTGCACCATCTCGGTTACGGTTTTGTATTCGGTCTCCTTGATGTAGCCCCAGCCCTGCCCGTCATCGACGGTGGTATCGGTGATCCACTCATAATGCGTGAGCTCGGCGGTCTTGCCCAGCTCAAAATCCAGCAGGGCGGCGCCGGGCGGGATATCGTGCCATTTGTAGGTGGCGACCACCTCCCGCCCCCACTCGGCTTCCTTGTTGTAATAATAGGCGAGGAAATCTTGCTTGATTTGCTCGTGCACATAGCGCAGGCCGAAATCGAACCAGATGTAGTCAGGCTCATAACGCTCGACGACTTCTACAAGCCGGTTGTACCAGCGGCGCAAGAAAGCCTTGCTCGGTTTGTCCTGCGCCAGCCACTCGGCTTGATGGTGCGCCTCGCCGCCGGCGTCGAAGGCGAAATCGAGATTGTGCGGCTCGCCATACAAGCCCGCATAACGCGGATCGGACGTATCGTATTCCTGCTTCCAATGGGGGAAGAACCACCAGTTTTCGGCGTGGTGCATGGCGACCATGAAGCGCATGCCCTGGGCGCGGACCGCCTTCTCCAGCTCGCCGACGACATCGCGCTTGGGGCCCATCTTGCCGGCGCACCACTCGGTGTCGCTGCAATCCCACATCGGGAAGCCATCGTGATGCTCGGCGACCGGCCCGGCAAATCGAGCGCCCGCCCGCTTGAAGAGCTCGGCCCATTCATCGGGGTCGAAGTTCTTGGCGGTGAACATCGGGATGAAGTCTTTGTAGCCGAATTTTGAGGGATGCCCGTAGGTTTTGCAGTGGTATTCGTACTGTGGGCTGCCTTCGCGGTACATATTGTAGGGATACCAGGTGACGTTGGGCCCCGTCGCCGGCACGCAGTAGATGCCCCAATGGGTGTATATGCCGAACTTCGCCGCCCGCATCCACTCGGCGGTGGGATGGGTTTTCAGCGAAGCCCAGGTAGGTTGGTAGCGATTGGTCATGGTAGCGCTCCGTTTGCAAGTTCCTATGTGGTTCTGTTTCTACGGGCGAGCCATCGTCTCGCCCCTACTCAACTTGAGTTGCGGAGGACAAGCTGGCAGTTGAAAAGCGCCGAAGGGATTTCCGCGTCCCGGTCATCCAGGGCTTTCAGCACCTTGTGGGCGGCGGTCTCGCCGATGGCATAGGTCGGTTGGCGCACGACGGTCAGCGGCGGCTCTGAGACCTGCGCCCAGGGATGATCATCGAAGCCGACGATGGCGACATCGTCAGGGCAGGCCAACTGCATCTCGCGCAGGCCCATCAAAGCGCCGAGGCTCAAGAGATTGTTGGAGATGAAGACGGCGCGCGGCCGCTCCGCCTGCGACATCAACTGCTGCATGACGCGCCGGCCATCCTCGATGGACAGGGGGCTGTCGATGCACCAGTTCTCGCGCAGCGGCAGATTCGCTTCCGCCAAGGCTTGCTCGTAGCCGGCCAATCGTTCGCGCATGGTCGAGAGCCGCTGAAAGCCGGACAAAATGCCAATATCGCGATAACCCCGATCGATCAGATGGCTTGTCCCGAGGTAGGCGCCGTGGCTGTTGTTGACGCCAACATAAGGCGAATCGGCATTTTCAAAGGTGCGATCGAGCATGACGATGGGGATGCCGAGTTTGGCTGCTTCGTTGAGGGCGTCCCAGTCCTGGCTGGTGGCGGCGGCGATGATCCCGTCCACGCCCTGCCGCAGCAGGATGTCGATGTAATACTCTTCGCGCTCGAGCACTTCGTTGGTGTTGCAGAGCATGAGGCTGTAGCCGTTGTCGACGAGCACATCTTCGATGCCGCGCATGAGCTCGGCGAAGAAGGTGTTGGTGATGTCAGAGACGATTAAGCCGATGATGCGGGTGCGCTGGGTGGTCAAGCTGCGGGCGGCGACGTTCGGGCGGTAGCCAAGGGCGCCAATCGCTTCCTGGACGCGGTCTTTGGTGGCCGCTTCCACGAAGCGCGTATTATTTATCACGTGGGAAACCGTCGCTTTGGAGACGCCGGCGCGCTCCGCGACATCGGCCATGGTGATGCGTTTCATCCGCTCGCTGCCCTCCTTATGTAACCTGTTGCGCAACCGATTGGTTGAATGGTATCCGATAGGCGCGGCGTCGTCAATTTTGGCGCCGCGTCGCCATCGGCAGACCCGGGTGATGACATAATTTTTTCACCACCGAGGACACAGAGGGCACCGAGTAATGACCACTGTATTCTCGTTTTCCAATGCAATGCAAAATTCCATCTGTAACCATATAGAGATCTGTAGACACAGGCGCGACAGTGCCGCGGCCCATCCAAAATTCCATGCGTCCCGCCGTGACAAGCTCCCCCTCCCTAGCTGTATGGTTTTGGATTATAATGGTACTGTTTCCAATGAGCAAAAGGA
>WTGN01000001.1 GCA_011523545.1 Chloroflexota bacterium | reverse complement strand
GCGCCCAGGTTGAAGAAGACATACATCACCGCCCAGAGCAAGGCGATGGCTTGAATCATCGGCACATCGCGGAAACTGACCGCGTCGACCAGCGCCCGACCCAAGCCTGGATAGTTAAAGACGACCTCGACAACGAAAGTTCCGCCGAGCAGGCCGCTGAGCATCAGCGCCATGATGTTGATCGTCGGCAAAAGTATATTCGGCAGGGCGTGACGGAATACGACGCGCGCGCGCGGCAGGCCCTTCAAAGTGGCCATTTCGACATACTCGCTGGTCAGCACATTGATCGTGATCGTGCGCACCATGCGCAGGAGATACGCGGTCGAGGCGATCGTCAGGGTCATGGTCGGCATCACGACATTGGGCAGCAAATCCGCGATGGGCGCGTCCGGGTTGCCCAGGGTCATCGAGGGAAAGAGCCCCAAGCCAACGCTCAGCGCCCAGATGAGGAGGGTGCCGATAACGAATTCCGGCGTGCTCATCCCCACGATTGAACCGGTCGAGATAATTGCATCCGCCGCCCGGTCGCGCCTTAAGCCAGCGGTGATGCCCAACAGGGTCGCCAAGGGTATCGTGACCAGTGAAGCCAGCCCGCCCAAGAGCAGGGAATTGCGCAGCCGAAATTTGATTAACTCGACAACTGGCATTTTGCGCGTCAGCGAGTCGCCAAAATCAGCGCGCAGGGCATCGCCGAGCCATTCGGCAAAGCGCTCGGTCGCCGGACGATTGAGGCCGTACTCTTCCCGCATGGCGGCCAAACCTTCTTCCGTCGCCCACTTGCCAAAGTAGGCGGTCGCCCAGTCACCGGGCAAAAGGTCGGTCATCGCAAAGACGACAATCGCGACGATTGTCAACGTGATGACCGAGAATATCAGGCGCTGGACAATGAGCTTTAGCATCGCGTCCTTATCTTAACTCAATGTTGTAGGGGCGAGCCACCGGCTCGCCCCTACACACAGTCTGATTGCTCGCCCGTACGCACAGTTCGTTTGCTCGCCCCTAGGCGCATTGGGCTTTAATGTGATTGTGGGCGAAACGCTTGCCCCTCGCCCCCCGCTTGCATGTATGGGGGAGAGGGGCATGCGAAATGGGGACTAGCCCAGCAAACGCTGGTTCTAGTCTTCCTCGATATAGAAGAGATGGATGTACTCGGTGAAGTTTCTTGTGACGCCCTTGACGCGGGAATTGAACACGTCAATGGCGGTGAAGAAGACAGGGTTCAACCAGCCAGCCTCTTGACTTGCCAATATCTGAGCCTGCGCCAAAAGCTCTTTGCGCTTGTCAAAGTCGAGCTCGGCGCCCGCGTCCGCCAGCAGCTGGTCAAATTCCTCGTTGCACCATCTTGGGAAGTTTTGACCCGATTCGCAGCTAAAGAGCTCTAGCAACCCTGGGCCGGCGCGGCGCTGGCCCCACCAATCAAGGTAGAAAGGTACCTGCCCTGGAACATCGGAGTAGTATGTGTCGGGAGGCACCTGGTTGATCTCAACCCGGATCCCGGCATCGGCGGCCTGTTCCTGGAACGCGACAGCCAGCGCGGGAAACGGTGGATAGACATCCGCCATAGTTAGTACGACATCCAAGCCGTCCGGGTAGCCTGCTTCAGCCAGCAGTTCCCTGGCCCGCTCGACGTCCCGTGGGCAATCCAGCTCATGATAAAACGGGTCGTTTTTCCAGACGGAGGTATCGCAGGCAATGTCTCCTTGTCCGGCATAAACCACTTCAAGAGTTTCCTGGCGATCTTGGACCAGTTTAAAGGCCTGGCGCACGCGAAGGTCATCAAAGGGAGCCACTGTGGTGTCCATGACCAGGGCCGACCAACCGCCAGACGGTTGAACTAGGAAGGTGAAATCATCGTTCCCCTCGAACAGGGCGAAATTCTCAGCTGAGATACTACCGATTCCCACGTAATCGAGCTGGTCCGTGAGCAGCGCCTGCGCAACGGCACCTGATTCAGAGATGTGGTAGAGTTCAATGCCGGCCAAACCTGGCGGTCCCTCCCAGTAATCGTCGAAGGCCTCCAACACGGTTACCCCTACCGGATTCGAGGTCACGACCCGGAACGGGCCAATGCCTATGCCGGTCTGCGCAATGGTGTCTCCACTGCCTTCGGGTATCATAACCATACGATGGTGCGCAAGTAGGTCGGGGAAATTAACGGTAACCGCTTTCAGCGGTATCACTATGGTGTAGTCGTCTGGCGCCGTCATATTAGGCTCGTCGATGGCCGCGAGTCTGTCTGCGATACCTGAGGCTGTGGCTGGATCCAAGACACGCCGAATGCTGTAAAGCGCGTCCGCCGAAGTGAAATCCGACCCGTCATGAAAGGTTAGCCCCTGGCGGAGGTGGAAAGTCCATACCTGGCCCGTTTCGTCCGATTCCCATGACTCGGCCAAAGCGGGAACCACAAAGGTCGCGCCCATATCGCTGCGAGTCAGCTGACCGTTGACAAACTGCTTGGTGGGTCCTTCCATATTCGTCATAGGATCGAGGTTAGACGCGGCAGAAGAGCTACCCTTGAGCGCGCGCAATATGCCCCGAGTGTCCTCCTGGGCTCCGACGATCGCCGTCAGCGCCATCACAAGCGCTACAACAAATATCACTCCGATTAGAGAGCGGATCCTGGATTGTGCGTACATGAGTCTTTTTCCTCTCAATACTATTCTTTTGGAAATATATTCCATCAGTGATTGTATCGCGCCGGACAAATCATTGCAAAATTTGGGATGGATGCTGGATGCTGCGGCCAGCTGAGGACCGCAGCCACGCATGAGCTGGTTTAAGTGGTTGAACGATTAAGTCGCTAAACGCCGGAAACCGGAACTCTGGATGGTTAAGTGATAGGCCTCTGGATCCTAACATGCGGACCTTCGTGCGCTTTCGGACTACAGCGCAGCAGCTCACAGCGTTCAAGCGATTGATGATTTTCGACACAGTGTTATCCTTTTTGTACTCAACAGGCATTGCCGGCAAGTCGATCATCGCCTGGGCGCGCAATGCCAGCGGTTCAACGGAACGCAGGCTCGCAGCTGACGCGGCAAGAAAGGCAAGCGCATGATTAGACTGGAGCAACTCGAACGCAAGATGCGAGTGATTGGCATCGTGCCGGGACAGACAGTCGAGCTGCTCGCGGTGGAGCGGAGCGGGCCCAACTCAGTTTCGGTCGCTTACCGCCGTGCAGACGGCAGCCTGGGTGAAAGGGTGCTTTATCGTAATGACGAGGTGTCTCTATCCACACCACTGGAGCAAAGACAGTGGCCATTTGACGGAGACGGTCGGTTGTTGACGCTCGTTTCCGAGGCTTATCGAATTCATCTAGGGCATTTATTCGATCCGGTGCTCGCCGTCCATACGTCGCTGATCGAGCCGCTGCCACACCAAATCACCGCAGTTTATGAAGAAATGCTGTCACGTCAGCCCTTGCGGTTCCTGCTTGCGGATGACCCCGGCGCCGGCAAGACCATCATGGCTGGCCTGCTTATTCGCGAGTTGATTGTGCGGGGAGATGTTCGGCGTTGTTTGATTTGCGCGCCGGGCAATCTGACCGAGCAATGGCAGGATGAACTCGGCAGCAAGTTCCAGTTGAATTTTAGGATTTTCTCGCGCGACCTGATTGAAGCATCACGCAGCGGCAACCCCTTCGCCGAAAACGACCGTCTTATCGTGCGCCTGGACCAAATCAGCCGAAATGAGGAGATTCAAAGCCGTTTGGCGCAAACCAACTGGGACCTGGTCGTCTGTGACGAAGCGCATAAGATGTCGGCCACGTATTTTGGCAACAAGCTGGAGGAGACCAAGCGCTATAAGCTCGGCAAACTGCTGGGGCAGCTGACGCGCCATCTACTTCTGATGACTGCCACGCCGCACAATGGCAAGGATGACGACTTTGACCTGTTTATGAAGTTGCTGGATCCGGACCGCTTTGAAGGGCGCGCGCGAGCCGGCGCTCGTCGCAGCGATGTAGGCGACTTAATGCGTCGCATGATCAAAGAACGGCTGCTGACCTTTGAAGGCACGCGGCTCTTCACGGAGCGCCGGGCGATATCTGTCAACTACGATTTGTCGCCGGAAGAACTCGACCTCTACGAGAACGTGACCGATTATGTGCGTAATGAGTTCAATCGCATTGATGAGCTAGAGCACGGTGGGCGGAAAAGCGCGATTGGCTTCGCTTTGACAATCTTGCAGCGTCGCCTGGCTTCCTCGCCAGCCGCGATCTATCACTCGCTTCGTCGCCGGCGTGAAAAGCTGGAAACACGATTGAAGGAGGAACAGGCGCATTCCGAAGTTGTCTTGCAGGCAACAGCGCTCAGTTATGACTTAAATCTCGATGAAGACCTGGAAGATGCGCCGGACAGCGAAGTAGAGGCGATTGAGGCTGAGCTGGTTGACCACGCTACCGCCGCCAAAACCGTGGCTCAGCTGGCTGACGAGATCGAAACTTTACGCGGGCTCGAACGGCAAGCGCGGCAGGTACGAGACAACGGCATGGACAGCAAATGGCTTCAGATGTTGAGCTTGCTGCAAGATACACCGGAGATGAAGAATCCTGATGGCACGGCGCGCAAGCTGGTCATCTTCACCGAGCACCGCGATACGCTGGACTATTTGACTGACAAGCTAAATACAGTGATCGGCCGTCCGGAAGCGGTGGTGACCATCCATGGTGGCACGCGCCGCGAAGAGCGCCGAGGCATTGAAGAAGATTTCCGGCACGACTCCGATGTGCAGATTCTGGTGGCCACCGACGCCGCCGGCGAAGGCATCAATCTGCAGAGCGCCCACCTGATGGTCAATTATGACTTGCCCTGGAATCCAAACCGGCTGGAGCAGCGCTTCGGACGGATTCACCGTATCGGGCAGAAAGAGATCTGCCATCTGTGGAACCTGGTCGCGGGAGAAACGCGCGAAGGCGCCGTCTATCAGCGGCTGCTGGAGAAAATAGCGAGAGAACGAGACAGGCTGAACGGCCAGGTATTTGACGTGATAGGCGAGCTATTCCGCCAGACGCCGCTGCGTAAACTGCTGGTCGAGGCGGTGCGATACGGCGACAAGATAGAGGTGCGCGACCGGTTAAAGATTGCAATAGACAATGCCACCGATCAGGAGCGCGTTAGAAAGATCGTTCGTGATGACTTACTGGTCACAGGCGTCATGGACACGCGCAAAGTTGAGGAAGTACGCGCCGAGATGGAGCGCGCCCGCGCCCGCAAACTGCAGCCACACTTCATTTCAGACTTCTTCCAAAATGCTTTTCAGGAGCTGGGTGGAACGCTTCATGAACGCGAGACTGGGCGATTCGCCATCAACAATGTGCCCGCCGTCATTCGCAATCACGCCAGGGAACGCGGGCTGGGGCATATATCGCGTCGATACACGCGCATTTGCTTCGACAAAGACCTGATTTACCAAGACAAGAAACCAGACGCGGATTTTGTCTGCCCAGGCCATTCCCTTCTCGATGCGACCATCAGCCTGATGCTGAAGCGGGAGCGCGACACCTTGAAGCGCGGCGCGATGCTGGTGGATCCCTATGACCCGAGCGACGCCTTGCGCGTCCTCTTCTACCTGGAAGGCGCCATCCAGGATGCCGTGCCCAGCCGCGGAGGCGAGCAAACGGTCATCTCGCGCGAAGTGCACTTCGTCGAGATTGACAGCGACGGGAAGATTCACGAGGCCGGTACCGCGCCCTACCTGGACTACCGCCCAGCCGATGAGCAAGAAAAGGCAAAGATCGCGCCACTACTGGAGCAGGACTGGCTGGGTGGCGAGGCGCTGGAAAAGCGGGCCGTGAACCACGCCATCGAACACCTGATCCCGCAGCATCTGGAGCGAATCAGGGGACCGCGGGACGAAAGGCTGGACAAAACCGAACGGGCGGTGCAAGAGCGGCTAAGCCAGGCGATCAATTATCATGATGGGCGCGCAGCCCACTTCCGCGCGCAGGAAGCGGCCGGCAAAGTCAACGCGCGCCTCAATCGCGTTCAAGAAGAACAGAAAGCGGATGAGTTGCAGGAACGATTGGAGGCGCGTCTGGAGCAAATCGCGCAAGAGCGACTGATTAGTGCGACCCGTCCGATTGTGCGGGGCGGCGCCTTGATCATTCCCATCGGCTTGTTTCTGGACGAGCGCTCGCGCCAGGAAATCATCGACACGCGCAGAAGCGAAACCATCGCTATGCGAGCGGTGTTGGATGCCGAGCGGGCGCTGGGCAATACGCCGGAAGACGTCGGCAAGGAGAAGCGCGGTTATGACATTGAAAGCATATCCGGCGCCGATGGCAAACTGCGCTTCATCGAAGTCAAAGGGCGCAAGAAAGGCGCGCGTGATGTGACGCTGACCAGGAACGAGCTGCTCTGCGCCCTCAATTGCGAGGACAAGTTCATACTAGCGCTGGTCGAGATTGATGGCGACATAGCCGCCGAGCCGCGTTACGTGCAGGGCTTTCCGTATGAGAAGCCGGCGGCCTACAGAACGAAAGAAAGTATCGATATGAAGATGCTGCTGGACGCGAGCACAGCGCCGCGCTGAATGAAGCGACGCGTCAGGGGAAGATAAGCCGCAGGGACAGGCGGAAGCCGGGCAGGATATCGCCCCCGCTCAATTCGCCGTCGGCTGCGATGGTTTCGCGCTGGGGCCAGACCTCGGCCGACTGCGACTGCGGGTCGATCAGCCAGACCATCTGCGATCCATGACGCAGGTAGGTCTCGGCTTTGCGACGGACCTGCGCCCAGGATTGCGAAGGCGAGACGACCTCGACCGCTAAATCGGGCATTAGCGGTACGTAGGTCGAGAGCGCTCGCTCAGTCATGCGCGCCTTGCTGATGAACGAAACATCCGGCAGCATCGCGCAATCTCGATTGCCCGGTGGATAGTAGCCGCATTCGATCGTCACCCGGCCCAGGCCCTGTTCCAGGACAAAGCTGGTAAGGAAGTGCGCAATCAGGTTTGCAATTTCGCTATGCCGTTGACTCGGTGACATCTTGACAAATAACTCCCCGTCAATGAGATAGTACTTCTCGGTCGGATGACGCGGCTCTTGCTCCAGCCGCCAGACATCATCCACTGTGTATGCGCGCTCTTGAGTCGCCATCGCTCATCGCCCTCGCTCAGTATTGACAGCCACCAGTATAGCATGCCGCGCGCTTGACCAGCCGAAGCCGTTAACGACGACGGCGGCGGCTACCAGCCTGCCATTTCCTTTTGCCAAAGAGATATAGAAGACGGCGCATGGTATTCATATCTTCTGCCGGCGCTGCACACGTGGCCTTTAAAACATTGAGGGCGGGTCAGCCTAGTGCTGGTAAAATACGGTGAACCCGACGCATAATAGTCGCTTACACTGTATTGACCCAGAATCATTGGACAAGACGATGCCCCAAGCCAAGAAACTGATCGAAGTCGCCCTGCCCCTGGACGCCATCAACCGTGCCAGCGCGCGCGAGAAGTCGATCCGCCACGGCCACCCCTCGACCCTGCATCTATGGTGGTCGCGCAAGCCGCTCGCCACAACACGCGCCGTTATCTTTGCCTCGCTCGTCGATGACCCCGATGACCCGAACGCGCTGCCCGCATTCGTCGCCGCCTGCAAGCGGCTGAATTATGGCGCCACCGATGAAGAGTTGGCGGCGGTCAAGCGGCTCAATGAGGAAAACCGCATACGACGCGAAAAGGGTCAAGCTCCCAAAACTCACAAACGGAATATCCCCCAGAATGTGCGCGAAGGCAACGACAGTCCGCGTATGCGCCTTTTCGATTTCATCGAGCGCCTGGTGGAATGGGAAGCGACCACCGACGAAAAAATCATGGGGCAGGCGCGCGAGCTTATCCGAATCGCTACAAACGGCAATCCGCCGCCCCTGCTCGATCCATTCGCCGGCGGCGGCAGCATCCCGCTTGAGGCGCAGCGCCTCGGACTGGAAGCCCATGCCAGCGACCTCAATCCGGTGGCGGTGATGATCAACAAAGCGATGATCGAGATTCCGCCGCGCTTCGCCGATATGCCGCCGGTCAATCCGCGCGACCGGGTGGATGTGTTAACCCCACCCCCCGGCCCTGCCTCCATCGATTCTCGTAGGGGCGAGGCGGCGACTCGCCCGCAATGGAAAGGCGCCGCCGGACTCGCCGCCGATGTGCGCTACTACGGCGAGTGGATGCGCGAGCGCGCCTTTGAGCGCATCGGACATCTCTATCCCAAGCACAACGGCGAAACGGTGATCGCCTGGCTCTGGGCGCGAACGGTCATCAGCCCCAATCCGGCGGTGAACGCGCCGGTGCCGCTGGCGAGTTCATTCGTGTTGAGCAAGAAGAAAGGCCGCGAATGCTGGGCGAAGCCGGTTATCGACGGGACGACTGTGCGCTTTGAGGTGACGAAGGGTCTGCCGCCGCGTGATGAGGATGGCACAGTAAATCGCACGGGTGGAAAGTGTATCGTCTCAGGCGAACCTATGGCTTTTGATTACATCCGTGCGGAAGGCAAAGCGGGTCGCATGGGCGCGCAGCTGATGGCAATCGTGACCGAAGGCAAGCGTGGTCGCAGCTATTACAGTCCAGCCGACGAACACGCTCGAATCGCCGAAAGCGCAGAACCGGAATGGAAACCAGTCGGCGATGTGCCCGAACAGGCGCTCGGATTCCGCGTGCAACTCTACGGCATGGACGAATACCACAAGCTCTTCACCCCGCGCCAACTGACCGCGCTGACCACATTCAGCGACCTCGTGCATGAAGCGCGCGAGCTGGCGACGCAGGATGCGCTGGCGGCGAGGTTACCCGATGACGATGTGCCCCTGCGCGAGGGCGGGCGCGGGGCGCGTGCCTATGGCGAGGCGGTCAGCGTGTATTTGGCGTTTGTCGTTGATAGAGGAGCTGACTACTGGAATCAGATTTGTACATGGCATAACTCAAAATCTCTCATACGCAATGTTTTTGCTAGACAGGCCATACCCATGACATGGGACTTTGCTGAAGCTAATCCATTCTCAAGATCTACCGGGAATTCCGAAGGATCTCTTGCATACACCGTCAAGGCTCTTTCCACATTGCCATGTGGGCTTCACGGAGATGCTGCCCAAGAAGATGCGGCGCGGCGACATGAAGGCCTTACTGTTCTATCGACCGATCCGCCATATTACGACAACATTGGATACGCCGACCTATCAGACTTCTTTTACGTTTGGCTGCGCCGATCGCTGCGCGATATCTATCCCGATGTCTTTTCGACGCTGCTTGTGCCAAAAGCCGGCGAACTAATCGCCTCGACTTATCGTCATGGCAGCAAAGAAGAAGCGAGAGACTTCTTCGAATCGGGCATGCTCGATACATTTACCAACATTCGGCGACTTGTACGGGACGATTTTCCGCAGACTGTCTATTACGCCTTCAAACAGAAGGACGCCGGCTTTATGTCCGCTTCCCCCCATCCCGATGGGGGGACCGAGGGGGGTGACGTAGCCAGCACAGGCTGGGAAACAATGCTTACAAGTATGCTTACTGCCGGTTTCAGCATTGCTGGAACTTGGCCCATCCGTACTGAAGGCAGTGCCCGGATAAACGCCCAAGGCACCAACGCCCTCGCCTCATCCATCGTCCTCGTCTGCCGGCCGCGACCCGCAGACGCCCCCGCCACCTCCCGCCGCCGCTTCCTCGATGCCCTGCGCGCCGAGTTGCCTGCCGCCATCGCCGAGATGAAGACGGGCAGCATCGCGCCGGTGGACATGGCGCAGGCGACGATCGGACCGGGCATGGCGATCTTTTCCCGATTTAGCGCGGTGAAACACGCTCGCGGTGAAGACATGTCCGTGCGCGAGGCGCTGGCGGAAATCAACCGGGCGCTGGATGAGGTGCTGGAAGAGCAAGACGCCTACCTCGACCCGGAGACCCGCTTCGCCATCGACTGGTTCACGCAGTACGGCTTCGACAAAGGCGACTTTGGCGGCGCGAATACGATGGCGCAGGGCAAGAATACCGCTGTCGAGAGCGTGGCGCTGGCTGGCCTGGTCGAGGCGGCCGGTGGGAAGGTGCGTCTCATCAATTGGCGCGAGTATGACCCAAGCGGCTACCAGCCGGAGCAGGACAAACGCCCGACCGTCTGGGAAGGGGCGCATCATCTGATCGAGCGCTTGAACAGCCACGGCGAAACTGGCGCGGCGGCGCTCTACAACCGGCTGCCAGGCGATATCGCCGAGTCGGCGCGCGATCTGGCCTATCGGCTCTACCATATCTGCGACCGCAAGGGCTGGGCGGAGGACGCGCTGGATTACAACGTGCTGGTCAGCAGCTGGTCGGAGATCACGCGCT
>WTGN01000063.1 GCA_011523545.1 Chloroflexota bacterium | reverse complement strand
CCCATGAAGAGGGAGGGGGAGCTCAGCGCAGTGGGACGCAGCCCTTTGCCTACCTCGCCACCCGGCCCCCTCTCCGACGCGACAGAAAGGCGGAGTTTAGATCGCGCGGCGGTTGGTCAAGGCGGCTGGGGACAGCGCTGCTCTATTTCGTTCTGACAATCATGCTGGTTTTGTTCATGGTGCCGGTCTATGGCGCGGTCGTCACCGCCTTCAAATCACAGGCGGAGGTCTCGGCCGGTGGTTACTGGACTGTGCCGACCAGCCTGGCGGCGGAGAATTTTGAGCGCGTGATGGACCCGGAAGACGGCAACCTGGGCTTGTACCTGCAGAACTCGCTGCTGCTGACGATCCCGGCGGCCTTGTTCTCAATTGCGCTGGGCACGCTGGCTGGCTACGGGCTGGGCAAGTACAATTTCAAGGGCGATGGCGTCTTGTTCATCCTGATCGTGGCCGGCATGTTCCTGCCGCCGCAGATCGCGCTGATTCCCGTGTTTCGGCTGATGAATGATATCGGGCTATATGACACGCTCTGGGCGGTCATCATCATCCACACCGCTTTTGGCATCCCGATTTGCACGCTGGTCATGCGCAACTTCTTCCAGGTCGTGCCCAACGCCCTGCGTGAGGCGGCGCTCATTGACGGCGCCAACGAGTATAGCATTTTCTTCCGCATCATGCTGCCGCTGACGCTGCCGGCGCTGGCGGTGTTGGCGACCTTGCAATTCACCTGGATCTGGAATGACTTCCTCTGGCCCTTCATTCTGACGCAGCGCGCCGAGAGCCGTACTGTGATGGTCGGGATTTTGAACTTGACCGGGCAGTACACGGTCGATTGGGGTGGTCAGGCGGCGGCGAGTTTGATAGGGTCGCTGCCGACGCTGTTTATTTTTGTGTTCTTCCAGCGCTATTTTATTCGGGGGCTGACGCTGGGCGCGGTGAAGGGGTAGGTATTTCGCCACAGAGGCACGGAGAGCACGGAGAAATACGATTGGCGCGCCAATCGTGATATACTGCGCGTCGTCCAAGTGAAATAGCGCGAGGAAAGGGAATGGACGGAAATGCGCTGGACTCGGTTGAGTCTGCAGATGAATTGGCGCAGGTGATCGATTCCGCCAACAGTGGCGTTACTCCGATTGCTGTTGAGTTGCGCGCCGACATCCGGCTGACGGATGCGCTTCCGAGTATTGAAGCAGACCTGACTATTCAGGGCAACGGGCATAGGATTGACGGGAACGGCCTGTCAGACAGTTTCAAGGTCGGCGATGGAGGGCGCCTTAACATCATTTATGTGAACTTCATAAATGGTAAACAAGAAATGAACACGGTGATTTCGAATACCGGGGAGGTAGATCTTACCAACTGCGTATTCGACTGCCGCTCGGAAAGGTCGCTCGGGTCGATTACGATTTACAATACAATAATCTTACCGTGGGACAGGAAACCGCCATCGGAGATGAAGCGGGGAGAAATGAGCCTCACGAACTGCGCGTTCTTGGGCGACCCGAAAAGAAATCTTGGTGTCAGACTAGAGAATCTAGGCGTCCTTGGTCTTGCTCATTGCACATTCGACGAAAGCACCAATGGTAAATCAAGCGTGATATTCAACGGGCACAACCTGACCGCCACCCACTGCTCATTTGTAAACAACCGTGGCGCCGGCGCGGGCGTCGCGATAACAAATGAGGGAAGCGTGAACTTAAGTGATTGTGTCCTTGCAAACAACGTGGCGTACGAATGGGGTGGAGGCGCGTTAATCAATGACAAGGGTGATATGCACCTTAACCGCTGCTCGCTTCTGGGCAACTCGGCGGCGCGTGGTGGCGGCGCGATCGTCAATCATAAGGGAGAACTTCAACTCGAGAATTGTACATTGATGGGCAATACGGCAGACAACAACGGCGGCGCGATAACGTCATTTCGTCACACGGCCTTTCTCACTAACTGCACAATCGCGGGCAATAGAGCGGAGCAAGGGGCCGGCCTATTGGCCTATGGCGGCGATGTCAGGCTCACGCATGTCACAATGGTTAACAACTCAGCCGAGATTGGCGGCGGCGTATACGCACTTGATGAGGGATATAAGGACGGAATCGGACTGCGGAACAGCATCATTGCTGGCAACCAGGGCGGCGATTATGTCGGTTGCCTCGATTATAGTGTCGGCAATCTGATAGGTGACGGCTCTTGCGACCGGTCGCTCAGTGGCGATCCCATGCTTGGAGAGCTGGTCGAACCAGAAGACGGCTCGCCAGCCTATTATCCGCCCTTGCCTGACAGCCCTGTAATTAATGCGGCCCATCGCCACTTTTGCACCGATAGCGACCAAATTGGTAGGCGTAGACCTTACGGCTGGACCGGTGACATTGGCGCGATTGAATACATATCTGACGATTAAATCACACAGAAGAAGGGACTCGTATCTTGAATCAATCCACCACATTAACCCCCTCCACCCTGCCCTTCGCCCAGCCAGGACGCTTCTACCGCGGCAACCTGCACGGGCATTCGACAAACTCGGACGGCCGTTGGTCGCCGGCCGAGTACATCCGTCAATATCGCCAGAACGGCTACGACTTCGTCTCGCTGACCGACCACTGCATGGAGCAGCACGGCTTTGACATCAGCGACACGCGCGAATACCGCGACAGTGCATTCACCACGTTGATCGGCGCTGAACTGCATCCGGGGCAGATCGAGTCGGGCTCGCCTTGGCATCTGCTGGCGGTCGGCTTGCCGCTGGATTTCGAGACGCATCGCGAAGGCGATACCGGCGCGAGCGTCGCGCGGCGCGTCATGGAAGCGGGCGCATTCCTGGCGGCGACGCATCCCAACTGGTATGCCTTCACCGTGGCCGACTTTGAAACGCTGGACGCGGCCGATGCGGTCGAATGCTATAACGGCGGCTGTGACGCGGAGAGCGACCGCGGCTACAGCTGGCACTTTATTGATATGCTGCTGCATCGGGGGCATCGCGTGGGCGCGATCGCCGTCGATGATGTGCATGCGCGCGCCGATGCGAACGACTTCATGCGCGGTTGGGTCTATGTCAAGGCGGAAGCGCTGAGGCCGGATGCGCTGCTGCGGGCGCTGAAAGCGGGACATTATTACTCAAGCACTGGACCCCAACTTCACAATGTTGAGTTTATGGGGCGCGATAGGCTGGTCGTCGAGTGCTCGCCGGCGAAGCAGATCCTGGTCTCAAGCGAGCGGGCGGGCGCGCTGCGGGTCAGCGGCAGGGGATTGCGGGGCGCCGAGTTTGATTTGAGCGAGGTGGAATCGCGCTGGCTGCGGGTGACGGTGCGGGATGAAGCGGGCGGTCGCGCCTGGACAAATCCGGTTTGGTTGGTGTGAGGGGGCGGCTCTTTTGCCACAGAGGCACAGAGGGCACGGAGGCGCCAGTTTGCTCCTCGCGTGAGCAAAGTCGCCGACAGCCAATCGGCGACGACTTTTCTGGATACGGCTTGCTATTTGTGGTAGGGTTTTAGGTATTAGGGAATCTAAAGTGGCAGCAGGCTTTTGATGATTGAGGTGTCGCCGATTCCAGCCGTGAACGTTTCGGCAGTGCCGCAGCGCAGCCTACTGCGTTACCCGGGCGGTAAGACCTGGCTCATCCCGCATATACGCGTCTGGCTCCGTGCCATGAAACGGCCTCGGCTGCTGGTTGAGCCTTTCGCCGGCGGGGGCATCGTTTCACTCACAGCGGTTATGGAAAACCTTGCCGAAGAATCGCTCATGGCAGAGCTCGACAAAGACGTAGCGGCCCTTTGGAAGGCTGCCCTGTACTTCGGGCCCGATTTGGCGAATCGCATCAGTTCCTTTACCCTGACGCGCGACTCTGTTGTTGAACTCTCGTGTCAGCCTCCGGCGGATGTCGTGGAACACGGATTCCGGACCTTGGTTCTGAATCGAACGCGGCGTGGAGGCGTCCTGGCGCACGGGGCATCTTTCACGCGCAAGGGCGAGAACGGGGCGGGCATCGCATCGCGCTGGTATCCAAAAACGATCATCCGGCGTCTGCGGGCTATTGCAGAAGTCGCGCCCCGCATCACTTTCCACGAGACAGACGGTATGCAGATGCTGGCTTCTATCCTTGACAAGCCTCATGAGGACGTGGCGCTGTTCATTGACCCGCCTTACACCGGAGCCGGTGGGAAACGCGCAGGGAAACGCCTCTATGCGCATAACGACGTCGACCATGCGCGCCTGTTTTCGCTGCTCGCTGAAAGCAATGCGCATTTCCTTATGACCTATGATCGCTCGCTCGAAATCGAATCGTTGATTGAGACGCACGGGTTTCATGCCGTCCAGGTCGTGATGAAGAGCGGGCACCACACCCTGCTACCCGAGCTTGTGATTACTAGAAATCCCACCTTTGCCAAAGTGAAATCTCTTGCCTGAACGCTATGGCATCGGGGAGTGGTACGGGCAGCCGCTATTAGGACTCTCGCCATCCCAACGCCGTGATTTGGCGTTGGTCGCTGCGGGAGAGACGACGGAAATCCCAACGTGTCCTTTCCAGCAGAACCATCCTGTGTGCAAGAAAAAGGGAGGCGTCGGCTCGCTCCGGCGATACATGCAGAGCGAAGACGGGCGGCTTGGCGAACCCGTCGGCGAACCCGTTATTGTCTGTCCAGCACGATTCGAGGAGGACCGCTTACTTGTCTTCTGGCTGGCCGAAATTGTCGGATTCGCGCCTGAGGACGCGCTAGTTGCCCGTGAAATTCCATTCATGCTGGGAACCAAAACAAAGAAACCCGCCGGAAAAATCGACTTGGTCGTCGCCAAAACCTCAAACGGAGAAGTCATTTGGCATGGCCTGGAGATCCAGGCGGTGTTTTTTTCTGGGAGCGGCATGGACTCCGAGTTTGATTCCCTGCGGGACGTTACTATGGAGAGACCATCATTTCCGACGGCGATCCGCCGCCCGGACTGGCGTTCATCCAGCGCCAAACGATTGATGCCACAGTTACAGATCAAAGCGCCTACGCTCCGACGCTGGGGTTCCAAGGTTGCCGTTGCAGTAGATCGCCCGTTCTTTGACGCGGTCGGGGGTCCCAGCCCGAACTACAGCCGTGATCTCAACGACGGGGACGTCATCTGGATGGTGCCAGAGCTCGTCGGCGATGGAGGGCGCCACCGCTTGTCTCGCGGGCATTGGGAAGTGCTCACATTAGAGGCGTCGACCGAGAAACTTCTTGCGGCGTCAACTATCCGCCGCGACGAATTCGAACAAACTCTCTTGGCGAAATTGAAGCGGATTTAGGTTGGTCCCTTAGCCTACTGTCAGCGGCCCTTTCCGTCCTGGCCCAACAAATCAAACGAATTGCGATAATTCGGTGGCCTTGGCGCGCGTGCGAGCGCTAGCAAGAAGCGCAACCGGCGCGTGACTAACTCGCCTGCAACTGACGCGCCAGCAGGGCGCTCACCCCCCGAATCAGCGCATAGGGCAGCGCCAGCGGCAGCAGCAACTCAATCAACACCGTCACGCCAATCGCGAAGGCCAGCCGCGTGTTCGCCGCCTGCGCTAGCAATTCCGACGCCTCGCGCGCGCCATCCAGCGCCGCCGACAAATACTGCAAGTTCAGCTGCTGCAGCATATTGATTAACAGGAAATAGAAGGCGACCCAGGCGACCGCGGACGTCATGGCGATGGCGCGGAAGGGCACGAAGGCGCCGATGCCGACGCCGACCATGCCGAACATCAGCGGCTCGAGCACCAGGCGCAGCAGCGCGGTGATCGACATAACGATGATCAGAATTGTGGTGAGCGGGCCCGATTCGCGCAGCGGAAACAGGCCGGCGTAGTGCATGATTATCAGCGGCGGGCCGAAGATGGCCGCGCTCTGCACGATGAGGATGAGGTCGTCCATTTTGCGCCAGATGGCGGACGCCACCTTGCCCAAAAAGATCTGTTCAAGCGACATCGGCGTCGACATCAGCAACTGCATCGTATTGTGGCGGATTTCGTCCGCCATCGCCGCCGCCGAATTGGCCGCGATGGAGAAGAGCGCGCGGACGTAGAAGATGATGCCGACCGGGATCACCAGAACCGAGACTACGATGACGGTGGTGGCCAGGTCAATGACGAAGGGGAAGACAAGGCCCGTCAGCAGCGCCATCACCCAAAAGGCGCAGGTGTAGAAGATGGGCTCGAATTCCGGCGGCAGCGTCCGCCAGTACAAGCCAAGATGCCGCCGCACGATTGGATTGGTCGCCCGCGCCCAATAAGGGAGCGACTCCATCGGCGAGCGGTCGTCGACTTCGATCAGATTTTGCGGTTTCACGTCTGCGGTCATCAATGCCTTGCTGCCGGAATTGGCGCTCAGTCTTCGGTGAATTGGATACCGCGGTAAATTTCGGCCAGGGGCAACTCGCAGTTGATCATGTCGAGGGGGATGACATCGGCGATTTCGCTGTAGGCTTGATGCAGCCAGTTGTCATTGGCGCGGATATAGGCGTCTACCTGGACGTCATATTGTTCAACGATAAGGTAGCCGCGCAGACTGGGCAGCGACTGGTAATACCTGAGCTTGGTGCTGCGGTCATAATCGGCGGTGGTCGGCGAGAGCACTTCAACCGCCAGAATCGGATTGAGCAGCGTGGTATCGTCGTCTTTCAACTGTGGCTGGCCGTGGACAACGCTCAAATCGGGATATACATGGCGCCCCTCGCTAATTTCCACCCGCATATCGCTATTGCACACGGTGTAGTCGCTTCCTAATAGCTGTGACTCCAGCGCGAACGTCATTCTGACTTTGATTCTCGAATGATTGAAAGTTCCACCCGTCATATCGTAGATGACTCCATCGATGAATTCGTGCTTGAATTCGCTAGCGTTTTCAAAAGCGAGATACTCTTTGACCGTGAACAGATGCGGCATGGGGTAGCCCGGCACGTAATCGGGATGCACGGGCGCGCCGGGATCGGGGTCGCCCCAGTCATAAATCACGCCATCGATGAATTCGTGCTTGAATTCGCTCCGTTCCTCAAAAGCGAGATACTCTTCGACCGTGAATAGATGCGGATGGGGCAAGCTGTCTACGCGTTCTATCGCCATTTTCATCCCTCGGCGTCAGTCTCCGTCGCGCCATTATACCACGCCCCAACCTCAGCTCATTCAAGCGCCTGCGGGACTGCAATCTATGACAGCGTTATCATCGGCACAGGTGCTTGCGACCGTCAAATGTGTTAAAACAGGGTTGCCCTTGGTCAAGCGGAGAGCATGATGCGGGTTGCGATCATCACAGAGACCTTCCTGCCAAAAGTCGATGGCATCGTCAAGGTGACTTGTCTGCTGCTGGATCACCTGTCCAAGCGCGGCATTGAGGCTATGGTTATCGCGCCGCGTTATGGCGAGAGCCGGCGCTACAACGATGTGCCCGTCCGCAGCGTGCCGAGCTTGGCTTTTCCGCTCTATCCAGAGGCGCGCCTCGGCTTTGCGACTTTGTCGCTGTATCGTGATTTGGCCGCTTTTCAGCCCGATGTCGCCCATCTCTTTCACCCGGTTATGACGGGCATTCCGACGATGATGATGCTGAAGTGGATGGATGTGCCGACGGTGACCTCATTCCATCTTGACTATGCGCGGCTGGCGCCACAATTTCGCCTGGGCGCGCTTGACTTGGGTTTGGCGCGGCCCTTAATCGATGAATTGACCAAGACGGTATTCAACTGGGCGGAGGCCAGCCTGGCGCCATCGAAGCCGGTTCAGCGGCAGATGCGGCGTTTGGGCATCGGCAATGTCGGCTTGTGGCGGCGCGGCGTCGACGCCGATGCCTTTCATCCCCGGTTTCGCTCGCGTGCGATGCGGGCGGAGATGACGGCGGAAAACCCCGACGACACGCTCTTGCTCTACGTCGGCCGCCTGTCGGACGAAAAGCAGATCGAGCATATTCGGCCCACATTGGAGGCGCTGCCGAATACGCGGCTGGCGCTGGTCGGCGATGGGCCGGCGCGGGCGGGTCTGGAGCGCTGCTTCGCCGGTCTGCCGGTCACCTTCATGGGTTATCTGCGCGGCGAGCGGCTGTCGCAGGCTTATGCCAGCGCCGATATCTTCGTCTTCCCCTCGCGGCTGGAGACCTTTGGGCTGGTGGTGATTGAGGCGATGGCGGCTGGCTTGCCGGTTGCCGCGGCGCGGGTGGGCGGCGTCGACGATATGGTCAGTGAGGGCGTGAACGGCTACAGTTTCGCGAGCGGCGATACGGCGATGCTGCTGGAAAGTGTGCGGAAGATTGCGCGCGATCGGGCGACAATCCGGCGCATGGGGCAGCAGGCGCGCGCTTACGCTGAGAGGCAATCTTGGGAGACGATTATGAATGAGCTGATCGAGGTTTATGCCGGGCTGATCGGCGAGCGGCGTCCACAGCGGGTGGCGGTTTGAGCGCTACTCCGCCATCACTTGCCCCACCGCCTCGACGACTCGCTCATGGCGCGCGCCGTTGCTGACGATCATGCCCGGGTTAGGCAGGGCCTCGCCCTGGGAGAAATCGAGCGCGCTGCCATCGAGGTCGGTCGCGACCCCGCCCGCCGCTTGCACCAGCGCGACGCCGGCGGCATGATCCCAGATCTTGTGGGCATAGCGGCTCTTTTCGCGCGGCAGACGCATATAGAGATCGGCATCGCCACAAGCGACCAGGGCGTATTTCTCCATGCTGTCCAATTCGAGAAGGCGGACATGGCCCAGCCCGGCCAGCTCTCGGGCGCGGGCCATGCGCGATTTGCTGGCGTGGGCGCGCTCGAAGCTCTGCGCGGCGATGATGTCTTCGGGCTCGGAGCGCGACGAGACCGTCACGCGCGTGCCGTCTCCGCCAGCTAGCGACGCCTTGAATGCCGCGCCCTCCCGCGTATAGAAGAGCGCGCCGCCGCCATTGTTGTAACCGGGCGCCGCCACGATGCCGCCCGACACTTGCCCGTTGAGCAACTGCCCGCAGGCGATGGCATAGTGGCGCTGGGCGAGGAAGCCTTTGGTGCCATCGATGGGGTCGATCACCCAGGTGCGCGCCGCTGAGCGCCCGGCGCCAAAATCGAGCCAGTCGACCAGTTCCGTTTCCGTCACCTGCTGGCGCAGGACCTGCGTCAAGAGCGCGCGGATTTGGGCACGTCCGTCGGTTGCGACGAATTGAAGGAATTGCGCGCCCGATTCTTCGGCGACGACGGCATCGTCGGGATAATACTGCTGCAGGGCGCGGCAGATGATCGCCTGCGAGCCGTAATCGGCGATGGTGACCGGCTCGCTGTGATCGCCGGCGGTTTTCGTTTCGGCGCTGAGATAGTTTGCTTGCACGAGACGGCAGAGTTTCGCCGCGTCCCGTACCGCGGCCAGTAGCGCTTGCATGATTTTTCCTTATCAGGGATCGTTTCCGGGCAGGATGATAGACCTGTCGGCTGCAAATGTGTACCCGGATTTTCTGCGGACGTCGGAAGATTGGAAGTCAGCGGGCGACCTGATAGATAGCCCCAGCGTCTGCTTGCGCCGGGGCCGGCGATTTAAGGGGACATGCCAAGATGCCGGTTCAACAAGAGCCGATTATCGGCGGCGCATTAGTGCTCGCGGCGGCGTTCGTTTTTCACCTCGTCAGCCGGTTTGAAGCGACCCGGCCCCAAAGACCAGACGGTGACGGCAGAGAGAGAGAGCATCGTCAAGATCAGCGTCAGGACTACAAACATATCGGCAAAGTCGGGATTGAAGGTCATCATGCCTATACTCCATTCACTTTCATCCCAATTATATACAATATGTACAGGAAAGATAGCACAAACATTAGCTATTTTGCATAAATCGCTCTTGCAATGTTCTAATCAAGCGATACACTTGACTTAATTGTATAGCATTCATTCAGACTGGGCATGGACTTTGGGCGGAGATTTACTCAGCCATAAACGAAGCAAGGAGGTATGAGCAGGACAACACCACCCTTGCGCAGCGCTGGCAACTCGTGTACATTCCTTTGCCCTTGAACTAATGTTCGAGGTCTAGGCCAATCACAGGAGCAAACCTTGAACCAGAAAAGCGAGTTTTCAGTTGAAGGCTTGCGGGAATACAACCGCAGCGGTCCGGTGCGTTGGATCATCTCGCATTGCATAGAACACAAGCTGTATTTCTTTGTGGGTTTGGTCGGCTTCGCCCTGACATACATTACCTTTTCCGGGGCGCGGGTGATGTTTGGCCGGGGGGCGGAACTCATCATCAGTGGCGGGGGCGCGCAGGCGGTCATCGCCGTCAGCCTGGCTGTATTGATTTTGTCGGTTTCGGACGGGCTGTTTTCGCTGATGGGCTCGATGTCGATGGTTATCTTGTCGACGCGAGTCGAGCGCGATTCGCGGCACGAGCTCTACGCCAGCCTGCTCGGCAAAAGTCAGACCTTCCACGATCAGCAGCGCGTCGGCGATATCATGGCGCGCGCGACGGACGATGTTCGGCAGCTGAATTTTGTCATTCATCCCGGCATCATGTTCATCTTTGATATGGTGCTGGGTTTCGCGGTGCCGATGATATACATCGCCGCTATCAATCTGGAGCTGCTGTTGGTGCCCTTGCTCTTTGTCATCGCTTATATCGTCGTCGTGCGCCGTTACATGCGCCGGCTGGAGCCGGTGATGATGCAGCAGCGCATGCAATACGGCACGCTCAGCGCCCGCCTGGAGGAGACGATCAGCGGCATTGAGATCGTGAAGGTGGCGGCGCAAGAGATCGAAGAGCGCAAGAAATTCCAGCGCAACGCTGGGAAGTTCCGCGATTTCTTCGTGCAGCAGGGCAAGATCGAGGCGGCTTATCTGCCGCTGCTGATGTATGGCATCGCCTTCGGTTTCTTCTTCCTGCATTGCCTGAGCCTGCATGGGCGCGGCATCCTCAGCATCGGCGATATCATCGCGGTTGCCGGCTTGATGCAGGTGCTATCGTTCCCGGTCTTCATCTCGCTCTTTTCAATCAGCATGATTCAGTTGGGCATCGCCGGGGCGCGCCGCATCCTTGAGCTCATTGAGCAGCGCGCCGATATCGACGAGAACCTGGCCGGGCACGGCGCGGCGGTGGAAGGCGCCATCGAGTTCGATCATGTGACCTTCAAGTTCCATGGCAGCACGGTGCTAAAAGATGTCTCCTTCACCGTGGAGCCGGGGCAGACGGTCGCCATTGTCGGGCAGACCGGCTCGGGCAAATCGACGCTGACGCAATTGGTCAGCCGCACCTACGATGTCGATGAAGGGCGGGTCTTGATCGACGGCGTCGATGTGCGCGATTGGAACTTGGATCGGCTGCGCTCACAGATGGGCAAGATCGAGCAGGACATCTTTCTTTTCTCGCGCTCAATCGCCGAGAACATCGCATTCGGCGTGCAGCGGGCGACGCGGGAAGAGATCGAAGACGCGGCGCGAGAAGCGCAGGCGCATGACTTCATCATGTCCTTCAACGATGGTTACGACAGCGAAATCGGCGAGCGCGGCGTGACCCTGTCCGGCGGGCAGCGGCAGCGGCTGGCATTGGCGCGCGCGTTCTTGCGCCAGCCGCGCATCCTGATCCTGGATGACTCGACCAGCGCGATCGACAGCGCGACCGAAGACGAAATCCAGCAGGCGATGCGCCGGGCGCAGGAAGGCCGGACGACGATCCTGATTACGCATCGGCTGTCGCAGATCCGCTGGGCGGACCGCATCATCGTGCTGGAAAACGGCCGCTCTATCGCCAATGGCTCGCATGAAGAATTGCTGCGCAGTTCCGATCATTATCGCCGCATATTCGCGCGTTATGGCACGGTTGAAGGGCAGGTCGACCCGTCCCCCCAGCCCCCTCCCGACGGCTCTGTGTCTACGCGACCCCAAAGCATTAAAGAGGGGCAGCCGATTAGCAAATGATCGAACACGCCAGCCAAATGCGCCCTATTGAGGCATGCAATAAGGGGCGCCGCGTTAGGCAACAATGACGTCAAGCAAGGAGGAACAATGGGTTTCATCATGGACGGCTTGGACGCCGAAGATTACGACCGCCAATATTCCGATTGGGCGCTGGTCAAGCGCATTTTGGGTTATTTCAAGCCGCATCTTTGGAAGATGATCGTCGTTGGCCTGGTCGTCTTTCTCAGCTCGGTGATGGATTTGGTATTGCCGGTGGTGGTATCGCAGGCGCTCGATCAGCTGCAATTCGATCCGGAGGCATTTGACCCGATTGGGACGGCATTCATCCTGGGCGTCGCGGCCAGCGCCGGCTGGGTGGCCAATATGATCCGTCAGTGGCTGTCGGCGGAAGCGGTGGGCGATGTCACCCTTGACCTGCGCGAGGATGCCTTCAACGCCGTGACCGAGCGCGACATGTCCTTCTACGATCAATACTCCACCGGCCGGGTGGTCAGCCGCGTGCTATCCGACACGCAGGCATTTTCCGAGACGGTGCGCTTGAGCATCAACCTGATGAGCCGCCTGCTGCTGGTCGTCCTGCTGATCATCTACCTGTTCACAGTCAATGTGAATATGACTTTCGTGCTGATGTCGATTATCCCCTTCATCGTCTACACCGCGCTGAAATTCCGCACGGTGGCGCGGCGCACGGTGACGAACTCGCGCCGGCAGCTGGCGACGGTCAACGCCCATATACAGGAGTCGATCAGCGGCATCGGCGTGGCCAAGGCATTCCGCCGCGAGCAGATGATTTACGACGAGTTCAAGACGGTCAATCATGAGTCTTATGAAGTCGAGAAGATCAACGGCTTCGTCTTCGGCAGCATCTTCCCGATCCTGGTCACGATTGCCGGCGTCGGCGTGGCGGCGGTGGTCTGGTTCGGCATCAACATGGCGCAGCAGGGTATCTTGACGGCGGGCGAGTGGTTCCTGTTCATCCAGGGCATGGGCATGATTTGGTTCCCGCTGACGAGCATCTCGTCCTTCTGGAGCCAGTTTCAATTGGGGCTGGCGGCCGGCGAGCGTGTCTTCGCCTTGATTGATGCCGAGGCCCTGGTCAAGCAGAAAGCTGATGACCCGGTCGACCAGCTCGAGGGCGAGATCGAATTCGTCAATATGGATTTCCATTACAACGAGGGCGAGCAGGTGCTGAAAGATTTCAGCTTGCGCATCCGCCCGGGCGAGACCTTGGCGCTGGTCGGGCATACTGGCTCGGGCAAATCGAGCATCGCCAAGCTGATCAGCCGCTTCTATGAGTATCAGAGCGGCGGTCTGCTGATAGACGGGGTGGACATTCGCTACTTCAACTTGTCGAGTTTCCGCTCGCAGTTGGGCGTGGTGACGCAGACGCCTTTTCTCTTCGACGGCACGGTGATGGACAACATCCGCTACGGCAAGCCGGAAGCCAGCGACGACGAGGTGATCGCCGTCGCCAACCAGGTCGGCCGGGGCGATTGGCTGGTCAGCCTGCAAGAGGGTTTGGAGACGCAGGTGGGCGAGCGGGGCAACAACTTGTCCATGGGACAGCGTCAGTTGGTGGCGATCGCGCGCGTGCTGCTGCAAGATCCGGCGATCTTCATCCTGGATGAGGCGACAGCGAGCGTCGATCCGCTCACCGAGACGCTGATACAGGAGGGGCTGGACACGCTGCTGGGCGACCGCACCTCAATCGTGATCGCGCATCGCTTGTCGACGATTCAACATGCCGACCGCATCATCGTGCTGGAGCAGGGCGAGATCATCGAGTCAGGCACACACGATTCGCTGATGGCCGATGGCGGGCACTACGCGACGCTCTATGATTCCTATTTCCGGCATCAGAGTTTGGAGTACATCGAGCGGATTGCGGGCTAGCGCAGCCGGCGCAATGTTTGAATTTGAACGAACCAGCGTGTACACTTTGATTGAATGACATACATACGATCGTCGAAACACCGGAGTTTGCTCGACAAGCCAAGAAGCTCCGAATATCCGAAAAGGAGTTGGACTTCTTGAAGACCTTTATTGGTCTGAACCCTAGTTCAGGTAAGGTTGTGCGGGGCACGGGCGGCGCGCGCAAAATCAGAATCCCGCTTCGAGGCAGAGGCAAGAGTGGCGGCTTTAGAGTCATCACATTCTATAGCGGGCCCAGCATACCGGTGTTTCTGATTGACATTTACAGCAAACTTGAACGTGAAGACATAACAGGGGCAAGGAAGAATGCTATCAGGGATTCAGTAGTCGGGATCCTAAAGTCTTACGGGAGATGAACAGAATGAGCGACTTTGGTGAAAGATTAGAGAAAAGTTTTAGGCAAGCCGCGGAGATCGCCGCCGGCAAAGCCAAGCCCGGCACATTTCGCATCACCCAGTATGACGATGACGGCAATCCGACGGTCGTTGCCGATTTCAGCGATGAATTTCTGGCGCAGATAGACGCCGAGATCGCGGCTGAGCGCGAAGCGGAAAAGGAAAAGCGCGCAAAGGAAAAGTCGGTCTAGTGGCGCGCTGCACTGTGTTGGCCTAAGCGACATGGTGAGTTTTCGGCGCTGTACTCCCGAGATGGAGGCTATTGGAAATGGACATAATCATGACGCCAGGCATCACGAGCAAGCCAGATATCCGCGGCGGCAGGCCCTGTATCGCCGGTACTGGTCTACGAGTTACTGATATCATCATTTCAGCCCAGTTCGGAGAATGTTCAAAGCCGGAGACGGCCGCGGAATTCGAGATTACGCTCGAACAAGTTGAAGCCGCCTTTGCATTCTACGACCAGAACAGAGCATATATTGACGCCGACATTCAACTTCAATTCGATACCTTCGACAGGCTAGCGAAAGAGGGTTATGGTCGACCAGAAGCTTCAATTCTACCTCGATGAGCACATGCCGGTTGTCATTGCGAGTGAACTCAAGCGGCGAGGCATTGATACCGTTACCGTCAAATGATTGAAACTTCGTGGTGATTCTGATGAAAACCATCTCAGCTTAGCCACCCGGTTGGGGCGGTGCATCTGTACGATGGATGATGATTATGTGAAACTTGCAAAGACCGGCGTTGACCATACTGGAATCGTCATCGGAACGCGAAAAGACCGCCGGGCGATTGACACTTGGGTCCGCTTTCTGATTTGGATGCATGGCGCGTATACACGAGAAGCCATGTGGAATCGTGTTGAGTATCTCAGACTCGTTTAGGCGGATTCGCTTTACAAATTCAAATTGCAGGTTTCGCCGTTCAATACACTGAAGAAAGAGAGAATATGACACTCATCGCCTTAACCGACAGCAATTTCAAATCATATACCTCCGACGCCGCCGCGCTGGTGCTCATCTCCGATGGCGCCGACAAGCTGCGCAGCGACTTCAAGACTGCATTCGACAAAGCCGCTGACGAAGAGGACGGCATCGTCTTCGGGCGGGTTGATCCCTCCGTCTTCAGCAAACTGGCCGAGCGCTTCGATTATCAGAATCGCTCGCTGCTGATCGGGCTGTATCGCGGAGAGGTCCGCTTTCGGCGTTCCCGCCCCTGGGCCAGCGACCTGCCTGATTACATCAGCCAACTGAAGGACGCCATCGCCGCCGACCTGCCGCCGGAAGAGCGCGAGGCGCTTGTCGAGGAAGAGGAAAAGGCGCGTGCCGTTCTTGACAAACCGCTGGATGTGACCGACGCCAACTTCGAGCAGGAAGCGATTACCGCCTCGCATGAGTTGCCGGTGCTGGTCGATTTCTGGGCCGAATGGTGCGGTCCCTGCCGCCAGGTGAGCCCGATCCTGGAGAAGCTGGCCGGTGAATACGCTGGGCAGATCCGCGTGGTCAAGGTTGATACCGACGCCAACCCCGGGCTGAGCCAGGCCTTTCAGATTCGCAGCATTCCCACGATCGCCGTGTTCAAGGCGGGCAAGCTGATTTTCATGCAGCCGGGCGCGCTGCCGGAGCCATCGTTCCGCGAGCTGGTCAAGCAGGCGATTGAGCTGGAGATTCCGGCGGACGAAGCGGCGAGCGCCTAGACAGATCCTTACCCCCACCCCCAACCCCTCCCCCAAATTGAGGGAGGGGCTTTCAGCACCTTAACCATTTGCATTGGATAACGGTTAACTGATAGCCGCGCCCGTCAAAAGCGCCAGGCTCTGCCGGTCATGCGGGGGACTGAACATGCTGGGCGGATGACGGTCGCGGCCATCGAGCGCGCCGATGTAAGCCTGCGTCGTCTGCAAGCTGGCATGCCCCAGGTTCTGGCGGATGCGCTCGAGGTCCATGCCGAAGTCGAAAGCGTTGCGGGCGTATGTCCGGCGCAGGTCATGCGGCTTCACCAGGCGGAGCGCGCCGTCGATGCTGATGGGATAGCTGTTCATGATGTCGTTGACGGTCCAGGCGCCGATGCCTTGCCCGCGCACAGATTTGCCGCCGCGCCGGATGCCGCGGAAGACGGGACCGGCTCTGATGCCGGCTTCACGCAGCCAGGCATCGACATACATCAGGCACCAGTCGAGCGGCCCGTAGGGGATGAGCCGCTGCTTGCTCCCCTTCCCCTCGCGCACGCGCAGAGACAATTCGCCGCCGAGATGCTGGCGCAGGTCGTCCACTTGCAGGGCCGCCGCCTCGGCCGCGCGGATGCCGCTGCAAACCATCAGGGTGATCAAGGCGGTATCGCGCAAGCCGCGCAGTTTGGCGATGCCGGGCGCTTGCACCAGGGCGCTGACCTGGTAGGGCTTGAGGCGCAGGTGCTCGCTATCGGCGATGTCTTGCTTTTCGATCAGTTTGACCGGCGCGCTGGCCGGGTGCAGGTCGTTCATCATGCGGATGAAGAATTCATCGACCAGGGCTCGCTGCTCGGCTTCGGAATCTTCCGGATTGGCCAGCTCAAAAAGCAAGTCGCGCACATCATTGCGGCGCGTCAGCTGGCTGTAGCGACCGCGGATGGTCGCCAGGTGCGCGAGCGTCGTTTGCGGCGAGAGTGTCGCCGGCTTGCACTTGCCCTGTCGGTCAATACGCGCGCGATGAAACAGCAAGTAATCGCGGTAGGCGCTCAAGTCGGGCTGATACCAGGCGCGGCCCTGTGCAGACAGCCAGTCGATGTAGAAACCAAGCCGTGACTTCTGGTCTTTGTTTGGCGCTTCCGGCATGAGCATGGCGTAGTTCTCGCGCCAGAGTTTGTGGCGGGTCTCCTTCGCGTCGGTCGGGCGCTGCTGTAAGGACGCTTTCATGCTCCTGATTATATTATGAATGCTGGCTCGGCGTTGGGGGCGCGCGCGAGCCAATGGCTCGTTGCTGCATTATTTTTGCCGGGCGTCAAACCCCTCACCCCGGGCCCGCTCCCCAGCAAGCTAACTGACGACAGGACAGTTATTCAGCGAGCAAAATATCGTCGCGAATTCTGTATTTTCTTGAGCTTTTTTCGGGCGACTCACCGAGTCGCCCCTACAGTTTTCGCCAAGAGAGCGGCTTTTGAAGTCTAACGGGGCACCCTAAAGTATGATTGAGTCAAACCTGTCCTGTCCTCAGAGCAAGTTAAGGAGTGGGAGAGAGACGGTTGAGGCGCAAGGTATTTTGCGTGGGCGGTGGCATTGCCGCGCGGGTGTCTACAATTCTTACTTGCGAGTACAACTCTCGTCTCACGGTCATCCGGTTTTTGCCGCTATAATGGCGCGAAACGCACATCAACGCGACAAGGCGGCCAGACTATGAGCGAAGCGGTAGCGGAAAACATCGGGTTGGAGCGGTTCGGCGAGATCGCTCGCGATATCGAAGCGGAAATCGGCAAGGTTATCGTCGGGCAAAGCGATGTCGTGCGCAGCGTCGTCATCTGCGTCCTGGCCGGCGGCCATGCCCTGTTGGAGGGCGTGCCCGGTTTGGGCAAAACGATGCTGATTCGCACGATGGGCGATGTGCTCGATCTCAAGTTTTCCCGCATTCAATTCACGCCCGATCTGATGCCGGCCGATATCGTCGGCACCGATATCCTTGAAGAGACTGAAGACGGGCGGCGCGAATTCCGCTTTCAAGCCGGCCCGATATTCGCCAATCTGGTGCTGGCCGATGAGATCAACCGGGCGACGCCCAAGACGCAATCGGCCATGCTGGAAGCGATGCAGGAGAAGACTGTCACTGTCGCCGGGCGGCGTTATGACCTTGAGGCGCCTTTCTTTGTGCTGGCGACGCAGAATCCGCTGGAGATGGAGGGCACCTATCCCCTGCCCGAAGCGCAATTGGACCGCTTCCTGTTCAAGGTCAATATGCCCTTTCCCCAAGTGAGCGAGCTGATTACGATTTTGGAGCGGACGACCGGCGTCGAGCAGCCACAAGCGGAGTCGGTGGCCGATGGCGCGCAGGTGATCGGCATGGGCCGGCTGGCGCTGAGCACGCCTATCCCGACGCATGTCAGCGAATATGTGGCGCGCATCATCGTCGCCACCCACCCGGAAAGCGACGAGGCGACGCCGCTTCTGAAACAGTACGCCCGCTACGGCGCCAGCCCGCGCGGCGCCCAAGCCCTGATCATCGGCGCCAAGATCAACGCCCTGCTGGAGGCGCGCAGCAACGTCTCTTTTGATGATGTCTCCGCCGTCGCGCCCGCCTCGCTTCGTCACCGCATTCTGCTGAATTTCGAGGGCCAGGCCGAGGGGCTGAGCACGGATGACTTGATCGCCGATGTGCTCAAAGCGGTGCCCAAAGTGACGGGCTGAGGCATGGCGAAGCTGGCGATTCGCGAGGCATTGCTGCCGGGCGCCGCCCTCAATGAGCGCTTGACGCTGGCGCGGGAGCTGGGCTTGGCAGGCGTCGAATTCGATGCGGCCGGGCTGGACGCGCGCATCGATGAAATCGACGAGGAACTGCGGGCGCAGGGCCTGCGCGCCAGTGGGCTGAACATGGGCGCCACCGATGGCTGGGTCTCGGCTAAGATCGAGCGCCGCCGCCGCGCTAATGACCAACTGCGGGAAGCCATGAGCTGCGCGCTTGACCTGGGCGCAGACTATGTGACTTTCGTGCCGCATTACGGCGCCAGCGATATGCCCGATTTGACGCCATTCGCCTCGCCAATGGAATTGCAGAAAGAGTTGCTTATATGGCTGCTGCGCGGTTTTTCCGATCTGGCGGAGGCCATGGACACGGCCCTCGCCCTGCTGCCGCTCTGCCGCGCTGAGACGGCATTTCTGACGCGGTTGGAGCAAGCCGCCAAATTCCGCCGCGAAGTTGATCATCACCCGAAGATCATGCTTGCCGCCAGCACCTGCGATATGGCGCTGGAGGAAGCGAACCTGCCGGCCTGCCTCGCAAATCACGCGGATGCGACCCGCGTCATCTACCTGGCGGATAGCGGCCGCGCCTTGGCTGGCGGCGGCGAGCTGCCCTTCCAGGCCATTGGCGCTGCGCTGCAAGAGATCGCATATCCCGGCTGGCTGGTCCTCGACGGGCGCTCTGCCGGCTCTGAGGGCGAGCGGCGCGCCGCCTTAAGCGCCTGTCTGGATTATCTGCGGCATTGCCGGCTGATTTGAACGCGATCCGAATTCGTCCGCATTTTAGATACATTCGAAATTGTAGCCGCGAGCAACCTGGTCCCCCGACCTAAGAAATGAAAGCGAGTTCGCGCGACTTGGCAAGTCGCCCTTGCAGGGCTCGGCAAAGGAAAGGTGCACAAAAACAGCCCACTGCAAACGCAGCAGGCTGTCAGGAAGTCTCTAGTATATGCGGGGTCAAGCTTATTCGTCACGCCGCAAGCTGAAAGGCGGCGCTAATTGACGGACCTGGCTAGCTTTGCGCCTGCCTTGAACTTGACGACATTCTTGGCGGCAATGTCGATCACTTCATTGGTTTTGGATTGGGGGTTACGGCCCTTGCGAGCGGGTCGATGAACCACCGACCATGTGCCAAAACCAATCAGCGAGACTTTGTCCCCGTCTTCGTTAAGCGCACCCGTTACAGCTATCTCGAAGGCGTCCAAAGCCTTGCCAGCGTCTGACTTGGTCAACCCGGACTCAGCGGCGATGGCGGCAATCAGTTCTGCTTTGTTCATGCTAACTGCTCCTTCTTTTCATTTCTCGCGTAGTAGTATATCACTTTTTTTTGTTTAAACAGGACGGAATCGCGAGTCAAAAAAGACATAGCAGCATAAAACGATTTTCTAACGCTTGGAACATGCCTAAGAAAACTAACCAAGCGCGGCATTTTCATTCAAAGTCCTTGCCGCGCCATGAATTGATCGACCTCGCTTCGCGTGGGCAGAGCGCTGCGGCCGCCCATCGCGCGGCAATTCAGCGAGCCGACGGCGGAAGCAAAGCGTGCCATGCGCGGCACATCCCAATCCTGCAAGAGGGCGTACAAGAAGGCGCCGTGGTAGGCATCGCCGGCGCCGGTCGTATCGACCACATCGACTTCGTAAGCGGGGAAGGCTTGCGTACCCGCCTCCCAAGCCACAACCGCGCCGCGCTCGCCCAGGGTGACGGCAGCGATCTGGGCGCCCTCGTCGCGGAGGCGCTCGGCAACGGCGGCCGGCGGCTCATCGGGCATTAGATCGCGCGCCCAGTATTCCGGCACGATAGGCACGTCAACGTATCGCAGAAGCGGCTTGATCACTTGGTAGGGAAGGCTCGGGTCCAGCAGCACGGTCATGCCCGCCTCTTTCGCCCAGCGGGCGGCTTGCAGGGTGGCGTCGTTCAGCGTGTCGATGAAGAGAACGCGGGCGGCGCAGATATCCGCGCGCTTGAATTCGCTCGGGGCTACCGGTTTGCCGGTTGGCGGGCGGGTGATGATGCTGCGGTCGCCGCTGGCTTCGTGCACGAGGATCACCGACACATGCGACTCGCTGCCCGGCTCCAGCAGGAGCTGAGATGTATCGACGCCCTCGTCCTGCAAGATCTGGCGGATAAAAGCGCCGGTGTCATCTTCGCCGATGCGGGCGATTATGTTGGCGCGCGCCCCCAGCCGGGCGGCGGCGATCAAGGCGATGGCCGCCAGGCCGCCGGGCTGCCGATCGTAGTTGATCGCCACCATGTTTTCGTTCTGATGCGGCATGCGCGGCACGGTGACGAGGTGGTCCATGGTGCAGACGCCGATGCCGACGATATCAGGCGGGGGAGGCATGGGCGGGCCTTTCATAGCAGAGCTGGCAGACATATTCTTGCCACCGGGGATAGAGAAGAAAGTCCAGGCAAGCAGTTGAAATATTACCACCGAGTGCCCCGAGCTGTAGAGACTTCACCGAGGTGCAATCTATATCATTATATGTCGCAGTGATCTAGCAGCCTTGTAGGGGCGAGCCACCGGCCAGCCCGTACGCAAATCGCGACGAGGCGGAGGAAACCGTGGCTCGCTCCGGCAACTCTCCACAGCGCGCGGCGAGCGGACAATTGGATTCGATTAGTTATCGAATTACAATGCGGAATTCAGTTGATATGATGTCGAGGAGATTAGGTCACGATGCAAACAAGAGCCGAAGCGATTGACGCCATTCGCGAGCTGCCGGCCCAATTGCGCGAGCTGGTAGCGGGCTTGAGCGCCGAGCAGCTGACCACCGCCTACAACGCGCCCGAATGGACGATCGTCCAGAATGTGCATCACTTGGCCGATTCGCACATGATGTGTTACCGCCGCTTCAAGCTGATTTTGACGACGGAGAATCTGCCATTCATTAACTATGACCAAGACCTTTTCGCCGAAATGCCCGATGCCAGGCAGGCCGATGTTGAGATTTCGCTGCGTTTTTTGGAGGGCATGCACGGGCGCTGGGCGATTATGATGGACCACTTGAGCGAGAAGGAGTGGAAGAAGGCGCAACTGCGGAATGGCCAACCCGTTTCCCTGGAGCGGATGGCGCGGCTCTACGCCCAGCATGGGCGCGACCACCTGGATCAGATCCAAGCCGTCATCGACGCCATGCCCTAAGCAGCGCTGGCATAGAGCCTCACATGCGCTACAATGCGCCGACAACGACAATTCAACAGGAGCCATCCAATGAACAGCAGAGCCGAAGCGATAGAAGCCATTCGCCAATTGCCGGGGCAGCTTCGCGAGTTGGCGGCGGGCTTGAGCGCCGAGCAACTGACCACCGCCTACAATGCGCCCGAATGGACAATCGCCCAGAATATCCACCACCTGGCCGATACACACATGGTCTGCATCCGCCGCTTTAAGCTGATTCTGACCAGCCCGCATTTCCAATTTACCGCTTATGATGTAAACGCCATCGCCGAATACCCCGACGCCAAAGACGCCGATATTGAGTATTCGCTGAAGCTGTTGGAGGGCTTGCAGGCGCGTTGGGCGATCCTGCTGGAGAACCTGAGCGAAGACGAATGGGCCAAGGTTGGCATCGGCTCCAGCCCCGACCGGCCCGACATGAACCTGGAGCAGTTGGCTTTCGCTTACGCCCGGCATGGCATGGACCACTTGCGGCAGATTCAAGACGTGCTCGATAAAATGCCGGCGTGAACGACACCGGCTTCATCATTCAGACTGCGCCACAATTCGACTTCGCGCGCACCGTCCTCAGTCACGGCTGGCTGATGCTGCCGCCCTTCAGCTGGGACGGCGCGAGCGGAACGCTTGCCTACACCTATCAGAGCAGGGCGGGTGCTGTGCTGCGGCTGCGCATGACCGCGGCGGAGGGCGGCGTCCGCGTGTTCAGTCCCGATTGCGCCCGGTTGACCGCGGGGCTGCGCGCCGAAATGACGGCGGCGGTGTCAACGATGCTCAACACAAGATTGGACTTGAGCGGCTTCTACAAGGTGATGGCGGCGCACACGGGTTACGGCTGGCTGGAGGCGGAGCGCCGTGGCCGCATCTTGATCGCCCCAAGTCTATGGGAAGACCTGGCCAAAGTGCTGCTGACCACCAATTGCAGCTGGTCGCAGACGGTCAATATGTGTCGGCAACTCTGCCGCCTGGGCGCGCCCCATCCCGCAGTTGAAGACTGTCAGGCGTTCCCGCGGGCGGAGCGCGTCGCGGCGCTGGACTTCGATGCCTTTGCCGAGCGAGTGCGCGCCGGTTATCGCAGCGCCTACCTGCATGAATTGGCGCGCAAAATCGCTGACGGCGAGATTAATCTGGAGGCTTGGCTGGACCTCGATAGCGACGACTTTTATCGCACGGTCAAGTCGCTCAAAGGCTTCGGCGATTACGCCGCCGGCACGCTGGCGCGCATGTATGGGCATTTCGACAAAATCGCCATCGACACCGCCGCCCATGCCATGTTCGCCGAGTTGCGCAACGACGGCGTCAAGGGGAGCGCGGCCGATATCAAGGCGCATTATGAGCGCTATGCCGAGTGGCGCGGCCTGGTGATGTGGATGGATATCATGCGGCATTATGGGGAGTGAGAAGGCATGGATTAACTAACAAACGCGGAAGTAATGAGTCTCGCGGCTTGAATGTGCCCATTATAGTCGAACATACCTGACAGTATGGTTTGGACGTCGATGGAGTCGAGTGCGGATGCGCCATGATTGGACGCTGATATGTACCGAAGTTGAATACCAGCAGTATGGTACGATAGGACTGGGCAATGTATTCAATCGATTGCGGGTGTCTGAGCCGGGTCGTTCTCTGGCTCTGGGCGAATTGGTTCCTCTTGATCCGCCGATTCTCCTGGTGTCGCATTGGACGGTCGAATTTGAAAGCGACAAGCGAGTACATCCCGCAATTGTCCAGTTATTGGCGCCAGGCGGCGACACCGTGATCTGGGAGGATAAGTTAGAGTTTGACCTTCGCGAGTCGCTCTCGTTCAGAATGATTTATGCGTTGCCAAGTCTGAAGTTTTTGGGCCAAGGCATTTATGAGTTTCAGGTGTTTTTGGACACGCTTGGTCCGATTGGCGAGTGGGGAAGGGCTTGCCTCACGGTCGACTAATGGAAATCAAGGAGCTGTTCGGTCATGCCAAAATCAACGTTTGAGATAGCAGATGACACCAAAAATGTCCTCTTTCGCCCCACGCCGAACCTAGTTTATGCTGACGACAAGAATGCGCCGCCGCTAAAGAGACGGACTCCTAAATCGAGCAAGGCAAAACCAATACGCGCTAAGACCGAAGAGAAGACGGCAATTTAAACCGTTAGCATCAGTGGTGCGATGGCGGTTTCGCCAGGCCCTCAACCGCGGATGAAAGCGTCGGCGTCGGCTTTCAGCTTGGCCAGCGACGGCTCGTGCACGTACATCATGTGCCCGGCTTCGTATTCGCTGATGCTGATGTTGGCGCGCAGGCTGGCGTCCAGCCCCATGTGGGCCAGCGAGTAATAGGCGGCCTGGAAGGGCGTAGCCAGGTCATAATAGCCCTGCGCCACCAGCACGCGCATAAATGGATTCTTGGCGAAGGCGGCGCGCAGCCCCTCGCTGGTATCGGGGAATTGCCCGCCCTGGTACTTCCAGTTTTCGTTGACCTTGAAACTGAGGATTTCGTAGTTGAGGTCGGTTTCATAAGCCAGCTGCTCGCGAACGTACTGATTGTAGACGGCGGCGTAGGGCGGCGTGATGGCGTGCATTGAGGGGTCGAAATCGAAGGTCGCGCCCTCGGCCGACGCCATGATGCCGACAAAGCGGGAATCGAGGCGGCCGACAGCGCGCTTGTCGTCGCGCAGCAACTCTTTGCAGAAGCTCATGATATTGACGCGCAAGTCAGCGCCCAGGATGAAACGCTGCGACAAGCCGGTGTAGCGCGCGAGGCGCTCGGCGATGGCGGCGCGTTCATCGCTCGTCATGCGATCGCCTTTGGCCAGGGCGACGGTGTAATCGGCCTCGGCCCAATTGGCCACTTCGCTCAGCAATTCGCGCAGGTTGCGCTTTTGCAGATCATCGTCAAGCTGCCCGTGATAATGAGCGGCGGCGCAAAAGCTGGGCAGGTAGAGTGTGTAGGGCAGGTCATTGGCTTTGGTGAAGCGCAGGGTCTGAAAGTTCATCACGGTCGAGATGAGCACGACGCCGTTGAAAGCGATGCCGCGGTCGATGAGGTGACCGGCCAGCCCGGCGGCGCGCGTCGTGCCATAGCTCTCGCCGGCCAGATACAGCGGCGAGGTCCAGCGCTTGTTCCGCGAGAGATAGAGGCGGATGAACTCGCCGACCGCTTCCAGATCTGCTTCCAGCCCCCAGTATTTCTCGTTGTCGGCCGGGTCGCTGGCGCGCGAGTAACCGGTGCCGACCGGGTCGATGAAGACGAGGTCGCCCAGGTCGAGCCAGGTGTGGGCGTTATCGATGAGCTTGTAGGGCGGCGGCGGCATGAAGCCTTCCGCGCCCATATCGACGCGCTTGGGCCCCAGCGCGCCCATGTGCAGCCATATGGAGGCCGAGCCGGGCCCGCCGTTGAAGACGAAGATCAGCGGCCGCGCGGCCGGGTCGCCGTCTTCGTCCAGGGTGTAGGCGGTGTAGAAGATCTGGGCGGCGATCTTGTCCTTCTCATCTTTGAGCGGCATCTTGCCGACAGTCGCGCTGTAGTTGAGCGTCTTGTCGGCGAGCTCGAGTTGGTGGGATGTGATGACGGGCGCTTCTTCTGTGATTTCGGGTGTTTCCTTGGCGCTTTTGTCGGACGGGTCAGTCATTTTGCGCTCCATACTTGGCTTCAATCAGGCGATGCAATTCGGTGATAAGCGGCGGCAGCCGATAGGTGATGACGTCCCACAGCACATCATAATTGACATTCCGATAGGCGTGGACCAGGTTATTGCGCATGCCGACGATATCCCCCCAATCGATATCGGGGGCCAGCGCCCTCGTTTCTTCGCTGACATGGCGGGCGGCTTCGCCAATGACTTGGACTTCTCTCACCAATGCCGATTGAAGCATGTCGTCATCCTCGATATCGGCGCGTGTTCGTCCGGCAGCAAAGCGGCGGGCTTTTTCAGCCGCGTCCCGCATGTCCAGCAGGCGCAGGCGGTCTTTGTCGGGCTTTTTCGGCATAGGCTTTCTCCCGCTGGGATAGATGCCGTCGACATCGTAGAGTGGCTCGGCGCTGTCGATAACCTCCTGGCGAATATAAGGATTGAGCGACTGGGGCGTGCCCAGGTCCACGGGCCGCCCGATCAGTTTGCATAAGTCCGCTTGTTGCCGCATGACTGCATACGGGTCGATGTTCGCCTCGGGCGCATATTCAATCAGCAGGTCGATATCGCTGTCAGGCCCGAAGTCATGCCGCAAGGCGGAGCCAAAAAGCGAGAGACGCCGTATGGGATGCTGGCTGCAATAGGCGCGGATGGCTTCCAGCGGCAGCCGGAAATCAACGGTCTCGCTCATTGTGTTACCCTGTCTCATGCTTGCGCGCGCCGAAACAGTATACCATAATCGCGTCACTCGAAGAATGCAGCGCCATGCCGACACGCCAATTCCGCACCCAAGCCATCGTCCTCAGCCGCCGCGATTTCGGCGAAGCCGATCGGCTGCTGACGCTCATCACGCCGGCGCATGGCAAGATCCGCGCCATCGCCAAAGGCGCGCGCAAACCGAGCGCCAAGGTCAGCGGGCATGTCGAACTCTTCGCCCGCAGCGACTGCCTCATTCACAGGGGGCGCAACCTGGATATTCTGACGCAGGCGGAACTCATTGAGCCCTATTTGGGCTTGCGCGAGGATTTGCGGCGCGGCGCCTACGCCAATTATGCCGCCGAACTGCTCGATCGCTTCACGGCTGATGAGGAAGAAGCGAGCGGCGATCTCTTCACTTTGCTGCATGAGACGCTGGCCCGCATCGCTGAGGCCGCTGATCCACGTTTGGCGGCGCGCTTCTTCGAGCTTCAACTGCTGGATCTGGCGGGTTTTCGGCCGGAACTGATGGAATGCGTCATGAGCCGCGAGGCGCTGCGACCGGAGCCGCAATGGTTCAGCCACGAGGAGGGCGGCGTCGTCAGCCGCTCGGCTGCGCCCCTGGTGTCAGCGCGCCTGGTCGAGATTGATTACGACAGCTTGAAACTGCTGCGGCATTTGCAGCGCAGCGCCGATGCCTGGGAGCGAGCGGGCAGCCTGATAATCAGTCCTGGGCAGCACAGCAGCGCCGAGCGGATCATGCTGGGTTATATCGCGCATCTGCTGGAGCGCAAGCTGGAGAGCGTCGATTTCATCCGGCGCCTGCGTCAGTTTTCTCCGGGGGCGTGAAACACGCGAGACTGATGGCGTGAAAACAGGGACGCGCTAGTCGCTCTCAGTGGGCTCGGGGGCAAACCCCATACCGCGCGATGAGGCGAGTATCTCTTTGATCTCCACCAATTCTTCCACGACGCGGGTCATGAGGTTTTCAAGGTTTTCCAAGCGCTGGGAATGCTCGTCCAATCGCAAAGTGTGCTCTTGCTGTATGCGCAGTATCTGAGTCTGGTTGTTCACCGCCGTTTCCATTATGTCTTCAAGCCGGGTGACACGCAGTTCTTGCGCTTCCATAGTCCGTCTCTCCAAAATCAGTGAATTGCTATCAGCGACAGTCGAGGCAATCGTATTCACTGCTTGCAAAACTATAGCACGTAACACTGGCTAATTCAACATTTCACGGTATACGTCCACCGTCGCCTTGGCGATGCGCTCGTGGGTGAAATGAGCCAGGAAACGCGCCCGGCCTTTCTCAATCAGCTCGGCGCGCAGGCTGGGCTGATCGCGCAGTTGGCGCAGCGCGCGCGCCAGCGCTTCGATGTCGCCTTCAGCTGAGATGAGCCCGGCATCGGCTATGACGCCGGGGATGGCGCCGCTGTCGCTGCCTATGACCGGCACGCCGCTTGCCATTGCCTCGACCAATACGCGGCCAAATTGTTCTTTCCAGTTCGGGCGGGTCAGCGAGGGCAGGACGAGCGCATCAAGCTCGTGGTATTCAGCCGGCAGGTCAGCCGATGGCAGTTGCCCGACGAAGGCGGTCTTTTCGCTGATGCTCAAAGCGCGGGCGAGCGCTTCCATATCGTCACGCGACGGGCCACCGCCGATCAGCCGCAGGCGCCACTCGCCGTCCAGTTGAGCGGCCGCGCGCAGCAGGATGCCCAGCCCCTTTTCCGGCACGATGCGCCCAATGTAGCCGATGGTGAAAGGGCGGTCGGGCCGAATCCCGGCCGGCTGGAACAAGTCTGGCGAGGTGCCGAATTGTGGAATCGTCGCCAAGGGACCGCTGTAGCCTTTGTGGCGCAAGACGTCGCCAGCGGCGTCGGTGCCGGCCAGGGCATAATCGGCGTTGCGGAGTGTCCAGCGCTCGCCCCAGCTGAAGGGCGGCGGATAGGCGCGCAGGATATTTTGCCAGCTGAAAAATAGCGATTTCGCGCCCAGGCGTCGGGCATGATGGAGCGCCTGCCAGGACGCCAGATTGTAGGGCTCTTCGTCTATATGGACGATTTGCGGCCGCCATTTGCGGATTTCCCGCGCCAGCGTCGGGTAGTGGTGCAGGTGGAAATTGCCGTTGAAGCGAATGGGAATCTCGCGCAATTGATAGCCGCTGGTATGGCTGCGCTCGAGGGCGTTGCTGCCGAGCGCGTCGCGCCAGCTTGGCGGCGTCAGCACGGTCAAATCGACGCCGTGACGGGCGATCGCCTCCAGCTTCGGTTGGTAGATGCCGACAATACAGGCTTTTGATAGCATCAGGACGCGCATGGACCCGGTCCCCGACCGCCAGTATTTACGCGGCGCAGCCCCTGGCGCCATCTTTCCGGCGAGCATCCCGGCGAGCCAATGACTGGCAATTCGCCTGGCGCGGTTGAAATTCGCAGGGCCAACTCAAGGCCATTAGATGATATCAAGAGGCGGCTCGCCACAGCGGGCGTTGGCGTCATAAACCCGGAAGTTGAGATCGGGCAGCGAAAGCACGCCGTAGGTATGGGAGGTGGCGCGCGCGCACTTGAAGGTGTAGAGCGAGCCGGGGTTAACCAGGCAGCCCCATTTCGTCTTCATGTGCAGCGGCAGGTGCGTATGGCCGGTGACCAAGACATCGGCTTTCAGCGAGCGCAGCACCATCTTGAGATAGGTTGTCGACAGGTGATCGCGGTACATGCCCCACATATTGTTGCCGGGCTTGCCGTGGCACATATGCACCGCCACCCCCGCCAACTCGCCTTGCCAATCAAGCGGCAAGCCGCGCAGATATTGCCGGTTCTCTTGCCGCAGCCCATAGAGCCATTCATCGTGGTTTCCGCGCGCCACCGGGATGCCATGCGCGCGAATCAAATCGACCACGCGGTCGGGGTCAGGTCCGCGCCCGACTAAATCGCCCGCGCACAAAATCTGGTCTACATGATGGTGTTTGGCAAATCGATCAAGCACATCCTCTAGAGCAGCGTAATCGGCATGTACGTCCGATATGATTCCAATCTGCATCCACACTAGACCTTCGACCGTTCACTACAACGTTCATTATAATCCAGCTTCCTTGTGATGTAGAGGCGGGATATGCCGGCGGGCCGCCGCGCCAAACGCCGCCAGAAGCTTCCCGCGCCTGGACATGCCAATTGTAAGAAATACGAATTGCTATTCTTTATATTTATTCAGAAAATTATGTAAAAGAACTTCATTTGGCAACAGACTTCTCAGAGAGCTGTACACATCCGTGTCTTGTGCCAGACTGCCAGGAGCGCGCAGAAAATCTTGCAATAGCGGCGAGAGAGGCCTGCAAACCTTGCAAAATTCTTCCCTGGAAGGTTTGAAAATTCATATTTGCAGTTTCTTTACTTTTTCATCAGATTATGATACAAAGAGGGAGTGAGGCATCTTGTGCTCTCGGTCAAAGTCGAAAGCCTAATCCGCAAGCAGGCTGTCAACCACCGCAACTGACATTGCAGACAGCGCATCACCGCAAGCATCGCACCCGGGATCAGGCTCAATATTCACAGAGAGGCAAGATGCCTGGCTGTTCCATCACCTCGCAACGTTAACTTTAGACAGCGCACTGCTTCTCCTGTACGCTGTCGCCTTTGTTCACAGGAAGTTGCTTGAACCGCAGCGCGGGCATGCCGCGTCAGTCAAGATGACGGCGCTTTTGCAATCATCGCAGATCGTTATCTGCCCCTTTTGCAGCTTGTGATCAAGCGAGACCCGTTCATCAAATACGAAACATTCCCCCTGCCATAGCGATTCCGCCGCGTCGATCTTTTCCAGGTAGCGCAATATACCGCCTCGCAGGTGGTATACCGCTTCAAAGCCCCGCGCCAGCAGATAGGCGGTCGCTTTCTCGCAGCGGATGCCGCCGGTGCAAAACATGGCGACGCGCTTGTGTTGACGCGGGTCGAGATTCGCGTCCAGGTAGCGCGGCAATTCGTGGAAGGCGGCCGTGCCCGGATTTAGCGCGCCGGGGAAGCTGCCCATCCGCACTTCGTAGTCATTGCGGGCATCAACCAAGAGCAGGTCGTCCCGCGCGATGAGGCGGTTCCAGGCTTCCGGCTCGATATAGATGCCGACCTGCCGGGCCGGGTCGATATCAGGCTGTTTCAGGGCGACGATCTCCCGCTTGAGGCGAACTTTCATGCGCCCAAAGGGATTGCGGCTGTGCAAGGACTCTTTGATTGTGAGGTCCGCCAGGCGCGGATCGGCGCGCAAGCCATTGAGCACCGCATCCACGGCAGCGCGCTCGCCGGCGATCGTCGCGTTGATGCCCTCGCTTGCCAGCAAGATGGTACCGCGTACTTCGGCGCGTCGGCAGGCGTCGAGCAGGGGAGCGCGCAATTCCCGGTAATCGGGAAGCGGCACAAATTTGTAGAACGCGGCGATGAGAATAGGTACGTGCAATGGCAGGAATCCCGATATGCAGGACGCTATTGTAAGCGGCGGCGGCGAATTTGGGCAGGCGGAAACGGGCATGCGGTGGTCTGCGTGAATCGTAGGAGCGTCCGAATCCGAAGGGCGCAAAGTCGTAAACTGTAGGGGCGAGCCACCGGCTCGCCCGTACGCACGGTGGGCTTGGACGGGTGAGCCGCCGTGTCGCCCGTACACATGGTGGGTTAGGACGGGCGAGCCGCCGTGTCGACCGTACGCACGGTGGGCTAGGACGGATGAGCCGCCGCGTCGCCCCTGCGTAAAGCGGGTTGGAGCGGGCTTGGGGGCTGATATGCTATACTCACGGGCATGAGGGTTGGACTGAACGCGCATCTGCTCTCGGGGCGCGCGGGTTATCGCTCGGCCGGGATCCACAGCTACATCAGCAATCTGCTGCGCCATTTGCCGATGCAGGCGCCCGCCGATTGGGGCTTCGAGGCGCTGGTGGGCGCGGCGAACAGCGCGAGCTTCCCCGGGGTCAGCATGGCGCGCGCGGGCATGGATACCGAGCAGCCCTGGCGGCGCATCTTCTGGGAGCAAGCGCTGCAGCCCTGGCAACTGCGGCGCTTCGACCTCTATCACGCGATGGCCTTTGTCGCGCCGGTGATTTTGACCGCGCCTATGGTCGTCACCGTCTATGATTTGAGCTTCCTGCGTTTTCCCGCGAGGCTCAGCGCAGCGCGCCGCCTTTACCTGCGCGCCATGACCGCCTTTACCTGCGCGCGGGCGAGGCGCGTTATCGCCATCAGTCAGAGCACGGCGAATGATCTGACCGCGCAAATGGCGCTGCCGGCGGAGAAGATTGACGTGACGCCATTGGCTTATGACAAGGCCGCCTTTCGCCCGCTGCTGGCGGCGGATATCGCGCATTTCCGGCTGAAGCAAAATCTGCCCGATCGCTTTTGGTTATTCGTCGGCACGCTGGAGCCGCGCAAGAACCTGCCGGCGTTGTTGGAAGCTTATGCGCGCCTGCCGCGGGACGCGCGCCTTCCGCTGATCCTGGGCGGCGGCATCGGCTGGATGGCGCAGGATACCTTCGCCGCCATTGAGCGGCTGAATCTGGGCGACAGCGTCAGGCATGCGGGTTTCATCCCTATCGCCGACTTGCCGCTCTGGTACAATTGCGCCGAGGCTTTTCTCTATCCATCGGTCTATGAAGGTTTCGGCTTGCCCGTGCTGGAAGCGATGGCCTGTGGCACGCCGGTCATCACAAGCCAGGCGTCGTCCCTGCCGGAGGTGGCGGGGGCAGCAGCCATGTGCCTGCCGCCCGAGGATATTGAGCGCTGGACGGCGGCGCTGGCCGACCTGGGGCGCAATGACGAGTGGCGCGAACGGGCGCGCCTGCAAGGCCTGGAACGGGCGAAGCAGTTCAGTTGGGCGCGCACAGCCGAACTAACCCTGGCCAGTTATCGCAAGGCGGCGGCCCGGCACGATCTCCCGCTCGGCGAGGGCGAAAAGGCGACCCGCGTTGAGAGCAAATGAAGCGCGTTTAACCGGCAGCAGGCCGGCTGCCGGGGCGAGCGCGTCCGGCGAAAGCAGATGAACACGCATCTCACACTATCAGAGCGCCCCACATTGGAACCGCGCTGGCTCTTGCCGGCCATTGACGCGGTCATGGCTTTTTTGCTCTTTGGCGCCGCCTACATTTTGCGCTACGAATTGCAGATCATCCGCCCGGTTTTTGATCCGCTGGAGCGCGGCTTTGGCCCATATATCCCTTTCGCAGCGGTTTACGCGCTTCTGATATGGCTTAATTTTCAGCGCAACGGCTTGTACCGCAACATCGCCGGCCGCGCCTGGCTGGAAGAAGTGTATCTGATCGCCAGCAGCGTGGCCGTCTCCATCGTCATTGTGCTGGCGATGTTCTTCATCCTGCAACCCTTGGCGACCAGCCGCCTGATGCTGATTTATGTGGCGGCGCTGACCCTGTTCACCGGCGCCTTGTCCCGCTTGATTCGCCGCTGGATACTGGCTTACTTGCGCCATCAGGGCATTGGGATTCGCCGCGTGCTCATTGTGGGCATGGGCGAAGTGGGGCGCTCGCTGCTGGGCATCATGCTGACGCGGCCGGAATTCGGCTATCAGCCGGTCGGTTTTTTGGACGATGACGGGGAGATTGTCGCCGCCAGCATGGGGCGCGTCGCGGCGCTCGGCGGCACGGGGCAACTGGCGGATGTTATTCAGCAGCACCTGATCGACACGGTCGTCATCACATTTCGCTGGAAGCATTATGACCTGATACAGGAATTGACCGAAGTGTGCCGCGAAGCCGACACCGATCTGCGGATTGTGCCGGAGATCATGCAGTTGAACATTCGCGAGGTTCAAGTGGAGAATCTCGATGGCATTCCGCTCTTGGGCATCGGGGCGCATCGCTCTTTCAGCCGCGCCAATCAATTGCTCAAGCGCGGCCTGGACATGCTGGTCATCATCGCTGGTTTTCCGATCTGGGCGCCGGTCAGCCTGCTGGTCTGCCTGGCCTTGGCGCTGGAAGGCAAAGGCCCGGTCATTTATCGGCAAGTGCGCGTGGGCAAGGACGGGCAGAATTTCGAGATGTTGAAATTCCGCAGTATGGTGGCGAACGCCGAAGCCCTGCAGGAGGCAATGCTGCGCGAATCGGGCGAAGATCCGCGGCACCCCAAATTCGTCGATGACCCGCGCGTCACCGGTGTCGGCCGGTTCCTGCGCCGCAGCAGCCTAGATGAGCTGCCGAATCTGATCAATGTCATTCGCGGCGAAATGAGCCTGGTCGGTCCGCGGCCGCCGACGCCGAGCGAAGTTGAGCTTTATGAGGCGCGGCACCGGCGCCGGCTGCAGATCACGCCGGGCATGACCGGCTGGTGGCAGGTGCGCGGGCGCAGCAATGTGCCCTTTGATGAGATGTGCGAGATGGATATGTATTACATCGACAATTGGTCAATCACCATGGATATCGAAATCCTGATGCTGACCATTCCGCGCGTCGTCTTGCGCAGCGGCGCCCACTGAGTCGCGGCCCAAACCCGGCATGACAATCGCGGCGAGCTTGGCGATCCCGCCCGGGATCAGTGGCAGGATGAAGAGAGGCCGCAGCAGCTTGAACAGCTCATGCACAAGACGAATCAGCTTCCCGGTCGAGGCTTGGTCGGGACTGCGATCGTAGAGCCAGAACAGAACGACGAGCATGTGAAAAGTATACAGCGCGACGCCCAGCTCAAGCGCCTTGGGCTCGGGCAGGGCGTCTTGCGATTCCAGCACGAGCCGATGATAAGCCCGTGACAGGCGCTCCGCTGCTTCGCCGCGCATCAAATCGAAGTCAGCGTCTTCGGCCAGGGCAGCCGCAAAGAGCGCAGCCGTTTCAGCGCGTTGAAGGGCCAAGCCGGCCAGCGCAGCCTCCAGCGCCCCCCGATAGCGGTCGGCAAGCTGTCCCGTCGGCAGCGCATCCATCGTCGCCTCCAGAGCGGCAAGACGCTCATGGTAGCGATCAAGGAGGCTCGGGACCTCGTTGGGTGGATTGCTGCGGCGCGCCTGCATAGTTCTCCCTGCAGCAGGTTGATGATGCAAGACCTTAGCGGCATGCGCGCGGCGCGTCAAGCGGCGGAATCGCGACAGGCAGGGACTTCGAATTCGATTATCTGCGCGTGCTCAATCTGTAGGGGCGCTTCGCTGAAACGACCGCGTAAGTGATTGTGCGTGCTTTAGGGCGAGACAAGTCTCGCCCCTACAGCCCCCAGGCTGACAGCCACTTAGTTGCAGCGACTGAGTAATGGACAAGCCTTGTAGGGGCGCTTCGCTGCAACGCCCACGCATGTAACGGCGCGTGCTTTAGGGCGACTCACCGAGTCGCCCCTACGGATTTCGCGATGATTGAAGCTGGAATTTTGCAAGGTCGGCCAAATGGATGACATAGTGGTTGGCCAGATAGTCGGATACCCGCTTCGGCGACGTACCTGTAGCGCAGCGCGTGTGAGTGAAGACAAGTTACGACAAAATACGACATGATGCGTTACGTTTGGTATTGGTTTCACGCCGGCTTGGCAACGATATAGCGCGCTCGAATTGCCATTCGCCGCAGCAAGGGGCATAATGCCATAAAGGATCCTGCGCAGTTCGCGCGACTGATGACAAGTTCCAACGGATAATGGCCGCGACTTCCAGATTATCGACAGTTTTCCTCTTCAGCGTTTTGCTCGCCTTGAGCGCTTGTGAATCGGCGCTGCTGCGAGGTAGCGAATCGCCTTCCATGCCCAGCTCCGCCCCGGCGGCAGCCTCGACCAGCGGCGAACCGGCTGCTGTGCTGTCGGCCTTCATTGAAGCCTGGAGCGGCGAAGATTACGAAGCGATGTATGCGCTGCTCGCCCAGCGCAGCCGCGAGCTCTATCCACTGCCGCGCTTCATCGAGCAGTATACGGACGCGCACAGCGTCGTCCGCTTCGCCGGCGTCCGTCATACGGTTGGCGGCCTGACGCATCAAGGAAGCACCGCCATTCTTCGTTACGATATCGTCATTGAATCGCCGGCCTTCGGCGAAATCGCCGATGAAGAGCGCGTGATGCGGCTGGTGAATGAAAACGGCTGGAAGATCGCCTGGTCGTCCATGGACATCTTCGAAGGCTTGTCGGGCCGAACGCGTTTGACTGTTCCGGCCGATTTCCCGGAGCGCGCCAATATCTACGACCGCAACGGCAAATTGCTGGCGGAAGAAGGCGGCGAGGTCTACAGCTTGTATGTGGTCCAGCAAGACATGGCCAATGTTGAAGATTGCCTGGCGACGCTGGCGGCGGCGACGCTGCGGCAGATTAGCGACTTGCGCGGGCTCTTCGCCAATTATCTGGCGGAGACGCGCTTCCATGTCGCCGAAATGGGACCGGCGCGTTACGGGAGGTATCGCGAGGCTTTGGCGGCGGATTGCGCCATTGCGCGGACGGAGGGGCTCTTCAGCAAGGTCTTGACTTACAATTCGCGCAGTTATTACGGCCATGGCATCGCCACGCACCTGGTCGGCTACATCGGCGCGGTGCCGGCTGACGAGCTTGAGCGATGGGAGGCGCGCGGTCGCTCAGCCGGCGACTTGGTGGGGCGGGCGGGCATTGAGGCGTCCTATGAAGATGTGCTGGCTGGACGGCCGCAGCGTTATCTGCGGCTAGTCGAGAGCGGCGGCCGCGTCATTCGCGAACTGGCTGGCGCGCCCGGCACAGCGCCCAGCGCAATCACCTTGACTATCGATCGAGATTTGCAGGAGACTGTGGCGCAGGCGATGGCCGACGCCGTCAGTTACGCCGTGCCCAACTGGGGCGGGATCACCGGCGGTGGCGCCATCGCCGCTCTAAATGTGAACACGGGGGAGGTCCTGGCGCTGGCCAGCTACCCCAGCTTCGACCCCCATATCTTCAATCCGGAGACTTCATACAACATCGGCAACGCCATCCTGCGCCTGGATCGCGATATTCGCGGGCCATTCACCAACAAGGCGCTGGCCGAGCAGTACACACCCGGTTCCGTCTATAAGATTGTGACGACCCTGGCGGCCGCGTCAGAAGGCATTTGGGGGCGAAACGAGATTTTTGACTGCGGCTACATTTGGAGTGGCGCGGAATATGGCGATTCGGAGCGCCGGCGCACCGACTGGCGCTTGCTGGAAGATCGCGAGGCGACCGGGCCGGTGACGATGCCCGAGGCGCTGGCCGCTTCCTGCAATCCTTTCTTCTATGAGATGGGCGCGCTGATGTACCGCGAGGATCCCATGATGCAGGTGCGTTATGCCGAAATGCTCGGCTTCGGGCGGCCGAGCGGTCTGGCAGGGCTGGGCATTGAAGCGGCTGGTACGGTGGCGCCACCGGGCGAGCCGGCCGCCGCCATCAACAACGCCATCGGCCAGGGCGAGGTGACGGTGACCGTCCTGCAAATGGCGCAGTTGGCGGCGCTGGTCGCCAATGGGGGAAAGCTGTATCAACCTTACGTGGTCAGCCACCGAGGGCGGGCGGGCGAGGCCGATTTTGCCCTGTTGAACGAGCCGACGCTGCGGGAGGAGCCGCCGCTTTCCCAAGAGGCGCTGCAAGTCGCGCGCGACGGCATGTGTATGGTGACGACTGTGCGCGACCTGGGCACGGCCGAATTTGTCTTTCGCAGCGCGCCCTATCAAGTCTGCGGCAAAACCGGCACCGCGGAGACGGCCGGCAACCCGCATGCCTGGTTCGTCGCCTTCAGCCCGCGGGAGAACCCGGAGATCGCCTTCGCCGGCGTGATGGCGCATTCACGCGAGGGCTCGGAGGTGGTAGCGCCGATGATCCGCCGCATCCTTGATGTTTACGACGGACATCCGGTCGAGCCGTTTCCTGAGTGGTGGGCTGAAGCTTACGTGCCGGTCAAATCCCAGCAGCAGGCGCTGGCGGAGTATCTGGCAGAGTCGAATTAAGCGGCGCAGCCCTGCGGCCGATTGCGGACGGGCGCCCATGGCGGCAAGTCATAGTTGATCTCGGCCGGCGGCGGGCTCAAAAGATAGACCCAGGTGTATGCCCCCCAGGTGACCCAATCGTGGTCGCTGTAGCCGAGGTCGATCCAATAGGGGGTGCTGCGCGGGCCGGCGCCGGTGTCACGCACGGCGCCGAGACCATAGTTGGGCACATAGACCTCAGTGTAATAAGGAATGATATGCGGCTTGGCGGCGACAATGCCTTTGGCCAGTGTCGCGCCCGTTGAGGTCCGCGTGTTGCCGCCGTTGGATTCGGGCTTGTAGCTGGTGGCATACACGCAAAGACGCCGCCAATAATGACGCGGGCCGGCCGGCGTATCGACGATCTGTTGGGCGATGCGCGCGCCATAGGCGATGATCTTGTCAACCGGCGCTTCGAGGACAACGGTTTCCTGCAGCTCGCGGCTGACTTCTACGCCATTTTCAAAGCGCAGGCGGTAGCGGGTCTCTTGCAGGCCGGCGCGCCCGTCTTGCACGACGGCGACATCGTCCAGGTTCAAATCGGCGTCGAGCTGCGTTTTCACCGCGAAGTCGATGGCCGCGCGCTCGGTGACGATGTCCTCGGTGACACGCAGAATTTCGATGATCATGTTCTCGCTGACAGGCGTATCGGCGGGCGGCAGGACGGTGTCGAGGCCGAAGAGCGGCGCGTTCAACTCCAGCAGCACATCGCCCACCAGCGCGGCGTTTGTGCGAGCGTCGATTGTCACGCCGTCCAGGCGCAGCTTGATGGGCAGCGCGCGCTTGATGTGCACAGTCATGTCGTTGACCGGCGCGCTGTCGAGGGCTGGCGTCACCTGGTCGGCGGCATGGATTGTGATGCCGGCGTCGCGCAGCGCGTCGCCCAGCGTATCGGCATTGGTCACGATGGTGGATGTTTCGCCGTCATCAGTGATAGTCAGGCGGGCCGCCTGCCGGATTCGGATATGCCGGGCGGGCACGGTCCAGGCGGGCAGGGCTTCGCGATTCGCCAGCGCGCCGTTGACCCAGATTTTGTCGGTAGCCTCCAGGACGATGTTCGCGCGCTCAAGGATTTGCCAAGGATTCTCCTGGGCGGTCTGAATTAGGCGCTCATCATTGTTCACGACGATAGTGACCTCGCGCGGGGGCAGCAGACGTATCAGCATGCCATCGACAAGCGGCTCGACCGTCGAATGAGACAGGGCGCCGTTTTCCGGCGGCTGCAGCCCCAGCTCGCTGAGCAGTTCGCCGACCGTGCCCAGGCGCGTCTCGACGCTTTTTAACGCGCCGGCGTTCTCAATGCCGACGCGGATACTGCCGTTGTTTGCGCCCAGGCTCTGCTGGAGGGCGCGCAGGAAGAGGGCGCTGCTGAACACGAGACTGCATGACGTCGCCAGGATGATGAGCAGCAGCAGCCAGCGAACCGACGTGGCCGCGCGCGGACGGCGCCTCTTGAGGTGGCCTGGCTGGGTATCGCCGCCGGCAGCGCTCAGGGGCTGGGTGTCAGCGAGGCGATTCATGAGGCCGAGTTTACCCGCAAGCCCAGCCAATGAAAAGGAAAGATGGCGTTGCCTTCCTTTACAAAAAATATACGTGACGTTTCATGTAAACTTCTGGCTTGAATTCGACATTGATATACAGTATAATGAGACTAAGTATCAATAAGTTGGGAGGCATTCGCTTCATGAGTTGGAGACTTTCCTTTATTTTGGTTGTTGTAGTCGGAATGTTGCTGCCGGGCAGCGCATCATTGGCCAAGGGCGATCAGCTGCAGGTTGTGGCGTCGCACGGCATTCTGGCGGAAGTCGCGCGCAATGTGGCGGGCGACGCGGCGGAAGTAAGCACGCTGATTCCCATTGGCGCCGATCCGCATGCCTTCAGTCCGACGCCGAGCGACCTGATCGCGGTTGCCGAAGCTGACCTGGTCATTATCAATGGAGGCGGATACGAAGAAGCGCTGATTGACGCGATAGCGAGCGCGGGCGAAGGCGGCAATATCGTCAATGCGTCGGCCTGCGTTCAGATTCGCCCCTTTGGCGCTGGCATGAGCCATGATGATCCTGAGCATGAAGACGAACACGCCGATGAGCATGATGACGACCACATGGACGAGCATGATGACGATGACCACATGGATGAGCATGATGTCGATGACCACGCCGATGAGCATGATGACGATGACCACGCCGATGAGCATGATGATGACGACCACGCCGATGAAATGGCGGGCGAAATCGACTGTGACGCTTATGACGCGGAGTTCGCGGCTATAGTCGGCGAGGACGAGGGCGGCCACGCCCATTTTGAAACGCTGGGCCGGGGCAAAGATATCGCTTGCCTGGGCGCTCATGAGCACGGCGGCGACCACGAGCACGGCGAGGGCGCTTGCGATCCGCATCTGTGGATGGACCCGCACAATGTGATCTATTGGGCGCTGATGATCCGCGATAGTTTGTCGGCGCTGGACCATGACAATGAAGACGCTTACGCCGCTAATGCAGCGGCTTACGCCCGGGAATTGGTGGCTTTGGAGGCTGAGTTCATTTTGCCAACGCTGGAAGCATTGCCTGAGGAAAAACGCGTTTTGATCACCAGCCACGAAGCGCTGGGTTACTTCGCGACCACCTTCGGCTTTGAGATCATCACGACGGTCGTGCCGGGCATGGCGACCATGGTTGAACCGAGCGCGCGCGATGTGGCGGCCATGATCGATAAGGTGCGGGACGAGGGCGTGCCAGCGATATTCAGCGATACACATCTCTCGGATGTGCTGATCCAGACGATCGCCGCTGAAACCGGGATTGAGGTCGTTGGCCTGTACAGCGACGCGCTCAGCGATGCGGATGGGCCGGCGGCGACATATCTGGATTACATGCGCTACAATGTTAGTACAATCGTTGAGGCGCTGCAGGGCGATTGGCGTTGAGCGGCGTCTCGGTGAACTTATGCTAATCGGCTCAGTAGTGCGGGAGGCTTTCGACTTGGCGGCTTCAGCGATAAGGGATGCGAGCCGCAATGCAACCGGTGCTCCTTCCGCCTTGCATGTCGACCGGGTATCAGCCGGGTATCGCGGCAATCGCCATGTGCTGGATGACATCAGCTTCACGGTCGAACCCGGCGAACGGGTCGCCGTCATCGGGCCGAATGGCGCCGGCAAGAGCACGCTCTTCAAAGCCATTGTCGGCGTCATGCATATCAGCAGCGGAAGCATCACGATCTACGGCGAGGACACGCACAGCAGTCACACCAATGTCGGTTACGTGCCGCAGCAGAGCGCCATCGATTGGACCTTTCCGGCGTCGGTTTTTGATGTGGTGATGATGGGCCGCAGCCGGCATATCGGTTGGTTCCGCTGGCCGAGCAAGGACGACCGCGCCATCGTGCGCGATATTCTGGAACACCTCAGTCTGGGTCAGCTGGCCGATCGTCAGATCAGCGAGTTGAGCGGCGGTCAGCGGCGGCGTGTCTTCATCGCGCGGGCAATGGCTCAGGATACGCGCCTCATGGTGCTGGATGAGCCCTTCACCGGCGTCGATCAAACGGCCGAGCAGGAGATCATTGATTCGCTCGATATCTTGACGAATCACGGCATCACGCTGCTGTTGTCGACGCATCATATGGAGAATGCCGCCTTGCATTTCGACAAGATACTGATATTGCGCCAAAACCTGCTGGCTTATGGGCCGCCGGACGATACGTTGACGACCGCCAATCTGCGGGATGCCTTCGGCAGCGCCTTGCCGGTCATGACCCACGGCGACGACTTGCTCATGTTCAGCGTGGATTATGGCGATGGGGAGGCGGGGCGTGGATCCAATTAGTTTCCTGTCCGAGCCGCTCAGTTACTCATTCATCCAGCGGGGCATGCTGGCGCTGATTTTGGTCGGCGGCATCAGCGCGGTGGTGGGCTGCTTCGTGGTCGTGCGCGGCATGTCCTTCTTCGGCGACGCATTGGCACACTCCATATTGCCCGGAGTCGCCATCTCTTATACGGCGGGCGGCGGTTATGTGGCCAGCAATCTCTTCATCGGCGGCTTGAGCGCCGGTATCGTCTCGGCGTTGGTCATCGCCTGGCTGACGCGCAAGGTCGAGGTCAAGGAAGACAGCGCTATCGCCATTGTATTCGTCACATTTTTCGCGCTCGGCATCGCCATTGTCAGTACGCAATCGAGTTATGCTGCTGATTTGACGCACATCTTGTTTGGCAGCATCAATGGCATCAGCCAGAGCGATCTACAGATGGTGGCGGCGATGGGCGCGGTCGTGCTGGTGGTAATCGCTCTGCTCTTCAAGGAGTTTCAGATCGTCAGTTTCGATTTAAGCCTGGCGCACAGCTTGCGCTTGCCGGTGGAATTCTTGCGGATTCTGCTGCTGATTTTGATCGCTCTGACGATCGTCGCCAGCTTGCAGGCGGTGGGCATCGCGCTTATGCTGGCGCTGCTGATCACGCCGGCGGCGACGGCGCGCCTGCTGGTGAAGCGGCTGCATCACATGATCGCGATTGCCAGTCTGCTGGGCATCATCAGCGGCTTGGTCGGCTTCTATGCCTCCTATTACCTTGATATCCCGTCCGGCGCTTGCATTGTGTTGACGACCAGCGTGATCTTCGGCCTGGTGTTCGCCCTGCAGTCGGGCTATAGACGCATGCGCGAGCGCGGCTAGCATACTGGCGCGGGCGGGATTTCTTCGCCGGCCGCAGCCGCTCGCAAGTCAGAACTTGGCTCAGACCTTATCGCGAACTCGAAACAAGGAATCTGTAGGGGCCTTCGACCCGAAGTGTCGCGGTCAGTATCAACGCGAGCCGCACTTGGCGCCGAAACGCCGGTGACTGTCATAGTGTGTGCTGTAGGGCGAGTCACCGCCTCGCCCCTACAGAATTCGATATGATTGAGCAAGGTAATCGGCAGTTTCATCAAAATGAGAGGGGCGGAATGCTGTCATCGAGTCTGCATCAGGTCATGCTGTCGCCCGGGACTAGAAATCCGCCACTGCATTGCGCGCTGAATCAGGTAGAATCCCACTGGATCGCCGCGAATTGCGCGGGGATGAGGGAGGAACCATGCGCTACAAAATGGAAACGATCATCAACTTGCCTCGCGATCGCGTGATTGAACTATTTGATAGTTTTGAGAATCTCAAAGAATGGCAGGAAGGTCTCATCAGCCACGATCATCTAAGCGGCGAACCGGGGCAGCCGGGCGCCAAGACGAAGCTGCTCTATGATATGGGCAAGCGGCGCGTGGAGATGATCGAGACTATCCTCACGCGGGATCTGCCCGATGAATTTTCCGGCACGTACGATGCCAAGGGCGTTCACAATATCGTGCGCAACTACTTCTATGATGAAGGCGAGACCACGCGCTGGGTGCTGGATTCCGACTTTCGCTTCCACGGCATGATGCGCCTGATGTCGCTCTTCATGCCCAGCGGCATGTTCAAGAAGCAGACGCGCCAGACGATGGACGCTTTCAAGAAGTTCGCCGAATCGGCCTGAGTTAGCGCCGGTCCAGCAACTGGCGGGTCATGCCGGCGTGGCCCAAATGCTCGGCCGTGTGATCGAGGCCGCGCAGCAAGGCATAAGCCCGCGTGACCAGTTGAGACGGCCGATCCATGAAGTGACCGACATCCACCACTTCGGCCAGGCGGCTGGCATCCAGCGCTCGGAATGCCTCTTTGTAAAAGGCGATGTTGGCGGCAAAAAGGGCCTTTAGCGCCTCCAGCTCGTAACCGGAAGCCAAGAATTCCGCCGGCCGATTGCGCTCGCCGACGTCATCAATGCCGATGCCGATCCAAAAGCGCTCAGCCGCTGTCACATGAACGGCCAGGACGCAAAGCGAATTCATCTCCGGGCCGGGCGACCAATCCAGTTCTTCGGTCGTGAGACCGTGCATATATTCAAGGTACTCCTGATGCATCGCTTCCAGGCGACTGATGACAGCGACAAACATTGGGTCCATAGCGTCGTCTCCTGTTTAACTCGCCCCTACAAAGTTTGTTGCTCCGGGGACCGCGGAATAAGGCGAATCATTTCGCGCGGGCAAGGGCCTTGCCGCGAATTACTGAATCCGCAGCATCACTTTGGCGGCAGCGTCCCAAAGCGCTTCCAAGGCGTAGAATGCTCGCTTATCCGGCGCGAAGAAGTGAACGACCACATCGCCGTAGTCCATCACGATCCAGCCGTTCTCGGCCGTGCCTTCGTTGGTGAAGGGCAGTTTCCGGTATTTCTCTTTGACATCGAGGCGGACCATTTCGGTCAAAGCGCGCAGGTGGCGCTCATTGTCGCCGCTGCAGATGATGAAAAAATCGGCGATGATTTGGTCAGGTCGCAAGTCGAGCAGCAGGATGTCTTCCGCTTTCCGCTCCTCGACCAGATCCACAATATGACGGGCAAGCTGCAAAGCGTTCAAATACTGCATCTCCATCGTTCGAGCCTTTTGGACTAGGCTCATTCTAGCACAGGAATGCGGGCGTCAACACTTGCTTTTCCGCCCGGTGGCCGCTCATTAGCCGTCTCAGCGGATGCTGGAATTCATTCGGCCGTTATTGAGCGCTCGCGTTGAAAGGGGACGAGGCCATGGCAAACAGGCATGCCTATCTTGACCGGGCAAGAGATTGGGCGCGGGGGGAAAGCGCTGTCCGCGCCCTCGTGCTGACCGGCTCGCAGGCCCGCGCCGATGGCTCAAGCGATGAGTTTTCCGATTTGGATCTGCAGGTCATCACGGCGGATATCAAGCGCTATATTGCGGAAGACAGCTGGCTTGACGCGCTGGGCGATGTTTGGATTCGATTCCCTCTGCGCGCAGACGCGCCTTATCGACTGGTCTGGTTCCGCGGCGGCATCAAGGTTGACTTTCAATTTGTAGAGCCGCGGCAAATCGATCTGATGCCCCCGCTCTCCGACGAGTACCAACGGGGCTATCGGGTCATCGAGGACAAGGACGGCCTGCTTCGTGACCTGCCGCCATCGCCGCGGGTCTTCCCGCAGCCGCCGCCCCCGACGGCGGAGGACCTGCAAGCGGCCATGAACGAGTTCTGGTTCGAGGCGATACACGTAGCGCAGTTCATACGCCGGCGCGAATTTTGGGTGGTCAAATACCGCGACTGGACGATGAAAACCAATCTGCTGCGTCTGTTGGAATGGCATGCGCGTGAATTTGGGGCAGGGTCGGTCAATACCTGGCTGCTGGGCCGGCGAATCGGCGCTTGGACTGATGCCGAGTCCATGGCCGCTATCGGCAAGATTTGGGCGGGCTGGCGGGCGGCGGATCTCTGGGACGCGCTGCTGATTCAGCTTGAACTGTTCGGGCGCTTGTCGCGAGAGCTTGCGCGGGCGCTGAATTATCATCACGAAGCTGTGACTTACAAGGAAATCGAGCGCTATATCAGGCGGCTGCGGCGCGAAGACGAGGCGGCCCCGTTCACAGACTAAGTTCTCCGTCCGGCTCAAGCACGACAGCGCGGGCGCTCGTTTCGGCATTGACGCGCGCCGCCCAGGCGTCGGCATCCTGCTCAATCGGCGGGAAGGTGTTGTAGTGCATCGGCGATACAAGCCCTGGCGACAAGAAACCGATGGCCCTGATGGAATCGTCTATGCCCATGGTGAAACAGTCGCCGATGGGCAGGAGCGCCAGGTCCAGCCCTTCGTCGCCGATCAGCTTCATGTCGCTGAACAAGCTGGTGTCGCCGGCATGATAAATGACTTTGCCGCCGCCGCGGATCACAAAACCGTTGGGCTGGCCGCCGTAGGTGCCGTCGGGGAAGGAGGAACTGTGGTGGGCGACAGTCCATTTGGCGCTCATCCAGCCGTTGCGGAAGGTGCCGCCGGGATTGCCCTGAAAGACATTCTGTACGCCGTGCGCCATAAACCAATCGCCCATCTCGAAGTTGCAGACGACAAGCGCGCCGGTGCGCTTGGCGATCTCGACCGAATCGCCGACGTGGTCGCCGTGGGCGTGCGTCAAAAGGATGACTTCGGCTTTCAGTTCGTTGGCTGCCGCCTTGGCGACGGGATTGCCGCTGACAAAGGGATCAATCAATAATTTGTGTCCGTCAAAATCGAAAGCATAAGCTGAGTGCCCTAACCATCTAATTGAAGCAGCCATGACCGTCTCCTCGCGCTTTGAAACGATGCCGTCAGTGGAGATTGTAGCACTCTCTTGGGCGCAATGCTAAACATGAGGGCCGGCGGCGGCGTATCGAATTCGGTGGAAGCAAATTACAACAAGCACCTGTCAGCCTGTAGGGCATTTGACCCGCTGTGTCTACGCGCGGCGCTGAAACGCCCGCCGACTAGAATCTGGACGAATTGCGGGCGACTCACCGAGTCGCCCCTACCAGATCGCGGGTATTTTGGGTTAAGAATCCCATGTCGATGATTGACCAAATGTATTTCAACCGAAAAGGATACACTACCGAGCCGGCCCGTGGCCGCCAATTTTATCCCATATTGGATTGTATATATTGGGATATATTGGGATAAGTGCGGGCTCTGCTTGGGATATATCGCTGAACGCAGCGCGCTTGCCTGGCGTCATACAGTGCGGCAGGCCAACCGGGCTGGCTGGAACTTTACAATTCATTTACATGGCTTTTCATAGTACCGTGTAGAATTGCTGGATGCAGCATAAGGAAGAGAGGGAGACGCCTACAAAAATGTCGAAAGCAAACAGGAGCGGTGTACCTTACTTGCTGGTATTGATATTGTTGTTGGTGGCGCTGGCTGGCGGCGCGGCGGCGGGAATCCTGGGTTACATCTGGATCACCGGCGGGTCGGGCGAGGCCAGCCTGACGGTGGAAGATGCCTTGGCCACGCTTGAAGCCAGCGAAGACAATATGGCGGAGGCGGTTGGCACGGCGATGGTCGATGTGGCGAATACGGTGATCGCCGATGCTGTCGCGGTGGCCGTTGCCGAAGCGGTCGATATCAGCGTGTCGGCAGCAGTGGACAGCAGCGTGGCGGCGGCCGTTGAAGCGCTCGCCCCCGTTAGCGAACCGGTGGAGTTCAAGATCGTCGCTGCCGAGAGCCTGGCTCGCTTCATGCTGGAGGAAGACTTGCGCGGCGTCCGCACGACCGTGATCGGCGCTACCAACGAGCTCGGCGGCAGCATCATGGTGGACATGGCGAACCCGGCCAACTCGAGCATCGGCAGAATCTTGATAAACGCGCGCACGCTGGAAACCGACAACAGCTTCCGCAATCGGGCCCTGCGCAGCAGCATCCTCAAGTCGGCGCAGGACGAATTCGAGTTCATCGTCTTTGAGCCGCGCGAGCTAAGCGGGTGGTCGGCGGCGGGCGTCGACGTCGGCGGCAGCTTGATGTTTGATGTCATTGGCGATTTGACTGTGACCGGTGTCACGCGGAATGTCACCTTCGCCACGACTATTACGCTGGTCAGCGAGAGCGAGATCCACGGCAGCGCGACGGTGAATCTGCTGCATGGTGATTTTGGCCTGGTGATACCGGATGTGCCATCGGTCGCCAATGTCACCGACGATGTGACGCTCAGCCTGGAATTTGTGGCGCGGGCGGGCACATAGTACATTATTATATGAAAGTGGTTCTCGTAAGACTTGAATTACTAGCCTGTGGTACGCATCAAGAATGCAGTTGGAGTCGCGGGACGCGATACTTTCTGACTTGAGTCAATTCATGGCGCCTCGTTTGTTTTTGCCGAAGGTGACGTCGGCACGGGAAGGCGGATAGGGTTTGGTGCTTGATCAAACAGCCCATTGATCTGCTTAGCGAGACCTCGCCGCCTCTTGGTTAATCTCTTGATTTGCCCGTCAAGCTTCGCACTGTTTTCACTAGACAACGCCGCAATATCATGAGTGAATTCAGCGTGCAATTCGCAGAATGCGAGAAGCATCGGATTTCGTATGTATTCGGCGGACATCAACTCCACAAAGCTATCGACGGCTTCGACTTCTAAACATGCAATTGCGAGAAAGAACGAATACCACTCCATCTGAACATCTCTAATTGTATCAAGAATTGTGGTCGGCGCATCCAATACTTCACGTGATAGTGCTTCAAGTGCTGGCCTCAAGATAGGAGAACCGAGCCCCAGGCCAAGATGAGCAGTAATAAAGTCAAGCAGGACCAATTGCCCAACTTGACGCTTACTGTCGTCAGATTCACGCACCTGGCGCAATCGATCTGCAATTTCGTCCCAAGCTAGAACCGCACTGAAGATCGCCCTCTTTAGCAGGTCAACCTTTACAGACAGCGGTGTCAAATACGACGCTTGCGTAACTAGACCCAGTTGCATCGCAAAATGAAGAAGGTCTTCTTCTGGAATTACAATATCATTTGCAATGGACGCCAAGAAGGAGCGGTCATCCCTTTTTATGCCGCATGCGAAGAATATTATCCGTGACCAGGCAAAATCATAAAAATGCTGAACAATTTGCTCGCGACTGTCAGGTCGCAACGACAATTCGTGTCCGGCAAAATATGAAAGGAAAGAATTGTGCTTAAAGATGTACTGTGCCTCGCCTCTAGGAACAAGAAGACCTGATCTTTCGACAACCTCCCGAGCAATTGCCTTGCTATCATAAGACAGCCCGATTTCCGCTCTCTGTGTTTCCACCAGGTCTTCAATAAAAGATAGAGATACGCTGGTTTCATCTCTTTGAACTAATGACCACGCCAACTGGCCAAGCAGATTCTGCTTGATTCGCCATTCAATCTGTTGCTGAATTCCTTTGTCCATATCCCAGCGTCCAAGCGCAATTTCTACGTATTTCTCTATCAATTCTGTTAAGTTAGCGGGTAAATCCTGGATACCCCTGTCGTAGACGACGGCCAAGAGTGCAAGTGTCAGTGGCGTATGAGGCAAAGAAGTATACGTCATAGGATTGGAGACAAGCTTGATGAGTGCTTCACCGTCTTTGTCGCTGCTCTCGAACCATTTGCGAATCAGTGTCTGAATCTGCTGAAAATCCAGATGGCGCATATGGTAAACTGTGAACTTGGACAATATTCCACTTGTCTCAAAAGCTTCCAAAGAACGTGACGAGAATATGACGCGAGGATTACTGTACTTCTCAACAAATGCCGCGAGCTCTTGTATGCCCAGCGAGATATTCTCGTCTGTTTCCAATTCGTCTAGCCCATCTAGTAATACAGTGACATTCCCGTCGCAAAGCAGTTCTTCGATATTGTTATCTTCGCCAGGCGGCGTTAACTGCTCAAACTCAGTCTGCAATCCTGCTAGAATAGAATTGGCCTGCTTCAAATCAAGATCTCTAAACCGGACAAAAATTGGAATAGGAAACTTTCTTAGCTCCTTTTCGTTCACTTCAATGATCTGTAATAGAAGTCGGCGCAGGGCGGCTGACTTGCCTGTTCCCATGCCGCCGATTAGCGCAACATTCCGCGGATGGCTTTCTAGCAACTTTGATAGTTGAAAACGTTTGCGCGGCAGTCTTTCTTTGATAGCCTGTTTCGAACGAACTCGTTCACGAAGTTCTATCTTAGGTTCCACAAATACTGATGACAGTTGACGATGCGAATCCCGCAGACCCAGTGCAAGTAGCTCTTGAAGTTGGCTATACTTTGTACGAGCACTTGCAAAATACGTCGAAATATTGAAATCGCCAATTGTCCAAAACTCCGGATAATGGGCTTTGAGCAAGTCTATGGTCTCTGGCCCGTCCTTAAACTCGACGTTTATAAATTCGCTTGTTAGCCCCCTAGTGACCTGACGCCGAACGCCCGATCTTATTCTTCCAGACACCCAAACAATAACGCTGTTAATTGCGACTGACGTCTTTTCGCTAGCGTCCTCAATTGGAACGGTGAATGCTTCACGGACTTGCTCACGTACCTCGACGAGTCTATTAGTACCCTGCTTTGAAGATTTGCGATTAGACAGATCGCCCTTCTTGATTACGACCGCAATGTTTACGGTGGACAGAGGTGTTCGATACCGGCAGACTATGTCCTTGCCATCTTCGTCGGGGCCATGTACGTCCCTGATCCGCTCATACCCCATCTTCTGTAGCAAGGGCATTACAACCTGTGTACGGAATTCATTCTCCGATAGCCCGCTGAGTCTTTCCTGCTTTGACGGTCCCATGAGTCATTCTCGGCCAGCTAGCAATCTACAAGCAATCCACCTATGTTAGCGTAAGTACGTCTGTTGAACAGTCGAAATTTCCTTTCAGTGTTAGTCTCGTCATACAGGTCAATTCTCACCTGGTTGTACGCTCCTCTATCCCGAACCGCTGCCATCTGCGATAATGAGGGCAGCCGCCCGCTTCAAACCTGGACAAAGCAACAATGCCCCGAGCCCTGTACGCCACCGAGCCGAAGCTCGTCAACACGCTGCGACAGCGCAAGGCCGCGTGGCCTTATCTTGAAGTCGCCACCAGCAATCGCAATAAGCTCGACGAATTCCGCCGCATCCTGCCGGATTTCGAGATCATCGGCGTGAAGCTGTCTATCGAAGAGATCCAAAGCCTCGACCCCTACAAGGTCGTCAGCCACAAGGCGATTGAAGCTTATAAGGCGAACGACTATAACCCCATCCTGGTGGAGGAGACGTCGCTGGCGCTGCGCGGTTTGGGCGGGCGGCCGGGCGCCTATATCAAGGATTTCTGCGAAGAGGCGGAAATGCGCCGCATGATCGCCGAGGGCTGGCTGCATGGGCGCGATCGGGCGGCTTTGGCCAAGGTCTTGATCGCCGTCTATGACGGGGCTGAGGTGCAAATCCGCGAAGGGAATACGGCCGGGACCATCGCCGAGAGCCTGCGTGGGGTCAACGGCTTCGGCTGGGACGATATGTTCATCCCGGACGGTGAATCGCGTACTTTCGCCGAGATGAGCGACAGCGAGAAAGACCGCCACAATATGCGGCGCAAGGCCCTGCTGGCGCTGCGGGAGCGGCCTTTCAAATTGGGGCAGGGCGTCTTCATGATCCCGGAGCCCTATCGGCAGGAGGTGGAGCGGGTGGATTATGCCGCGCTGCAGGACGAGGCGGCGCTGAACTTCGCCTTTTCGCTTGAAGCCCTGGAAGATTGCAACCCGCCCAATCCGCGGTTTGAAGCGCCCAATTACGCGCCGATACAGTATGAAGAGAACATCTACTATAGCCGTTATTTGCCCAAAGCCGAAAGCAGCAGCATCGGCTTGATCTTGACCGATGTCGACCGCGGCTCCCTGCACATGAACAAGAATGGCAGCCCGGTCATTTGGCAGTTTGGCCCTGAGCGGCGCACGCTCTGTCTTGCGCAGCGGGCCGATTTCTTCCGCAGCAACCAGAGCGCCGATGTTCTGGCTACTCTGGACGGGGTCGGGCGGGCGGGCGCCATCCCAC
>WTGN01000048.1 GCA_011523545.1 Chloroflexota bacterium | reverse complement strand
GACTCGTCGGATGCCCGCCATAGAGATGGCGGGAGGGGGCCGGGGGGTGGGGTTGCTTGACCGCAACGCCAACGGGAAGCGGCGCAATGCGGGCTAAGCGCTCGGCCGCGTTAACGCTCGGTCAAGGCGGCGATGCCCGGAAGCGTTTTGCCTTCCAGCAATTCGAGGCTGGCGCCGCCGCCCGTCGATATGTGTGACATTTTCGACGCCAAACCGGCGCCCTCAACAGCCGCCGCCGAGTCTCCGCCGCCGACGACAGTCGTTGCGCCATTGGCCGTCGCATCCGCCAGCGCCCGCGCGATGCTGATGGTGCCCGCGGCGAATGATGGCAGCTCAAAGACACCCATCGGTCCGTTCCAGACGATCGTCTTCGCCCCCTGCAAGGCCTGCGCGAACTTCTCGCTCGTTTCCGGGCCGATATCAAGCGACTGCCATCCCGCCGGCACATCGTCGCTGGCCGCGATCACGCGCTTTGCGGCCTCATTGCTGAAGGCATCGGCAATAACTTGATCCTGCGGCAGAGCGAGCTTGGCGCCGGCCGTGTCGAGCACTGCGCGCGCAATGTCCAGCGCCTCCCTTTCCACCAGCGAGTCCGCCATGTCCCGGCCCTGCGCGGCAAAAAATGTATTCGCCATGCCGCCGCCAACCAGCAATCCGTCGACCTTGCCTTTGAGGGCGTCGATTACATCAATCTTGCCGGAGACCTTCGCCCCGCCGAGAATGGCGACGAAGGGCCGCTCAGGATTCTCCAGCAGGGTCGCGAGATAGGTGATTTCCTTTTCGAGCAAGAACCCGGCGACGGCGGTCAGATGGGCGGAAACGCCGACATTTGACGCGTGCGCGCGATGCGCCGTGCCGAAGGCGTCGTTGACGAAGATATCCCCGTGCCGCGCCAGCTCGGCGGCAAACTGGGGATCATTCTCGCCTTCCCCTGCATGGAAGCGCGTATTCTCCAACAGCAGCAGACCGCCCTCGGGCAAGTCGCCTAGCGCGTCATCAACTGCGCCCCCGATGCAGTCAGCAGCGAAGGCGACGGGCCGTCCCAGCAGCCTCGACAGGGCGGGCGCAACCGGCTTCAGCGACATCTCCGGAACGACTCGGCCTTTGGGGCGCCCCAGGTGTGACATCAGGACAATGGCGCGCGGATTGCGCGAGAGCATGTATTCAAGCGTGGGCAGCGCCGCGCGGATGCGGGTGTCGTCCGTGATTGCATCGCCAGCGATCGGCACATTAAAATCGACCCGCAGCAGCACGCGCTTGCCGCTCAGCTCTACATCGCGAACGGTCATCTTGTTCATGGACGCTCTCTCCCTATGATGCAAAAAAGCGAGGGGTCGCCTCGCCTTTGGTTTATCCTGCCGGGCGCGCTCAGAGTCGGTCGCCGACGAATTTGGTCAAGTCGGCCGTTCGGCATGAGTAGCCCCATTCATTGTCGTACCAGGTGATGACCTTCACCAAATCGCCAGCGACATCCGTCGCCAGCGCGTCAATCACGCTAGAATGCGGGTTGCCGACGTAATCGCTGGAAACGAGCGGCTCATGCGATACATCAAGGTAGCCGCGCATGGGACCAGCGGCCGCCTCTTCAAAGGCATCAATCAGCTCATCTTTCCCCGGCGTACGATCCACCGAAGCGACAAAATCAACCAGCGAGCCGGTTGGCGTTGGCACGCGAACGGCCATGCCGTCGAACTTGCCCTTCAGCTCCGGCACGACCAGGGCAACGGCTTGGGCGGCGCCGGTGCTGGTCGGGATCATATTCACGGCCGCCGCTCTGGCTCGGCGCAGATCCTTGTGCGGCAGATCGAGTATCTGCTGATCGTTGGTGTAGCTGTGGATCGTCGTCATGAACCCTTGCTTGATGCCAAACGCGTCATTGACGACTTTGGCGGCCGGCGCCAGACAGTTGGTGGTGCAAGACGCGTTCGACAAGACATGATGCTGTGCCGGGTCATACCAGTCCTGGTTGACGCCCAGCACGATCGTGAGGTCTTCACCTTTGGCCGGCGCCGAGATAATCACCTTTTTGGCGCCCGCGGCAATATGCTTGGCGGCGCTGGCTCTGTCGGTAAATATGCCGGTGCTTTCGATCACCACATCCACGCCCATTTCACCCCAGGGCAGCTGCGCCGGATCGCGCTCCGAAAGCGCTTTGATCTCGTTTCCATCAACGATCAGCGCGCCATCGGTCGCTTCGACGGCGCCCGGGAAGACGCCATAATTGGAATCGTAGCGAAAGAGATGCGCCATCGTATTCAGATCGCCCAGATCGTTGAACGCGACCACTTCAATTTCGTTCGGATAGTATTCCATAATCGCTTTCAGCACTTGCCGGCCGATGCGCCCGAAGCCATTGATGCCAACGCGAATCGCCATTTTCTCCACTCCTTCTTCGTCACACGAACAGGATTCCGACTGGTAAGCAAAGCTTAGTGCACAGTCATGAAAAATTGTATCCTCAAAAGGGGAAGCCGATGGCGGCCCGCCAGCTCATGCGGAATAGGCGAGCAGTTGTGAGAGCGGAAGCGGCTGCATGTTCCAGTCCCGCAGCAGGTCCAGCGTCGGCTGAATTGCAGTATATGAAGTTTTGAGCGCGTGATGCAGGATGATCGCCCCCGGGCGAAGGTAGGCTTCATAATTCTTGAGGATCGCTTTGACGCAAACTTCGGGACATTCGTCCACCGAACACTGCGCGTCTTCGGCGTACAGGTCCGACAGATTCGCGAAAACCTCATTGTAATTGGCGGTGGCGTCTTCGTCCTCTTTGTTTTCATGCGCTTTGGTGCAGATCGCGTCTTGCGAATCCAGCCCCCACAATATCAATGGAATGCCGTAGCGGATCGATAACTCCTTCAAGGCATCCGTGACCTTGCCATAGGGCGGGCGGATGCCCACCGGACGAAAGCCGGGGCCAAGGGCGCGCCGCATGACATCCAGCGTCGGTTCCATTTCTTCATCAATGAGCTGCTGCAAGCCGAAATTGTTGATTTCGCGATGTGTAAAGAGGTGGCAGCCGAATTCATGCCCCATGTCGCGCATGCGCGGATACAGGTTTTCATAACCGGCGTTGGGCCGTCGCAGATTGTTCAAGACGGCGATTCCCGCCGGAAACAACGTCAACCCGACATGGCGGCGGCTGTATTCGCGGGCGATACGCAGCGTATAATATTCGCTCCAAAGGTCATCGTAGGTCAAGCAGACTTTCCGCGCATTCGTCGACACATGGCGTATGATGCGCGCGCCGTTCGCGCTGGCGGCATCCTGGTTCAAGCCGAAGACGGCCCCAAGCGCCGCGCCCACGCCCAGACGCAATAGCTGGCGCCGCGAAAGGCCCGCGGCCATTGCTGCTTTCGTTTGTGACATAGAAACCGCTCTTATCCGCCACCTAATCGCATAAACTTAACATATCCAATGGCCCTTCACAAATTAAAAGGCGCTTGGCAGCGAATTCTTGCGTCAAATCTCCGCTCGATTTCGGTCACCTCGGATGACCAAGAATTGTGAGTCCTGCCCGATACGTCGGCGCGATAACTCTCTTCGCTAAACCTGTTAGATTCCGTCTGCAATCATAGCGAAATCTGTAGACACTCGCGCCGCGATGCCGCTTCCCACGCAAGGGGATTCAACAAGTTACGCATTCCGGAATGCGACGAAAGCTGTAGGGGCGTTTCGCTGAAACGCCCACAGGAATATATCGGATGTTTGCAAGGAGGGTGTCTCAGCGAGACGCCCCTACAAGTGACTCTTGATTGTCGAACAAAGCAGGGCGAACCACCGGCTCGCCCGCACGCACACAAGATTTAGCGTAATGCCGCTGCACTTGACAGAACCGTTAGACGTTCCATCTCGCTTCCAGGCGGGGCAGGGCCACTAGAATCAGAACGGCGCCGAGTGAGGCAAGGGCCGCGATAATCATGGCAGCGTCAACGAACAGCTGCTCCGGGTAGAGGCGAATCAAGCTGTCCGAGAATGGAAAGCGCCAGCTGCCCGCGGCGAAGAAGAGATTATGAAAGGCAGCAAAGGAATTGTCCCAGGCGGCAATTGCCAATATCGCCAGGCAGCCGATCGACAGCAAAGTTGCCTGGGCGCCGCGCCGAATGCCGAGCCAAACCTCCGCTCTTAAATTGGCTGAAACGGCGCTGAACATGATTGACGCGGCAGCCAGACCCGCGCATAGCATGGCGCCGGCAAAGGCGACGGTTGCGAGGGTCTTCACGTCTTCCATGTGCTTCAATTCCCTGGCGCTGAATAGGCTGCAATTGGATGCGCCGGCGGCGACATTCCTGCACTGGTCGCCCGGCAAGCGCAGCGCCGCCAGATAGTCGATTGACTCGCCATTGAAGAGATAACTGATCGCGTACGAACCGTACTCCAGGCGGTCATCCAGGCTGAAGCCGTAGGTGTCGATTGGGAAGCCCGGCCGCCGATATTCCAACCTTAGAAATTGTTCGCTCAACAGCAGGCGGGCCGCACCCATAATGAGCGCAACTGGAACCGCCAGCGCTAGCAGCAGCCGCAGGACTATGGACAGAGCCGGCCTGCTATTCATGGTCGAGCCGAAACTCCTCCGCGCGCCCGGCCAGCAGGAAGCGCAGCACGATGGAATCCACCAGGCTCTCGACCGGCGCCCGGTCATCGGTGAAGATGATGTCGCTTTCCCCCAGGGGCACGATGTTGTCGGCCGCCGCTGCCAACAGATCGTAAAGAACGGGATCGACTGAATCGACCGGATAACTAAGGTTCCGGCGCAGGTTGTCCGCGGCAGTCGGCCGCTCGGTCGCGACCAGTATCGTATTGAAAGAAGCAGGCACATCAATGGCGTGCACGCTGGGGAAAACCTGGAGCAGCGTGTTTGATAGCGCGTCGACCAGCCGCCGGTCTGTATCGGTTCGGCCGACGTTTATCGCGACGACGCCGCGCTCCGCCAGGTGATCTCGCACCTCGCTGAAGAATTCCACTGTGGTGAGATGCCAGGGAATATAGGGCGGCCGGTAAGCGTCAATGCCAATCACCGTGTAATCTTTCTCCATCTGCCTAAGCAGATAACGCCCATCGCCGACCTGCGCCTTGAGATTCGGCATCGCCTCGGCGTTCATGTCAAAAAACTGCGCGCCAACCGCGACGATCTCCGGGTCAAGCTCGATGCCATCAATCGGCATATCGCCATAGACGGCCGCGTATTGCCGGGGAATGGTGCCCGCCGCCAAGCCGATCACGAGCATCGAAGCCACTTGATCGGCGCGAAAGGGCGCTTCGTTAAAATAGGGCGCGGCCAGAAAATAATCCCAGGTCCCGTCAAAGAAGACGTCTTGCGCGTGCCACTGGCTGTGCACGCCCTGGCCCTCGTTCAAATATAGATAACGATAACCGGCGGCGTCTTCTTGCACTTGAATATAATTGTAGGCGCTTTCGCCTTCAAACATCAGGCGGGCGCCGGGCGCGGCTGGACGAAGTGGACCGCCAGGCGCGGCCAGCAAGAACAGCACAATTGCCACCGGCATCAAAATATAAGGCAGCGCGCCCCGCCGATTAAGTCGAAAATGAGCGGCGAATGCGATGGCGAACAGGAGGCCGGAAAACAGAAGAAAGGTGCGCGTCGTTCCCAATTGCGGGATCGTCACCAGCACCGGCAGGAATGTGCCCAGCAGACTGCCGAGCGTGCTGATGGCGTAGACTTGGCCGGCGACTTTGCCGCTGGCCGCCACATCCGTCACCGCAAGCCGTATGATAAATGGCGAGACCGTTCCCAACAGCGTCACCGGCACTGAGAAAAGGATAAGGATGACGATGAATGAACCAAGCGCCAGGGCCGCTTCCGCGCCAAAGACAGCTTGCGCCGCTCGTGAAATAATCGGGCGGGCCACAAGCGGAATCAAAGCGCAAAGAAAAGCCGCCCAAAGTATGAGCTTCAGCAGTATGTCTTCGCGCGGAAAGCGGTCCGCCAGCCGACCGCCGAGAAAATAACCCGCGGTCAGATACAGGAGCATCAGTCCAATGACATTGGCCCAGACGAGATTGCTGTTGCCGAAGACGCTGCCGAGCAGGCGCGATGCCGACAACTCTATCGCCAGCGTCGTCATGCCGCTGACGAATGCAATCAGATACAGGCTTCCTTTGCTCAGCAGCCTGGCCTGGCTGGCTGCGCTTTCGGCTGACATAATCGGCGCCAGATATAATTGAGCGGTCGGGCGAATCAGCGTTTCATTATGAGACCGGCAATGCAAAAAATCAATGACTGTACAGTTCCGCCGCGCGGCGCCTGACGACCAGACCGCAATCGCCGACATCGCCAAGCAAGCGCTGTCCATGTCGCTCCCTGCCGATTCGCTTAGGGCGGGTCACGATCTGAGCGAAGGCTTAACACTCGTGGCGACATTGGGCGGGGCGGTCGTCGGATTCGTCGACAATTTTGTCACTCGCGATCAGGCCGGCGGCATGCGCTGTGAGCTTGATCTGCTGGCGGTCAGGCCCTGGGCGCGCGGTCGGGGGATCGGCGGAAACCTGGTCTCGAAAAGCGTACAGGCCGCAAGGGAAGCAAATGCGCGCGAAATACGGGCCCTGGTGCGCGGCGAAAACCGGGCCATGCAGCGGCTCTGTTCCAGCCAGGGATTCAGGCGCGGGCCGACCAGATTCGAACTATATGTCGCCGATGCAAAGCCCGTCGCTCGCCGCCGGCGCCAGCATGAAGCGCATTTGATTCCGGTGAAGACGCTCGCCTACAGCGGGATCTGGCTGGAAGGCTCTCTCAGCCAGGACGCCATTGACGAGGCGCGCTGGATCGCGACCGCAGGCGGCATGTCGCGCATCGGCGCCGTGATTGCAGTGGCGGAGCCGGCGTCGAATCTCCTGCGTAAAAACGGCTTCGTGAAGCTGGGCGACTACGATTGGTGGACGATCAATTTAGGAAACGGCTGATTTTGAAGAGCCGGTCCTGGTGCGGCGTGCCGCCGTCGAGCGCGATGTCAGTCAGCATCTTGCCGATTATCGTGCTGAACTTGAATCCGTGACCGCTGAAACCGGCGCCAATCACGACATGACTGTGCTCCGGATGCCGGTCAATGATGAAATGCTCGTCCGGCGTGTTTGTATACAGACAGATGCGGCTTTCTCGCAGGGCGGCGTCGGCAACGCCGGGGATATGCGCCCGCATGAATTCGCGCAGGCTTTGAACGTTGTCATCGTCGGGCGAGTAATCTGTTTCCGACGGATGCGACAGCGGCTGCCCGCCATGCCAGGCGATTTTGAAACCGCTATTGTCAATGGACGGCAAGCCGTAAATGTAAATCGGGGACGAAAACAACTCGCGAACATGCGCCCGCCATACTGGACAGTTTGCGGCATCATAGGCCGCCATATCGTCTGGCATGAGAAAATTCAACTGGCAGCGCAGCGGAACCAGCGGTAGATCGATTCCGGTTTGCGCCAGAAGGGATTTCGTCCATGAACCGGCGGTCACGATGAGCGTACCGGCAGAATAAGTCTCGCCATCTGTATCCACTTCCACACTGTCCGGCTTGATACGAATCCGCTCAACGGCCGTACGATCCTTGACTGTAGCGCCTCTTCGCTTCGCCAAGGTGATATGCCCGAGGACGGCTTTCGAGGCTTTGATGAATCCGCCGTCGGCTTGATACAGAACTTGGAAATCCGCATTTAATCGGAATTGCGGAAACCGATATTGCGCTTCCTCCACCGATAGCAGTTCGTATTCGATATTGTGGGCATTGATGGCGGCGAGCGTATCCGTCAGCCTGTCATCATCGGCGGGCCCGAAATCGAATCCGCCAGTCTTGATGTACAGTGTCTCCCCCAATTCTTCTTGCGCTGCGAACCAGAGCGGATAATTGTCCTTTGCCAGTTCAACATATTCGGAACGGTCATAGCAGTAGCGGATGATTCGCGAATGCCCGTATGAACTGCCATTGCGATGATCCAGCTCGAACTGTTCCAGCAGGAGCGCCTTTTGCCCGCGCTTGCTCATGTAGTATGAGGCAGCGCTTCCCATTGCGCCCGCGCCAATCACAATTGCGTCAAACGTCTCAGTCATGTCTTGATAATCCTCCCAAATTGCCGGAACGAATTCGAGCGAATGAATAGATTTCAGAACTTTTTCCCGCTTCTCCACTCAGTTTAGCTGGGCCGTTGCTCCAGCGCGGCCGCCATATCGTCGTCTTTGCTGATGACGATGGTTGGAATCTTGGCCAACTGCAGCAGCCCTTTCGTGGCGCTCGAATCGAGATTGGCGCTGAATGTCTGCGGATCGACATAAACACAGTTAAGCCGGATGCCCCGCCGCTGCAGCACCTGCGCCTCGCTAATCCAGTCTTGATCCAGCGACGAGGTGATGATCATCAGCGAATCGCCGCGGGTGAACAAGTGCGTCTCAAGAGACAGCATGTCTTTCAGCGTATGATCTGATGTGCTCCTGGCCCCGGCCAGAGCTTCGAGGATCCGGGTCAATTGTCGGCTGCCGCGCTCAGGCTGGAATACCTGACGATACGGCGTATAGGCGGCGTACCCGACAACGCGTTCATCATCGAGGAAATGTTTTGCCAGCGATGCCGCCACAATGACGCCGTATTCCTCCGTTGATGGCGGGATGCGGGCCGCGCTCGGTACAACGCTGCCGATCTGGTCATAGCGGCGCATGCCTGGATCTTCAATCAGCGAGCTGACTGAAAAGTCGTTGAAAAGCCAGATATCCACCAGCGGGTCCAGCTCAAATTCCTTCACCATGATATTGCCGGTGCGCGCCGTCGATCGCCAGTGGATGCGATTCATGCTGTCGCCGGATACATAATCGCGGATGCTGCTGGCATTGGTTGTGATCTCATGCGTCAATTGCCGCTGAGCGTCGCCGCCGGAGAGGAAGCCGATGGGCAGAATGACCCGATTTAGCTCGACCGTCATCGGATAGACGATCAGCCGATCAGTCGCGCCGATGCGCCGGGGTGAATGGAACAAGCCGAATGGATCGCCACTGACTACGGTCATGGGGCCGAGCTGGAACTCGCCGCGAACGGCGCAGACGGTTTCCACCTCCCAAGTGTATTCACGATTGCCCAGCAGGGTCGGCACCACGCGGCTGGCCTGATGGCCCGGGAGCGTCGAGTGATCGCGGATCTCCAGCCAGAGCTTGGGCGTGATGCCGGTCTTGCGTACGCCGAAGGATTCTTCGAAAACGCGGCCAACTTGGGATCGCCGCGTTCGGGTGCTGCGCCGCAGCGCAATCCCGCGCAAGGACAGCCAGGTCCAAATGAAGGACAGGATCATCACCGCCGCGATCAAGTAGGCGATGATGAATAGATCCGCGCGACCCGTGAACAGACCCGCCAATAAACTCAGCGTCGCCAGAATATAGAGCGTGTTGCGGCGGCTGGGCATAAGACCCTAACGAACGGAAGACCCCGGAACCGGCGTCGATTGCAAGATATCCTGCACGATGGCGCGCGACGTAATGTTCTTGAGCCGGGCCGCCGGCCCGACGATGATGCGGTGCGCCAACGTCACCTCCGCCAGCGCTTTGACATCATCGGGAATGACGAAATCGCGCCCGCTCATGGCAGCGCGCGCTTGCGACGTGCGGAAAAGCGCCAGCGACCCGCGAGGACTGCTGCCGAGGTATACATCGCCGTGCCGCCGCGATGCGGTGATCAGATTGATGATGTACTGCTGCACTTCCTTGGCGACATAGACATCCTTAATCAATTGCTGCGCGGCGAGCATCTCCTTCAATGTCACCACCTGCTGCAAGTTCTGTATCGGATGCTGATATTGCTGTGACGCCAAAATCCTGAGCTCGTCCTGCGGCTGCGGATATCCCATTTGGATGCGTAACATAAAGCGGTCCAATTGGGCTTCCGGCAGGGGAAATGTGCCTTCGTACTCGATTGGATTCTGCGTCGCCATGATCAGGAATGGATTGCTCAGGCGATAGGTCACGCCGTCGACGGTCATTTGCCCTTCTTCCATCGCTTCAAGCAGGGCCGATTGCGTCTTGGGCGTCGCGCGGTTGATTTCATCGGCCAGCACAATCTGCGCCATGATGGGGCCCGGGCGAAATTCAAATTCCCGCGTTTTCGGATTGAATATCGAGACGCCGGTGATATCGGACGGCAGCATATCGGGCGTGAACTGGATGCGGTTGAAGGTGCAGCCCACGGCGCGGGCGAGGGACTTGGCCATCATAGTTTTGCCGACGCCCGGAATGTCCTCAAGCAGGATATGACCGCGGCATAGCATGCCTAGTATCGCCAAGCGGACTTCATTGTTTTTGCCGAGTATGACCTGCCCAACGCTGTTTGCGATTCGTTCCGCGATTTCCTTAACCGGCGCCGCCGACTGCCGAACCTGGCTAGCCTGGCTGGGCGTTCTTAACTGCTCGCTCATTCACTCATTTCCAAGTCAAGCGGATACATCTATTGTAGTATAGAGAAGACCAGCATAACAGTATTCTTGGGCGGAAGCAGCGGCGAGTTCTTCCAGCATGACAAATCGCCGTGCGGCCCGAACCCCCTCCGTCTGCCGCGCGCTCGGCGGTGAAAATGCCGGAGGAGCGACCGCCAGAGAATCCGTATCGCCGCAACTTGCCGCCGCCGTCAATGCAAGTATAATGAATGACAGTAAGTTGCTTTGGCGCAGCTTCGCGTCTGCGCAACCTTCGGCTAGAAGCTCAACTTCAGAACGGCTGCCACGAGATAGTATCATGAGTCTGTGGCCTTGCAAACTTGGTACGGGACACGGAGTTCAGGTTGGCTGCAGATGAGGCAAGCATTGAAGGCGACCAGAACCGAGCTCATCAACCAGCGTCTGAGCGCGCTGAGGGAGCACTGCCCGGATCTTGAGGCGGCCGCTGTCATCAGCGTCGAAGGACTGATGATTGCTTCCGCCTCGCCGGAAACGCTGGAAGATAATTTGATGGCGGCGATGACGGCGGCGATGCTGGCTCTGGGCGAGCGGATCGCGATGGAGTTTAATCGGGGGCAGCTCAGCCAGGTGTATATTAAGGGAGAAGCCGGCTACGTCTTGCTGATGGCAATAAATGACGGGGCAGTGCTTACAGCCCTGGCCGCCAACGAGGCGAAGTTGGGGCTGGTTTTCCTGGATATGCGGGAAGCTGTTGCTGATTTGCGGCCGATGCTCTAGGTCTGCGGCCGGAATGAAGCAGCGCCCAGACCGGCAGATCACCGCCTGACAAGGCGTTTGGACGAGAAGGATGGTTGAACAGGTGACATCAAAACCAAAATACATCTTTTGCACCGGCGGCGTCGTCAGCTCGGTGGGCAAGGGCCTGACAGTGGCGGCAATTGGTCGCATACTGAAGGCGCGCGGCTTGAAAGTCGCCATACAAAAGCTTGATCCATATCTGAATGTCGATCCCGGCACAATGAGCCCATATCAACACGGCGAAGTATTTGTCACGTCCGATGGCGCCGAGACTGACCTGGATTTGGGGCATTATGAGCGCTTCGTCGACGAGAACGTCAGCCGGATGTCCAACATCACCGCCGGTCAAGTCTATCTGACGGTGATTGAGAAAGAGCGCAAAGGCGATTATCTGGGCGGCACGATTCAGGTGGTGCCGCACATCACCAACGAAATCAAACGCTGCATCAAACTTGTGGGCCGGCAGACCGACGCCGATGTGGTCATCGTCGAAGTCGGCGGCACCGCGGGCGACATTGAGAGCCTGCCGTTTCTGGAAGCGCTTCGTCAACTGCGCACCGAGCTGCAGCGGCATGACGCGCTCTATGTTCATGTCACATTTTTACCGCATATTGGCGCCACCGACGAACTGAAAACCAAGCCGACCCAGCACAGCGTACGTGAACTGCGCGGCATCGGCATCCAGCCCAACGTAATAATCGCCCGCACCGATCACCCGGTGAACAAAGACATCATCAGCAAGATCGCGCTATTTTGCGATGTGGACGAAAACGCGGTCATTCCGCTGCAAACGGCCGACAACATTTATGCCGTGCCCTTGATGATCGAGGAGACGGGTTTGGGCGAATACATTCTGAAGCGGCTGCGGCTGGAAGCTGACGCGCCCGATCTCAGCGAGTGGCGCGAAATCGTGCGCAAGCGCCGATCGGCGACGGACAGGCTGCGCATCGCCATCGTGGGCAAATATGTTGAACTGCACGACGCTTACATGTCGGTCAAGGAAGCGATCGTGCACGCCGGCATACAGCAGAACCAGGATGTCGAGATCCGCTGGATTCACTCCGGCGAGCTGGAAAAGGGCAAACGTCTTGACGAGCTAGACGAACTGGACGGGATTATTGTCGGCAGTGGATTCGGTTACCGCGGCATTGAAGGCAAGATCGTCGCCGCGAAATACGCGCGCGAGAATAAGGCGCCGTATCTCGGTCTTTGCCTGGGCATGCAGGTGATGTGCATCGAGTACGCGCGCAACGTGCTGGGGCTGGATGATGCCAACAGTTCCGAATTTGACCTGAGCACGCCGCATCCGGTGATCGATCTCATGCTGGAGCAGCGCGCGATTACCGACATGGGCGGCACGATGAGGCTGGGCGAATATCCTTGTCAATTGCTGCCGAATTCTCTGGCGGCCCGGGCCTATGGCAGCGGCGAAATTCTGGAACGCCACCGGCATCGCTTTGAATTCAACAACGATTATCGTGACGTGTTCGCGGCTAATGGCGTCAGCTTCAGCGGCTTAAGCCCGGACGGCATCCTGGTGGAAATCACCGAGCTGCAGGACCATCCCTTCATGCTTGGCTGTCAATTTCATCCGGAGTTTCTGAGCCGGCCGAATCGACCGCATCCGCTGTTTTCCGCGCTTGTTGAGGCGGCGGCTGAATATCGCGCTGAAATCGGACGCTTTAGGCAGGCGTCAGCCTTTGGCGTGGATGAGAACTGAGCCAATTCCGCGCGCGGGGCGGCGCCACAAAGTCGGCGAATTCGCCGGATACGCTCCTTGACGCAAACTGATCAGCTATCGAATCGGAAATCATCATGACATTGCGGGACCTCATCAAAGCGCTTCCCAAAGTAGAGCTCAACCTGCAGCTGACAGGCGCCCTGCGCAAGGAAAGCCTGCTGTTGATCGCCAATCAAAACGGCATACCGGCGCAAATGGACGACTTTGCACATTGGGTCGACATGCTCGACAAGCCGGACCCGGCATCCTATGACGAGATCGCAGCCGTTGCCGGCAGCTGGATAATGTATCCCGAAGACATTGCGCTCGCCGTCTACGACATCGGCGTTGCCTTGTCCAAACACAACATTCCTTACGCGGAGGTATCCGTTGTGCCGTCGGATTACGTCGGCAGCGCCCGCATGAACTTCGATACCTTCATTAACGCGCTCAACGACGGACGCGACCGCGCCTTACGCGCCTGGAATGTCGACATGTCCTGGATTTTCTGCATCCCGCGCGATAATCCGCGCGTCGGCGACGATGTAGCGCGCTGGGCCACCGGCAGCGCCGCCCGCCAGGGCAACGTCGTCGCGCTAGGGCTTACCGGGCAGGAAGAATCTCAGCCCGTCGGTCAATTCAAACGCGCATTTGGCACAGCCCAAAAGAAGGAGCTGCAGACCGTGGTGGGCGCCGGGGACAACCTGGGCGCGAGCGGCATCCGCGACGCCGTTGAGGAACTCCAACCGAATCGGCTGGTCAGCAACTGGCGCTCCGCCGACGCTGAAGCGGCAATCAAGGCAATCGCGGACAGCGTGACGCCTGCTGTGGTATCGGTGACGCGGGCGATTAGCACCGGGCTGGCGCCCCAAGCGTCTGATTTCCCCTTGCAGCTTCTCAGCGAAAGCGATGCGCTAATTGCGCTTTCTTGTGATCGGCCGTCGCTATATCAGAGCTCGCTGATCGACGAGTACGCCAGCGCGGGCGAAGACTGCGGTATCGGCGCCGAGCAACTGATCCGCCTGGCGCGGGCCGCGATTGAACTGTCCTTCATGGATGCCGAGCGCAAGGAAAACATGCTGCGAGATTTCGACCTGGCAGCGAAGGCGGCGCTGGGCAAGTTTCTGAGCGGCAATTAGCGGCGCCCGCAGCATCGGCGCTCTCCGGCGCGCAGGCGGCCCTGAAACGCTATTCAACCGGCGTCACTGTGATATTGCCATAAATGCTGTCGTCGATGGGCAGGCTGATCACAAGCCGATTGTCGACCACTTTGGCGCGCGCCTCCTGCCCTTTGACCGGGATCGGCAATTCCACCTCTCTTGTCAGCGCCCCAAAGCGCCGCTCTTGCAGGTGATATTGCGCGGATGTCGGCGTCGGCTCGGGCTCGGACCTCACAGAAATGGTCAGAATGTTGCTTTCCAGACTGATTTCGATACTGTCCTTGACCAAACCGTCAATCGGCTGCGAGCTGATGGTCAGGTTGCCATCGGCCTGGTAAATGTCGAGCAGCAAACCGTCGGCGCCGCTCGTCACGGTGCGGATGCCTTTTTCAATCTGCTTGGTGATCTGTTCGCCCAAATTCTGAATTTCTTTCATCGGGTCGAATCTTGGTTGATTGCCCATTGCTACTCCTCGCATAACGGGTCTTCACAAGTATTATACGAAGGCGAGCCGGATTAGTCGCGGCATAAACGGCCCTCTTGTTTCGGCCGACAAGCCGGCGCCGCCGAATGGCGCTTGTCATGATTTCCGCAAGCAAACTAAAGGCTTCAATTTTATGCGCCCCTTGATTATGATTTGCCGAGCCTGAAGAAAACGAGCTTTCGTCGCATGCCAAAAGTCGCCTATCAAGGTAAACCCGGCGCCAATTCAGAAATCGCGGTGCGGCAGCACTTCGGCGACGATGTTGAGGCGCAACCCTGCCAGGATTTCAATCAACTCTTTGACGCCTTGCTGACGAAGGACGTCGATTATAGCTTGCTGCCGGTTGAAAACGCCTTCTCCGGCTCCGTGACCGGCGCTTATGAACTGCTGCTCGATCAAGATCTGCGCATTCAGGCCGAAGTCATCCTGCACGTCCATCATGCCTTGTTGGCCAATCAGGGCGCGGCGCTGGACGACATAAAGCAGGCGCGCTCGCATCCGCAAGCTTTGCTGCAGTGTGAACGATTCTTGAAGCGCAACGGCATCGAAGCGGTGGGCTGGTACGATACCGCCGGCGCCGCTCAAGACCTGGCGGAAAACCCGGAACCAGGCGTCGCGGTCATAGCGTCCAAGTTGGCTGGCGAATTATATGATCTCGAGCTGATTGCGAATGAAATCGAAGATGAACAATTCAATTACACCCGCTTCCTGTTGATGGGGCATGGCGATCCTGAACCGTCCGACTACAACAAGACATCCATCGTCTTCGCCACGCGCAACCGGCCGGCGGCGCTCTACGAGTGCCTCGGCGAATTCGCCAAACGCGACCTGAACTTGACCAAGCTGGAGTCCCGTCCGCGGCGCAATCGACCCTGGGAGCCGCTCTTCTATCTCGATTTTGAGGGCCACTGGCAGGAGCCGCGCTGTCAAGAACTGCTCATGCAATTGCTGCAGTTGACCTCTTTCGTCAAGATGCTGGGTTCTTACCCGGCTGTGCGTTCCGGAACAGTAGGCATGTAAAGCGAGTGAACAGTATGCAAAAGCTGGATGTGGCGATTCTGGGCGCGACCGGCGCCGTCGGGCAGCGGTTCATTCAACTGCTGGAAGGGCACCCTTGGTTTCGCGTTTGTGAAGTCGTTGGCTCGCATCGCAGCGCCGGCAAACCTTATGCTGAAGCGGCCCGTTGGATCTTGAATGACAATCCGCCCGCTAGCGCCGCCGGGCTAACGGTGAAAGCGCTGGACGATCCGCTGCAGTCGCCGCTGGTCTTCTCGGCGCTGCCCAAAGAGGCGGCCATCACGCGTGAATTGGCCCTTGCCGAAGCCGGGCATGTCGTCTGCACCAACGCCTCGGCCAATCGCATGCTGGCCGATGTGCCGCTGCTGCTGCCCGAGGTCAATGCCGAGCACCTCGGCCTGCTGGACGTGCAGCGGCGCAAGCGCGGCTGGAACGGCGGCGCCCTGATCGCCAATTCCAACTGTACGGTGATGCCGGTGGTCATGGCGCTGAAGCCGCTGACAAAATATGGCATCCGCCGCTTGCATCTGGTAAGCGAGCAGGCGGTCAGCGGCGCCGGTTATCCCGGGCTGTCGTCCATGGACATGATCGACAATATCTTGCCCTATGTGCCGGGCGATGAAAGCAAGATGGAGACCGAATCGCTTAAGATGCTCGGCTCGTTTGACGGCGACGGCATCCGGGCGCTGGATATGGTCGTCAGCGCCACCTGCACGCGCGTGCCGGTCATCGACGGTCATCTCATCAACATTTCGGTTGAACTGGACGAGGGCCCGGCGCTTGCGTCGATAATCGATGACTGGGTGGCCTGGCGGGCCGCCGACCCCATCCCGGCTTTGCCCAGCGCGCCCGCCTATCCATTGCAATATTTGGACCAGGTCGACCGCCCGCAGCCACGGCGCGACCGTGATGCCGGCCACGGCATGCAGACCAGCATTGGTCGGCTGCGCGAGTGCCCGATATTGGGTTACAAGTTCGCCGCCCTGTCACATAATACGGTGCGCGGCGCGGCCGGCTGCAGCATCTTGAATGCCGAGCTCGCGGCTGTTGAGGGCTATATCGAGGGATTTCACGCAGTCGAAACCGCTCAGGCGCTTTGATCGAGCGCGGCGTCGTCAGTCATAGTCGCCGCTGGAATAAACGTAGACGGCCGGCCCAACCAGATCGCCATTCTGATAATCGTATTCGCTCTGCGACCATTGAAAGAGCCAATGCGCGTCGGTAACCGTCAAGTTGACGCAGCCGTGGCTGCGGCGGAAGCCGAAACCATCGTGCCAATAAGCCCCGTGTAAAGCGATTTGATCATCGAAGTACATCGTCCAGGGGACTTCTTGCAAGTAATAGAAGTCCGGCTGCGCATAAGCCCCGCTCATTAGCGTGCGGGTGAAGCGCACATAGACATGGAAGACGCCCTCGTTGGTCGGCCATTCCTCCAGGCCGGACGACACCAGCGTCGCAAATACGGGCCGGTTGCCTTCGTAAGCAATGGCTACCTGTTCGTAGAGATCGACGCTCACCCATTTGTGCGTATCAATCTCCGCCGGCCTGCTAATTGGCAGCAGCTTGGCGACCTTGAATTGATGCACCCATTGATTTGGCCCAATCTGGTACCAGTTATAGCCGCCGACTTCGACCGTGTCATAAGTGTAGACGCGCGTGTAGCGATACAAGAAGGGGTTGTCTGCGGCTTCCGGCCCGCCGGGCGTCTTCGATCCGCGCAGATGCCAAAGCGTCCAGGCGACAGTATAAGGCAGCTTCGCATCAGTGGGCAGCAGCGCGCCGGCAAAGCGTGACGGCGCTACGCTTTCGCTCAAGATATCCGACCTGACCCATTGTTTGTCGCCGACGCGGGACCATTCGCCGCTTTCTTCAAAGACGGTCACGAAGGTATAGCCGGCGCCAAAGTTCTGGCCATCCGGGCTGCTGGGCGCCGTATGAAGCGTGAACTGGCCGTCGATCTGGCGGTAATCTCGATCGTAAAGCAATTCCTCGTCGATTTGCAGCGGTAGCACATTCGGCCAGCGATGCGTCTCGATCGCGCTGGCAGGCAGACCACAACCCGTAGGCGGGCAAGTCGATTGCGCCTGGCTCACCGCTTGCGCGAGCATAAGCGCGAGTGTCAAGATCAATAGATGGCGGAGGCGCATAAGGACTACCTGGCTCACTGTCATTCAATCACAATTTAAGCGCAAAATCTTGTTTATTTCAATATTGTTGAGGCGGCAGCCTCGCGCGCGTTTGCCAATAATAGGGAATGCGTATGCTTCGCCGGTTGTCGCATTCGATGCCCTGCCGGTTCTTCAGCCAGCGGAGCGGAAGCTCGCTCCGATTGTCGCGCCTATATGGTAGAATCGGCTTCGCTGCGCGAGCATGGGAGGGACTGACAGTGGAAGTTCTCGGAGTCGACATCGGCGGATCCGGCATCAAAGGCGCGATCGTCAATACCCAAGAAGGGGATTTCGCTTCAGAGCGCCTGCGGATTGAGACGCCGCAACCTTCAACACTCGAGGCGGTCGCTGCCGTAGTCGCTGAGATTGCCGGACAGTTCAAATGGAAGAGCGCAATCGGCTGCACCGTACCGGCTGTCGTCAAGCGCGGCGTGACCATGACCGCGGCCAACATTGACGACGCCTGGGTCGGCGCTGACGCCAGGCAGCTGCTGCAATCAGCCACCGGCAGCCCCGTCATTGTGCTCAATGACGCCGACGCCGCCGGCATCGCCGAGATGAAATTCGGCGCTGGCCGCGGTCGCGATGGACTGGTGGCCATACTAACTCTGGGCACGGGTATCGGCAGTTCGCTCTTTATCGACGGGCGCCTGGTTCCGAATACCGAGTTGGGTCATTTGATCATTCGTGGCAAGGATGCGGAAGAGCGGGCGACCGACCGCGCGCGCCAGCTCAAGGGTTATAGCTGGAAGCAATGGGGCAAGCGCGTCTCCGAATATCTCGAATATCTTGAGTCGCTCATTACGCCTGATCTGTTCATCATCGGGGGCGGCGTCAGCAGACGCCACAAGAAGTTCTTTCCCTACCTTTGCTGCAAGACCGAAGTTGTGCCGGCCCAGCTGCGCAATCGAGCGGGCATTGTGGGCGCGGCCGTCGCGGCGGTTGATTTGATCTAGGGCTTGCGCGCCCGCGGCTCATTTGTCTTCGGTCGCCTGGAAAATACCCCAGCGGCGGTTGTGGTAGAGCAGGGGCGTTTTGTCGTCGGTCCAGGCGCCCTCTTGAACCCGGCCAACGAACATGGTGTTCTCGCCAAAGTTGATCTGTTCTTCGACCGTGCATGACAGCCAGGCCATCGCATTCGGTATGATGGGGTCGCCCAACGCGGTCGTATCACAATCCAGCCCGTCGAAGCGATTCTCCAACTGACTGTCGAAATATCCGGCGAATCGTTTGCCAAGATCCAATTGCTGATCAGACAGAATGCTGATGGCAAAATGCCGCTCGCTGGCCATATAGTCGCGGGTCAAGAGGCGATTGGCGACATTGAGGCAGATCAATGGCGGGACCATGCTGACGCTGGCGAAGGAATTGACCGTAATCGCCTGCCAGTCCTCGTTTGATGCGACGCTCGCGACGGTGATGCCCGCCGCCCAACAAGCGAGAATGTTCTTGAAGTTCTGGCCGTCTACTTCGCTCATATCACCTTCCTTTTCGAAGACGGCAGTATAAACTCAATAGTGCAGAATGTCATCTGCCAAACTTGTGACAGAAATGCGACGGCCGGCCGTCGACCTTTCCCACCCGCCCGGCGCTGGAGGATCATTTTCCATGCGAAATGAGTTGCCTGCTTTTCGGAAAGTCAGACGCCGTTACGCCGCCTCGATCGTGCATAACGCGCTGTCAGGGCCCAAGGGCTCCGCCCTGCTGCAACTGATTGAGTATGATGACCATCACTTCCGCGCCCTGTTTGATCTGGCCTATTTCCAGCTCGCCCCCGGCAGCAGTTTGCCGAGCAAGTCTCAATGGAACACGCTGAAGAAGAAGCTGAAGCGGCGAGAGCGCTCGATATTCATCTTTCGCGAATATGGAACCATTGATTGCCGCGAACGCAACATCACGCCCGCCGCCGGCGCCTGCCTTTACCTCGATTTCGGCTTTCTCTTGGTCTGACCGCGGCTGCTGCTTCTCACTCTCGGAAGTCAGCGAAGCGATAACCGACGCCGCGCTCCGTGATGATATACTGCGGGTCGGAGGGGTCCGCTTCGATTTTCTCGCGCAAGTAGTTCACGTAGAGCCGCACGTAGTGGGCTTCATCGCGATATTCATATCCCCAGACTTTTTGCAGCAGTTGGTCATGCGGGACGGTCCAGCCGGCATTGCGGATCAGATGATAGAGCAGGCGGTATTCGGTGGGCCGTAGCTTGATGCGCTCGCCCGCGACGATGACTTCGCGGCGGTTGAAGTCGACGCTCAGGCGCTCATCCACTTGTAAGATGGCCTCTTCAGTGGTTGGCTTCTCAAGCCGGCGGAAGATCGCCTTGATGCGGCTGGAGAGCTCGCGCGGGCCAAAGGGTTTGGTGATATAGTCGTCGGCGCCCAATTCCAGGCCATAGACCTTGTCGTTTTCCTCGCCCTTGGCGGTGAGCATGATGACCGGAATATCGGAAAATTCACGTAGCATGCGCAAGGTCTCGAAGCCGTCCAACTCAGGCATCATGACATCCAGCAAGACCAGGTCAGGCAGCTGAGTGCGTATGGCATCGAGCGCGCCCAGTCCACTATGCGCTTCGATCACAAGGTGGCCTTCCAATTCCAGATTCATGCGTATGAAGCCTATCATGCGCGGCTCGTCGTCAACGACGAGAATGCGTTTGCCGTTGCGCTTCGGATGGATGGCCGGGCTAGGATTCATGCGCTTCTCCCTTGCGCGCTTAAATGCATTGGCAGCCGTTTGCCGCTCGCAGGCTGTCGATGTTGCGCCGGGCCGCCTCAGGATATCGCTTCATCGCCGGGCGCCTTAAAGAGTATGACAGTTATATTGTCCGTGCCACCGCGCGCGTTGGCAAGGCGCACCAGGCTGTCGCAGGCTTCCTGCGGCGTGCTGGATGAAGCGGCAACGTTTCTGATTGTATTGTCCTCCACCAGGTCCCAGAGCCCGTCGGTGCAGATCAGCACACTGGAGCCGGCCGGCAGCGCGCGAACCTGACGTTCCATTTTCAGTTGTTCATTCTGGCCGATTGCGCGATAAAGGACGTTTTTCTGCGGATAATGCGCCGCCTCTTCCAGCGTTAATTCTTTCATCTCGATGAGGCGCTGCACCAGCGTATGATCGGTCGTGAGCTGTTCGATCTTGTCCTCATACAGCAGATAGGCGCGGCTATCGCCCACGTGTACCAGATAGGCGAGGTTGCCAACGATGGCCACAGCGGAAAGCGTTGTTCCGCCGCCCGGCACGCGCTTGATGACGGCGCGGTTCGCCACTTCCGAGGCATTGACAAGCGCCTCCAAAATTGTGGGACTGCTGCCCGCGTTGAAGTCTTTCAACATAGGCGAGTAGATCTCGCCGATCATTTCTGACGCCAGCGTCTGCACGGCGACGCCGGAAGCGCGCTCGCCATCCAGATGACCGCCCATGCCATCGGCCACAATGAAGAGACCGAAATCCGGGCGGTCGTCCACCGTGATGGACTGCCATTGCATGCCAAAACAGGCATCTTCATTGTTGTTGCGCACGGTGCCAATATCGCTCGCGATGCCGTAGGTCAAGGCTTGACGCTGCCGAGTGAGCGCGGGGGCGTCCGTCGGTATTGCGCTCGGCTCCGCTTCCAGGGCGGCCGCCACCTTCTCATCCGCGGCTGACGGCCGGTTGGCCTCCGTAGTCTCCGCCAGGGGAGGGCGCGCCTCCGGCTCGGGCGCCGGAACATCGCGGTGCGCGTCCAGGGATTCAGCCAGCGCCTCCACGTCCATGTCCGCCGCTGCCGATGCTTCGATTTCAGGTTCCGGCTCTCGCGCAGTGGGCGTCGGCTCGCGGATTGGCATGTCGACCCGCTGCGTACGGCTGGGCGTCACATGGGATGCGCGGCGGGACGCTGTGTCGCGCGCCGTTCCTTGGGATGATATGCCAAACAGTCTACGAAGGAATTCCATCGCCAACGCCCAGGAAATGGCAGGGGCTGCGCTCAAAGCAGCACCGTCCCACGCCCGTTCTAAAGAGTCCTTTTAAAATGGCTAGTTGTGATTCCACCCTTCGGAATGACAACTTGCACAATTATATTTTACGAATCACAATGACGCAATCATTGCAATTGAGCGGGCGCAGGGCATGCCAGAAAAGCAAACGCCATTATCGATCTACATTCACATCCCGTTTTGCAGCGTGCGCTGCAGCTATTGCGCTTTCAATACCTATACCGAGTTGGAACATCTGATACCCACTTACGTCGACGCGCTTTGCCGGGAGCTGGCCTGGCTGGGGCGTCGCGCGGCGGGCAGACGGGTCCACACGGTCTATTTTGGCGGCGGCACGCCATCGCGTTTAAGCCCGGCGCACTTCGAGCAGGTATTGCAGCAGATCAATGATAGCTTCTCAATAGACGATAATGCGGAGATATCGCTGGAAGCGAATCCCGATGATTTAAACGAAACTTATTTTCGCCGCTTGAAATGCGTCGGCTTCAATCGCGTGAGCATCGGCATGCAGTCCGCCAACGCGGCGATATTGCGGATGTTCGAGCGCCAACATGACTTGGAGGCTGTTGAGAAGGCGGTGCGGCAGGCGCGGCGCGCGCGATTCGACAACATCAACCTGGATCTGATCTTTGCTTCCCCCGCTGAAACTTTGGCAGACTGGAAAAAGACGGTTGACACGGCGCTGCGATTCGCGCCCGAGCATGTATCGATGTATGGGCTGGAGCTGAAAGGGGGAACGCGGCTCCGCCAACAGGTCGACGCCGGCGAGCTGCCGCGGCCCGATGACGATGACTTTGCTGATATGTATGAGCTGGCGTCGGAGCGGCTGGCGGCGGCCAGCTACGAACAATATGAAATCAGCAGCTGGTGCCGCCCCGGATATCAATGCCGGCACAATTTGCAGTACTGGCGCAATCTGGAATACATCGGCGTCGGCGCTGGCGCGCATGGCTTCGCCTTTGGTTGCCGCTATTCGACAATAACAGCGCCCGAGCGCTACATCGCCGCCTTAAGTGGGGGCTCGCCTCAAGAATCCAAGCCCAAATTGACGCCCGCCGTCGCCAAAGCCCAACCGGTAAACGAGGCGCAAGAGCTTTACGAAACGATCATGATGGGGCTGCGCATGACGCGGGAAGGCATCAACCGCGCCGGCTTCAAGCAGCGCTTTGGCCGCGACTTCGTCGAGATGTTCCCGCAAGCGACTGAACGCATGAGGGCAGCGGCGCTGCTGCATGTGATGCCTGACCGAGTATGTTTGAGTCAATCGGGGCGGCTGCTCAGCAACGCGGTGATTCGAGAATTTGTCGACCGCATCAAGATATGAGTTGGATCTCCGCGCGTTTCAGCGACGCGATGCGCTGTGAGCCCGTGCACAGCATCGCTATCCTCAACTGCGCGATCAGTTCTTGCGTCAATTCGTCGAGTGCCAGAGACGAATCGGAGGCGGCCCGCAAGAATGGGCTCGCCAGGCCGGCCAAGTCAGCGCCCAGCGCGATCGACTTGGCGATGTCGATGCCATCACGCAGGCCGCCGCTGGCGATGACCGGCAGATCCGGCGCAGCCCGCCGCGCATACTGAATGGCATCGGCTGTCGGGATGCCCCAATCGGCGAAGCTGCGCGCGACCCGCGCATGAAAAGCTGTCGGCGCGCGATGATATTCCACCTCGCTCCATGAGGTGCCGCCGGCGCCGGCCACGTCAATGGCGGCGACGCCAGCGCTGGCGAGGTCCCGCACGTTGGCTTGGGAGAAACCCCAGCCGACCTCCTTGGCGATCACCGGAACTTGCAGACGGCGGCAAATTACTTCAATCTTGGGCAAGAGCGCGGCGAAATTGATGTCGCCTTCGGGCTGCACCGCCTCTTGCAAGACGTTGAAGTGCAGGATCAGCGCGTCGGCGTCGACCATCTCGATCGCTTTCCGGCACTGCGCCAAGCCGTAGCCGTAGTTCAATTGCACGGCGCCGACATTGGCGAAGAGCAATATATCGGGCGCGACATCGCGGATGCGGTAACTGTCAGCCAGGGCATCGTCTTCAATGGCGGCGCGCTGGGAGCCCAAGCCCATGGCGATGCCGTGCCGCTGCGCGCAGCTTGCCAGGCTGCGATTGATGGCTTGGGCGATGCCCGTCCCGCCGGTCATTGACGATATGACGATCGGGGCAGACAGCGCTTTGCCGAACAGGCTTGTGGATATGTCAATGTCGGCCAGGCTCAATTCCGGCAGCGCCTGATGCAGAAGCCGATAACGTTCCAGGCCGGTCGTCACGCGGGGAAACTGGACATCGTTCTCCAGATTGATGCGAATATGGTCGGCTTTGCGGGTTTCGGTGCTGGGCTCTTCCGTCACTTTCGACATGGACTGGTGTTCCTTATGTCAGAGCGTCGCCTACAATGTGACAGCGCGGTAATCGTACTGATCTAGCCGCGGCCTGTCAATCACTGGGGCAAGGATGTACTGTCTGGCACGGAGCGGGAAATTCAGTATAATGGAATGTCATGAATTGACAAATCGGATTCCATTCAGGAGGGTGAGCGAACATGGCGTCTATTGAGGAACGTGTGAAGGGAATCGTGGTCGAGTTGCTGGGCGTGGAAGACGATCGTGTCGTGGAGGGCGCCAGCTTTCGCGAAGATCTTGAGGCGGACTCGCTCGACCTCGTCGAGTTGATCATGGCTTTTGAAGAAGAATTCGGCGGCGAAATCAGCGACGAAGATGCGCAGCGCATCGAAACGGTGGGGCAGGCTGTCGAGTACATTAAATCAAATATGGAATGATCTGTCATATCCATTGAGCTTGGAGTGATTGTGGGGCAGCGCAGGCTGTCTCATTTTATTCTTCAGGCTGAGCGACAGGCATTTTCACGCTGTATATTCATCTTAGATTGCGAAAACCTGCGCCGGCCATGCCACCAGCAAATGCGCTGATGAGCGAGAGATTATGAGCGTCAAAGCCCTGATCCAGAGCTTCGAGTACACAGCGGACATCCTTCGGCGACAGGCGGCCGAGTTCGACATGCAAGAGAGCCTCATTCGACCATACGCCGGCGGTCACAGCGTCCATTGGCTCTTGGGCCACATAGTCTCCGCTCGTTATTTTCCGCTGCGGCTTGTAGGGCAAGAGCCGATTTGGGACGAAGAAACACGCGCGCGATTTCGCAATGGCAGCCGGCCAGCCGCCGCTGCAGGCCCGGGCGTCGTGCACATCGACGAGTTGAGACGATTGTTCGAGTCAACCCAAGAGCGTTTGATAATGGGATTGGGCGCCACGACCAGCGAGCAGTTGGGCGAGCCATCGGGCTATCACGAGAACACAGTGGCCGACAGCTTGCTCTATTTCCACTTTCACGAAGCATATCACGTCGGCCAAATGACGATCATCGCCGAGCTGCTGGGCAAACAAGCGATGTATCTAACTGCTTGACCGCAGGCGCCGCTTGCGCTGCAGGGCTGCGACCTCGACAGCAATCATGCCGATATAACTCAAGATCAGAATCCACAGGCCCGCGCCGGGCGCCGCATCCAATTCAAAGTGATGATAAAGCTGGCTTGCCAGGCTTTGACCATAGATGGCCGTTGCGATTCCAATGGGGGGCAGCGCAAAGGAAGCCAGAGCCGAGACAGGCCGCGCCTTGAACAAGAGCAGTATACTACTCGCCAGCAAGCTCACGCCCGCCAGGAAAAATTGCTGCCGATAATTCAAGTTGTTGACATCGTACAAGAATTCGAAAGGCGGCAACTGTGCGATTGCTAATGCGAGGATCATCAGCGCGGCGGCCGCCTTCATACGCCCGGCCGGTGCGATTGCGCCCAAAAGGACGGACAGAATCAGCGGTTGCAGACGCAGCATGAGCGGCGTCATCAAGGGCGGGGACGTCCCCTGCTGCGCCGGGTGAAGGCTGGTCCACTCAGCCAGGTCATAGGCGTTGAGCGTCATAGCCCCCGACGGCGCGAGAATCCAAGGCAGCGCGATTCCCAGAAGGCCGACCAAGACTAGGCCGGACAAGAGCGCTATGCGTTGATTCGAGAAACCCGCGTCGTTCATCAATTCAGTTTATCTCTCGACATCGCAAGGGCGGAACAATCAATTGCCTCATGCGCGGCGTCAAACGTTCAGCAACTCTTCGTAGATTGACTTGAGTTGCATTGCCGCCCGCTCCCAACTGAACCTCTTGGCTTGCTCATAACCGCTTTCTATCAGGCTAACTCTGAGGGCGGAGTCCAACTTCAACCTTAGCATCGCGTCGCGGATGGCGTCGGCATCGTAAGGGTCAACCAGCAGAGCAGCGTCGCCAGCGACCTCCGGCAATGATGAAAGACTGCCGCTGATCACCGGCGTCCCACAGGCCATCGCTTCGAGGATGGGCAGCCCAAACCCTTCATAGAGCGACGCCATAATCAGCATCCTTGCGCCGCTGTACAGCGCCGGCAATTCGCGATCCTCGACGAAGCCAAGCAAATGCACAAACTCCTTCATGCCATGCCGCTCTATCGTACGCAGCATTTCGCCTTCTAGCCAGCCGCTGCCGCCGGCGATGGCGTAGTGCAGGTCATGCCCCATGCCGCGGAGCGCCGAAAGCGCTTCAATCACCCGGCTGTAGTTTTTTCTCGGCTGCAATGTGCCCACAGAGAGAACATAGTTGACGCCGGCCAATCCATGTTTCGCCAAGGTCCGCTGCAAATCCGCGCCCGCTTCAACCCGCTTGATCCGCCGGTTCACCCCGCTGTACAGAACCGTGATTTTGTCCTCCGCCGTTCCGTACAGATCTATCAAGTCCGCCTTGGTTGCCTTTGAATCCGCCAAGATGTGATCAGCCGCGGCCACCGAAGGCGGAACCACAGCATCCAGATAGGCTTTCAATCGCGGGCTTGCCGCCTCTGGCACGCGTACGAAGGACAGGTCGTGGACGGTGAGCAGCGTGCGAACGGCAGAGCGCGTGGGCGGCAGCACGAAGTCTGTCGCATGAAATAGATCAACCGGGCCGGTGAAAGTCTCGACCGGGAGCGGAATTCCGGCGCGGCGCCAGAGGCGCGCCAGCCATTTGGGCGTGATGGCGGTCGGCCTCCAGGTGAAGTTGTCACCAGGCGTCGGCGGTAGATGAGCGCGGCGGGCGCCGGCGACGAATAGACGATAACTGTTGGAAGAATCAACCCCGGCCAATGCGGCGGTCAATTCGCGCACATAGCGTCCGATGCCGCCGGTCTGTTCGAACGCCGGCGTATAGTCCAATGCGATCCGGCGCACGTTAATCGACGTCGTTATAAGTCCAGAAGCGGTTGGCGGCAAAATTCCAAATCATGACGATCAGCACGCCAAACACCAAGGCAACGGTCGTGCCCAGTTTGTTCTGGTCGATGAGTTCCGGCGCGTAGTCAACAAAGGCGCCCTGGATAAGCGCGGTCGAGAGCTGACCCAACTGCTCATAAGTGCCGTGAATCCACACATTGCGAATAGCCAGGCCGATGACACTCACGATCGCGAACTGCGTCAATTGCCGTTGCAGTGAATAGCGGCGCGAATCGGGATAGGTCCAGAGGCGGTTCCAAATGAAATTGCTGCAGACAGCCAGGACAAAAGCGATGCTGTTGACGAGCGTCACCGCTTGGTCATTCTCCGGCGGCAGGATCGTGTTCTGCAGCATGATCACCGTGCCGACGTCGATGATGAAACCCAGGGCGCCAACGAAGGCGAACTTGATGAAGCGCTCAATCTCTTTCGCTTGACCGCGGCCAATCTTCACGGATAGCGCGAGTATGAGCGGGTCGATGGGCGTGGCGACGCTTCCCGGCCCACGCGTCGAGTTGGATGCCTTCGGTGTGATGTTATGCGGCATGTTCATTCCAATTCAAGCGCGCCGGTCGTTTGGCGATGCAGAATCGCCAACACACTCAATAATACACCGATATGCAGAAACAGGTTGTTCACATAGAGATTGTCAAAAACGCTGTGCACACTGATGTACGTCCAGCAGCCCAACAGGCCAATGGCGACGCAGCGCGCCAGCCGGTCCGGGTGTTGCCGCGCCGCCCAGGTCAGCCGGAATATGCACAGCCAAAAACCGACATAGGCGATCAAGCCCACAATGCCCGTCTCGGCCAAAATATTCAAATAGTGATTGTGCGCATGGCCCAGGGGCGCCTCCCAATTTATCAGTCGGTAGCGCTCGTAAGCCTCGGCATAATTGCCCAGGCCGACGCCGAAAAACGGATTGTGGTCGGCCATATTGCCGGCGGCCTGCCAATGCGCCAGCCGTTCAATGACCGCGTAATTCCCCGGGTGAAAATGGATGCCGCGCACATCCGACACCGTGAACAGGTCGGTTGCAGCCGTCGTCAAGCGATTGACGATTGAACTCGGCAGCAGGCCGGCGGACCAGGCCGCCGCCACAATGAAAATGGCGACCAGCGCAATGGCGACGCCATTCAACAGACGCCGCGGCCAGGCGACCAGCATGACCGCCAGAGACGCGCAAAAGCCCAACCAGGCGCCGCGGCTCCAGGAGGCGAAGAGGGCGGCCAGTATCAGCGCGCAGCATAGTGCCGTTGCCGCGAGCATAAAGACAAGCCGCCGATTCACGCCCGCGCCCCGCCGAATGGCAGCCAGGGCGCGCTCCACCTGACATAAACCGAGCGCCAGTACAATCGGCAGCGCGATGCCCATGAATCCGCCGAAAGGGTTGGGTTGGCCGAATGTCCCGAAGGCGCGGAAAAAACGGCCCAGGATCGCCAGATGATCGGCGCCGCTCCCGCCGAAGAAAATGTACAAGCCGACAAGCGCATTGGCCACAGCGCCGAGCAAGACGGCATAAACCAGCCATGGCCAGGATGACGCGGCTGTCTGCGAAAGATGCCAAACCATGATGACGATGACTGCCCACTTCAACCATTCGGTCAGCCAGTTGCCGAAGAAGGCGCCACGCCATGCGCCAATCGAAAAGACAAGACAGATTGAAAGTACGGACAGAAAGACCGGTCCCGGGAAGAGCCGCAGCCTCGGCCAGCCGCGGACGATGTGAAAGACGAGCCAGGCGCCAAGATAGAGCGCCAGCAATATCTGGCCGATATCATACGGGAAGACGGCGCTCGCTTCCGTGGCGATCAAGGCGCGTAGGGGAGAAAGAACCAGCAAGACCGCCAGCATCGTCAGCGGCGTCAGCGGAATCAAGATCAGACAGGGCGCGATCAAGACTATTGGAATGGCCACTGGCAATGGCAAGACATGGATTGCAGCCGCGGCGAGCAGTCCGGCGCAGACCCAAAGCAGCCAGGCGCGCCCGCCGGCCTGTGCCTTGAACAGGCTAAACCGCCGCGGAAAGGACTGAGCGAAAATAATCAAAAGTCCATTCAAGCCCATGTTCGAGTTCAACCTTGGGCCGCCAATTCAGCACCTCATGGGCGCGGGAGGTATCCGGCCGGCGCGTTTGCGGGTCGCCATCAATGCGCGAACCGTCCGCGAATATGATTCCGGCCCGGTTGGCCGCCACGCGATTGACGATTTTGGCGAAGTCGAGAATGCTGATCTCGCGCGTGGTGCCGATGTTCACCGGCTCAACATAATCACTTCTTAACAGGCGGACCACAGCCTCGACCAGATCGTCGATGTATTGAAAACTCCGGGTCTGCGAACCATCGCCGTAGACAGTGAGCGCCTCGCCGCGGACGGCCTGCCCGATGAAGTTGGGCACGACGCGGCCATCGTCCAAACGCATGCGCGGCCCATAAGTGTTGAAGATGCGCACGATCCGCGTGTCCATTTTATGCTGCCGGTGATAAGCCATGACCAGGGCTTCCGCGTAACGCTTGGCTTCATCATAAACGCCGCGCGGCCCAACGGGATCCACATTGCCAGCATAAGACTCGCTCTGTGGATGCACCAGCGGGTCGCCATAGACCTCCGAGGTGGAAGCGAGGAAGAAACGCGCGTCTTTGGCCCGCGCAAGCCCCAGCGCGTTGTGCGTGCCTAGAGCGCCGACCTTCAAGGTTTGAATCGGATATTTGAGATAGTCCATCGGGCTGGCGGGCGAGGCAAAATGAAGCACCGCATCCACCGGCCCCGGCACGTGAATGAAATTGCTGACGTCATGATAGATGAATTCGAAACTGCGGTTGCCAGCCAGGTGGGCGATATTGTCGGTGGAACCGGTGATGAGGTTGTCCATTGCCACCACGCTGTGGCCGTCGCGCAAGAATCGATCGCACAAATGAGAGCCGATAAACCCAGCGCCGCCCGTTATCAAGACTCGCAATATATGCCCTCCTTACTTCGCTTGAAACGCTGAGATGATAACACAGCCGTTTGAAATGACATACGTCGGCGGGCGATAGCAGCGCGCTTCAAACGACCGCATCAACTGCTGAGATCGTCCAGGCGCATCATCGCCGCCAGTTGGAACATGAAGATGAAGGCCAGATCAATGACAAACACGCTGTTGTCAACCAGGCCATGCGCCAGCAGGCCGGCCATGCTGCCCGCCAGACCGAGTGTCATGGCGAAGGCCATTGGATCGCTTTGCCGGGTTCGCTTCATGATCGCAAGCGCGCGGCGCCAAAACAGGCGCTGTATCAATAGAAAGACGGCAAGGCCAAAAATGCTGAGCCGCGTCCAAAAATCCAGGATGAAGTTGTGCGGGTGCGAGAGATCCGGGTCCCAGAGCGCGTCCGGGCGCAGGTATTCGCCGCCGAAATAGTATAGAAACTGGTCGAGACCAAGCCCGGTGAGGGGCCGATCGCGAAGGATGGCCAGCGAGCTTTCCCAGAGGCGCAAGCGCACAAAATTTGTGCCGCTCGAGAAGTCCAGCAGCGAGGCGACCGCCGCCGAATTCTGTGCCAGCAGGGCAAGGCCAAGCAGCCCAATCAACGCGACCGCCACAATTGAGGCAATAGCTCGTCGACGGTATCGCCCAAGCGTCACAGCGGCGATGCCGACCGGAACGCCCAGAGCGATCGCGCCCGCGCTTTGCGTCAGCAGCAGCGTCGGCAGCATAATCAGCAGGCTTCCAATCGCCAGCCAGCGCCATCGGCTATCAATCTTGACCAGAACGAAGGCCAGCGCCAGGGGGATCGCGCGGCCCAGCAGCAAGCCGACATTGTTGGGCGAGCCATACACGCCGCGCAGTGGCAGTGCGCCTCCCGCGAGCGCGAGCTCCGCCAGACCGATCAGGCAGGCGAGCGCCCCGGCGGCGACCGCGGCCGCATACAATTGGAAGATTGTCTCCCGGCTTTGACGCGCAAATCTAAGCAGAAGGAAGAAGATTACCGGTTCGACAATCAGCGTTCGCAACTCGGTATGCGCTTTGTCGAGATGTTCGGTCCATAGCAGCGACACAAAGCCGAGCAGCGCCAGGCAAAGCACGGCGATATCCAGCGCCCTTACTTGGGCAAGCGCCGCGCGCGAAAAGACGGGAAACTCGCTGTTCGCCATTTGCAGGCGCCGGCCAACACAGACAAACATCTTCATCAAGCCAGCCGCCGCCGTTATGAGCAAGATCACTTCCACCATTGGAATGGCGTAGGAATATAGCTCAACCGGCTTGAGGAAAAATGGCGCCCACAGCAAAACGAGAATCAGTCCATTGGCCAGGCGATGGTAAATCTGTATGAAGAGAAGGAGGGCGAAGACAAGCGAAAGCAGCAGGCTCGGGGAGAAGTACAGCGCACCGCCGGTGAGCAGAGCCAGGACAATATTCACCTCATCGCGCGCGAAAATCGACGCCTTGGGCGAATTCCAGGTCCAGAGCATCGCCAGCATCATGCCGATTGACGCCAGGCTGGCGAGCAGAAGATTTGTCGCCGCGCCCAGGCCATCAAGCAGGGCCTTCACGTCGGGCAGCCAATCGCCCCAGGGGGCGGCCGCGATTGAAAAGGCCAACACAAGCGCCGAGAGAATTGTTGCGGCGATCCCAAGCGCAATCTGTAGATGGTAGGGCGCTGCAAGATCACCCGAGCTCACAGCGTAACCGGCGATGGCCCAGCGATCCCAGCCCTGGTCGGCGCTGGCATGAAGCGTATGGCGGCCGAGATTCAGCCCGGTCGCTATCGGCACGAGGTTCTTTTCCGGCGCGCGCGAGTTGCTGCGCAGAAAAATGTAGGCCTTGCCGTAGGAATCCTTCTGCACGGCGCTGGCGGGCTCGCCATCCACAGTCGGATAAAGGAAAGCGAAGTACTCGTCTTCGCGCAGCAGCATCGCGACATCAACGCCATAAAAGTCGAAAGCAAGTTGGCTATCGGTGGTCGGCAGCCAGCCGATATCGGCGCCTAGCTCGCTGAATCGCCAGACGCCGCTGTAACGCGCGTGCCCATTGCGCGCGTGGAACAGGCCGTTCTGCGCCGCCTCCGGGTAGTGATAGCCGCGCAGCGCCCGTAGCAGCGCCGAGTCGCTCCCGTCCTGATTGACCAGCGCAAAACCCCACTGCGCGCTATCAGGGCTGGCGGCCGGCTGCCAATGCTGCAAGAACATCGGGCCCAGCCAGGGCAATTCGCGATGCGCGCGGTCGAGTGCCTGCAGCGTGTATTGGACTTGTTGTTCCTCGCTGACCGCCCCCCAAATTGATGCTTCTCCCGGCCAATCGCCGGGCAGCGCATTCCAGCCGTAGTTGCTCGCCCAGAGCGGCTTTCTGCTGTCATTATTGGCTTGCATCACTTCGCGGAGCGCGACGATGCGTGAGAAGTTGAGCCGGGCTTCGTCCACCCTGCGGTCCAGCGGGGAATCGAATTGTCCGTATGGTTTACCCGCGATGACATCCATCAATTCACGGGCGCCATGGGCGTACATGGACTCGAGATAGCGGATGTCGCTGATGTTGCGCCCGCCAGTCTCAACGGTTGGGGCGAGGCCGGCGGCGATAATAGTCGCGGCCGGGTCGGCTTCCAGGATCGCCTGGCGGGCGGCCGCGAGCAGGGCCACATAGGCCGACGGTCTCGGGTCAGCGCCCCCCCAGGCGTCGCCCAAGTTCGGTTCGTCCCAAATCTGATAGAAGTCGATCACATCGCCGTAGCGTTCGGCGAACTCTCGACAGAACGCTGCGAAATCAGCCAGCGACAGCGGTGGGGCGGTTCTTGTTGAGCGCGCGCCGGCTTGATTGGCCCTGGCCCATGCGGGCGAATTCATCAACACGACGACAGTTTCGAGCTGGGGAAACTGGCGTAATGCCGCCGCTATGCGATCCCAACTGTCCCAATCGAATTCACCCGGGCGTCCTTCGATCTCGTCCCAGTAGGCGAATTGCCGGATCCAGCGAAAGTTGGCGGCCTGGATTCTTTCCAGCGCGCCGTCCAGTTCAGCGGGATCATATTGAGATAACTCGACATTCACCCCCGCTCGCGGCACGGTAAAGGGTAGATTCTGGTCTTTTGTCGGGTCGACATAACCGCGCATTTCAAAGTCGCGCAGGCGAATCGTGCCGAAAGTCGCGGCCAGGCTGCCGGCAACCAGCATCAATCCAACAATGAGCAGAAGGACTTTCCGCATCAGTTCGTCCAAATTGGGTTTGATGTAGCGCCGTCAAAGGTGACCTGATGCGCCGCCGCCGTCTCGATTTCTAGCAGCCACAAATCACCCTGGTAGATCAAGGCGATGAAGCGCCCGTCCGGGCTCCAGGCTAACTGGCGGTCTATTTGGCCGAAGTCGCGCTTGCGGATGCCCGGCTGGCCGGGCGGGGGAAACAGCCGGCGCTGATTGCTGCCGTCGCGGTCAGCCAGGATCAGATCATAGTCGCCAGTCATGCTGTTTTGAGGCTCGCGCGCTTGCAGCCAGGCCAGGTATCCATGCCCGAATTCGGCGCCGCGGGCTGATAGATCAGGGGAAAAGGCGGGCGCCGCCCACATGCCAGCCGCCAGGCTCAGCGGCGCTGAGAAGCTGCCATCGGCGCCGGCGACCACGACATCGAATATGGAGCTCGTCTCGGCGGGTTCGTCCCCAAGCGGCGCGCCATGAGCGATGCCAGCCAGCAGCTGGCCATCGAAGGACCAGGACAGGGCAGTCAGCCAGACCCAGTCGGCGGCGCTGTGAAACACCGCATAATGCGCCAGGGGCGTCAAGCGTCTGTTCTCAAGGTCAACCAGACCGAAGCCGTCAGCTCTGGCCCAGGCCAGCTTGTCCCCCGCCGGCGACCAGGTGAAAGTCAGCCCCCGCCAACCGTAGAGACCGCCGTCTGATTCAGGCAATATTTCCTCAATGTTCAGTGTTCGCGCGCTTTCCAGGTCAATGCTCATGAGCCATAGATTGTTGAGCGCCCGCGGCCCGGCTGCCCCTGAGCCGCGTTCCCCGGTGGAATAGGCGATTTTGTTGCCGGTTCTTGGGCGCCAATCGGCGGCCAGCACATCGGTTGGCGTCATGCGAACCGCTTCGGCATCGTCATCAGTCGAAATCAGCCACATTTCGTTGAAGAATTCGTCGGTTTCGTCAGTCTCGCTGGTGAAGATCAGATAAGCGCCATCACGCCGCTGCTGAAACACGAGCGAGTCCAGCTTGTGCGCGCTGGTCAGAGCGCGTTTGTTGGCCGCATTTGAGCTGATCGTCCAGGCATTTTGATGGTTGATGTAACTGAGGCGGCCGACGATTTCAATCGGCTGGGCGCGTTCGGCGGCGCCCTCAAATATGATCTCATCCACCGGTTCCTGCAGCGTGGTTGGAATGCCGAGTTGTTCGCGATCCACCTCGACCTCATCTTCCAGCAGTACGCGATAACAGATCTCACGCAGGCCCGGCTTGCCCGTCTGTCCCCGTTGCAGCTCACCGGCGGGAAGGCCTTCTTTTGGCAGGCGCCGGCGCCGAAATTCGATCGCTTCTTGTTCGCATACATGCGTTTCCGAGACGCGCCGAACCGTAATGCGCATGCCATCAAGAACCGGCGAGACCAATGGGTGGCTGACGCGATCGCGCGGTCCCAACTCGATCTGCGCATTGGCCAGCACCTGATCAACCGACAGGCCGCGCGAAACGCTGTAGGACTCTTCTTGCCCATCAACAATGATCGTTACATCAAGCGCCACTTCCTCAGGCGCCGAACGGCAGGCGACCAGCCAGGACAGCGCCAGGATGAACATCAGAATCCGTACATGCATTTGAAGCCTTCATGGATTCGCGCCCGGGTTAATCTATATCCTAGCTGAGTTTCGCCTGAGCACAAATAAACAGGGATGCAGACCGCGCAGGTTTACCCGGCTTTCGCTGACTGCCTCCCAGGGCGAACCGCGCAGGCTATCGCGCATCAAAGCGATCTCATGCGTCAAGACGACAAATGCCGCCCCCGGGCGCGCCAACCGAGCCGCCTCCTGCAAAACCGCCGGATACAGCAGCCGGTTGTCATCATGGGAGCCGACCAGGTTGCCAAAGGGCAAATCGGCATAGAGCCGGTCTGCTGTCGCGGGCGGCAGCGGCGTCCTTGTTGCATCGGCGCGCAGATGATGAATGCCAGGGCTGGCTCCGCTAGCGGCGCTATTCCGGCGGCCCGCAATGATCATCGCCGGATGCTTGTCTATCGCCAGCAGCCGACCGCCCGGGCGCTGCAGCGCGTGCTCAATGAGTATGGTGGATGATCCGCTGCAAAGATTGATAACCGCCGCATTGTCTCCCGTTGGATTGACTTGCGTCATGGCATAGGCGACCGTGGCGTTAAGCGAGCCCGGCATGTCCTTCAGGCGATAATCCCGTTTGGAGAGCGGCTGAAGTGTTGTCCGCGCCAGGACTTCCCAGCAGCGCTTGTCCCGGTTCGGCAGAATCCGAAGGTACAACTCGCCTTTGTCGCTGGTGCATTCCAAGCGCAAAGCTGCCGCCAGCTCTTCATGCAAGCGGCTCATCACCGACGATCTTGAGCCCGCCGCGCCGATGCCCATTGTCCGCGGCCGGCGCGGGAAAAGCTGGGCGTTTTCCGCCATTATCTTGAGCAAGCGACTAAAGTGCTGATGGCCTAGCAGGGCTTTTGGACGCGGAATATCGAACTTATGTATGCGATACAGCGCGATCACGGAACGGAGTGAATGCAGCCGGGCTGGCTCACCGCCACAACGAAAGCGGAGGAAACCCGCGCGACTATGTTGGAGGCCGAGGACTTGCGACTGCAAGCGGCCTCGAATCTCATCCATGGCGAATGGTTCCAGGCCCGGGATCACTTCCGCTTCATATTCTGGCGTCATACCGTTTTGCGTCGTGATGGCTTCAATAAATGCGCCCACATTATACTATTCACTTGAACGTCAAATCGAATAGGAGCGGCATGCCCCTTGTTCGATGCCCTGCCGCTAGAGGTCTGCTTCCAACTGTTGTAGAATGCGCCGTCGTTACATCTCAATGGACCGGTTGTCTAGCTCGTGGAAACCGTTCGCCACAGGACTGCTCAATGCGCATCTTCGCCCTGCTATTCCCTTTAGTCTTCGCCGGTTTCATTTATGCGCAGGAGACGACGCCGGCTTCGCGCCAACCCAACGGTGATGATCCGCCGTCTGCCGCCAGCGATAACGACGCAGCGGTCGACGGCGACGCTCAAATCAGCAAGCTGGAGAGCCCATTCCTGCAGGCTGACCTGGAGTTGATGGTCGGCAATGTACAGCGGCCGAATGGCATCGTCTGGTTCGATGACGCCATCTACACAGTTTGCAATGGCGACTGGACGATATACAAAATCGACGATCGCAGCGGCGATACCGTCACATTTGTATTTGGCGTCCGCAATGGCAGCAGTCTCATCGCCGAGGAGACCGAGTCCGGCTTTGATCTCTGGGTGCCTGATGCGGAAACCGGCAATCTGTGGAAGGTGGATGAGCGCCGCGCCGCGCCAATAAGTGTAGCGGCGGAATTAGCCGCGCCCTGGGGCATCGCGCGCCTGGACGACGAGAGTTTCCTCATTAGCGATACCCGCTCAAATTCGATTCTGCAGGTGCCGACGCGGGGTGAACCGCGGACAGCGGTCAACGGGCTGCGCGCCCCAACGGGCATCGCGCGCCAGGGCAGCCTCTTTTACGTCGCAAACGGCGGCAGCGCAAGACGTGGCATCGAATATTTTGAACTGGATGCTGACGGAGAGTTTACTGACTTGCAGCCGCTCGTTTCCGGGTTGCAGAACACATCCAACATCGCCATGGGCGCCGACGGCTGGCTCTATTTCTCTTACGCTTTGGGCACGCGCGGCGTGATCGGGCGCGTTGACCCCGCCCAGTGCCAGGACGGCGGCTGCGGCAATCAAGATGTGGAGATGGTCGTCTTCTCCGACCTTCCAGCGCCGCTGGCGATCACCTTGTCGGATGACATGCGCCTGTTCCTGCACAGCCGCTATCGGCCTGAATTCTATTGGGTACAACTGCCGTACTAGCTGGTGAAACTGGCCGGTGATGAGGCCGCAGAAAACCGCCCCTTACTCGCCTTCCAATACAGCAAAGCGACTGTAACTGCCGCGATGCGATTGCGGCAGACGCAGCGTCAGCCGCCAGCCGACATCATCGGCTTGCTCCGATTGGATATAGCCCTTGTCGTACAAATCGGAATAAACCTGGCCGGTTTGGTAGGGAATGACGACTTCGAGCGATGTCATTTGCCTATCGAGCACGGCCCGCATTGCCGCCAGCAATTCGTCCAGTCCATGGCCCTGGGCGGCGGAAATCGCCACCATACCCTGGTACATGTCGACAAGGTCAAATTCAGGCAGCGGTCCTGCCAGCAGGTCTACCTTGTTTAGCGCCAGAATGCGCGGCATGCCGGAGGCGTCGATTTCGGCCAGCGTGTCTTCGACCGCCTCGATATGCTGGGCGGCGTTTGGATGGCTGACGTCGACGACATGCAGCAGCAGATCGGCTTCGGTCACTTCTTCCAAGGTGGCGTGAAATGCCGCGATCAGCGTGGTCGGCAGCTTCTGGATAAAACCGACTGTATCGCTGATGAGCAACTCGCGGCGGTCGGGCAGTTGCAGGCGCCGCGTGGTTGGATCCAGCGTCGCGAACAACTGGTCGGCCGCGTACACGTCAGCGTCGGTCAACGCGTTGATCAAGGTCGATTTGCCAGCATTGGTGTATCCCACCAGAGCCACCATAGGCAAGCCTGAATTCTGGCGCCGCTGGCGATGCAGATGGCGATGGGCCCGAACATGCTCGAGATCGCTCTTCAACTTGGTGATCTTGCGCGTGATTTCGCGCCGATCAGCTTCCAACTGCGTCTCGCCCGGTCCGCGCAGGCCGACGCCGCCGGAGCCGCCGCGCGCGCCGCCGCCACCCGCTTGACGCGCAAGATGCGTCCATTGCCGGGTGAGGCGCGGCAGCCGGTATTCGTATTGCGCCAGCTCAACCTGCAAAGCGCCCTCGCTCGTCCTCGCATGCTGAGCAAAAATGTCGAGAATGAGCGCCGAGCGATCGAGCAAACGCACCGACTCGCCCAGCTGCTTCTCGAGCTCCCGCTGATGCCGCGGCGACAGTTCTTCATCAAAGATGACGACGGCTGCTTCGCAGTGCGCGACATCATCGAGGATCTCACGCAGTTTGCCCGAGCCGATGAGGGTTTTGGGATTGATCTGTCGGATATGCTGCTGCGTTTGCCCGACCACGCGAATGCCGGCCGTCTCGGCCAAGAGGGCCAATTCTGCGAGCGAGTCTTCAATGGACAGCAAGGGACGTCCCTGCTTTAGGGCGAGCCCCACCAGATATCCGCGCTCCGCTTCGGCGCTGTTCTCAACTTGGAAATGATTCATACAGGCTCATGCTCTGATTGGACGCGCCGTTGCTCAATGAGGGCGTCATCCAGGCCGTCAAGCGCGGCCGCCATGGATGAATTTGCCCGCTCGGCATAGGCGGCTTTGCGCGCCCGCTTGTTGCGGATCTTTGTCCCCAGCGGCGGCAATATGCCCAGGTTGGCTTTCATCGGTTGGAAATGTTTCGCTTCCGTACCGGTCACATAATAGCACAATGCGCCGAGCATTGTATCGGCCGGCGGGACCCATTCGCTCAAGCCGTTGAGCTGCCGAGAAAGATTGAGAGCGGCGACGAGGCCAGTCGCGATATTGCCGACGTAGCCTTCGACGCCGGTGATCTGGCCGGCGAAATAGAGCTGAGCCGCGCGGCGGAAGCGCATGGTGGGATGGAGCAGGGCGGGCGCGTTCAAAAAAGTGTTGCGATGCATCTGGCCCATGCGAATGAACTCAGCCGCCTCTAAACCGGGAATCAGTCGCAAGATTTCTCGCTGCCGTCCCCAGCGGATATTGGTTTGAAAGCCAACAATATTGTAGAGGCTGCCGGAGTAATCGTCTTGCCGAAGCTGGACGACGGCGTAGGGTCGGCGGCCGGTATGCGGATTGGTCAAACCGACCGGGCGCATGGGGCCATAAGCCAGCGTATCATCGCCGCGTTTCGCCAAGGCTTCGATTGGGACGCAGCCCTCAAAGAAGTTGGGGTCTTCCCGCTCGAAATCCCGCAATTCAATTGTCGCGGCTTCCTTTAGCGCTTGCACAAAGCGGCCGTACTCGTCTTTCTCCAGCGGGCAATTGATGTAATCGCCCGCGCTGTCTTCGCCGCGGCCATAACGATTGCCCTGAAATGCCCGGCTCATTTCGATGCTGCCGGCGCGGACAATGGGCGAAATCGCATCGTAGAAGTAGAGATATTCTTCGCCAGTCAGCCGGGCAATTTCCGCGGCCAAGGCCGGCGAAGTCAAGGGACCGGTCGCGACGATGGCCGGCCGGTCCAGCGGCAGTTCCCTAACTTCTTCACGCAGGACGTCTATATTTGAATGCTCATGAATGCAAGCAGTGACCCGTTCAGCGAAGCGCGCTCGATCAACCGCCAGGGCGCCGCCGGCCGGCACCGCCGTCTCTTCCGCACAGCGCATAAGCAGCGAACCCAGCATTTTCACTTCGTACTGCAGAATGCCGGTGGCGCGATCGGGCAGGTTGGAGCCCAGCGAATTGCTGCAGACGAGCTCGGCAAGCCGGTGGCTTACATGCGCGCCCGTCGATTTGGCCGGGCGCATTTCGTACAGCAGGACATGGTGCCCGCGCTGAGCCAGTTGCCAGGCCGCTTCACTGCCCGCCAGCCCGCCGCCGATTACCGTAATTGATCGAGACATTTCACATCCAAATTGCTAGATTCCGCGCAGCAGGATCGAGGCGTTTTGACCGCCCAGGCCGAAGCTGTTGGACATCACCGTGCGAATGCCGGGGACGGGCCGCGCCACATTCGGCACGTAGTCGAGATCACAGGCCGGGTCGGGCCTATCGTAGTTCACCGTCGGGTGGAGCACCTCGCGTTCCAGCGTCATCAAGCAGGCCGCAATTTCCAATGAACCGCAGCCGGCCATGGCGTGCCCGATCATGCCCTTGGTTGAGGTCACCGGGATGTTGTAAGCCGCTTCGCCGAAGACATGTTTGACCGCCGCCGTTTCGATCGCGTCGTTGGCCACGGTTGATGATCCGTGCGCGTTGATGTATTCGACCTCTGACGGATGAACCTTGGCGTCATCCAGCGTCCATTGCATCGCGCGTTTGGCGCCGCCGCCTGCCGGATCAGGTGCGGCCACGTGATAGGCATCGGACGACGCCGCGTATCCGAGCACTTCGGCATAGATTTTCGCATCACGCTGGCGGGCTTGTTCCAGGCTTTCCACGATGAAAACCGCGCCGCCTTCCCCAAGCACGAAGCCCGAGCGATCAGCGTCAAAGGGCCGGCTGGCTTGTTCCGGCGTGTCGTTGTGCTGCCGCGTCAGGGCGCGCGTGGCGCTGAAGCCGGCCAAGATATAATCGAACATGACCGCGTCAACCGCGCCGGCGATCACCATGTCGGATTTCCCCAGCCGGATCAAATCGCTTGCTTCGCCGACCGCCTGGATGCCGGTGGCGCAGGCGACCGACGGCGTGACCAGCGGCCCGACAGCATTCATCATTTTGCTGACATAATGCCCGGGCATGTTCGGCAGGGCGTTCACAATGCTCATTGGATTGGCTCGTTTGTAGCCGGAATCCCGCCAATCCCGTATGCCGGATTCGCCTACTTCATAGCTGCCCAGCGTGGTGCCGATGATTGTCGCGACACGCTGCCCATTCTCGCTGACCTCGTCGATGCTCAAGCCGGCATCCTCAACGGCCATGACAGCGGCCGCGATGGCGAATTGCGTCGCTCTGCCCATGCGGCGAGCTTGTTTGGGCGGGATATATCTGGACGAGTCAAAGCCAAGCACTTCGGCGCCGATACGCACATTCAAGTGCTCGGCTTCGATATTTTGGAGCTTGCGAATGCCGGACTTGCCAGCCTCGATATTGTCCCAAAATTCATCTTTTTCGCCCAAGGGCGAGACGACGCCCAAGCCGGAGATGACCACCCGCTTGCGACCGTTGCGCATTAACTCCATGTCGGGCTGCTCCGAATTAGACCGTCTCCTGGGCGATGCCGCTGCGTATCGCGCTGATGACATTTTCGCGCACGGCGGTTCGCGCTTGCTGAATGGCGTTCTTGATGCCGATGGCGGAATTGCCCCCGTGCCCAATAATGACAACACCGTTCACACCCAGGAGAGGCGCGCCGCCGATTTCCGATGTGTCTACTCGGCGCCTGATGCGATTGAAAGCCGGCCTCGCCAGGGCGCCGCCCAGCATGGACACGGCGTCATTGCGGAATTCTTGCCGAATGAGGGTCGCCACGTAATGCGTGGTGGCTTCGAACATTTTGAGCACGATATTGCCGACGAAGCCATCCATGACGATCACATCGGCGACCGAAGTCATAAGCTGCACCGGCTCCACGTTGCCGACGAAGTTCATCTTGCCGCGGCGGAGCAGGTCAGCCGCTTCCCGTATCAGCAGGTTGCCTTTGATGTCTTCGGCGCCATTGGAGAGCAGGGCAATGCGCGGTTTGCTGCAACGCATGACGAGCTCGGCGTAAATGCTGCCCATGACCGCGAATTGCGGCACCCATTCCGGCTTGACATCGGTGTTGGCGCCGACATCAAGAAATATCATGCGGTGATTATTGACCGTGAACAGCGCCGAGAGAACCGGGCGCTTGACCCCCGGGATGCGGCGCAGCGTCTTCAACGTTGCCAGCGCATGCACCGCGCCGGTGTTGCCCATGGTCACGAAGGCATCAACATCACCATTCTTTACCGCGTCGAGCGCGACATGAATGGATGTGGACGCCTCCATCTTGAGCACGTCAGTCGGTTTTTCGTCCATCGCAATGTCGTCCGGCGCATGGAGGATCTCTACTTTGCCGCTGTCGACATCGTGATGCTTGAGTTCCGATTCGATCCGGCGCTTGTCCCCTACCAGGACGATGGTATCGCCAAATTCCTTGGCGGCCAGGACGGCGCCAGCAATATCGCTGAGCGGGCGATTGTCGGTTCCCATCGCATCAAGGGCAATGTGCATCAAGCGCAGACCTTCCAAGAGCTCTCACAATTAGACTGGCGACATATAATACGGCAGGAAGCCCGCTTGCTCAAGATGAATTAGCCGCGCCGCGCGCCGCGAGGCATTGACATTTTGCGGGGAGATCTTATACTTGGTGGCATTCCAAGCCCTGATGGCGGAACTGGCAGACGCGCACGGTTGAGGGCCGTGTCCTTAACAGGGTGGAGGTTCGAGTCCTCTTCAGGGCAACGCAAACAAGCTCGCCGCGGTTGGTGGGCTTTTTTGTTGCGCCGATATTTGAGCAGTTGTAGACTGCAAATAAGCGATAGCAATGATAGCTTCAGCTTGTCACAACGAGAATGACGATGCTGAGGCATTGCTGTGCCAAGTAATTGCTCGCGTCACCGGCGCAAACTGAAGGCAAATCATGAGCGACACAAGCGCCTCGCTTCTCCAGCAGGCATATACGTTGGTAGAGAACGAAGAACTCGAAGCGGCGCAAGAGCTGCTGGCGCCACTGCTGGAAGAGGATGCAAACAACGTCCACCTCTGGTGGGTTTATACCCATGCGCTGCGCGATACCGGCCTGGGCCAGGCGGCGCTCGAACGCGTTCTGGATCTCGATCCGCAATATCCCGGCGCGCGTGAACTGAAGGCCGATGTCCTTGAGGCGCAGTTGAAGGATCCTGACCTCGTTGCGCTTGAGGCGAGCGCGCTCGGCGCGGCTCAGGGCCCAAGCGATTACAACATTGATGATTGGGAGAGCTTGAAGCCGGTGGCGGAAGATGAGGCTGAAGGCTCGTCATCGCTAGCTCGGGTGCTGTTGATAGGCATCCTGATTGCCGTCATCATCGGTGGCGGCTTGCTTCTATCCGGCGCTGTTGATTTGTCCTCGTTAATCTCGGAGATCTTGCAGACGCCGGAACCGCAAGTGGTCGTCGTCTCAGGGCCAACCAGCGAGCCGGGCGCATCCGAAGGCGACGCCGACAGCGCCGCAACTGCGATCCCCACGGTAGCTGCGACGGCCGAAGCTGGTGCGGAGTTGTCGCCAGCATCGACCGCCGTCGTGCTGTCGCCCGCCGCCACTACGCCATCAGTAACCGAGGCGCCGCCCGAGCTGGATGCGGAGGAAGTCGCCACCTTCCTCGGCCTTGTTTCGGCCGCAAATGACGAGTTTGAAATTGACCAGGCACAGATTGACGCTCGCTCAACCGAATTGGGCGCCACGCTGGTCATCCATGTATGCGCCATACCGGGACCGGAATTAAACGCGCGCCTCCAAACGGTGTTGACCTCGGTAGTCCCTCTCGCCGATGACCTGCCTGAAGGTGTTGAGGCAGTGGCTGTCGGCCTGCTCAATTGCGACGATCCGGCCGCCAGCTTGCGCATCGTCGGTGTAGCGCGGAGCATTATCGCCCAATTCGCCAACAACGAGATTAAAGACAGGGATTATCAGCGCGCCTGGCAGCCTCTGCCTTGAATCTGGCGCCCGGCAGCAGTATCCTAGCGGCTTGTTGCGGCTTGGATAATTGTGCTGCTGTTCCTAACCCATCATGAGCGCCGGAAGAAAAGTAATCAGCAAAAACCGCAAAGCGCGCCGGGACTACCTGGTCAAGGACCGCTATGATGCCGGTCTGGTGCTGCTTGGCTCGGAGATAAAATCCATCCGCAACCACAATATAAATATCGGCGATGGTTTCGTGCAAGAGCAAGAGGGCGAGCTATGGCTGATGAACACGCATATCGCGCCTTACAAAGAGGCAAGTATGTTCGGGCATACCGACCCGCGGCGGCCGCGCAAATTGCTCCTGCACAAGCGGGAAATCAATCGCATCATCAGCAATATCCGCGAGAGCGGCATGACCGCCATCCCGCTGCAAGTCTACCTGGAGCGCGGACGGGCCAAAGTCGAGATCGGCGTCGCCCGCGGCAAGCGGCGCTACGACAAACGCGCCGACCTGGCCAAACGCGACGCCAATCGGCAGATCGAGCGCGCTTTGAAAGAGCGCTGATCTTGACCGTTTTCTGGTTGAAGCGCCCCCCGCAGGATGCTAAAATCGGCTTGTCTTAATCAACTTGGCGATAATCCAGAAGGTGCTATGGCCGCAGTTAACGACAGCAAACCGCGAGTTCTGTCTGGTATTCAACCGTCGGGCAATTTAACGATCGGCAATTACCTGGGCGCCTTGAAGCAATGGGTCGAAGTCCAGCATGATTACGATTGCTTTTATTGCGTGGTCGACCTGCATGCGATAACCGTGCCGCAAGATCCGGCCGAACTTCGCCAGCGAACGCGTGAGAGCGCCGCTATGTACATCGCCGCCGGCATCGACCCGGAATTATCGACGATATTTGTGCAGTCCCACGTGCCGGCTCACTCGGAATTAGCCTGGATGCTCACCTGCATGGCGCCTATCGGTTGGCTCCATCGTATGACCCAATTCAAAGACAGGACTGCGAAACAAACGCAGGAATCCATCGGCGCGGGTCTGCTCAATTATCCCAGCCTGATGGCGGCCGACATCTTGCTTTATCATGCCGATTTGGTGCCGGTGGGCGACGATCAGAACCAGCATCTGGAATTCACGCGCGATCTGGCGCAGCGCTTCAACCATCTCTATGGCGAGACCTTCACCTTGCCCACGGTGATGAATCCGCAAGCCGGCGCCCGCATCATGGGCTTGGACAATCCAACCGCAAAAATGTCGAAGAGCGAAGCCTCCGAGAATCACGCCGTTTTCTTGCTTGATGACCTGTCGCGCGCGAGGAAAAAGATCATGCGCGCGGTCACCGATTCCCATCGTGAGATTTGCTTCAGTGAAGAACCGGAACGCGCCGGCGTCAACAATCTGCTGACCATCTATCAAGCCATCAGTGGCAAAAGCAATGCGGCGATTGAAGCGCATTTTGCCGGCAAAGGCTACGGCGACCTCAAGCGCGAAACCGCTGACTGTGTGCTGTCTACGCTTGAGCCGCTGCAAGCGCGCTACTACGAATTGATGAACGAGGCCGGTTATCTCGATTCCGTGCTGCGGCTGGGGCGGGAGAAAGCGAGCGCGATAGCGGATGAAACGCTGAAATTGGCGCAGGAGCGCATGGGTTTCCTGGCGCCGTCTTGACCGCTGCGCCAAGTTTGACTACAATAATCGGCGAGCCCCATTCGTCTAGCGGCCTAGGACGTGGCCCTCTCAAGGCCAAAACAGGAGTTCGAGTCTCCTATGGGGCACTTAAGCCTCGGATGTCAAACGTCCGAGGTTTTTTTTAGGCTGGCAATGATTGCGGAGTGATATGGCCGAGCTGACCACGATTCCCGCCGCCGCGGGCAAGTTGCTCTTGGACGCCTGGGGGAGTATACTGCTGCTTGAGCTTGATGGAGCGCGGCAGCGGCAACTGAGTTGCGCGACTATAGAATCGCCGCGCGCCTAGTGATGGAGCGCCCCCATGTTAACAACTGAACAAATCGAATCTTTTCATGAAAACGGTTTTTTGGCGGTCGACCGCCTCCTTGATTACGAAGAAGACCTGGTACCAGTTATCGAAGAATATCAACAGCTGTTGGACGAGCTATGCGCGCAGTGGGTGGCGGATGGGCGGCTTGACCAAAGCTACAGCGATCTGCCATTTGAGAAGCGCCTGGTCGAGGTCTATCGCGCCGGCTGCGATTATTATCAGGCTTTCGACATCGCGCTGCCCAACGGCAATATCAAAGCCGATACGCCGATTCATCTCGGGCCGGCCGTCTTCAATTTGCTGCGCAGCCCGCGCTTGCTGTCCGCCGTCGAGTCGCTGATCGGCGGCGAAATCTACAGTAATCCGATTCAGCATGTGCGGATTAAGCCCCCGTCCCGTATTGTTGATCGATCGGACGCGCACAACGCCTTGGTCAGCGCTACACATTGGCATCAAGACAACGGCGTCGCGCTGCCCGAAGCCGATGAGACGAAAATGTTGACCTGCTGGGTAGCGGTGAGCGAAGCGACGCCGGAAAACGGCTGCCTGCAAGTGGCGCCCAAGAGCCACCGCGAAGGCATCGCCTTACACTGCACGATCGACAATCAGATCGGTATTCCGGATAAACTCATGGTGCAAGAGCAAGCCCGCCCGGTCCCGCTCAATCCGGGCGGCGTGCTATTCTTCCATCCGATGTGCAAGCACGGCTCCCTCGATAACAACAGCGACGCCTTTCGCTGGAGCTTCGACCTGCGTTACAACCCGATCGGTCAAGCCACCGGCCGGCCGCATTTCCCCGGCTTTGTCGCCCAAAGCCGTCTCAATCCCGAGTCTGTGCTTGCGGACTATCGTCAGTGGGGGCAGCTCTGGCTGGACGCCCGCGCGAGACTGGCCGATATCGAGGGAATCAAGAGCAATCGCTGGACTGACGATGATCCGCTTTGTGCATGAAATTTGCGGCGATTTGAAATAAGTCTATAGAATTCACGATATATAGAGTTATTTACTTTGATGGCCTGGTTCATAGAGGGCGTATTGAGGTTGCGATGACGAGTTGGCTCCGGGAGATGTTCTCTGTTGATAAACCGGTCATTGCGATGTGCCACTTGGAGGCTCTGCCCGGGGATCCCGCGTATGACAGCGCCGGGGGCATGTCCGAAGTCGTCGCCGATGCGCGCGCCAATCTCCGCGCGCTGCAAGAAGGCGGCGTCGACGGGCTGATGTTCTCCAACGAATTCAGCCTGCCCTATCTGACAAAAGTGGAATGCCTGACTGTCGCCGCCATGGCCCGCGTCATCGCCGAACTTTACGACGAAATCAAGATCCCTTTCGGCGTCAATGTCCTGTGGGATCCCTATGCCTCCCTGGATCTCGCGGTCGCCACTGGCGCCCAATTTGTGCGCGAGATTTTCACCGGGGTATACGCCAGCGATTTCGGCTTGTGGGATACAAACTGCGGCGCCATCGTGCGTCATCAGCACCGGATTGGCGGGAAGGACATCAAGCTCTTCTTCAACATTCTGCCGGAAGCGGCCGCTTATCTCGCCGATCGGGATATCGTTTCGGTCGCCCGTTCCACCGTCTTCAATACCGGCCCCGATGCGCTGTGCATATCAGGTTTGACCGCCGGGGAGGAGACATCGGCGGCCACGCTGCGGCTGGTCAAAGACGCCCTGCCCAATATGCCAATTGTGGCCAATACCGGCGTTAACCGCGCCAATGTCGCGGAGCAACTGAATATCGCCGACGCCGCGATCATCGGCACCGCCTTCAAGCGCGATGGCATATTCGAAAACCCGGTTGACGCGGGCCGCGTAAGAGCCTTGATGAATGAAGTAGAGAATCTGCGTTAGGCGCGTCGTCCCGGCGGCTTTGCCGGGCATGAAAATGTAGATTCCTCGCAATGCTTAAGCGCCGCCACCGAATCAGCGGCCGCGCTTCGCTGCTTGAGTTCCTGCAAAATTGACATTTCAACATCCCAAGTGTTGACAGATTAGTACATTTGTTCTATTCTGTTTCTACACGATATTTGCCGGGTAAAGGCGGGGGGACAAATGTCAGTTGAATCGCTGGTGGCGGATATTCAGCAGCGCTTCGGTTATCAGACGCTGCGGCCGGCGGCGGAGCTGGCGCCAGCCCGCGAGACCTTGAGCACCGGCGTCGCGGCGGCCGACGAGCTCTTGGAGGGCGGCTTGCTGCGCGGCGCGGCGCATGGCCTCAGCGGGCAGCCGACATCAGGCGCGACCAGCCTGCTCTATGCCGCCGTCGCCAGCGCGCAAAGCCAGGCGCTTCCGGTTGTCTATCTGGATATGGGCGGGTTGTTTGATCCGCCCAACGCCGCCCTCGCCGGGGTTGAGATCGAGCGCCTGCCCCTCTTGAGCCGGACCTCACTGAAACACGCGCTGTTTTTGCTCCGCGCGCTGGCGCTGCAGCAGTTGCCTTGCCTGGTGGTCATTGACCAGCCGCGGGCATTGCCGCTGGCTCAACTCAAGGCGGTTTTGCGCGAGGCGCCCCTGACTCTGCTGGCTTTATCGCCGCAGCCCCTGCCGAGCATGCAAGTGGCCCTGGCTTGCCAGCGGCGCGCCTGGCAAATGGAACGGGGCGATGTGATTGGCTTCAGCAGCGAATTGCGCTTGACCGCGCACCCCTTTCTGCCCTTTCGGCAGCGTGAGTTGTCCTTCGCCATTCCGCGGGAGGAAGCATGTTCAGCGCCCTGGTGATTCGGGATTTGGCGGCGACCATCGAGCGCTTGCATCAGCCGGGGCTGGGCGAGCGAGCGCTGATTTTGCACTGTGGCGAACACCAGCTCAAAGTGCTGGCGACCGACGCGCAGGCGCGTGAGGCCGGCGTCCGCCCGGGCGACAGACGGGTACAAGCCGAGCTGCTCTGCCCCGAAGCCGCTGTTTTGCCAGCGCGCGATGAAGTCTATCGCCGTCTCTTCGCCGAAGTCACCGCCGACCTGGCGCAGCATATCGACCGGGTGGAGCCCCGCTATCAGCCCGGCAAAGCCTGCTGGCTTGTGCTCAGCGATCATCCGCGTGAGCTGCATATCCTGCGCCGGCGGATTGAATGCCTGCTGGGCGGCAAGGTCACGATTGGCACGGGCAGCAGCAAGTTTGTGGCCCAAGCCGCCGGGGCCAGCGGGGCCGAGCATTGTCGGGTGGCGCCGGGCGAAGAAGCCGCCTTTCTGGCGCCATTTCCCGCCGCGCTGCTGCCGCTGAATGCCGATATGCGACGCCGCTTGCCGATGATGGGCATCCGCCGCATTGGCGATTTCGCGGCCCTGTCGCGGGCGGCCGTCTTTGAGCAATGGGAGCGGCACGGCTGCTGGTGCTATGACCTGGCGCTGGGCATCGACAGTCGCCCGCTGCAAGCCCATCAACCGCCGCCGGTCTTGGCGGCCTCGCTGTCTTTTGACGAGCCGATTGCCGATCGCGAGAGCCTGCTGGCCGCTTGCCTGCGCCTGGCCTCCCCGCTGCTTGATCAATTGGGAGGGCGGGAAGCCGGGCGGCTGGTTCTGCTGCTGGAGGATGAAAACCGGCGGAGGCATGAGCTGCACCTGCAGCCGAGCGCGCCGCTGCGGGGGCTGGCGCATTTTGAGAAGCAGCTGCCGATGCTGCTGGAAAAGCTGTTAGCCAGGGCGGGCATCCTTGAACTGCGCTTGCAGCTCAGCGAATTGGCGGCGCTGCAACCACAGCAGCTGTCGCTCTTTGAAGTGACGCGCGAGGGGCGCTCGCTGCGGGGCGCGCTAACGGCCTGGGGGCGGCGTTTTCATGAGACAGTCTATCAACTGAGCTTGACCGATGCGCCGCGTCATTTTCCGCCGGCGCTGCAATATGAAAGCGAGGCGCTGGGCGCATGAGCCGGCTGTGGAAAGGAAACTCATCGCTTGGTCAACCCCACCCCCGGCCCCTCCCCGAGGCTTCAGGGAGGGGTGACTCGCTGAGTCGAGTCGATACGGATCCATCGGGCCCCGGAACGGCGCTGCAAGTGCGGACGGAAGCGGGCTTGCCGGTCAGCATCCGCTGGCGAGACCTCTGGCACCCGGTCCGGCATATCGCCTTGTCCTGGCAGTTGGATGTGAATTGGTGGGGCGCGCGCGTCTACCGCGATTATTACAAGCTGCTGGCGGGGGGCATGGCGCTGGTGATTTATCACGATCTGCTGACCGACGCCTGGGGGGTTCAGCGGGTCTATGACTAAACCAACCCCTCCCCGATATCGATCTGTAGGGGCGAGCCATTGGGTCGCCCGCGTCCAAATGACTTGGAATTCGACGGGCGAGTCACCGCCTCGCCCCTACGGCTTTCAATCATAGCGAAATCTGTAGGGGCGACCTATCAGGTCGCCCGTGCTTGTGATAGTGCGCGCTTTCGGGCGAGCCACCGTCTCGCCCCTACAACCTATTGATGTCTTATTGGAAAACCGCTTTATGAGACAAAAAATATTTCGCTCTATCAATGCGATTATCAATAAATTTCTCATAAAACAACCCAACATCTCTGCGCTCTCTGCGCCCTCTGTAGTTAGAAAAAACCATGAACGCTCCTGACTACATCGAACTGCGCGCTCACTCGGCCTACAGCCTGCTGCGCGGGACATCGCCGCCGGAGAGCCTGGCCGCGGGCGCCGCTCACCTGGGCATGCAGGGCCTGGCGCTGACCGACCACAACAATGTCTACGGCGCCGTCAGCTTCCAGAAAGCCGCCCAAGCCCTCGGCATCCAGCCCATCCTCGGCGCTGAACTCACCATCGAATCCGAGTTGGCAGCCCTCAACGATGAGGCTGGCGGGAGGGCGAGACAAGTCTCGCCCCTACAGACGGGGAGCGGGCCGGGGGGAGGGGTTGGCACAGAAG
>WTGN01000042.1 GCA_011523545.1 Chloroflexota bacterium | reverse complement strand
GCACAAGGCCGATGCAACAACTTTTCTCCGGTGCAATAGCAAATGTAGTTGACAGCGGATGACGACCCACAGTATGTGGGCTGCATGGTCGGTGGTAATCGAGCGGCATATACCCGCGAATGGCGGCGAAAAAAACGCGAACAAGAGTTCCGCGACTCGCAACTAGCCCAAGCCCCAATCGAATTTTCCGCCGACAATCCCCTCGACATCGAGGAAGCGCTCGGCTGGATCGAAGCCAATCTCCGGGTCCCCAACGGGCCGCTCGGGGGCAAGCCCTTCCACCTTCCCGATTGGCAACGCGAATGGGTCAGCGCGGCCATGGCTCCCGGCGTCCGCGAAGCGGGTCTCTCGATTTCCCGCAAGAACGGCAAGTCCGGCCTCATCGCGGCCGTGCTGCTGGCGCACCTGGCGGGACCCCTCGGGCGGCGCGATTGGCGGGGGGCCGTCACCTCATTGACGGGTCCGCTCGCGCGCGAGCTCCGCGACGCGATGATATCGACCGCCGAAGTGAGCCGGATCGAGCATCAAATCAAGGTCTACAAGTCGCCGCCGCCCGGCCGGATCGAGGGACAATTCGGATCGCGGCTCGATTTTCTCGCCGCCGACAAGGCGACGGGGCATGCCGTCGGCACCGATCTCGCCATAATCGACGAAGCGGGCCTGTTGCCCGAGCGCATGCGGGCGCTGTGGAACGCCCTCATGTCGTCGATCTCCGGGCGCGACGGCCGTTTCTGGGCGATCTCCATCCAGGGCGAAGGTCCGATGTTCGCCGAAATGGAGGAACGCGAAGGCGCACCCGGCATTCACTGGCGCAAGTGGACTTCGCCGGTGACGTGCGAGCTTGACGACGAAGAGGCGTGGCTCGCCTCCAATCCGGGGATCGCGGACGGGATCAAGTCGCGCGAGTACATGCGCCACCAAGCGGAGCGGGCGTCCGCCGCGCCCGGCAACGAGGCGCATTTTCGGGCCTACGACCTCAACCAGCCAATCGACCCCGAGCGGGAAAGCATTGTCACGGTCTCGGAGTACGCCAAATGCATCGCGGCCGACGCCCCGGAAATCGACGGCGACGTGGTGATCGGGATCGACCTGGGCGGCTCCGTCTCGATGACCTGCGCGGTGGCCCTCAACCCGTCGACCGGCGCGATCCTCGTGCGCGGGGCCTTCGGGGACGAGCCGGCGCTTACCGTCCGCGCCCGCACAGACCGGATGGGCACCCTCTACGACAGGATGCTCCGTGCCGGCGAACTCAAGCTCTATCCGGGCCGCGTCACTCCGGTCATTCCGTTCCTGCAGGATTTCTTCGAGGAAATCGGCGGGAAGGCGCGGGTGCTGGCCGTAGGCGCGGACCGGCACCGCCGCGCCGAATGCGAAATGGCGCTCCGGGGGGCCGGCGTCCCTTACGTGGCCGTTCAATGGAGAGGGCAAGGAGCCGCTGCAACCGCAGACGGCTCGCACGACGTGCGGGCGTTTCAGCGGCTCGTGCGGACGCATGCGCTGAAAACGCGCGGCTCAACCATGCTCGAAAGCGCGATAGCATCGTCGGTGCTCCGGTTCGACGGCGCGGGAAACCCGGCAATCGACAAGGCCGCCAACAACGCGCGGATAGACGCGCTCTCGGCGGCCGTGATCGCGGCGGGCCTCGGCGAAATCGTCAAGCCCGTGCCGCTGCTCAAGGTTTCAATCGTATGAGCACATACCACGACAGAAACAAGGGCGCGACATGGCGGTGGCTGCGGTCCAGGGTGTTCGCCCGCGCGGATTTCGCGTGCCAGAACTGCGGCAAGCGCTCCGGCGACCTCGAATGCGACCACGTGATGCCCGTCGAAGAGGGCGGCAAGTCCGACCTCGACAATCTGCAAGCGCTATGCCGCGACTGCCACATGGCGAAGACGCGGCGCGAGAGCGGGGCCGAGCTCACCGAGGATCAACTGGCCTGGGAACGGTTCGCGGCCGCGCCGCCGCGCAAGCGAGACCGCCTCGTTGTCGAAGGCAAACGCGATGCCGACGTTTGATCGCGTCTACACGACGTACCAGACCGTCAAGGACGGGGTGCCGCAAGGCGTCAAGAAATTCTGGGGCACCACAATCGACGCGGAATGGAACATCATCACCGACGAAAACGGCGTCGAGACGGGACTTGAGACGACGGTCGACATCCGCACCGACCGGCGGAACGCGCCCCAGGTCGCGGATCAATTCCTCGATCCCGCGCCCGACATCACGCCCGTCGCCGTGGCGCGCCTGTTCACCGTGGTCGGGTCCGGCCTCACGGACGTTCGCGGCGAAGCCATCGTGAACCTTTTCCGCCACCTCTCGCTCACCGGCGACGCGGCCGCCGAAGTCGAGAGCCTACGGCAAGCGCTCGGAACGCTCTGATGGCGCTCGGTCTCGCATTCAGGATCGCCCGCGCCGGCTACCGGTGGAACCGCGGGCGCAAGCTCGGGTGGACGTGGCGCGACGGCCTTACCTATCGGAAACGCGGGCGCAAAGGCTACGGCTCGGGATACTGGTATCGGGACGGCGGCCGTCAAAACAAGCCGAACTATTTCACGACCGACGAAGACGATCTCGGCTTCGCCTACTACCAGCGGCAAAAGGCGAGAGGCATTCGCTACTACCGCGCCGCGCTCATCCGCAACGCGCCCGTGGCGAGCGGCAAGCTGCGGCGCTCCATCCGGGTCTCGGCCCGCTGGCGCGGCAACAAGCTCTCGCTGCGCGAAACCATGATCCCCTACGGCCGCGTGCTCTCGGGCCGGCGCGGCCGGCGAAGCTACCGGCCCCAGCTCTCGCACAAGGCGAGCACCTACAGGTTTAGGTACACGCGCGGATGGATACCCGCCGCGCGGCGGGAAACCAAGGCGGTTCTCGCGTCCCTGGGTATCGTCAGTAGCATACGGAGAAGTTAGTGAGCCCAGAACTACGCGCGGCGCTTCAGGCGCAAATCGAAGCGAGACAAGCCCTCAACGCCCTGGCGGAAGACGCGTCCGCCGAAGAGCGTGCGGCGCTCGTCGCCACCCTCCAGGAAGCCGATCAAAAGGTGCTCGAAGCGCTCGAAGCGGAGCCCGCCGAAGCGCCCGCCGAGCTCCGCGATCGGATCAGCCTGGGACGCTACCTCAACGGGATCGCGTCCCAGCAATTGCTTGACGGGGCCGAAGGGGAACTGCGGAGCGAACTCGGACTGTCCGACCAGGCCATTCCCCTTGAGGCCCTGCTACCGACCCCGGAGGAACGCGCGGACGCGGTTTCACCGCAAACCGCAGGGGGAGACGCGCTTCCCTCCGGGACCATCAACCTCACCACGGGTCCGATGTTGGGGCGGGTGTTCACCATGACGGATGCGGCGTTTCTCGGGGTTGCCATGCCAACCGTCCCGCCGGGCGAGCGCCGCTATCCCGTCATGGTGGACGGCACCGACGCCGCGATGCAGGCGCGCGGCGCGTCGCCGGACGCGGGCGCGGCGAAGTTCTCGGTCGTGGACGCCAACCCGCACCGGCTCACCGGGCGCTACGTGCTCGACCTCGAAGGCGTCGCCGAAATGGGCGGCTTGCTCGAAAGCACGCTCCGCGCGGACCTTCGCCGGGAAATGGGTTTCCAGTTGGACAGCCAAATCCTGCTCGGATCGGGCGCGGCCAATCAAGTCTCCGGCCTCATCAACCAACTGGACCTCGAATTGGCTCCGGGCGAGACCTTCGCCGCCAACGATCCGAGCGCGGTGCCCGATTGGGCGGACTTTCGGAAGATCGCCACGGACGGCCTCGACGGGAAGTTCAGCCGCACCGAGGGCGATATCCGGCTGTTGATCGGCGGCGATACCTACACGCTCGCCCGCTCCGTCTACCGGACGGACGCGAGCGAAGTTGACGGGATCGCGGCGCTCCGGGCGCTCGGCACGGCGGTCTCGCGGTCGTTCCAAATCCCGGCCCCTGCCGTCGCCACGATCAAGCCGAAGAACGCCAACAGCACCAAGAAGGTGCAATCGGCAATCGCCAACTCGGAGCCGGGCGCGGCCGTCGCGCCGGTCTGGCAGGGGATCACGATGATCCGCGATCCCTACACCGAAGCCGGGAAGGCGCAAGTCGTGCTGACGGCGCACATGATGTTCGATTTCGTCATGCGGCGGAAAGACGGCTGGCACCGCTACGCCATCCGCACCGAAGCGTGAGGTATGCAATTTCCGCATGAGAGAGACGGTTTCGGGATCCGATCCAAGCGCGATCTCTCTCCGGGAAGGGGGTAGCCATGCAAAATGAGCATACCGAACGCCGTTTCTATGAGTTCCGGGCCGAGGGCGATACGCTCTCCGGCCCGCTCATGGTCTACGGAGACGAAGCCCGTTTCGGCGACTGGCGAGAGCGGTTCGAGCCGGGCAGTCTTCGTTTCGACGACGTGATTTGCAATCTGCAACACGACCGAACGCGCCCGGTCGTGCGCTCGGGGGCCGGGCTGGCCCTCCAAGACGAGCCGAGCGCGCTGCGGGCGACTATCCGGTTGCCGAACACGTCCTACGCGCGGGAAGCCCGAGAGCTGGTGGACGCGAAAATACTGCGGGGCTTTTCCGTGGAGTTCCGGGCCAGGAACGAAACGTGGGAGGGAAAGACGCGCATCATCCGGGAAGCCGATCTTCTGGGCTTCGCCCTCGTGGACCGGCCGGCCTATCCGGCAAGCGTGATCGCGGAACGCTTCATGGCAACCGTAGCGGAGTTGGAGACGAAGGCCCTCCGCGCCGCGCCGCGCTACTGGTATTGATGGCCGTCACCGTCACAGCGCCCGAACTCGCCGTCGTGCTGCGCCTCGCGTCGGCCACGGACAACGTTGACACCGCCGTAGCCCTCGTTCTCAAGTTCGCCTTGGCGGCCGCGTCAAGATGCGTCGTCGACTATGCACCGGACGCTCCTGACGACGTGCACAACGCGGCCGCCATCCGCCTCTGTGGTTGGCTCTACGACGCGGAACCGAGCGATCCGCAGGTGAGCCGGGCGCTGCAAGTCTCGGGGGCGCAGGCGCTTCTCTCGGCATACCGGGTGCACCGGGCCGGCGTCTTCGGCGAGACGACCGAAGGCCCCGGACCCGCGCCCGCGCCTTCCGTCATCCCCGCGCCGCCCGACAGCGGCCATTACATCCTTTCGAGCGACAACGGAGCATTGGAGTGGTTGGAATTTCCCGAGCCGTAGCCGTCGCGCTGGCGTTTCTCATCGGAAACGCGCATGCGCAAAACCCCGAAATGGTGCTCGGCACTACTGGCGGCGAGTACGAGTTGTTCACCCCGCAGGCCGTCGTCTCGGCGGGCGGGGGATCGACAAGCACCATCCCCTATTCGACGGCGACGCCGAAGGTGGAAAGCGGTTCCGGCGCGGCGGGCACGCAAAACACCGTCAGCCGGGGCGATCACGTGCACCCGGCTGCAGGGGGAGCGGGGACACTTTCGGACAACACGCCGACAAAGGGCACCGCAGCCGGTGCTCCGGGGACTGCCAATCAGGCCAGCCGGAGCGATCATTCGCATCCCCCTAGCGACCAACTGACGGCGTTCGGGCAGAAGACGGCCGACCTTTCTCTTCTGCCCGCGCAGTGGCAAACGGCTCCGTCGGACTCGGCGCTATTTCTCGCCCGAGTGAACCGAATGGGATCACAGAATTTCGAAGGGGCATGCCAGTTCCAGATCGCGCCGGGAAGCCTCTGCTGGCAGAACGTATGTACGTTCCCCGGAAACGATCAGAGCCCAATTCCCTTAGGGCATGAGATATGGGTGTTCGCGCCGCTCGAAACGGCGGGTGCTGCAATCCCGGAAGCGGGAAATTATCGGGTACGCCTACACTCCGTGGTGGACGACGTTGCAGATCGATTGATCCCCGCTTCGGAATGGCGCACCCCTCTACGCATAGACAAAGATCGGCGATACCCGGTGTCTGCCTGCGGCCCGGCTGGTCAAGCGATCATATGGGGGATCGGACAACATACGAGCGGCAACTTTCCACGCGCCACCCTCGAAATTTCAGAGACACCATTCGCTTCCCATACGACTAAATATGTGGGCGATATTACGGACGCCGTTGGAGGCTTGCCCACCCTCACAGGCAACGCCGACAAGCTCTTGACCGTCAATTCGAGCGCCAACGGCACTGAATGGGAAACCCGCCTCAAGGTCGTGGCGGACGGCTTGCCGTCGATCACCGGCAACAAGGGCAAGCATCTCGCCGTCAACACGGGCGAGACCGGGATGGAATGGGTCGCGCCGCCGAGCGGCACCGGAGTTCAACTCTCCGACAGCAATCCGCAGCCGCTCGGACCGCCGGCCGCGCCCGGCGACGGGACCAAGGCGAGCCGCGACGATCACGTGCACGGCATTCCGGCGATCCCGGCACCTTCGACCGCCGTCCCTTCGGCGCTCGAAGCGCAAGGCGCGGCGGGCACCGCGACGGTCTATTCGCGCGGCGATCATGCGCACCCGAGCAACATCCCCGCGCCGCCGAACGTCGCCAACAGCGACGCCTATCTTCGCGGCCGGCTCGGGTCCTACACCTTCCACACCGGGACGATCCCGCCCTTGGTATCGAGCGGAAGCGCCGGAGATTGCGTCAAAATCGATCAGGGCCGCGCGGCGCTCGTCTATGACGATTGCGAAGGCTTGCCGTCGCTTTCCGGCAACGCCAAAAGCGTGCTGTCGATCAAGAGCGACGCCAGCGCCGTGGAATGGGTTTCGCCAACGACGGTGATCCTCGAAGGCGCGGGCATCCAGGCCGCCGACAAGGGCAAGCTCGTCGCCGCCAACAGCGCGGGCAACGGCATTCAATTGCAAACGCCGCAGGACGCGGTGATCGCCGGATTGCCGGCGCTGACCGGGCACGGCGGCAACTGCCTCAAGGCCAACAGCGGCGCGACGGGACTTGAGTTCGCGGCGTGCGGGGGCGGCGGCGGCGGCGGGGGGAACGAGACGACGCTTTATTCGGCAAGCGTCGAGGTTTCGAGCGGTACAGCTTCGGCAACAATTCTCGGGAATTCAAATACAACATTCAAAGCGGCTGTCGCAGCACTGGCGCCCGGCGAATTGTGGGTTATCGCCGCCGATGCGGATGATCGATACTCCGCTAATTTCGATTTCGACGGCTATAGTGGGAGCGGCCACGATCAGTTCATAGCGGCCGACAACGCCGGTTCATTGACAATGGGAAATGACCGGTCAATTATCCAATTGTATAGGGAGGGATTGGGCGGGACTTTTACTTTAAGTCTCATCCACCGGCCATTCGGGGGAGGCGGCGGCGGATCGGGCGGCCCGGCCATCCCCGACCCCACGGCGGCGGGGAAGCTTAAGCACCTGCGCGTCAACGCGGCGGGCGCGGCCTACGAACTGGCCGATCCGCCGCCGGACTTGACCAGTTCCCTGCAAGCGCTCACCACGGTTGTCGGCGACAACGGCGCGGACATCGACGGCGTGGTGCGGCCTTCCGAGAACAGCGCCACGGAAGACGATCTTTCCAACGGCCTCGTCTACACCCTCGGCGCTTGCACCGTGAACGAGAGCCACGTACGCAATTGCAAAGGCGGCTATGCGGCATTGCCCGCGCCGCCTACGTCGCTTCCCTACGGAGCGGGCTGGTCGAAGATATCGAGCGGCACCATCGCCAATCATTCGTCGGGCGCGGGGATCAATCTCACCGTGACGGACGCGGCGATCCATGCGGGCTTGCGCGTCGCCAAGCCGTGGCGCGAGTTCCGGCTGTCGCTGACTTGGACCAATCAATCGATCTGGATGAGGGACGATATCGTGTTTCCGGGGATCGACGTGGCCGGGACCGGGGCCGGGGGACCGCAAGCGAACGCCACGGCGGACCTGTTCGGCACCGTCACGGGCGTACAGCGGACGTGCAGCGTGCGCATGGCCGTCGATCCGGCCAAAGCGGCCATAACGAGCCATTCGGGCTGCGTTCCGGGCTTCGGGTCGAGCGGAACGTCGACCCTCTATTGGACGTTGTGGGGGGTGCTCTAATGGCGATCATTCCCTGGAAGCGCGACGTTTCCGAAAAGCAACCCGAAGCGGAAGATCGGAACTACTCCGATATCGTCACCCAGGCGCTCGTCGACGCGGCGACGGACAACCTCACGGACGCCTACGTATCCGCCCTCGAAATCGCGGCCGGGCAACTCTCGCGGGCCTTCGCGGCGGCGGGCGTCTCGGGCACCGGCGCGGCCGCCTTCGACACCTGGACCATGGCGCAGATCGGCCGGTCCCTGGTGGAAGGCGGGGAGGCCGTCTGGTACCGCGTGGGCCGGCGTCTCATGCGGGCGGACAACTACGAAATCCTCCCCACGGGCCGCTACCAGTTGTCGCTCGCGGGCGGCGTTCGCACCAAAGACGCCCGCCGCGTCTTCCACGCCCGGTGGAACGTCGACACGGCGAGCGGGCGGGGCCTCTCGCCGCTCGGCGCGGCGCGGACCCTGCGCCAGTTGATGCAGCGCCTCGAAGGCTCGCTCGCCACCGAAGGCAACGCGGCCGTGGGCTACCTGTTGCCGGTGCCGTCCGACGGCGCGGCGGGCAACATCGAGCAACTGAAGCAGGACCTCGCGGCGCTCCAGGGGCGCATTGCCGTCGTGGAGACGACGCGCCAGGGCTGGGGCGAAGGCCAGTCGGCGGCACCGCGACGGGATTTCGACCTGGCGCGGCTCGGGCCGGCATACCCGGAAGGCAACGTGCGGCTGTTCGTCGCGGCGCGGGAAAGCGTTCTCGCCGCATGCGGCTATCCCGTGCAGCTTGCGCAGGACAGCGACGGCACGGCGCAGCGCGAAGCGTGGCGGCGCTACCTGCACGGCACCGTCGCGCCGCTCGGGCGGATAGTGGCGCGGGAAGCGCAGCGCGTCGGGCTGGCAATCGCCCTCGATTGGGACGCGCTGTTCGCGTCCGATATCGCGGGCCGCGCGCGCGCCTTCCAATCGCTCGTCGGCGGCGGCATGGATATCGCCCAGGCGGCGGCGGCGGCGGGCCTCTTGATGGAAGAGGATTGATTTGGATCGGCAGAATAGGTCCGATATGCGACCAAGACGTGCGATTTTCACCCGACCAGGTGCGCCCCCGGCCTCGGCCGCAGCCGGTGCGGCTGCACAAAGGTCCGATCCGGCCCTATTTCGGGCCCATATCCTCTCAAACGCTCTTAGAGCGCCGCTGACGGCCTTTGCGCTCTCGCTGGCGGTCGCGTGCGCCCAACCCCTGCAAAGCCCGTCTCCGGCGCTCTCTGGGGGAATTTCCGAGCGCTCGCAATGCGCGAAGGATCGATCCGCGCATGCCTTGCGGACCGGCGAAATGCGAGCAGTGATTTGCAGCGACGATTTCCGTTTCCCGCTCCCGCCTAAATCGTGCGCCGAGCGCTGCGCGGTGTGCGGCGGCGGGGGCCTCATCGCGGGCTGTCAGGCGGCTTGCGAGACCAACTGCCTCACGCAGCATCACCCGGTCTGCCCGAGCGAGTGTCAAACGGATGAGTAGTTTGCAATATGCAACGCTCCGTGATATGGCGACGCTGTTGCCCGAACGTTGCACATTGGAAACTGCCATGACCGACGAACAATTCCGCATTCCTGGAACGGACGCCGAAGACGCGCCCTTCGATGCACCGAAACCCAACCGCCCGCATTTCCACGTCTGGTTCCAGGCGAAGACGGGCCGCATCTTCTGGAAGGCGGCGCGGAGCTTCGTCACCCGTCAGGCGGCGGGCCAATGGGCGCAGCGGCGCGAAGACGACCCCGTGAAGCGCATGGTGCTGCAGTGCGAGCTAGACCATTGCAAGCCGAAGCTCGAATAGAAGGACCGCGCCAATTTGCAGTTGGCGCGGCCCGGAACCGCAAACAACAGAATGTAGGTTGGGAAGCCCACATTCTGGTTCCGGTTCCGGGTTTTGTCAACCGAAAGGAACCGCAATGTCATTCCAGGCCGTAAAATTCGTTCAAGCCGCCTCTCACATCACCGGAGCGGCCCGCGCCGTGCTCTATGCCTTGGCAGCCCGCGCGGATCGCGGCGGCTGCAACATCTTTCCGAGCCAAGCGCAGATCGCGGCCGACAGCGGCGTCAGCGAACGCCACGTGCGGCGCTGCCTGGATTATCTCGAAGGGGAGCGGGTGATCGCCCGCATGGGCCGTCGGCGTTCTCGGCGCGGCCGGCCCGTCGTCGTCTGGCGCATAATTCTGGGCTTTCTAAAAGGGGACATGGCGTCCGATAGATCAGTCCAACAGGTAAAAACCTTTGTAAAAAAGGCTGTCTGCAGGGGTGCGCCGGGGGGCGAGCAGCGAGCGTTGAACGATCTGGCGGCGCGCGTGGGCTGGGACACGCTCATGAGATGGGACGACGCGACGATACAAACGGCTCTACGAGCGGCATGAGGCATTGCAATTGGAAAGGTGCGAGCCTATATTCCAGGCATGGGCGTGGGATACACATTCGGGATCGGGCCGGAGCCGTCCCCCGAACAGCGGGCCATCAAGGAACGCAAGCCGGAGTGGCTCAGCAAGCCCATGTTCTACGCCACCATCGCCGACGCATACGAGGCTTACGAGCGCGTCGCCGCGCTTTACCAGGTCGACGGGCACCTTCCTCTCAGCTTCCGGGGCGGCTACATCCTTGCCGTCTTCAACGCCGAGCATTCCCATCTGTTCTACTACATCGGGCGCGGCTCGTTTCAAGGCCCGGTGAAGCTGGCGAACGCCCGCCTTCTCGGCGTTTCCGACTGACAACAAGCTTGGGGACCCCTGCGCCGGGCGCTCTCGGG
>WTGN01000054.1 GCA_011523545.1 Chloroflexota bacterium | reverse complement strand
TCGGCGGTCAGTGTCGGCGGTCAGTGTCTACGCGACCTACGCGACCTACGCGACCTACGCGCGCTATCATCTCGCCCGCGCCCGCCTAATCGATCCGTAGCGGCGACTCTGTGAGTCGCCCATTCTGTTCTTTCTGATAAAATGATGTATCTGGATACACAGGTGTACGGGCGAGCCGGTGGCTCGTCCCCAAACGCATGACCAACCACCCGCTCACAGAAGGCATGAACCCGCAGCAGCGGCAGGCGATCACCGCCGGCGAAGGCCCGGTCCTTGTGCTCGCCGGCCCTGGCAGCGGCAAAACGGCGGTGCTGACCCGGCGCATCGCCTGGCTCATCCGCGAGCATCGCGTGCCGCACCATCACATCATGGCGGTCACTTTCACAAACAAGGCCGCCGGCGAGATGCGCGGGCGCGTCGAGGCGCTTTTGGGCGAGCATCTGCGCGGCCTGCAAGTCAGCACATTTCATTCCGCTTGCGCCCGCTTCTTGCGCGCAGATGCCGAATTGCTCAGTTACGGACGGAATTGGGTCATTTACGACAGCGATGACCAGCTCGCGCTGATCAAGCGCGTGCTCAAAGTCTTGAGCATGGATGCCGACACTGCCAGCGCGCGCCACATGATGAATACCATCTCGCGCGCCAAGAGCGAGTTGATCCTGGCTTCCGAATATCAAGCGCGCCATTATGCCGAGGAGATCGTCCAGCGTGTCTACCTTGCCTATCAAAACGCGCTGGAAAACGCCAACGCGATGGACTTTGATGATTTGCTGCTGAATATGGTTTTGGTCCTGAAGCGGAACCCGGTGCGGCGCGCCTATTATCAGGGCCGCTTTCAGCAGGTGCTTGTTGATGAGTTTCAAGATACCAACACGGTGCAGTACGAATTGGTGAAGCTGCTGGCAGCGCCGCAGAACAACGTCTTCGTGGTCGGTGATGAAGACCAGTCGATATACGCCTTCCGCGGCGCCGATTACCGCAATATTGCCCGTTTCCGCCGCCATTACGCCGCATCTCAACAGCACTTGCTTGAGCAAAATTACCGCAGCACAAGTCACATTCTGGATTTCGCGCGGACGGTGATTGACCACAACCCGAACCGGACGCCAAAAGCGCTGCACTCGGATTTAGGCGCTGGCGCGCGTGTGCGCCTTGAGGAAGTCTACGACAACGACCTTCAGGCCGAATATGTGCTTGAGCATATTCAAAAGCTGCGCCAACGGCAGTGCCTGGACTATAAGGACATCGCCGTCATGTACCGCTCGAACTGGCTTTCGCGCGCCATCGAGCAGATGCTGGTGCGCGAACAGATTCCCTATGTGATGATCGGCGGCGTAAGCTTTTACAAACGGCGCGAGGTCAAAGACATGCTGGCGTATTTGCGCCTGGTATTTAATCCTGAAGACGGCAGCAGCTTCGGCCGCGTCATCAATACGCCGGCGCGCGGCATCGGCGATAAATCGGTCGCCTCCTTTCACGCTTGGGCGGCCGACCGGCAAATGGCGCAGGGTGAGGCGCTTGTGCGCATTCGGGAACTTGCGTCAGCCGCCTTGCCGACAACTGCAAGAAACCGCATTCGCGCCTTCGCCAATATGTGGGCGGGCTGGCGGGAACAAGCGGCGAGGGGCGAGCTTGTTAAGCTGTTCGACCGTATCTACGCCGAAACCCACTACGAAGCGCATCTGCTCAAAATCAGCGAAAGCGACGAGCAATTCGACGAGCGCAAGGAAAATGTGGTCGAGATTTGGCGCATGCTGGGCCGGGCAGAAGAGCTGGGGCAGTCACTCGGCGACTTCCTGGTAGAGCAGTCGCTGTACGCCGATGTCGACGATCTCGAAGAAGGCGACGACCGCGTGACGCTGATCACGTTGCACAGCGCAAAGGGGCTGGAGTTTCCGGCGGTGTTCATCGTTTGCGTCGATGAATCGGTACTACCGCATCGCAGAAGCTTGGAAGAGCCGGGCGGCCTCGAGGAAGAGCGGCGGCTCTTTTATGTCGGCATCACGCGGGCGGAGCGTTTCCTGCTGCTCAATTACACCTTGTATAACGGTCCTTCGCGTTTTCTCTTCGATCTGCCGCGGCGTCTGCTCGACGCCAGGCCCGCTGTCTTGAATATGCTCGGCGCTGGCGACCGCCTGGAAGCGCCAACGCAATGGGCGCGCCCGTCAGAACTGAATAGCCGCATCCAGCGCGATCTACGAATTGGCAAAGTGTCTACACCAAACCAGGAACTGCGCAAGAAAATCAGACCCTACACCGGCAACGCGCCGTCAAGTGACCGAGACGCTCGCTTCAAGGTTGGCGCGCGAGTAAGCCATCCCAGCTTTGGCGCCGGCAAAGTCATTGGCGCGCCTGACCGCTTCGAGACCGTTAGCGTCCTCTTCGACGAGCACGGGCTCAAGAAAATCCTCGCCGATGCCGATGGTTTCACGGCGCTTGACGAATGACCCCCGCGTCAATCAGTTGGTCAATTTCCCGGTCGCTGTAAGCAATTCCGGCGAGCGTCTCCCGCGTGTGCTCGCCGTAGGCCGGCGCCTCGCCCCGGTCGACTTCATCGTCGTCCAGGCGAATCGGGCTGCGCATCCAGGGCACAGCGCTGTCGGTGACGCCCACCATGCCGCGCGCTTGAATCTGACGATCGGCGAGCAGCTGCCCGGTCGCGATGACAGGCGTGAAGCAGCAATCGGCGTCTGCAAGCCGGTCAACCCAATCGGTGGCGCTGCGAGTCTTGAAAAGGGTCGCGACCGCCTCAATCAAGCGTGGCTGCTGAGTCTTGCTATAATGCTGCTCAATCCATTCCGGCTGCTCAACGGCCCGGCAGAAGTTCGCCCAGAATTTCGGCTCGATCGCGCCCAAGGCCAGCGGCTGACCATCGGCGCTGTGATACACGTTGTAACAGGCGCTCTCGCCGCGCAGGCTGATGAAGCGCTCGCTTTCGCCTGGCGCCATCGCCTCGACCCAGGCCGCCAGCGCCAGGGGCATCGCCGCCTCTGACAGCGCGACATCAATGCTGTCGCCGCGGCCCGTTTGCTGCTGCTTGAGCAGCGCCGCCAATATGCCCATCACCGCCACGTAAGCCCCGCCGACATCGGCCACCTGCGCGCCGGGTGTTCGCGCCTTTAAGTCCGCGCCAAGCACGCCAGCCCGCGCGATGTAATTCAAGTCGTGCCCGCTGACTTGAGCGCGCGGCCCGCTTTGCCCCCAACCGGAAATCGAGCAATAGACCAGGCGCGGATTGATCGCTCTGAGCCGCTCATATTCTGCGCCCAGCCGCGCGGTCACACCGGGTCGGAAGCCTTCGATCAGCACATCGGCGCCCTCGACCATACGGTGCAGGACAGCTTGTCCGGCTTCGGCTTTCAGGTCGATGACGACGCTCCTTTTGCCGCGGTTGCTCGCCCGGAAGAAAGCGCCCAGGCCGTCAATCAGCGGCGGCATCCAGCGGGCGTAGTCGCCTGTGCGCGGGTCTTCAATTTTGATGATCTCCGCGCCCAGGTCGCGCAGCAGCATGGTGCAGACGGCGCCGGGCAGGAGGCGCGTCAGGTCGAGGATGCGGGTGGCGTGCAGGGGTTTCATGGGGGGAGTTTAGCGCGGGGTGCGGGTGCGTGGCAATGTCTGTCTGACTTTGATAGAATCCGCCGAATGTATCCGGAACTTTGTCAGTTTTCCAAGCGTTGCATATGAGTTTTGTTCTGCGCGAATATGATTCTGAGCTAGCAGAGGATTCCAAGCGTCGGTTGGTTGCGTATACGCGTTCCGGATGGCCTATCACCGTGCCAAGATTCGCTCGCGCTGACAAGATTCCATCGAAGGAACATTCAGGACTTGTAGAAATACGGACAGAAGCACTTGTCGACTTGATGAGGGAGAACGAAAAGACAAACGTCAAAATACTTTCGGTTTCTGAAGATCAGTACAATTGTGTGGGTATGATATTTTGCAGTCGAACTGCTGACGTCGATATAAGACATATTGATGAGATTCTTAAGCAAGACGGATATAATGTAATTGAAAAGAAAAAAGTTGTTGCGGGCGATTTGGTACTATATACTTTCCAAAAAAAGTATTCCCATGTGGGGATGATATCTTGTGTATCAGAACTAGATCTAAGAGTTATAAGCAAATGGGGCAAAGATGGAGAATTCGAACACGAATATAGAGACGTGCCATTTCACTTAGGAATACCAACGGATTTCTATACGACGAGGGCGAACAATGTCACTGAGCAAGTACGTTAGTGAAATCGAAAGCTTGGAATTCCAAATTCAATTTTCCGTAGTTGGCGGAATCGAAATTCTGCAATTGGCTATGGAACGTCATCCGACGCTGTTATCACTACGGTCCGAAGTAGCAGAGTTCAGCGATGTGGCTGACGCTGTTTTTGATAGAATCGTGCTGCTACTTGGAAGGGTCGAAACCGAATCTAAACTGTCATTGGATGAAAGTTTAGCGGCGTATCTTTTCTGTCTACTCAAGGAAAAACCGATAGTCGCGTATAGGGCCAGTTGGAGAATACTTGAATTTGGTGGACTGTGTTGGTCTGTTCAGCTCGCGCACCTCGTAAAGGAAACATCTAGAGAAATACTGGAAACTATGGACACGTCGGATTCCGACAGTGAAACTATCCTGCTCAGTTCGTCCGATTGGGCAGGCTTGTTGGATTCAGAGGACATCAATATTGCATATGCTAGTACAAACTTTCGGGACTTTACCATCCGTTCAAAAGAACTGGTCAAGAATTCCAAGGTTCGTTACCGGTTTACATTTGGCAACAAGGCGCGGGCCGAACTCAAATCGAAAAAGACGTTTGAAATTCGCGACTCATTAGACCGTAATCGACACTTGGAATTGGTGCGCTAGGGATTAAGCGTGAAGCACATTTGGTCTCTATTTTGCCGTAATTTGCTAGAGGACAGGAATTCAAACAATCCTAGTCTAATTGACGTCACCGAGCATATTGGATTCAGAGGCGAGCTTCCTGACGAAAGTCCTGTAGTTCTTCCTTTCCCGTTTCCGCTTTTCATAGTGTCGAATTGGTGGCGCGAAAACGAAGACGACAAAGACTCATACTCGTGCCGCGTGCGTTTCATCTCACCTGATGGACAGGAACTAAGAAAAATGGAGTTCGAGGTGAATCTTGAGGAAGCTACGAGTATGCGGACGTATGGACAGATTTCAGAGTTGCCATTTACTGTCAGCGGTATCTATGAATTTGAAGTTGCGTACAAACCGGCAAGACGTTGGAAAGTCGTTGCAACGATACCGTTAGCCATCACTCACGAACAGCCAGAACCCGAACCACAAGAGAGCGAGCCCGCCGACTAGACCCGCTCTTATCCTCTTTCCCAACTCGAAACCAAGCTAAGCCCCCGTCACCGCGCCATCGTCGGCCTGCGCCACCTGCCGCGCGTACTTGGCCATCACGCCTTTCGCATAATTAGGCGTGGGCGCGCTCCACTTCGCGCGGCGCGCTTCCAGTTCGGCGTCGCTCAGCTCGACATGCAGCAGCCGCTGGGACACATCAATCGTGATCAGGTCGCCTTCTTCCAGCAGAGCAATCGGCCCGCCGACGGCCGCTTCCGGCGCGGTGTGGCCGATCATCAAGCCGCGCGTGCCGCCGCTGAACCGCCCGTCAGTCACCAAGCCGACCTTGCCGCCCAGCCCTTGCCCGAATAGCGCCGCCGTGATCTGCAGCATCTCGCGCATGCCCGGCCCGCCGACCGGCCCCTCGTAGCGGATGACCAGCACATCGCCTTCGACGATCTGGCGGTTGGAGACGGCTTCAAAGGCGTCCTCCTCGGTATCAAAGACGCGCGCCGGTCCGGTCAATGGGGCGGGCGTATCCTTGAGCTTGACCACCGCGCCGCTCGGCGCCAGGTTGCCGCGCAGGACGACCAGCCCGCCGCTGTCCTTGATCGCGTTATTGAGGTCGCGAATGACATCTTGGCCCGGCGTCTCGACCGCATCGGCGCAGGCTTCCGCCAGCGTCTGCCCGCTGACCGTTGGCGTATCGCCGACCATGTAGCCGCCGTCAATCAGGCGGTTGATCAGAATGGGCACGCCGCCGGCTTTGAAGAGATCGAGGGCGACATTTTTGCCGGTCGGGCGCATGTCGCCGATGATGGGCGTGCGGCGGCTGATTTCTTCAATGTCGTCCAGCGTGAAATCGATGCCGGCTTCGCGGGCGAAAGCGAGGCAGTGCAGGATGCTGTTGGTGCTGCCGGCGGTGGCGGCTGAGGCGGCCAGCGAATTCTCCAGCGAGCGCCGCGTCACCAGATCTGACGGGCGGATGTTTCGCTCAAGGATATCCAGCATCATCTCGCCGGCTTGATAGGCGACGGTCTCCTTCTCCGGGTCTTCGGCGGGGACGTCGCCCATGCCCATCGGGCAGATGCCAATGATTTCGCTGATCATCGCCATCGTGTTGGCGGTGAACTGGCCGCCGCAAGCGCCCGGGCCGGGGCAGGCGACATTCTCCACCGCCATCAGCTCGTCATAGCTGATCTGCCCGGCTTGAAACTGCCCCAGCGCTTCGAAGACATTGACCAGATCGATATCACGGCCATTGAGGGCGCCGGGGTAGATCGTGCCGCCATAGAGCATCAGCGAGGGCAGGTCGAGGCGGATCAGCGCCATGATCGTGCCCGGGATCGTCTTGTCGCAAGCGGAAAGCGCGACCACGCCATCGAGCATATTCGACATCGCCACCAACTCGATGCTATCGGCGATGACCTCGCGGCTGATCAGCGAGCCTTTCATGCCTTCGGTGCCCATGGTGATGCCGTCGGAGATGCTGACGGTGTTGAACTCGAAGGGCGTGCCGCCGGCTTCGCGGATGCCGCGTTTGACATCGAGCGCCAGCTTGCGCAGGTGGAAGTTGCAGGGGCCGATCTCGGTCCAGGTGTTGGCGACGCCGATGAGGGGCTTGGCGAGGGCTTCGTCATCGTAGCCGACGGCTTTTAGCATGGCGCGGGCGCCGGCGCGTTCGGCGCCGTGGACGAGGGTTCGGCTGCGCTGGTTGAGGGCGGCGCGGACGCCGTTGGTGGTTGGCATGGGGTTCTCCTTGTGCGAGTGGCTGGTGATTGAGGGTATTGTAGCGTATGCGGCGGGGAATGGCAGGCGGGTGTGAGAACGTATAGCGTAGTTGCCCACTTACTTGCTATTCGCTAGAATTGGCGTGCGAAGTGCGGGGTTTTAGGATGGCTATGGCGGGGCAATGGTATCTTGAGGTCTTAGGCGTCGATTTGGGCGCAACAGAAGTGGAAATCCGGCGAGCGTATCGTCGTTTGGCATCCGAACATCACCCGGACAAGAATCGTTCGCCCTTTGCCAAAGAGCGGATGCAAGAGCTTAACGCCGCGCTAGAGGAAGCGCTCAAGGGAGTGGGTGGCAGCAGCGCCGTTCGCAGTAAGCGGCGAAGCGCGCAATCCAATCCTGGCAAGCGGTCAAGTAGCCATTCGCGTAACCGCAAAAATGGCGCGGACATCAAGCGAACTGTCCATATCAGTTTGCGCGAAGCCTATTTCGGTTGCACTAGGGATATCTCTATTGGCAGGCGCTCGGTGTCAGTGCGAATCCCCAAGGGCGCAAAATCGGACGGCGTCATTCGGTTGGCGTCGGAAGGCGAACGAGGAAGGCATGGAGGTCAGCACGGCGATTTGCTCGTGACTGTCCAAATTGAAGACGAGCAGCTGTTCAAGCGCGATGGCGACAATCTCATTTTCGAGGTTGAGCTAGGGCATGTCATGGAGTTTGGCGGGACTATCAACGTCCCAGCTTTCAGCGGTGTAATTCAAATGAAGGTACCAGCAGAATCTAAGGACGGACAGACGTTCCGACTGGCTGGCATGGGCATGCCAAAACATTCTGGTGGCTTTGGAGACATGATGGTTGTCGACAAGGCAAGCAAGACTGGAACGGCCCATTCCCACTCAGCACAACATGGCGATGAAACGAAACAATCAACCAAGACCAATGAATATATGATTTTTACAGAAAATGACTTAGCTATGGCCATCAAGAGTAGTGAAGATTCTAGGTTAACTTTGCAATCTGATATCAGATTGTCTTCTCCACTGCCTCCTATCAGCTCTACGGTTCTGATCCATGGCAACGGCAAAAATATTCATGGAATGAGGCGCTGCCGTATTTTCGAGATAAATGAAGATGGATGGCTTTCAATGGAAGGACTTCACCTGGTGCACGGGAAATCGTCGTTTGGCGGCGCAATTAGTAATTCGGGCAAATTAACGATGTCTGACTGTACATTCTCATATAATGATGCAGCGAAGGGGTCCGGCGGAGCGATACATAATCGGACAGATGCGAGCATTAGTGCTTCTCGTTGCCAGTTCCGCAGCAATTTCTCAAAGTTCTACGGGGGCGCGATTCACGACACGGGCGGGTCAATCATGCTCAATGATTGCGTATTCGAACGCAATAAGGCCGGAAGCCGTGGCGGCGCTATCAACCACGACGGAGATCTTGCCATTCGCGAATCCCAGTTCGACCACAATTCTGCAATTCAAGATGGCGGAGCGCTAAACAATTCTGCCGGCGCAAAACTGACGATTTCCGAATGCGAGCTGTATGGCAATACGGTGAATGGAAATGGTGGCGCTATCTACAGTAGTTGTACGTCGATGCTTGTTGAATTTTGCAGTTTCAAACGTAACTCGGCGAAAAGAAGTGGTGGTGCAATATACAATCGTGGACAAGTGCTTGGTAAAACCTCTCTTATCATAAGGGACAGCGAATTTCACCTTAATTCTTCCAAGAAACATGGAGGGGCAATTGCAATAGAGGAGCGTCTCAGGGGCGCTTCACTTGCCAGAAACAGGTATTCGGGAAACAAACCTGACGACTGTATCGGATGCAATTGATTGAGCCCGTCCGGTTCTGCGAGATACAGACCCTCGCTTCACCAACTCACCCGCATCGTCATCTGCCCGACCGCCACGCCGCCCTTACTTAATCCCCGAACTAAGGAAGCTGTTCGTGAACTGCTTCTGCACCAGGGCGATCAGAATGAGGATGGGCAGGGCGACGATCAAAGTGCCGGCGGAGAGCTGATCCCACTGCGCGCCGATTTCTGAGGACTGCACCAGCAGGGCAAGCCCAACCGTGAGCGGCCGCGTTTCAACGCTGCTGGTGATCAGCAATGGCCACAAGAATTCATTCCAGTGATAGGTAATGGAAACAACGCTGAAGGCAAGCAAGGGGGCGCGCGTGACCGGCAGAAATACATGCCATAGCACCTGCAGCCAGCTAGCGCCGTCGCTGCGAGCGGCTTCTTCCAGTTCCTTCGGCACTTGCTTGAAGGCCTGACGCATAAGGAATGTGCCGAAGGCGGAAGCGATGTAAGGCGCCATCATGCCTTGATAGGTATCAAGCCAACCCAGCGCCACCAGGGTCTGGTAGTTGGGCAGGATGAGCACGGTGGCGGGCACCATTAACTGCGTCAGAAACAGGAAGAAGATTTGGTCTTTGCCGCGGAAATCGAGGCGCGCCAGGGCGAAACCGGCCAATGAGATGGTGACGAGCTGGATGGCCAGCAGGCCGAATACCCAGATGACGGTGTTGAGATAGAAGCGCGGAAACGGGGCGACGCCCCATGCTTCCTCGAATGCGCCAAAATGCAGGCTCTGCAGCCAGACGAGCGGACCCCCGTTCAGGAGTTCGGTCGTTGGCACGAAAGCGGCGGCCAGCGTCCAGAAGAGCGGCACCATCCAGACCAGGCCGAAGACGCCCAGCGCCACGATGGGCAGAATCTGACGCCATTGCTTGCCTTGCGCGGTCATTGTCGCGTCTCTCTCCGTCACTTCTTATTGGTAATGTACGCGGCGCTCAAGGTAGACGAACTGCAGCATCGCCATGGTCAGCAAGACCGCCAGCAAGACGACGGTCATGGCGGCGGCGACCCCGGTGTTGAACCATTTGAATCCTTGCTCATAAACGTAATAGAGCGCCAGATTGCTGGCGTTGTTGGGGCCGCCCTGGGTCAACACGAAGACATGATCAACTTGCTGCAAGGAATTCAAGACCGCAATCGTTGAAACGAAATAGGTTGTTGGCGAGACCAGCGGCCAGATAATATGGCGCAGCTTTTGCCAAAAGGTGACGCCGTCCAGCGTCGCCGCTTCCAGCACATCGCCGGGAAGAGATTGCAGCGCCGCCAGATAGAAGAGCGCGAAATAACCAATTTGCTTCCACATATAAACCACGAATAAACCCGACAAGGCCAGATCGGGGTCGCTCAGCCAGTTGGAGCGCGGCAGACCCAGACCACCAAGAATCTCATTGAAAAGGCCGACGCGCGGGCTGTACAAGAAGAGCCAGATCGAGGCGACGCTGACCATGGGCAAGCCGATGGTCGCCAAAAAGGGAAAGCGGAAGAAACCGATATTACGCAATCCCTGGTTCATCAGGATCGCAAGCAGAAGCCCGCCAATGACGGACAGCAACAGGCCCGCCGTGACATAAGCCGCCGTGTTTTGAATGACCTGCTGGCTGAGCGGATCGGAGAATACGCGCTCATAATTCTGGAGCCCGACAAAGACCTGGCTGCGACCACGGCGCGCGTGGAAGCTGGTCACGATGGCGGAGATGATGGGCCAGAGCGTGAATACAGCCAGGAAGACGAGGGAGGGCAGGAGGAACAGATAGGCGACGGCGCCGCCCGATTGCAAAATAGCGGGCAAGGCAGGGGCGCGAGCCGACCTTGGACCGGACTCGCCACCCCCATTCTGCGTGTGAAACTGATCTGGCATTCGATTCAGCCTGCCAACCCCACCCCCTGGCCCCCTCCCCGACGAG
>WTGN01000005.1 GCA_011523545.1 Chloroflexota bacterium | reverse complement strand
GGGGGGGATGGGGTAGAATATGGCAATTCAGTGTGCCAGCTGCGGACAAGCCTTTTAAGGGCGTGCCACAATCTCGCCCCTGCAACGTTTAAACGCTTTGATAGCCGTTGGGGTCAGACGGTGGCTGACCCGTTGCCATAGCTAGACCGTTTCATACTTGTCCGGTTCTCAGAGCGTGCTTTGGCGGTGGGGGTGGTGTAGTGCCCGCTTCCACCTTAGCGTATTCACCAAACCATACTATGATGATATGCGCAGCCAAACCATGGAAAGCGCGCATGAACGAACAACTCGCGGGCGCCATCGAGCGGATCACCTATTACAACGAGGAGAACGGCTACAGCGTCGTCAAGATCTTGCCGGAAAAGCGTTATCCGCGCGCCCAGGCCCGCGACGGCACCGTGACCGTGGTCGGTACGATGCCGCCGTTGAACGAGGGCGAGTCGGCGCAATTCAGCGGCGAATGGGTCACCGATCGCAAATACGGCTTGCAATTCCGCGCCCATCAAGCCTTCCCCGTCCCGCCGAATACCGCCAAGGGCATTATCAACTACCTCAGCAGCGGCATTGTCAAAGGCATTGGCCCGCGAACCGCCGAAAAGATCGTGAGGCATTTGGGCGAGGAGACCGTCGCCATCCTCGATGCCGAACCCGAGCGCGTCCGCCGCGTGCCCGGGCTGAAAGCGGCGCTGGCCGATCACCTGATCGACGCCTGGCCCAAGAAGCGCGCCGAACGCAATGTGCTCATTTATCTGCAGGGCCTCGGCATCAGCGCCCGCATCGCCCAGCGCATCGTCAATGAATACGGCGCCCATACGCAGCAGATCATTTCCAACAATCCCTACCAACTGGCGGAAGATGTCTTCGCTATCGGCTTCCGCAAAGCCGACCAGATCGCCCGCAATATGGGATTGCTCTCGGACGATCCGCACCGCCTGCGCGCCGGGCTGCATTACGCACTCAATGAGCTGGCGCGCGAAGGTCATACCTTCGCCCCGCGCGATGAACTGCTGGAGAAAGCTGCCGAGCTGCTCGGCGTCGATGACCCGGCCGCCTTGACTGTCGCGCTGCGAGGTCAGTTGATGGCCGGCAAGCTGGTCGAGGACGAGTTGGGAATTGGAGGCGCGAGTACTCCCGTCCGCCTCGGCCAGCTGTTGCAGGGCGATCAACAAACTGTAAAAGCGATCTATCTGCCTCGTTTCTTCCGCGCCGAAAGCGCCGCAGGCCAGATGCTCAATAACATTGCGCGCGGGAAAAGCCCCATCAGCCGCGCTCACCAGGATACCGATTGGGCGCGCTACCTCGCCGATCTAAGCGAGACGCATAGCGAATCGCTGTCGCCGCAGCAGTTGAATGCGGTGCGGGCGGCGCTAACAAGCAAGGTCAGCGTCTTGACTGGCGGACCGGGCACCGGCAAGACCACCGCGCTGCAGACGGTGATCAACGCGCTAAACGATGGCGACTTCCGCTTCAATCTGGCGTCGCCCACCGGGCGGGCCGCCAAACGCCTGGCCGAAGCGACAAAAGAAGAAGCCAGCACCATCCATCGCCTGCTCGGTTTCTCGCCCGACGAAGGCGGCTTCAAGCACGATGAATCCAACCCGCTCGACGCAGACATGGTCGTCATCGACGAAGCCTCCATGCTCGACCTGCAACTCTTCCACAGCTTGCACAAAGCGCTGCAACCGACTACGCATCTGATGCTGGTGGGCGATGTCGATCAACTGCCATCGGTGGGCGCCGGCAACGTCCTGCGCGATGTCATCGATAGCGGCATCGCTCACGTGACCCGCCTCGATCAGATCTTCCGCCAGGATGCCAAGAGCCATATCGTCAGCAACGCCCACCGCATCAACCAGGGCTTGGCTCCAGATACCAGCAACCAATCCAAGGACTTTTTCTTCTTCAACGTCACCGACCCCGAGGCCGTCGCCGACATGATGGTCGATATTGTAAAGCGGCGAGTGCCGGAGCGATGGGGCTTCGATCCCGTGCGCGATATCCAGGTGATCGCGCCTATGTACCGCGGCGCCGCCGGCGTGCACAATCTCAACAACCGCCTGCAGCAGGAGCTCAACGGCGATTTTCGGCAGGCGCAGGTGGAGCTGCGCAGCCGCCTTTTCCGCGTCGGCGATAAAGTGATGCAGACGCGCAACAACTATGACAAGGAAGTATTCAACGGCGATATCGGCTTCATCGATAGCATTGACGATGACGACAACTCGCTTCAAGTGGTGATTGACGACCGATTCGTCGATTATGATTACAGCGAAATGGACGACCTGATGCACGCCTACTGCATCAGCACGCACCGCTCGCAGGGTTCGGAATATCCGGCTGTGGTCATGCCGATTCTGACGCAGCATTACATGATGCTGCAGCGCAACCTGCTCTACACCGCGATCACGCGGGCGAAGCAGCTCGTCATCCTCGTCGGCACGCGGCAGGCGGTGGATATTGCCGTCAACAACAACAAGGTCGCCGAGCGGCACAGCGGCCTGCTGCACCGGTTGCGGATGTGATGAGACCTCGTCGGGATTATTGAACATAATCGCAGTCTCCAATATAATCTCGAAAGAATTCAATCCAATTGTGGTAGATATGGCGCAAGAAGTCACAGGCGTGATCGATCGTATCATCTTCTGCAACGAAGAAAATGATTACCGGGTCGTCAAAATCACACCGGACAATCCTCGCCCACCGACTCCCGTCGATGATGGAACGGTGACTGTTGTTGGGACCATGCCCGCATTCAGAGAAGGAGACTCGATACAATTCACCGGCAAATGGGAAAACAACAAGCGCTTTGGCAGACAGTTCAGAGCTCGAACCGCCGTTCAACGCATGCCTCGGACGGAGTCGGAAATAATCAGCTATCTTAGCAGCGACAAAGTTAAAGGAATTGGTCCTGACACGGCCGCCAAAATTGTGGATTTATTCGGCGAAGCCACATTCGAAATTCTCGATGAAAACCCGTATCGCGTCTCCGAAGTCTCCGGAATTCGACCAGCAATAGTGGAACGATTCGTAAAAGACTGGACTAAGAACCACGTCCAACGTCATATGCTGAACTTCCTGCAAGAATACCTGGGCTTCAGCTCAAGGCTCGCCAGGCGGATCTATGCATCCTATGGCGCCGAAACCCGGCGCTCAATCAGAACAGATCCTTACATACTAACGACGGACGAGTTCCTTACGTTCAAAGAAGCCGATGATATCGCCCGGAAACTTGGCATGCTTGACGGCCACGGCGAGCGGCTGCGAGCTGGCGTGCTACAAGCGGTGACCGACTTCGCGCGCGATGGACATACTTTCGCGCCTCGAAACGGCGCGCTGGCGCGAGCCGCCAAGTTTCTGAAAATAGAAGACAAAAGCGAGCTAAGTGGGCCGCTCAATGATCTGTTGAATGCGGAAGAGCTCGGCGAAGAAGAACTCGAAAACGATAAAAACGGAAAGCAATTGCGCGCAATCTACCTGCCGCGCTTCTGGCACGCGGAAAACGCGGTGGCGGAAAAGCTCCGCGATATGGCAAGGCGCTCTAGCGGTCTCATTCACCTGCACCGCAATACTGATTGGACGCGCTTCCTGGCGGACCTAAGCCGATCCGAAAATCTGTCGCTTTCCAGACAACAAGAAAACGCCGTGCGAGCGGCGCTCACGAGCAAAATCAGCGTATTGACCGGCGGACCCGGCACCGGCAAGACAGCGACGCTGCGGATGCTAGTAAGTGCCATGCGTCAGCGCGGCCATGTCTTTCATTTAGCCGCGCCAACGGGACGCGCCGCCCGCCGCCTGTCCGACGCCACCGACAACATCGCCTCTACCATTCACAGATTACTTAAGTGGGATCCAGATACCAACGGCTTCACTTTTCACGAGGGCAATCATCTGCGAACCGACATCGTCGTGATTGACGAAGCATCCATGCTTGATCTACTCCTGTTCAACAGCTTGCTGAAAGCGCTACAGCCGTCGACCCATCTGCTGCTCGTTGGCGATATCGATCAACTGCCGTCGGTCGGAGCGGGCAATGTGTTAAGTGACGTCATCAACAGCGACATCGCGAAAATAACGCGCCTCAATCAGGTTTTCCGCCAAGATGACAAGAGCCACATTGCCAGCAATGCTCATCGCATCAACCTGGGCCAGCAACCCTTTATCGACAACGAGTCCAGCGACTTCTTTTTCTTCAAAAACATCCGTGATTCGGAGGCGGTTGCTGATATGATCGTGGACATCGTGACGCGGCGCATACCGAATCGTTGGGGCTTAGACCCCGCGCGAGACATTCAGGTGATCGCGCCGATGAGAAAAGGGATGATCGGCGTCAACAACCTGAACAGCCGCTTGCAGCAGGCGCTTAATGGCGGAAAAACGGCGCAGGTTAAGTTTGGCAACCGTATCCTTCGCGTAGGCGACAAGGTCATGCAGACGCGCAACGACTATGACAAGGAAGTCTTTAACGGCGACATAGGCTTTATTCAGAGCATTGATACCGCAGAAAAAACATTAAAGATCAGATTTGACTACGGCGACAACGCCAGCAGTTTGAAAGCGCAAATTGGCGAGTCCGACGAAAATAACTATGATGACTTCCTTGAACCACTGCCGGACTCCGACCTCATAACATACCAATTCAGTGAAACGGACGATCTGACGCTCGCCTACTGTATCACCGTGCATAAGTCGCAAGGTTCGGAGTTTCCGGTCGTAGTGATGCCAATTCACACACAGCAGTCATGGATGCTGCGGCGCAACTTGCTCTACACAGCAATTACGCGAGCGAAACAGCTTGTCGTTTTGGTGGGGACGCGCGGCGCCTTGCAGCAGGCAGTCGAAAACGACAATGTCGACGAGCGGCATAGTGGTTTGCTGCAACGCTTACAAAGCTGAAATTTAAATTAGCTCAATCCGCACGTCCTCGGTCTGCGCGGGGTCGAAGCGCCGCGGCGCGCCGGTCGTCGCAAATGCGACCGCGTAGGGCGCCGGGCGATTCGCCGCCAGATGCGCCGCCAGCAGGCCCTCCGCGCGACTCGGTTCGATATAGTCCAGCGCGTGCCCGCCGACCATGCACCGGAAGCCGCGCGCGCCGGCGATGGGAGCCGAAACCGCCTGGCTCTTGACGCCCAGCACAGCCGCCATGACTTCAGCGCAGCGGGCGGCATCCTTGGTCGCCAGCGCGATTGAGTGGATGCCGATGACGCCATTGGGGTGAAGCGTCTCCGTTGGCAGGCGCTCGCGCCGGGGCGTCACATCCTCGATGATGAAGGGAATCAGCCCCTGCCATTCGCCGTCGACTTTGCAGTTGATCCACTTCACTTGGTAGCCGTCCGGCCGCGCCCGTCCGCCTTCGATCAAGTCGCTGCAGGCGACGCCAGCGGCGCGCATGGCCGCATGATCAGCGCGGATATCGTCAGTCGCCAGGCAGAAATCCACCAGGCCGCCGCCGCGCTCGTGCAGCAGGCTCCACCAGGGATGAGCGGGGCTGTCCTGGTAGAAACCCAAGAGCTCAATATAGCTGCCGTCGGCGAAACCGATCAGCGCATTGTAGGAGCCGTAGGGGTGCTTCCCGCCCTCGACCACGGTGAAGCCGAGGCCGCGATAAGTCTCGATCGCCCGCTCCAGCGATGCCACTGCAATCACAATATGATCAATGCCGGTGATCATGCGCCGCTCCTCCGCGTTTGGTTCCGTTTAAACATAACCGCCGTCCACCTCCGTCACAAGAATCGGCTCATCGCCATTGATGATGACGGTGTGCTCGTATTGCGCGGTGGCGCTGCCATCGACCGTGCGCAGCGTCCAGCCGTCGTCCGCCTGTTTGATGCGCCCCCGCCCGGCGTTCAGAAAAGGCTCCAGTGTGACCACCATGCCGTCCCGCAAGACATCGCGGTTGCGCCTGTTGTGGAAATTGGGGATGGACGGCTTCTCGTGGATATTCCGCCCGACGCCGTGCCCGCCCAACTCGCGCAAGGTGCGATAGCCATGACGCTTGGCGAACTTCTCCACCGCCCGCCCGATCCTGTTGGCGCGCTGGCCCGGCCGCGCCATCTCAATCGCCAGCCGCAGCGCGTTGCGCGTCACCCGACACAGCGTCACCCACTCGGGCCGCGCCGGCGGCACGATGATGGTCGCCCCAGTATCGCCCCAATAGCCCTCCAGCACCGCCGATACATCGACATTCAGCAGGTCGCCCGCTCGAATGAAGCGGTCCTTGCGCGGGATGCCGTGCGCCGCCTCGTCATTGAGGCTGATGCAGGTATAACCGGGGAACTCGTAGGCCTGGATCGGCGCTGAGAGCGCGCCCATCTTGTTCATATAATCGCGGCCGATATCGTCCAGGTCGCGCGTGCTCATGCCGGCCTCGGCGCTGTCGAGCATCAGCTTCAGCGTCAAGCCGCAGATCTCGCCGATGCGCTTCATGCCGCGCAGGTCCGCTTCACTTTCGATCTTCATACCGCTTTCCCACTCGCATCAAAATGTAGGGGCGACTCTGCGAGCCGCCCTAAAGCACGCGCCATCACAGACACGGGCATGTCAGCGATATGCCCCTACAGATTCCCATTTCCCAAATTCATCACGTATACTGAGCCACGTCCTGAGGTGCAAACGCTAAGTCGCACGCTCGCCCAGGCGCCGCTCGGTGCCGGCCAGCAGCCGCTGCACATTGCCCCAATGCCGCAAGGGAATCATCACCGTCAGCGCGAGCGCATAAAGCAGCAGGATAGGCTTCTGGAATTCCGTCCCCACCAGCAATATCAACCAGACATTCGCCACGCCGAAGCCGATCAAGACGCCGAGGGAGACATAACGCGTGCGCGCGATCACGGCCAGGGCGATGGCCGCCGCCACCAGAATCTGAAAGGGTTGAATCATAAGCATGGCGCCGAAGGCAGTCGCCGCGCCCTTTCCGCCGCGCACGATTAGCTTGAGTTTGCCCTCTTTGATCGACGCCGTCAGCACGGTGGCGAAGAGCGACCAATTATGCCCGACCACGACGCAGGTGGCGGCGACCGATGTCGCCACGCCAATTTGCTCGGGCAAGATTACATCACGCGCCAGCCAGACGGCGAAGATGCCCTTCAGGACATCGACGATGCCAGTGAAGATGGCCCAGCCTTTGCCCACCGCGCGCGCCACGTTCGTCCCGCCCATGTTGCCACTGCCGACTTCGAAGATGTTGATATCCCGCGCCAGGCCGACGAAGTAAGCGGTCGGGAAAGAGCCGATCAAATAACTGCCGACGATGATGAGCAGGATCTGGGCGGCGTTATCCGAGTTAATCATGTGGTTCATGAGTTAATGCGTCCGGCGCTCACAGTCAGTTCCCCATACTGTATCAAGAATCATACCCAAATCGGCCGGCATCGGCAATATGCCGCGCTTGACGCGTGAGAGACATCTGTAAGGCTTGTCCGCTACTAAGAACTCGGCTTGCAAATGTACGCAACATGTCCCTGTCCGGTCTTAGCTCGATTGCTTTGTTCATCGACGCCTGAATCGGCTGGAACTGGAAGCGCTCTGGATGGCAAGTAATTGCCCAACGAGCGGCCTCGAAAGGGCGAAATTGTCCTGCAGACCCTCTCAAATGTCCCTGAAAAACCCTGAAAAACCCTGAAATCTGGGAATAGTATAGGCACAGTATAGATACAGCGAGGGTTTTCGGGGTTTGGCGGCTCTTTTGGCTTGGTGGAGGCAGCGCGCGCGGCAGATTACAGCGCGTCGCCAAGGTCGAAAAGCGAGTGTTGAAGGCGTCCATAGCTGCGAGTGTAGAACAGAATGGCGGGGAAAGGGTGAACATATGGTCGCGCAAGTCGCGTCGGCACAGAACGCCGACAAGGACTGCCAATGAAGGTTTGGCGCCGGGCAGTTCGCCAGTTTTTCCGCTACGCCGACAATAGCGGACAAGCCTTGTAGGGGCGACTTTTCAAGTCGCCCGATAACACGCTTATTTCCTTTAGCAGGCGACCCAAAAGCTCGCCCCTGCAAGTCCTCCTATGCGTGGGTTGATAATTCTGCGCGAACCGAGTCAGACTCGTCAGCAGTGGTGGCGTGAAGGACATCGTTCCGTTACGATACGCTGACGCTCAATAATGCAGGAGCCGCCATGAAGCGGAAAGCAACCATCGCCATCGCCATGGGCGACCCGGCCGGCATCGGGCCCGAGCTCATCGTCAAGGTCCTGGCTGACGAAACCCTGTTCGACCGCTGCCGCCCCTTCATCATCGGCGACCTGGATATCATGCGCGTGAACGCGGCTCAGCTGGGTTCCGCCCTGCGCTTCAACGCTATCAGCGACCTCGACGACGCCCGCTACAAGCCCGCTGTCATAGACCTGCTGCACCCGCCCGGCTTCGAGCTGGGTCCGCTTCCGCCGCCTGCGGTGCATCCCAAGCTGGGCGAAGCGGCCGCGCGCTGCCTGGCGCTCGCTTTCGAGCTGGCGCTGCAATCGCGGGTTGATGGCGTCGTCATGGCGCCGATGAACAAGGAATCATTCCGCGCCGCTGGTTACCATTACCTCGACGAGCTGCAATTCCTCGGCCAGCTCACGGGCAGCGACGATCCCTTCATCCTCGGCGCCGCCGGGCCGATCTGGGCGGTCTCTGTCACCGAGCACATCCCTTTCAAAGACATCGTCGAGTCGCTCAGCGTCGGGCGCGTATGCCGCTACATCAAGCACCTGCACAGCGTCCTGCGCAAGCTCGGCTACGCATCACCGCGGGTCGCCTGCGCCGCCCTGAATCCCCATGGCGGTGAAGGCGGCCTCTTCGGCAGCGAAGAAATTGACATTATCGCGCCCGCGATATCAGAAGCGCAGGCGGGGGATATCGATGTCAGCGGGCCGGTGCCAGCCGATATCGTTTTCAAGCGCGCCCTCGATGGCGATTTCGATGGCGTCGTCTGCATGTATCATGACCAGATGAACATCGCGCGCAAACTTCAATCCCGCGGCGACATCGCGACGCTGTGGATGGGATTGCCCGTCATCGGCGCCACCACCGCCCATGGCACCGCCTTTGATATCGCCGGCCAAGGCATCGCCGACCCCGGCAGCCTGCGCGCCGCCCTGGATGCCGTCATAAAGTTGGCGTAACCGGGGATTGTTACGGGTTGTAAGTCTGAATGCCGTCCGCGCCCTCACGCCGGCGCAGGCGCTGCAGCCGCGGCTCGATATGGGCGATGATTTCCGCTCTATCCAGGGTCAGATGCTCGCGCTCCCGCATGATGACTTGCCCATCGCAGATCACCGTCCGCACATCGCTGGCGCGGGCGTTATAGACCAGGCTGGCCGTCACGCTGTTGAGCGGATAATGATGCGCCCCGCTCAAATCGACCAGGATGATATCGGCCAGCTTGCCCGGGGCCAGGTCGCCCAGCTCATCCGGCTGCCCGTAGACGCGCGCGCTCTCGCTCGTCGCGATGGTCAGCGCCTGCGGGATCGTCAGCTTCTCGGCGTCCCCGGTCAGTTGCTTCTGCCCCAGCGCCGTCAAGCGCATCGCCTCCCAGAGATCGAGCGTATTGTTGCTGACCGCGCCATCGCTGCCCAAGCCGACCGAGATACCCAGCGCTCTTAAGTCGACCAAATTGTTATAGCCCATCGCGAGCTTGGCGTAAGTTTTGGGACAATGCGCGATGCCGAGCGGCAACCGCAGGTCCGCCAGAATCTCCAGATCGCCCGCCGTCGCGCCGACCGCATGCGCCAGCACCGTCGGCACCTGAAAGATCCCGCATTCCTCCAGAACTTCAATCGGCGTCTGCCCGCGCTGCCGCAAACTGGCCTGGGTCTGGGCGCGGGTCTCGGCGACATGAATGTGAATGCCGCTGCCGATCTGCTCCGCCATGCGTGCGCTCGCCCGCAGAAACTCATCATCACAGGTATAAGGCGCGTGCGGCGCCATGATCGCGCGAATCCGCCCGTTCGCCGCGCCATGCCAGCGTTTGACGAAGGCGGCCGTCTCGTCGATTTGCCCCATGCCGTTCGCACTGAACATCGCTTGCCCCAGCAGCGCGCGCATGCCGGCTTTTTCAACCGCCCGCGCCGCGTATTCCATGTGCCAGTAATGATCGGCGACCGCGGTGACTCCGGCCTCGATCATCTCCAGCATGCCCAGCTGCATGCCCCAATAGACATCTTCCGGCGTCAGGTTGGCTTCCAGTTTCCAAATGTAATCGTTGAACCAACTCTCGACATTGACATCTTCGCCCAAGCCGCGCCAAAGCACCATCGGCACATGCGCGTGCGTGTTGATGAAGCCGGGCATCGCCAGTTGACCGCCGGCCTCGATCACGGTCCTGGCTTGGGAAACATCAATGGCGCCGCTTGGGCTGATCGACTTGATCCGGTTCCCGCTGACGGCGATATCACAGCCGAGCCGGATCTCGGCGCTTTCATCCCGCAGCTGCAGGGCATTGACTTGGCGAATCAGCAGGTCAATCATGACGATTCTTCCCTTGCAGGCTCGGTCTATTGAGGGCTATCTTAATAAGGCAGCTTCCGCCAGCGCCGCAGGAAGGCAGCCGATGACGCTCATCAAGGCGCAAGCCAGCTCCGACCATGCTTATCACTTCGCTCGGCTCGCTCAGATCTCAAGCAAGGATGTTTTCAGCGACTTCTTTGGCAAGCGCGCCAATGCCGTGCTGAAAGCCACATTTTTGCAAAAGGCAAACGAAAACAGCCACGAGTATACCAGTTTCTTGCAGCATAACGGCGAAATCGCCGGCATGGTTCATGCTTATTCAGCGGCCGATTTCCATGCCTTTGAGCGGCGCAGCATGTTGCTCTACGTACGCTATTCGGGCTGGCAGTTCTTCCGCGCGGTACTACACTTGTTTCGCTTGCGAAAAGCCTTGAAATTCTACAACAGCAACATGCAAGATGGCGATTTCTACATCGGTTACCTGGCGATATATCCGCCCTATCGCGGGCGCCGGCTTAGCAGGACACTGATCAAGCACGCTGGCAAACGCGCCGAGGACGAGGGCTGCGCGCGTCTGCAAACGGATCTGCATGAACGCAATAAACATGCCATATCAGTTTCTCTGCGCGAAGGATTTGAACAGATCGGCAAATCAGCCAGCTTCACATTCAACGGCGAAAACGCGACCGTTGTATGTATCGCGAAGCCACTGAAGCCTACGACTGCGCCGACGGCTCCAGCGATGTAAAATACTCCCGCACTACATCGCGCAAGCCCAGCGGCACATAATCACTCTCCAGCGCGCGATTGGCGGCGTTCTGGTATTCGCCAAATACGGTGTCGTAACTCACGCGCGATTCGCCGACCGGGTTGTCGTCAAATTCGCCTTCCGCCACCGCCGTGTCGCCGGGGTCCGTCCGCAAGCGCATTTCCTTGTCGCCGCCGCCGCTGATGCCGCTCGGGCTATAGATCGCTTCGTATTCGATCTCGCCCAGCCCGGTGGTGCGATTATCGGTTTCCGCGCCTTGATCTTCGCCGCCGCTGCCCGCCAGGCTGACGTTGCTCGCCTCGCCTTCGCCCGCGCCGCCGCCCGACGAACGCGGGTCCTGGTTGGTCCCCCTGTTTTCGCCGGTTGTGGGCCGGTTGCGGTCGGCCGGCTGATTGCCCTGCTGCGATGCCGCCGACGCCTGATCGTTCTGCTGCTCGCTGGGCTGCTGGCCCGCGCCCGATTGCTCAGGCTGGCCCTCCTGCCCTTCTCCCGGCTGCGGCTGCCCCTCTTGCGCCTGTCTCTGCGCGATCTCTTCGGCCGCCTCCTGCGCCTGCTCCGCCTGTTCTTGCAGCATCGCGCGCGCGCTCTGGTCCATCTCCTGCTGCCGCTGCGATGCTTCGAGTTGGTCCCGCAGGGCGTCCATCTCTTCCTGGAAGCCCTCCAGGTCGCCATTCTCCATAGCCTCCGCCAGCGCCTCCATCTGCTCCGCCATCATCTCGTTCATGCGCGCCATTTCTTCAGCGGAGCGCTGCAGCGCATCAGCTAATGCCTGCGCCTCCTCGGCGCTCATTTGGGCCGCTTCCTGTGACAAGGGGTCCAAGGCGTTCAGCATCTCCTGCAAGGCCGACGATTCCTCCGTTTGGTTTGAAGACAGCGCGCCCTGCTCTTCGGTCTCCGAAGGCGCGATAAAATCTTCCAACGCTTCCAGGGCCGCTTCCATCGTTGATTGATCAAGTTCGATCGTGTCTTCCAGTTTGTTCTCCAGCGCTTCCAATTGAGATTGCAGCTGGCTCATGGCGGCGAAGGCCTCTTCTTCGCTGATGTCCTCCTCTTCCAGCCGCTCCAGCGCGATCTCCAAAGCCTCGAGCAATTCCTGCCGGTCAACTTCGTCCAGGTCCGTGTCTTTGGCGACCGTCTCGATGATCTCGCGCAGGTCTTCTTTGGCCGCTTCGGCAGCGGCTGACGGCGGATCGGGCAGGAAATCCTCCCCGACGAAGGCCGGCAGCAGGATCATGCCCAGCATGGCCAAGGACAACAATGCCAGAAGCCCCAGCTCCCTCGGCCGGAAGTCCATGCGGATGCCTTCGCTCGGGTCAATGGCGCGCGCATGGGCCAGGGCGTCGGCGATCTGCCGCGCTTCAATCTCCGGATGTGTCTTGATACGGCCATGCATGAGCTCGAAGGCGGTCGAAATCCGCTCCCGCAGGCCAAATTCAATATCGAAGTATCGCGCCTTCTCCGCCAGCGAACGGGGAAATAGCAGGGTGTACAAGATATTGAGGATGCCGCCAAGCGCGCAGAGACCGGCCGCGATCAAGGCCAACTGCTCCGGCGCCAGCCGAAAACGGAAAGCGCCCACCGCGCCAGCGACCAGGCTGAGCAGCAGCGCGGCCATCAGCGAGCGCGGGACCGTTCGTGAAAGCAGACGCCATTCGTAACGCCGCTCCCAGCGATCAACGATCAGTTCCAGTTCTGTCGCTTTTGCTTTGAGTTGTGGCGGGTTTTCCATGGCCTGCCCGATAGTGTCCTATAATTGAGATACCAATTCTACAACGATGTGCTGTAACGAATGGCGCTGTTGCCAGACGCCACGCAAACCGTTTCAGTCTACGTGAAAGACATATTCGAGTTTGTTTATCAATTCATTAGAAGTACAGGCGCCATGTAATAGCTTCAGATATTTTACCCACGTGCCTATGTTGTGCTTCAAATGGTAGCCCTTGACAATCCCAGCATGCTGATCGACAAAAGGAAACAACATAGTAAAATCCTTGTCTTGTGTGCACAGGACGCGACCCTGTGCAGTTGCGCGAAGCAGATGATTCAAGTCGCTGTCATGCAGCGGGCCTCGAACAACATCTATACCATGCGCCTCCAATTGCGCCAATAGCTCAGGAGGCAGATTTTCGTCGAGATAAAAGCGGATTTCCTGATGAGCCATATTGGGCTTCGGCCAACTGATCGTGGTTTATGCTGTCCAACTGTATATCGGTATCGATGTAGTCTTTATGCGCCGCGTAGTAATTCAAGGCGTCTTTGACTTGCGCGAGGTCAATCTCATAATACTTCGCGATATCGGCCGGTGTCATATCCTGAAAGTTCTTCAAGGCGACAATGTCCGTCACTTTCAAGCCTGTACCCTCGATACAGGGTTTGCCGCTTCTAATCAAAGGATGCGTCGTAATACCCGGCGCCAAGGTATGAAACTTCACCCCATCAATTTCCTCGCGGATATTCGGCTTCTGCCGCTCTATCTCTTTCTCGACGCGCTTCTCTGCCATTGTAGTTTCCTCCAGTCGCGAGGTATCGCGCCCACTGCGCAATCATTATAACCCATGCTCCCAGCGGTCGAGGATCAGTTTGAGTTTAGCGGCTTTCGATTCGAGCGGTGATGCGGTCTGCATCTCAATATCCGTCTAATCCCTGGCCGATATACTTCGAGTCAGTCAACATAGAATATGTAGTTGACGGTGTTTCTCAATTCTTCCGCAGATTGAACATCATGGACGAACCGCAAGTACTTTATCCAATCGCCGATAGAATGATCATCTTGCTCGCCCAAGATGATGCCCGCATGTTCTATGCCCTGCGCCGCCAGCTTGATGAAGTCGTCGTCTTCTGTACATACGACGCGTCCCATTTCGGTAGCGCGCTACAAGTGAACCGGATCATCGACGCCCAGCGTACCGCGAATGATGTCGATACCAAGCATGCTCAACTGAGCGACAATCTCAGGTGACAGATTTTCGTCGATATAGAATCGAATCCGGGTTTGTGCCATATTGCGCTTCTGCAAACTGCTTGCCATTTATGCTGGAGAGTTCGTTGCAAACATCAATGTACTGCTTGTGATCGGCGTAATAGTTCAGCGCATTCTGCACCATAAGCAACTCAAGCCACAGATGGTCGGCGATTTGCTGCGCATCCATATTTTGGAATTTCTGCAGTCCCGCGATCGTTGTCACCATGATCGTCGTACCTTCAAGGCAAGGCCGCCCGCTGCGAACCAGCGGATGCGTCGTGATGCCCGGGGCCAAAGTATGAAACTTCACCCCATCAATTTCCTCGCGGATATTCGGCTTCTGCCGCTCTATCTCTTTCTCGACGCGCTTCTCTGCCATGGCGCTGTCCTCCGATTGCCGCGCTCGCAACGCAATCATTATAACCGACACTTTCGGTAATTTGACCGCGCGTCTAAAATCCTGGGCGGATTAAAAACGAGGAAACCCATGCCCCAAACTTATGTCGTGACCGGCGCCGCCGGCTTCATCGGCTCGCATATCGCTGAGCGCTTGCTGCGCGACGGGGCGCCTGTGCGCGTCATTGATAACCTGCTCACCGGCAAAAGCGCAAACCTCGAATTCCTGAAATCACTCGGGGGCGACTTGTCCATCACCATCGGCAGCATCACCGACGGCGATGTCATGCGGGAAATTTGCCGCGGCGCCGATGTCCTGCTGCATCAAGCCGCCCTGCCATCCGTCCCGCGCAGCATCGCCGCGCCGTTGGAAACCCACAAGCACTGCGTCACCGGCACGCTCAATGTGTTGATCGCCGCTCGCGACGCCGGCGTCAGGCGCGTCGTCTATGCCGCTTCCGGCTCTGCCTATGGCGATCAGGCGGGCGCCGCCAAGGTCGAAACCATGCTGCCCGCGCCCATCTCGCCCTATGGCGTCGCCAAGCTGACCGGCGAATATTACGCCGCCGCTTTCAGCCACAGCTATGGCCTGGAGACGGTCTCGCTGCGCTACTTCAATGTCTTCGGGCCGCGTCAAGACCCGACATCCACCTATGCCGCCGCCATCCCTAAATTCATCAGCTCGATGCTGCGGGGTGAAGCACCAACGATTTATGGCAATGGCGAGCAGACCCGCGACTTCACCTATGTTGAGAACATCGTGCGGGGGAACCTGCTCGCCTGCTCTGCGCCTGGCGCCATCGGCGAGACCATCAATCTGGCGACCGGCGGACAAGTCTCGGTCAATCATCTGGTCGCGCAGCTGAATAAGATCCTCGCGACCGACCTGACGCCGATTCATGCCGCTGAACGCTCGGGCGATATCAAACACTCGCGCGCCGACATCGCCAAAGCGCGCCAGCTGCTCGATTATGAGCCATCCGTCAGTTTTGAAGAGGGCCTCCGCCGCACGGTGGACTGGTATCGGGCGCAGCCCCTCGCGAGTCACAACGCGGCACTCGGACAATAACGAACCTGGGAAATTGGAATCTGTAGGGGCGAGCCATTGGGTCGCCCTAAATCGGAAAAACCGTAGACTTTGGGCGACTCACAGAGTCGCCCCTACAATTCGCGTTGACAGAGCGAACCACCCCCAGTTCCCGGGAGAGGTGAATTCAGAGGACATGAAAACCACGCCAGGCAAACAACAAAACTCTGTGCCCTCTGTGTACTCTGTAGTTAAAAAACCTGTGTTGTATTCGCCAAGTGGGGTATGTCCACGTGATTCACCACCTCCAGTTTCCGCTCCATTTGGCAAGCAGGCGCGCCGTCGCTATAATGTTCGCAGTTGCAGACAGTTGTCGGAGCCAGCTTATGTACACCGACATCAACAGCGAAGACTTCCGCGGGCAATTCGCCAGTGGCGACAGCGGCGAGTACCAGCTTATTGATGTGCGCGAGGAAGAAGAACACGCCGAGGTCCACATCCCGGGCACGATCAATATCCCCCTGAGCGAGTTCCCGGCGCGCCTGGACGAAGTCAGCGAAGACGCGCCCGTTGTGCTCGTCTGCAATACCGGCGTCCGGTCTTCGCAGGCGGCGCTGCTGCTCGCCGGCATGGGTTACGATCAAGACCTGATTTTCAACCTGGAAGACGGCACCAAGGGCTGGATGAAGAAAGGCTTCAACGTAATCTGTGGGGGCGATGCGATGGCTCGCCCGTCACACAATGAACCGTAGGGGCGAGGCGGTGACTCGCCCGCTCCTCAACGGGATTCTAAACCAATAGTTGGCGAAGGAGTTTCACCCAATGGTCTTACGCTCGATGATCGGCGCAAGTGTTAAGCGCAAAGAAGACCCCAGCCTCATAATCGGTTCCGGCAAGTATGTCGGCGATGTCAAGCTGCCCGGCATGGGCCAGGTCGCCTTCCTGCGCAGCCCCTATGCCCACGCCAGGATTCTGAGCATCGACACATCGGCGGCGGAGGCCCGTGACGGCGTCCTGGCCGTGGTCACCGGCGACGATATGCGCGATCAATGGGAAACGGTGCCAGTCGCCGGCGGTGACCACGCGCTCGAACATTACAGCCATTTCGCCCTGTCAGTGGAGCGCGTGCGGCATGTCGGCGAAGTGGTGGCGGCCGTCATCGCGTCCAGCGCCGAGATCGCCGAAGACGCGCTCGACGATATCGAGGTGGACTGGGAGGAGCTGCCCGCCGCCGCCGATCTGCTCAGCGCCTACAGCGGCGACGCTCCGCCCGTCTTCGAGAGCATGGACAGCAACATCGTTGACGAGGGCGAGAAAAAGACGGACGACATCGACCAGGTCTTCGCCGACGCGCCTCATGTCATCAGCCAGCGCATGTTGAACCAGCGCCTGGCCGGCGTGCCGATGGAAGTGCGGGCGGTGGCCGCGGCGCCCGATGCCGTCACCGGCGGTCTCACCCTCTGGACCAGCACGCAGATCCCGCACGGCGTCCGCACTGCGCTGGCGGGCGTGTTGCGCCTGCCCGAAAGCACGCTGCGGGTGATCGCGCCCAATGTCGGCGGCGGCTTCGGCGTCAAGAACCAGCTCTATCCGGAAGAGATCGCCGTCGCCAAGCTGGCGCAGATTCATAACATGCCGCTGAAATGGGCCGGGACGCGCGTGGAGCACTTCATTTCGACCACGCACGGCCGTTCGCAGATCGCCGATATCGAGGTCGCCTTCAACGGCGACGGCCGCATTCTCGGCTTGCGCATGCACGTAATCGGCGAATTGGGCGCCTACCCGCCCTTCTACGACATCGCCCACCTGACCGGCTTGATGGCCACCGGCAACTACGATATCCAGTCGGTGCATTTCAAAGCGAGCAATGTATTCACCAATACGGTCGCGGTGGCGGCTTATCGCGGCGCCGGCCGCCCGGAAGCGATCTATTATGTCGAGCGCGCCATCGAAATGATCGCCGACGAGCTCGGCATGGACGCCGCCGATGTGCGCCGCCGCAATTACATCAAGCCCGAGCAATTCCCCTACAAAACACCCACCGGCTCCACTTATGACACCGGCGATTACGAAGCCAATCTGGATGCGGCGCTGGAAACAGCGAGTTACGCCGCCCTGCGCGCTGAACAGGCCGAGCGCCGCGCGAATGGCTCGGTGACACTGCTCGGCATCGGCCTGGCGACTTATGTCGAAATGTGCGGCTTCGGCCCTTATGAAAGCGGCCTGGTGCGCGTCGAGCCCAGTGGCACGGTCACGGTGTACACCGGCACGTCTCCACACGGGCAAGGCTTGCAGACGACCTTCGCCCAAATGGTCGCGGACGAGATCGGCGCTGACTACGAGGATATCGTCGTGCGGCATGGCGATACCGGTTCGCAGCCGGTCGGCGTCGGCACCTTCGGCAGCCGCAGCCTGGCGATCGGCGGCTCCGCCATTGTACGCGCCTCAGAGAAAGTGCGCCAGAAAGCGATCAGAATCGCCGCCCACATGCTGGAAGCGTCGCCGGGCGATATCGAATTCGCCGCTGGCGAGTACCGTGTCAAGGGCGTGCCCAGCCGCAGCCTGGGCTTGAGCGAAATCGCCGCGCGCGCCTATTCCGATAACCTGCCCGATGACATCGATACCGGTTTGGAAGCCACCGACTTCTTCCGCCCGCCCGATTTCATTTACCCCTTCGGCACGCATGTCGCCGTGGTCGAGGTCGAAAAAGATACTGGCGTCATCAGCTTGCGCGAATATTACTCGGTTGATGACTGCGGGCCGCGCATCAGCCCGCTGCTGGTCGAGGGGCAGATCCACGGCGGGCTGGCGCAGGGCATCGGACAAGCCTTGCTTGAGCAGGTCCTGTTCGACGATCAGGGTCAGCTCTTGACCGGCACGATGATGGATTACGCCATGCCGCGCGCCGACGACTTCCCATCCTTCACCATCGCCAAGACCGTCACCGAGACGACGCTCAATCCGCTGGGCGCCAAAGGCATCGGCGAAGCCGCCACAATCGGCTCGACGCCGGCCGTGGTCAACGCCGTGGTCGACGCGCTCGAACCCTACGGCCTGCGCCATCTCGATATGCCGCTGACGCCGCATCGGATCTGGGAAGCGATCAACTCGGCTTAGGCTGCGCATGTCTTCCCGCTACTCGCTCTCGCGCGATCTGGACGAGCTGGAGCGGATGGTCGAGCGGCTGGTCGATTATCTGCTCGGCGACGCGATGTACCTGCCAGTCGGCGGCGGCTTCTTCCGCGGGGCCAGCACACCGCAAATGACCCTCGGCGCGCTGCTGCTGCGTCGGCGGCGCCTCGCGAAGCTTCGTGGCAAGTTGAAGCGCGCGGACAGCGTCCGCCTCGATGACGCGCTGGCGCAGCATGACAGCCTGCAGCGCGAATGGACCCTGCATTACGAGCAGAAGCTCCAACGCGAAGTCCCGATGCGGCTCAAGCTGATGGCCGGCTTCTTCCGCGAATGCAAGGAAAACCCGCGCGATTGCGCCGGCGCCTATCCTGTCGAGGCGCTACGACGGGCCATCGTGCAAGAAATCCTCATCGCGATGGCCGAATATGGCTTCGAGCGGCGCGAGGCGGCGGCCGCAATTCAACATGCCGATCAGATGCTGCGCAAACTCTTGCAAGCCGGTAACTTCATCTGGACGCCGATGCTGGAACCGGTCTACCCGCGGGAAACTTTCTGGTGGCTCTACGGCAGTCCGGCAGCCGGCTGACGCGCGTTGAGTTCGCGCATCAGTGGTGTATAATCTGGCTGAGCATTGCGTAGGAGGCGCGCCATGAAGACATTTACCGTGCAAGAGGCGAAAGAAAACCTGGACAAGGTCCTGGAGCATGCCAATGAGGGCGGCACTGTTATCTTAATCGGCGAGGATGACAAAGCCTACGAACTCGTCGCCACGATTATACCCAAAAAGGGACCGCGTAAAGCCGGCCTTTTTAAAGATCAGATCAAGATTACTAACGAGTTCTACGAGCCGCTTCCGGAGTTCAAGCCCTACATGGAATGAGTTATCTCCTGGATACATCTTCCTTCCTTTGGTTCGTCAATGACGACAAGAAACTCAGCGCCGCTGCGAGAGAGCTTGTTGAAGACCCTGATGTCGAGATCCAACTTAGCGTGGTTAGTATCTGGGAAATAGCGATCAAGGCCAGACTGGCAAGAGGTTTGGATTTGCCTCTACCCTTCATTGAATTCATTGACGCGGTACTTGACAATTACGATTTCGCCATCTTGCAGATTTCTATATCCCATCTAAAGCAGGTTGCGGACCTGCCCCTCCACCACCGCGATCCCTTCGACCGTCTGCTCGTCGCGCAGAGCCAGGTTGAGAATCTGCCCATCCTCACCAGCGACGCAGCCTTTGACCAGTACCCTGTCCAGCGCCTCTGGTAGCCCCGCCACTCATTGAATTCCCGCGCCATTGGTGTATAATCTGCTTGAGCATGTCGCAGGAGGCTCGCCATGAAGAAGTTCACCGTCGAAGAAGCCAAGCAAGACTTGGACAAGGTGCTGGAACACGCCGACGAGGGCGGAACTGTCATCCTCATCGGCGAGAATGACCAGGCCTACAAACTCGTCGCTACGATCTATACCAAGCCAGGACCCCGCAAACCTGGCAGTGCCAAAGGCAAAATCACAATCACCGATGAGTTCTACGAACCATTGCCCGAGTTCAAACCCTACATGAAATGAGTTACCTGCTTGATACAGCTTCATTCCTTTGGTTTATCTATGATGACAGAAAGCTGAGCATCGTTGCCAGTAGCTTAATATCAGACCCCGATACGACGACGTATTTGAGCATTGTAAGCATTTGGGAATTGGCCATTAAAGCGAATCTTGGCAGGGGACTCGTATTGCATGAGCCGTTTCCTGATTTCATAGACGGAGAGTTGAGAACAAACCGATTCGAATTGCTAGAAATCAACGTTGCACATCTCAAGCGTGTTCACGACCTGCCACTCCACCACCGAGACCCCTTCGACCGGCTTCTCATCGCGCAATCATTAGTCGAAAACATCCCCGTCATCACAAGCGACGCCGCCTTCGACCAGTACGCAATCCAGCGCATCTGGTAGCCCCGCCCGCCCGCAATGAGCCTGTTCGTCTTCTTCATCTTCGCGGCAGTGCTGCTCGGCGCGGGCGCGATGCTCTCCCCCGCCTGGCGTACGGCTCAACCACGCATCGCTCTCGCCGCGGTCCTTTGCCTGGGTCTTGTCGTGGGTGGCGCCGTGTTCTACGCCGAAACGTTCGGCTGGGACACGCTGGTGGTGGATTATATACTCTTCGCCCTGCTCTCGGCGGTGGTCCTCGGCGGAACGCTCTCCACCGCCCAAGCCCGCGCCGAAGCCCGCGGCGAGCGGCTGGCAGACCGCGATCAAGGCTGGCCCGGGCCGACCGACCTGGCCTTCTTCGCCTTTGTGGCGCTCCTGCTCTTGATAGCCCTACTGCAAATCGCCGCCCCCCAGGGAGAAGCCGGGCAGATCAGCGGCTTCCACAGCCTGGCGGCCCGCGACGGCGGTTCATTCAATTCGCTTGCGCCATACCACCCTGGCGAAAAAGTCCTCATCGCGCCCGGCCTGCACGCCCTGTCCGCCTATTTGAGCGGCCAGCTCGATCAGTCCATTCCGCTGATTCAATTAAGCGTTTCTGCGGTCGCGGTGCTGCTGTCCGTCTGGCTCGCTTATGATTTCGGCGCCGAACTGCAAGACAAAAGGCTCGGCCGCGCCCTGGCCGTCGCGACGCTGCTGTGCTTTGGCCTGGCGCGCAGCTACCTTGACGGGCACTTCGCCGAATTGCTGGCGCTGCTGTTCCTGGCCGCCTTCCTGCTATATGCCCTGCGCCTGCTGCGCCAATTCAATCTCGCCGATATGGTCGCCGCCGGCCTCATGATGGGCGCGGTCGCCTACACCAGCCTCAGCTTGAGCATCGTCACGCTGCTGGCTTGGATCACACTGCTCGCCCTGGCCTGGGCGCAGGCGCGCCGCCAAATCAGCGCCGCCTCGCGTTGGGCGCTGACAATCGGCCTGCCTGCTGTGGCTCTGCTTGGCATCGCGCCCTGGCTGGTCAACAACTTGCCGCTGATGTGGCCGATAAGCCCGTCGCCCTTCCCGGCCGACCCCGGCAATCTCGCGCTCAACATCGGCGAGCACGGCATCGTAATCTGCCTGCTGGCGCTCGGGGGCATCTGGACCGGGCTGCGCGCCGATGGCATCCTGCGCTTTGTTTCGCTGTTGATGCTCATCTGGCTGTTGCTCGTCATTGAGCTGTCCGCACTCGGCCTCATCGGTCGCTTGTTGCCGCCCCTGGCTGCGCTCACGAATGCGCCAAATCTGGCGCGGCACGGCGTCATCCTGCCCTTCAGCTGGTTCGGCGGCGTCGCCCTGCTTCAGTTCTGGGACGGGCGGCTGCCCGCAAGTCTCAAGCGGCGCCTGCGCGCTTCGGCCTACCCCTTGGTAGCGCTGGCGGCGATTCTGCTCCTGCTGCTGAGTATGAATTTCCAGCCGCTGTTGGCGCTGCTGGGCTTCCCGCCGGCGACTATCACGCGGGATGACGCCGCCGCGCTGGCCTGGCTGCGCGAGAACACTGCCGCCGACGCCGTCGTCATGGCGGCCGATGGCAATGTCTGGCTGCCAGTCTTCACCGAGCGGCGCGCGACCGACATTCGCGCCGTCCGTTATTTTGAGTGGGATCTGATTGAAGACGCCGGTTTCGGCCGGGCTGAGGTCGATTTTGTCTTCGTAACAGCCGGTAGGGCGCCGCCGGAAAACATGCCGCTTGAGCTGGCATTCGAGCGTGCAGGGGCGCGGGTTTATGGGGTTGTTGAATCGGGTTGAGACACGGAACGTGAGACGGCTCGTCGACCCCGACTATACTGACTGAGGAAGATACCAGCTACGCTTGCCGCTCCTACAAGGATTGACGCGATGCCGCCAGCATCGTGACCCAGATGAATCATTACAAGTCCACCGACAATAATCAGACAGACGACGATAAAGGCTGTATTCTGTCCTTTATTGACCTCGTACGCATTGTTCTTTAGTTCAGTCTTTGCCATCGTCACAAAGTCATCGTGCCGACGTTTCTCCATTTCCATCTGATGACGCGCCGCCGCCTCGTTATTTGCGAGCAGGCGATCTTGCGCCTCAATAAGTTTGAGTTGCTGTCTTTCATAAAGATCGAAATTCCTTTTGGCCGTGCCGGGAACGAGCGCTTCCCATCGTTCGGCTTCTCGCGATGGCTGAAGTGGACCAATGTAATGCTCTTCTTGTGAGATCCGAATACCAAAATCGACAAGCTTTTGAGTGAACGCTTCCCGCTCCTCTAAAGGAATGCGTTCAAGAAGGTCGCTCGGAACAATATAGCTTTGTTGCGGCTCATTCGCCTCGCTAGTTGGAGGGAAATCCTGATTGCCTTCGCTTGTCATTTGCCGCGGTTTCCACTGGAAAGCATATCGAGATCCTTCATTGTCAAGTAGAGAGTCTCACCCACTCGTTGCCACGCCAAACTCACGATGTCACGGTCAGGCCGGTCAAGATCTTCTTGCAAGTTCGCCAGCAGTTGCTCGCTCCTGCCCTCGTTCAACACGCCAAACATATCAAAGGCGCTTGCCATACCGTGCAAAAACGGGCGTTCCGGCAGCAAATACTTGCGCGCGATTTCTCTTCTCTGCTCATCCATGCTCAACTGCCTCTCGCGCTCCGTATGCGATTCAACGACATTGTATGCGCGATGAGAGCGCAGTGTCAACTCTATTGCGCTTTACCCGCCCGCGATTTAGCCCCAAGATTTTAGCGCGTTTTCCGCTACAATCCCCCTGTCCATATAAACGGGAAAAGCCCTTATGCCCAAGCGAAAAGTTGTCATCACCGGCGCCAGCGGCACCATCGCCGGCGTCCTGCTGCCCGCCCTGCGTCAACGCTACGACCTCACCCTGCTGGACAGTCGCACGTCCGACAGTGAAGGCGTCGAGGTCGAGGGCGTCCAGATCGTCGACCTGCTCAACAAAGATCGCGACCGCTATCGGCATCACTTCGCCGGCGCCGACGCGGTCCTGCACTGCGCCTATTACCGCATCGGCGATCAAGGCGACGATGTCTACTTCTCGTCCGAGCTGGAGAACTTGCAGTTGACCTACAACGTTTATCAGGTCGCCTGGGAAGAAGGCCTGCGCCGTCTGGTGGCCGCCAGCACCAACCACGCCGCCGATTTCTACGAGAATTACGCGCTTGACGGTCGCGTGCCGATGGTGACACCCAACCAGAACGCGTCAGACAATTGGTACGGCTGGGCGAAGATCGCCTTTGAACAGATCGGGCAAGTTTACGCCAGCGGCGTCACGCATGGCGGGCGACCGCTGGAAAACGTGCAGATTCGCATCGGCGGGCCGCGCGAGACTGACCTCGCCGAGGCGCCACTAGGCGACCTGCGACGGATGCGCCGCGCCCTCGCCGTCTACATCAGCCAGCGCGATATGGCGCAGCTGTTCATCAATAGCATCGAAACCGAAGACATCCGCGATGACCTGGATGTACCCTTTCAGATCTTCTACGGCATCAGCGCCAACGCGCATGCCATCTGGAGCATCGCCAACGCCCGCCGCGTCATCGGCTACGCGCCGCAAGACAATGCCGAAGAGCGCTTCTTCGACCTTATACAGAAGCACATGAAAGCGGCCGGCAAAGCTTAACGCTAGCGCCGCCCACCCCAATTTCGATAGCTATTGCTGGCAACTCGCCCAGCGCGAAAGGGATTCGCAGGCGTTCAAGTCCTTCGCTCTATATGTGATGCCTGCCATAGAAATGGCAGGAGGGATTTAAGGTGGGCGTAGAGTCTTATTGCAACAAGCGCGGCGCCAGCTCGCGCATGGTCGGCTTCAGCGCCCGCAGCCCCGCCTCCAGGGCCGCCAGCACGAGATTGATCTCCTCGTCGCCCATCGGCGTCGAGATGCAGAACATGCCGCGGTTGCTGGTGTAAATGCCCCGATTCAGCAACTCGAGATGCAGCAACTCGCGCAGCGCCCCGCTGTCAGCGCCGGCGCGGGCGGCATCCTTCAGCGTGACTACCGGTCCGTCCGTCCACTGAATCTGCTGCAGCGAGCCATAACCGAGGCATTGCCCGCGCATTCCCAGGCGCTTGAACAAGTCGTTGATGCCCGCCCCCAGGCGCTCGCCCAGTTGATTGATGCGGTCGATCGCCGCCTGATCCAGGCGACTCATGGCGGCGGCGCCGGCCGCCATCGTGATGTTGTTGCCGTTGAACGTGCCGCTGTGGTAGAGCGAATTAGCGCCCGTGCCCGGATCAAACTGCCCCATGATATCGGACCGCCCACCAAATGCGCCGACCGGGAAGCCGCCGCCGATGATCTTGGCCATGGCGGTCATATCGGGTACGGCGTCCTCCGCTTCTTGCAAGCCGCCGCGGCTGAGGCGCAAGGTCACAATCTCATCAAATAGCAGCAGCACGCCGAAACGATCCGCCAGCTGGCGCAGGCCGCGCAGGTAGCCGGGCGCCGGCGGCACCATGCCACCCGCATTCGGCATCGGCTCGATGAGGATGCCGGCAACGCGCTCATGATGTTGGCTCAAAAGCCGTTCCATCGCCGCCAGGTTGTTAAATGGCACCACCATGACGGCGTTGAGCACCGCTTCCGGCACGCCCCGCCCTTCCAGCCGCGCGACCGGTTGATCAGCCGCCGACATATCGGGGTGCACGCTGACTTCAACGAAATCATGCGAACCATGATAACCGCCGTCCATCTTGACGATGATGTCGCGGCCGGTGAAGGCGCGCGCCGCCCGCATCATCATCATGGTCGCCTCGGTGCCTGAATTGGTGAAGCGCAGCAGCTCGATGCTGGGCACGCGTTCGATCAACAGCCTGGCCAGCTCGACTTGCGGCGGCGACGCCGAGCCGAAGACGGTGCCCCGCGTCAATTGGTCGGCAGCATCCTCGACGATGCCCGGCTGCGCATGACCGTGGATCAGCGAAGTAAAGTTGTTGAGGAAGTCGAGATAGCGATTCCCGTCGCAATCAATGAGCCAGGCGCCTTCACCGGCGACCATGTAGGTCGGGTAAGGCGCGAACCAGGTGGAGCTGCGCGTCTCGCCGCCGGGCAAGAAACGCCGCGCCTCTTCGTGCCGGGCGCAGGACGTGGCCGTCCGCTCGCGATAAATCTTCACCGTTTCTTGCTCGCCTTGCCAGCCGCTGTCCAGAGCGTTCATGTTGACATTTGCCTTGTAAAATACAGTTCTTATCAATGCGCAAATTGTATACCCTGTTTTCGTCAAAAAACAATCTATTTGCCCTCTTTATGCCCTATTTTGATAAACCTGGTCTGGGAAGTCATCTGTTGGGGCGTCTCGGCGAGTCGCCCGCGTCCAAATGCCTGGAAATTCGTCGGGCGTGCCATCAGCTCGCCCCAAGGAATAATTGCTTTTGCGGGCTCGTTATTCTGCGCCTGCCGAGTTGTGACTCGCGAGGAGCTGAAGTGAATATCTATGCCGATTCCCGCCCAGCGCCTCGAGCCAGCCGGCGGCAAAAGCGATAGGCAGGCCGGCGGCTATGCCCTATAATCGAAGACGTAACGCGAGAAAATGATGGAGTGAAAATGCGACGCCTTACCTTGATTTTCCTCATAGCCTTCTCCCTGGCGGGCGGCGCCGGCGCCCAAGCCGCTGACCTGGAATTGAAGTGGGACCCCGTGCGCAACACCGTACGCGGAAGCATCGAAATAGTCGGCAGCGCCAATATCGCCGACCAGTTTTACTTCTTCCTTGAGGCCGCGCTCTGGGATGCTGCGGAAGAGCCAGCCTGGCAACCGGTAACGAGCTATGTGATGACGCCGGTCGTGGATGGCGCACTCGGCGCCTGGGACACCGGCCGCTTCGCCGATGGCTTCTATCAGCTGCGCCTGCACGCGGTCAACAGCGCCAATGAGAGCGCCCATTTGGCGCTGGCGCCCATTTTGATCAACAACAACAACAGCGATCTGGTCAATCTCGAGCCGGTTGAAGTCGTCGCGATGCCGGGGGCGCAGAGGGCCGATGGCATGGTTCCCAGCCCCGACATTGATGATCGCCTGCCCCTGCCCGTCGGCGGCCACGTCGCCCATTTCCATGAAGCGGCGCAAGAGGCGATGACCTCAGCCGGCATGACTTGGGTCAAATGGCAGATTCCCTTCCACATCGGCATAGATGATTTCGTCGCCCGTGATCGCATCAACCGCAGCCACGGCGCCGGCCTGCGCGTTCTGCTCAGCATCACCGGCCACAAGCATGACCTGTCCGAAGGCGGCGACGAATACCTGGATGCCTACGCCGCATTTTTGGGCGAGGTGGCGGCGCTGGGCGCGGACGCCATCGAAGTCTGGAACGAGATGAACCTCGACCGCGAATGGCCCACCGGGCAGATCAATCCACGAAGTTACGCCGTCATGCTGCAAAAAGCCTACACGGCCATTAAAGCGGCCAACCCCGACACCAAGGTCATCACCGGCGCGCTTGCCCCAACGGGCGCCGAGGGCGCTTTTGGCCTGGCCAAAGTCTGGAATGACGACCGCTACTATCTTGGCATGGCCAACGCCGGCGTGGCTGATTACGCCGATTGTATTGGCGTCCACTATAACGAAGGCGTCCTGCCGCCGACCGCGCAAGGCGGCGACCCGCGCGCCAACGACTATCCAACGCGCTATTTCCTGCCCATGCTGAATCGCGTCGCCTGGCCCTTTGGCAATAGCGACATCCCCATGTGCCTGACCGAAACGGGTTATCTCAGCCGCGAGGGTTATGGTCCCTTGCCGCAGGGCTTCACCTGGGCAAGCCGCGTCACCGTCGCCCGCCAGGCCGATTGGCTCGCGCAGGCGGTCCAAATGGCCGCCAATTACACGCGCATGCCGGTCGACCTATTCATCATCTGGAACATCGACTTCGACCATTACGGCGCCGATCCGCAAGCCGGCTACGCCATCATCCGGCCCGACGGCAGCTGCCCCGCCTGCGAGACCATCGCGGTGCTCCAGCGCTGACCGGCCCGCTGAAGCCCGCGCTAATTGGGGGGCATATGTAGGGGCGACTTATCAAGTCGCCCGCCTCAAACTGCCTAGGCAATCGACGGGCGACCAGATTGGTCGCCCCTACACATATCTATATTCGCCGAAACGTTAATCTGTTTGAGCTATGTCGTGGTATGCGAGCGCCATGGCAAGCCGCCCTTTTTCCCAATCGCCGAATCCATTATATGATTACAAGCGTAAGCCAGGCGGATATCCACAGCATGCGCCGTTTTTTGACATCGCTAATCTTGGGACTGCTCCTCGGCGCGCTGGCCGGTCTTTATTTCGGCTGGATCCAGTTCCCGCCAGCCAATCGCAACAGCGCCATCAGCGACCTGGCCCAGCGCCACCGCGATGACTATACCGTCATGATTGCGGCCGGTTTCGCCGTCGATCGCGATGCGGCCGGCGCCCTGGAACGTCTCGGCAAACTTGATGTCGACGATATCTACGCCTACCTGCGGGGCGCGACGGAACGCATCATCCGCAGCTCAGCGCGGGACTTCGACGATATTCGCCTGCTCGTGCGGCTGGCGCATGACCTGGGACAATTGACGCCGGCGATGCAACCCTTCCTCGAATTGGACGGCGGCGATCCATGATTCGGCCAGACCCGCGACGGGATGAAACGCGCAAACGCGCCCCCGGCTATTTTTCCTACCCCGTCTTCGCCTGGAGCCTGATCATTGGGCTGGCGCTGGGGCTGGCAGTTACGCGCATGCACGGTCCCTTGCAGCGCAGCAATGCCGAACCTTGGCAACTGCGCGCCGATGAACGCCATCATTTCGCCATCGCCATCGCGCTGGAGCATCAACATCGCGGCGATATGGGGCGGACGCTGAACAAGCTGATTGCGCTGCGCCCGGCCCAACATCCACTCGACGCCCTGGCGGAAGCGGCCTGCGCGCTGGGCAGCAGCGGTTACCTGGGCAGCGACAGCGGCATCAAAGCCTTGCGCGGCGCCGTCGCCCTGTATTCGGCCGATGGTCGGTCAGGCTGCGCCGAGCAACTGCTGCCATTGCGCGCGACAGACAGCGCGCCCAAGCCCGCCGTCGATAGTGCAGCTGACGCCGGCTTCGCCACGCCGCTCCCGACCAAACCACCACTGCGCGACAGCCAGGGCGGCGCCTCCAGCCGTCGCCTCGTCCCGACGCCAGCAGCGCAGCGCAGCTTTGAGGCGCGCGCGGCACGCTCCTTCTGCGACGCCGCCAACCCCGCCCTGATCGAAGTCCACGTGCTGGATTACCTGGGGCGCGGCATCCCGGGGCAGCGGATTCGCGTTCGCTGGGGCGACCAGGCGGACATTTTCCTCAGCGGGCTCAAGGTCGATCGCGGCCCGTCCTACGCCGATTTTCAGATGGAAGAAGGCGTTGATTACGCCATCGACATGCCGGGGGCCGCCGACCCCCTTAGCGCCAGCTTGAGCACCGGCGCCTGCTATACCGGCAACCGCAGTACACTGAAATCCTGGCGCGTTACCTTCGTCGAAACGTGATCCGCCGCGATCGTTGGCCATCCGCGTCAGCGCGAAAATGTAGGGGCTACCTATCAGGTCGCCCGCCAACTTGAGCACAATCGGTGTAGAACTTTTCCGCCACGCAACTCGCGCCGATTCGGCGCGTATAGTCAGTAACACCCGTGATTGAATCAGGAACAAATACACATGCAAAGAGAAGAAAAAGCCTCACAAGCCAGCACGGGCGTGTTTTTCGTCGGGCTCGGTTTATTGTTCTTCACCGGCTGGTGGTGGCCGGGCATTATGTTTGTCATTGCCGCGTCGATGCTGGCGGGGACGCTGGCGGCGGGCGAACGCTGGCAATCGGCCACCGGCGCCCTCTGGCTGATCGGCATCGGCGTCGTCTTCGGCATCCCCGGTCTAATTGGCGACATCGCCGGCGCATTCTGGCAGATGTTCCCGCTGATTCTGATCGGCATCGGCCTGTTCATGCTCTTCGGCGGCAAGTATCGCCCGAACATCAGCAGCAAGCGCAAAAACGGCGACGACATCCACCAAGTCTGACGCCCGCCGGAGCGCAGCGATATTGACACTAATCACGCCCAAGCTATACTGGTCCCCGCGGCGGGATGGTGGAATGGCAGACACGGGCGCCTTAAAAGCGCCTGCCCGGAAGGGCGTGAGGGTTCGAGCCCCTCTCCCGCTACTATTCTCCACTGATTGCTAGGAACTACACATCGTTGACGCCCGTTGTGCTTACCCCGTTGTTCAGAGAAGTAGCGCCGCGAATCTGTATTCCAAAAGTTGAATACTTCGCCCTTTTGGAATACTATAGCAGTAGACCAAAGAGCGGAGAAAAGATCTGGGGCGCTGGAGGCGCTAGACAGCAAGACGTTCAAGGATTCTGCGTCATATCGTACTATTCTCGCAGTCTTGAGGTTGTCGCGCTTCTGGACATTTATTACGGCGCTTGCAGAGACGATTGGCCAGAAGCCGACCGTCAAGCATTCAGACGGATGATTATTGAGTTTAGATCTATCCGAAAAGGCAAAGACTAATGGCCGTCAAAAAGAGTAAGAATCTTGATCGTAGAGAGATACTTCGCAGGACGGAACACTTGAATAGTGATCCAAAGAACTACGAAGTCTATGTATCCAAGAAAACGAATCCGGAATTGAACCGCAAGATCAGAAGCGGAGAGATTACTCTAACGCTCCAAGATCTGATCGATGCGGATGGCAACATCGCCAAACTATCCGAATGACTCGCGACAAGAACATCCGTCGAATCCAGTCTCCGTAAGTCAGACTCCTTACACCGGCAAACAGAACTGCGACGGGCGTCGCGTCGAGCGTCGTGGGATTTCCAACGGCTTATCGCGCCAGCTGCAAATCATGCAGGCCCGCGTAGACGCCATCGCTTTCCAGCAGCTCCTCATGGCTGCCTTGCTCGCAAATCCCCTCCGGCGTCAACACCAGGATGCGGTCGGCATTGCGAATTGTCGACAGCCGATGCGCGATGACCAGCGTGCTGCGATTCTCGATCAAGCGCTCCAGGGACTGCTGAACCACGCGTTCGCTCTCGTTATCGAGCGCGCTGGTCGCTTCATCAAGGATGATCAGCGGCGGATCCTTCAAGAAGAGCCGGGCGATGCTCAGCCGCTGCCGTTGCCCGGCCGACAGCTTGATGCCGCGCTGGCCGATTTCGGTGTCGTATCCCTGCGGCAGCGCCATGATGAATCGATGTGCGTAGGCTTGCTTCGCCGCCGCGACAACTTCTGCATCGCTGGCATCCGGCTTGCCGTAGCGGATGTTCTCGGCCACGGTGGCGCCGAATAGGTAGACATCCTGCGCGACCGTGCCGATATTGCGCCGCAGCGCGCCCAAGCTGTATTCGCGGATGTCGACGCCATCCAGGCAGATCCGCCCGGCATCGGCATCATAAAAGCGCGGGATCAAGGCGCTGAGCGTCGACTTGCCCACGCCCGACGCGCCCACCAAGGCCACGTATTCGCCGACCGCGATCTTCAACGACAAGTCCCGCAATACGCTGCCGAAGTCCGCCCGATAACCGAAGCTGACATTCTGCAGCTCCAGTTTACCGCGTACGCGTTCCGGCTCATGCGCCGGGACGGGATTCTGAATCGCCGGCGGCAACTCAATAATATCCATGAAGCGATGAAAGCCGGTGATGCCCTCTTGATACCAACGGGCGAAGTTCACCAGCCGCCGAATCGGCTCGATCAAAATGCCGACATAGAGAAGAAAGGTGATCAAGTCCGACAGGTCGAGCGCCGCCCCGGTGATAGCCACCGCGCCAAAGACGACCACCATTACCGTCATCAACTGCGTGAAGGCGTCCATGCCGCCGTAGAAGAAGCCCTCGCTCTTGTATTCAAGCCGGCGGCTTTCGACAAAGCGCGCGTTGGCGGCGTCGAACTTCGCCTGCTCCAGCGGCTCATTGGCAAAGGACTGCACCTCGCGGATGCCGGCGAGACTGTCTTCCACCTGGGCGTTGACCTCGGCGACGCGCTGCTTGCTCAAGCGCATGGCGCGGTTCATCTTGCGATTGAAGTGCAGCGAATAGACGAACATGAACGGCAAAAGCATGATGACGATCAGGCTCAAGCTCGGGTTGATGCTGAGCGTGATCAGGAAGACGCCGATGAACTTGACGATGCCCAGGAACAGGTCTTCCGGGCCATGATGCGCCAGCTCCGAAATCGCGAACAAATCGCTGGTAATGCGGGACATCAACTGCCCCGTTTTCTGCTCATCATAGAAGCTGAATGACAGCTTCTGATAATGGGCGAAGAGCTCGCGCCGCATATCGCTCTCCATCATCGCGCCCATCATGTGGCCCTGATAATCGACGAAAAGGTTGCAGAGTGTGAGGATGGCGACCAGGACCAGCATGACGCCGGCCATGACCGCGATATCGCCGATGGGATTGACCGCGCCCGCGCCCAACAGATTCTGGGTGATATGCCGGACGCAAAGCGGCAGGATCAGCGTAATCGCCGAAATGATGAAGGCGCAGAAGAGATCAAGCGACAAGAGCCCAAGATAAGGCCGGTAAAATGACAGAAACTTCATTGTCCGCGTTCCCACTGTCATGCTCCTTTGATCCCAACGACAAAGCCCCGCTGCATTATAGCAGCCGCCGCGCCGTCCAATGACCCGCGCTTGACAGCATAGCACATTTGTGCTATGATTCTTCTACTACTTTACTGAATCGTTATATCGTAGCCATTCCTGGAGAATCAGCATGATCATCCGAATATGCCTATGTTTTGCCGCCCTCTTCGTCTTCACCGCCTGCGCCGCGCTTTCCTCGCAAGTCAGCCAGGAGATGGCGCCGCAGATCAGCACCGAAGTCGCTGTACAGGTTGCCACGGCCGTCGTCGAGCAGGTCGCGACCGCCCTGGTCGAAGGCAATACTGCCGAAGCCGTCCAATCTGTTTCAAAGCCGTCCGACAGTCAGCCGGAAGGCGAAGCGCTGGTTGAATACGACTGCTCGCCAAAGTACTGCAAGGATATGAGCTCCTGCGACGAAGCCGTGTACAAGTTGACGGTCTGTGGCTATGGACGGCTGGACGCCAACAATGACGGCGTGCCCTGCGAGTCCCTTTGCACCGCACTCGCCTTCGCTGCCGTCACAGTCGTGACGCCCGCCCTCGTTCCCGTAGAGGAAACCGCAGCAACCGGTGGCGCCGAAATCGGCCGGGTCACCCGCGTCGTCGACGGCGATACCATCGACGTCCTGCTGGACGGCGTCAACACCCGCATCCGCTACCTGCAGATGAATACGCCCGAGCGCGATCAACCCTGCTCTCGCGAATCGACGCAAGCCAATGCCGACCTCGTCGCCGGCCAGACTGTGCGCCTCGTGCCGGACAAAGAGCTGGTCGATCCCTACGACCGCCTGTTGCGCTTCGTTTATGTCGGCGATCTGCTTGTCAATCGCGAGCTGGTCGCGGGTGGCTGGGCTGAAGTGGTGCTCTATCCGCCCAACGATGCGCGCTACGACGAATTCCTCAGGCTGGAGCAGGAAGCGGCGGCGGCCGGCCGCGGCTGCCACCCGACCGGCGTCTTCAACGACGGCTCGACGACGCGTTAGTTTGTTGCGGGCTACTCAGCGGGGCGCCTAGACGCTGTCCGTCAGCCGCCCCTACACGCTCTCCCTGAGATGCGTTACAGTTGCTGCAAAATGCGACAAGCAGCGACCAGGCCATCTTATGCCATGGCAATCAAACGACTGATTTATTATCCGCAAGACGAGGCGCTGCTCCGGCAGAAGAGCCTGCCGGTCCGCAATCTCAAGAACAAGCGGCTCAAGCGGCTCATACAAGATTTGAAAGACACCCTCGAATCGCAACCCGGCGCCGCCATCGCCGCGCCCCAGATCGGCATCCACAAGCGCGTCGCCGTCGCCAAGTTCGGCCAGAACGACGATGACGAAGAGCAGCCCATGCTGACCTTGATCAACCCCGAGATCATCGAAGCTGGCGCGCCTGAAACGGGCTTTGACGGCTGCCTCAGCATCCCCGACATATATACCTGGGACACGCCCCGCCCGCGCTGGCTGCGTTTTCGCGCCCGCGGCGAAGACGGCGGCGTGATAATCCGGCGCCTGACGGGCATGGACGCGCGCGTCTTGCACCACGAAATCGATCACCTCGATGGCATTCTTTTTCTCGATCGCCTGCGCGATCCGGACGAACTGTATACACCGATCGAAGGCGAAGACGGAAAAACCAACATGGTCCGCCTGGTGGATTTACGAGAACTGCGATGACGAATGGCGTAACAACGAGCAAGGCGGCGCTGCACAAACGCTTGACCACCAAGCCATCCGACGAGCGCATCGCCCTGATTCTGCAAGTCCTGGCAGCGACGCCCGGGCGCCTGCGAAACCTGAGCGCGGGCCGGCCCGAGGCGGAACTGACGACGCCGCTGGGCGAAGGCGAGCGCAGCTTCAAGCGTGACTTGACGCATCTGATCTACTGCGCCGAGCGCGGAACCGACCCCATCTTCCAGGCGCTGCTGCTGAACGAGCCATTCATTCCGCGCATCCACGCCGAGCGGGATTGGGGCGCCTTGATGGCTTATGAGACCTTTGAAATCACCGAACTGCTGGCTTATTTCGATTTTCGGCGGACGGCCCTGCTTAACATTTTGCGAGCTTTGACCAGCCCGCAGTGGGAGCGTTCGGTCCGGCGCGAGGGTGTCAAGCGCAGGGAATCCGTCTATCATTGGGCGCGCGGATTAAGTGTGCATGAGCTCGGTCATCTGGAAGACCTAGCCTGCAAACTTGGCAAACCGCTCTAATCTTTGGGACAACTACCCGATTGTTCGCATCTCCCAAACATCCAGCGCGCGCACTGCTTCCGGGCTGATCACGCGCAGCCCGTTGCTGTCGGAGCTGGATGGATATAAGCGGCTTGTGACGCGGCTCCTGCCGTTGGCGATCACCTCAATCACTGAGCCATCAAGCAAGATGCGCAAGCGCAGATTTTCACCCGGATCCAGCCGATGCGCCAAACCCTGCGCCTCGCTCTCGAGCGCGCTATCTTCGACCGCGTAATGCCGGCTGACGCGCAGCGCTGCACTGCCCGCGTCATAAGTGATGGCGACCTTCTCGCGGCCATCGGGCGAGCGCGCCAGCTCAATCCCGCATGTTTCAGCGGCCGCGGCATCGAACTCAGTTTCGATATCCAGCGCCAGCCCGCGCAGCGGCAAGTCTTCATCGATCAAGTCGCCCGCTTCGGCGTGGAATCCGTCCCGGCGCAGCGCCTCAATCTCAGGCACTGGCTGGCTGACAAGCCGGTGCTTGCTGTCCAGGCTGAGCAGGCGCGGAATCGCCTGAACGCCGCTCCAGCCGGCCTGCTTCTGCTGGTCAACACTGCGGCTTTCGCGCAGCCAGGCCCAGATCAGCCGCCGGCCTTGATCATCAACATGCGTCAAGGGCGCGTAACCGTAACCCGCATCGTAGACCGTCTCGCTTTCGGGGAAAAAGCGCTGGTTCTCATAACGCCCGACAAGCGCCAGCACCGTGGCGCCGCCGCCAGCGTACATGCTGGATATGATCGTCACCCATTTCTCGCCCAGCGGGAAGAAGTTCACGCATTCGAAGTTGTAACCATGGCGCGCGCCCTCGCCGACGAAAAGCGGATGCAGGTACCGCCACTCGCGCAAGTCCTCCGAGCGGTAGAGCAGCGCCGCCCCGCCGACGCCATCGATGTGGCCGCTGACCGTCATATACCAGCCGTCATCCGCGCGCCAGACGAAGGGATCGCGGAAGTCACGCGCCTGGAAGCAATGCGCCGGGACATCTGCCAGCACCGGGTTGCCGCTGTGCTTGGTCCAGCGCGTCAAGTCTTCATCTCCAAAAGCCAGGCATTGGACCTGCCGCGAGTAATCATCGTTGACGCCGGTGTAAATTGCCGTGGGCGTGCCGCCGTCATCCACCATGCAGCCGGACCATATGCCAGCCTGATCAGGCGAGTTCGGCGTCGGCGCAATGGCGACCGGCAGCTCCTCCCAATGCGCCAGGTCATCGCTGACGGCGTGCCCCCAGTGCATGTTGGCGTGGTAGGCGCCATCGGGGTTGTACTGGAAGAACAGATGATAACGTCCGCGCCATTGAATGACGCCATTGGGGTCGTTCATCCAGTTGGCGGCCGGCAGGAAGTGGTAGGTCGGCCGTTGGTGGTCTTGGGGGGTGACTGGGGTCATGGGGGATTCGCCTCGATCTATTTCAAGGGTGAAGTCGACTATAGCGAGAGATGTTACCACATGTTCGGCCTTGCAGAAAAAGCGACTCTTGAGAGTGGCATTCTCAAACTCGCCAGACTTCGTGTAGAGCCGATGCAGATGAAATCTGGGTTTCACTTCGTGTGGCGGGAATCGATCTTACAGTTTTGTCATTCAGTTAAAGCGGAGGGCCTTGCACCGTCTAGTAAGATTTCACCTTTACGATATTGATGATCTTCAGGCAATCCGATTCGACTTTGAAAATATGCAAAGCGGCTGTTCAGATGATCATTGTAAGGCCTAATCAGTCGACATCTTCTGCGTGTGGACCCATGGTTGATGCTTGAATAGAGAAAGTCAGTCGGCAATGTGAAAAAGTATTTAAAGTCGATACCCAGTGAACGGATTCCCTCACCCTCTAGATCAAGAGTAGAATCGACTTTCTCCAGGAAATGATATCTTTCATTCTTATTTTGCGTCGTTTTTTCCCACGGCGTTCGCGTTTCGAACCTTTTGCTTAGAGGACGATCTTTGTTTATGCGCTTAGCAATGTCACTAGCAAAAACAACTGCACAAAGAAGAATATTGGGGATCAGCTTACCTTGGCTTTCTTTACCATGTTGTGCTTTGAAATCCCAGTCCAAATCACATTCAGGAGTAATGACTATTGCATAGTCGTGCGGAACCCGTTTTAATTTCGGTAACGCTGAATCAACGGATTCAGGAAGTACACTGATTTGGACGACGTTTGACAGGATTTCCCCTTGTCTTAATGCTCCGGCGTCTTCTGATTTTTCATACTTTGGTAGTCTGCTTTTCTGCAAACTTCAATCCTTGCCACGTATGGTTTCGAGAGATTTACATCCACTCTAAGACTGCCTTACGTCAAGCGTGAATACTTCAACAGTCGGTGTTGCCGTAGTGGGATCGTTTACACATGAGTAAAAGTCGCGAATGTCATCGACAGTGTGAAGCAAATCATCAACTCCGTCCGTCGGTAGCGTTGGCAAGTGGAGATTTAAAGTAACCGCGCTGTCAAGTTTAGTTTCGTCAATGTAACTAACTGCGACTACTGCCAATATGTATCGCTTCAGCAGTTCCTCTATGTGCTGACTGGTTGCTTGCAGGCTATGTCGGTCATTAAGTATCAAAAGAAAACGAACGAGCAACTCTTCGAGCGAGTCCGCCGTTTTGGCTATTCCAATGTCAAGTTCTTCCGTGTCGAGTTCCTTGTAATGGGAAACTCGCGTAACTTCATGGATCTTGCGGTCGCATTGCTCTGTGCAGTTTATCTTCAATACATGACTGAAAGAGGTTTCGGTTTTGTCGATTGAATTCATCTGTTTTTGTGACAACGCAGTTTACCTCCGCAGGTGTTTCCGAATCCGTATAGAAGTCATTGTCGAGCAAGTACTTCAATCTGCTAGCTTCGTCTCCCGAGTCCGTTCCCAATCCATACTGTACACGTACGTATTCTCTTTCTTCATTAAGTTTAAATGAGAATGATCCGTGGTTTTCAATCACATTCGAATAACTATATTCTTCGGATAGCGGTCCCAATACAATGCTTGATAGCAGTTGGTGCCAAGGAATTAGTTCGAGTTTCAGAGTGTCTCGATCAATGATGTTCTGATATCGAAGACCTATTCTGCTAAAGTGTGCAGGGGAATACACTTCAATAAGTGACTCTACTGCGTGCTGAAGATAGCCACTGAAGTCTTCCCAACGAGAATAGTCCTTTGATTCAAGCGCTAGAAACTCTTTTGTTAGACTTAGGGACCAGTTTCTGTCTTTAGTTGCAAATTGATGACGCCGGTCACTTTGCCTTGTTAAAGACTGTTTCAACTCGTTTGGTACGATCTGTGCAATGCTGTCTGGCAACGTTAAATTGGCACTGTCATGAACTACTTCATATAGTGGAAACTCACGCCTAACTCTATCTTGAAACACTGCCGGAACATCGGTTTCAATAGACAATATAGGCGGAAATCGCAGCTGGCAGATAACCGATGTTAGCGGATTAATGTCATATATCACCCGCTTAGCGTTTGGAAACGGCATACGGCGATGTTCTTTCAGTACCTTATGATTCCAACTCGACCATATACTATGTACGTAAGAATTAGCTTGGCGTAAGACCAAATGGTCGCAAGATACGCAGATTATACAGAGTTTTTACAGATGCGCCACAATTTCGAGGACTACTCCCCCGCCACAATCTCCCGCGCCAGCCGCAGCAGCTCCTCGCGCCGCTCGGCCTCCACATCACGCCCCGCGAAATAGCGCTCAAGCAGCTCCAGCGCCGTCAAACCCTCCGGGCTCACCCCCAAGCGCGTCCGCGACCGCCTGTCGACGTCTTTGCTGATGCCGGCGATATGGAAGACGCCGGCCCGCTTCAACTCCCTGACGATCACACTGTCGTTCAGCTGCGTTTCGCTCTCCGGCGTCAACTTGATGACCAGGCGCAGCACCACGCCCTCAAGGTCATGCCGCTTCATTTCCGCCAGCGCTTCGCCGGTCGGGTTGTCAAGCGCGCGCGCATCCACCGACAGCGTCAGCAGCTTGCGCGCGGGCGCCTCGACAAATTCCCAGCGCGTGCCGCCCCGCGCCAACTCCACCCAGCAGAAGCCCTTGCTATCCTTTTCCTCGCCGAAGTCGATGCGCTCGAGGCTGCCGGCGTAGACCACCGGCGGCGCATCGGCGCGGCCCGCCGTCAAGTTCTGATGGCGGTGAATATGCCCCAGCGCCACATAATCCCAGGCCGGGTCCGCCAGCGCCTCCAGGTCGGCGACCACATCCCGCCCCAGCATCACGCCCCGTTCGCTGCCCCAAAGGGCGCCGGCCACGCTGAAGTGCCCGCACAGCAGACGCGGCCAGGCGGCCTCCGCCAGTTCATCGGCCCGGTCCCTGAGCGCCTCCAGCCGCTCGTGCAGCGCCCGCGCCAATGCCTCATCCTGCTCGGCGATGCTCATGCCGCGCGTCGAGCCAGCCTCCAGCAATCGCGCGCGAATCGGATAAGGCGCCGCGCCGATGATGACCGGCCCGCGTTTGGTCTCCAGCCGGCGCGCTTCATAAGCCTCCGCCACCCAGACGCCCGGCACATCTAGCGTCTGATAGATTTCGACCGTGCTGGCTTTGGCCGCGTTCATCGGAATGTCGTGATTGCCGGCCAGCAGCACAGTCGGCGCCAACTGCGAAAGCCGGCGGATGCGCGCCGCAAACTCGCGTTGATACGTCGGATTCGGGCTGCGGCTGCGGAAGGCGTCGCCGGCGAAGACGACGAGATCGACATCGCCGTCGCGCGCGTAGTCGATCATCTCGTCCATGCGCGCCAAGAAATCAAAGACGCGGCTGCTCACCCCGGTCTCGGGATCGGTCGTCCCGTAATTTTCCATGCCGATATGCACATCGGCAAAATGCAAAACGCGGATCGGCTGCTTCATCATATTTCGGCCCGGGGCGCGGACTGCGGCTCAATCGCCGGAGCGATGATCTTCATCGCCCGTGCCGACTGGTTCATTGCTGGTGGTCACGCTCGTCCATTGCGGGTAATCATCGCGCAGGTGGCCGAAGATCGGCTTCTCATTGCGCAAAATGTCAACAAAGGCGTGGATATCCCCGATTGACATGAAGATGGCGCCGCGCCGATTAGCGATATCCACTTGCGGGTCGGGCACGTCGCTGTCCGGCGCGAGGAAATACACATCGAGGCGATAGCTGTCCTCGTCTTCCGCCCCGACGCCATTGCAGCGCACCAATCCGCGAATCCGCGCGGCCACGCCGGCGAATTCCCGCTCCTCTAGCTGGCGCCAAATCACCATATAATTCTTGATTTCAAAAACGGCAACACGCTGCTCCGACATCGCTCGACCATCCTCGCCAAAAAAGGGAACGCCTTTCATTATATCGGCTGGGCAGTCCCGGTGAAAACAGGCGAAAGCAGAGCGCAGAGCATGGAGCGCTGGCTGAAGTTTGTTCTGACACAGCGTTGACAGGATGCCCGCCACAAGGATGGCGGGAGGGGCCGAGGCATGGGGTTGGCTGCATGCAACTTCGACAGCGGCGTTTGGCCCGCAGCCATCACCTTATGCAATCAACGGGCGAGCAGGTAGCTCGCCCCTACAGAGAACACTTTGAGGCAGACAGGTGAATCGCGGTGACCGCCGCCAATTCACTCATGATGAAAGCAGATAAAATACAAAGACGCATACACCGAGCAATAACATAAAGCGGACGTAGTATATTTGCATAGCAAGCCGCCTCCTTTCTCCTGCTGGATGAATAAAAACCCGCGAGCGGCCCACAAGCTCGCTGCCTATGATACAGTCCCCCAGAGCCATCCTCCCTTTCGACAAACCGACGCGAACCCTACGCCAGCACTACGGAACGGCGCACATGCATCTTGTCAGTCCCATGATGACAATTTAGAATCGCAGCGATGTTGACGCTATTGCAGATCATTTACGCCCTCTGCGCGCTCTCGCTGGGTTTCTACACAGCGGGGCAGGCCTTTCTCTTATGGCGCTATTGGCGCAGCCGCCGGCCAACAGGGGCGCAGCCGCCGATCCAGCAGTTGCCCCCGGTCACCGTGCAGCTGCCGCTCTATAACGAAGCCAATGTAGCCGGCCGCCTGATAGACGCGGTGGCCGCCTTCGATTACCCGCGTGATAAACTCCTGATACAAGCGCTTGATGATTCGGACGACTTGACCGCCCAGTTGGTGGCGAGGAAACTGGCCGACCTGGCGGCGCGCGGCTACCGCGTCCAGCATATCCGCCGGGCTGATCGCGCGGGCTTCAAAGCCGGCGCCCTGGCTGAAGGCTTGCGGCATAGCGATGACGAATACATCGCCATATTTGACGCCGACTTCCTGCCGCCGCCCGCATTCCTGCGCCGGACGATGCCGCGCCTGCTTGCCGACCCCGCCGTCGGCATCGTGCAAAGCCGCTGGGGGCACCTCAACGCCGAAGAAAACAACCTGACGCGGGCGCAGCGGCTGTCTATCGACACCCATTTCGTGGTCGAGCAGGCGGCCCGCAACCGCAGCGGCTGGCTGATACCATTCAATGGCACCGGCGGCGTCTGGCGGCGCAGCTGCATTGAAGACGCCGGCGGCTGGTCCGCCGATACCTTGACCGAAGACCTCGACCTGAGCTACCGCGCCCAACTGGCCGGCTGGCGCTCGCAGTTCCTGCCCGAGGTCGAAGTGCCGGGCGAGATTCCGCCGCAGCTGGCCGCCTACAAACAGCAGCAGACGCGCTGGGCGACCGGCAATACCCAATGCCTGCGCAAATTGGCCCGTCCTATCCTGTCGTCAAATCTGGGCGCCTGGCAGAAAATCATGGCGATTCAGCATCTCTGCCAATATCTGCCACAGCCCTTGATGCTGCTGATGCTCCTGCTGACGCCGCCGCTGCTGCAGGCGGAAGCGCTGGCCGGCCTGTCGCTGGCGCCGCTCGGCATCATTGGGCTGGCGCCGCCGCTCATGTACATCGCCAGCCAAACGCGGCTCTATGGGAAACGCGGCGCGCTGAATATGCTGAGCGATTTCCCGGCCCTGCTCTTCATCGGCGCCGGCCTGTCCCTGAGCAACAGTCTGGCAGTCTTCGCCGCGCTGCTGGGCTGCAAACCCCCATTCCGCCGCACGCCGAAATTCAAGCGCGGTTGGGAGCGCAGCCCCTACGCCCTGTCCACCGGCCTCACCCTCTGGCTGGAATTGGCGCTGATGGGCTATGCGTTTTGGGCGGCGTCGCTCGCCTGGGAATTGCAGCGCGAATTGTGCCCCTATTTGCTGATATATGCGCTCTCATACGCGCTTGTGGCCGCCTGGAGCCTGCGCGAATCCTGGACGCTGCGGCATGCGCGAGCGCATTCTCGCCCGTGCGCGGCGGAAATCTCCGAAGCCGTCTGAGGACTGTCCGACGCTATAATTGTAGTGAGTCGAATGGATCATTGCGGTGAGACAATACCTGGACGACAAACGCATTCGTTACCTGCTGATCGCCGTCCTGGTCGTCGTGCTGGTGCTGGGTCTGCTGAACATCATCTCCACCGCATTCAGTTTGCTCGTCCCGCTCGCAATCGCAGCCGGCATCGCCTTCGCCTTTTACAAGCTCGTGATCGAAGGGCGCGATACAGCCGAAGTCATGGAAGACGAAATCGCCGCCTCAGTCGGCGCGGTCCAGGAAGGCAGCATCGACGCCCATGCGAGCGATGATGACGCCATAGACGAAGACGAAGACGAGGCCGCGGCCCGTCAACGCCTCAGCGCCCTGGAGCGAGCCCAAAGCGCCTATTTTGATACCGCGAGCCCGGCGGAAGAAATCCTCGATCAAATCAAATCGCGCAAGCGGCGCCTGGCCGGGGACGACGACTCGTGAAATTGCTCTCAGTCAACGTCTCCTTGCCCAAGACCGTGTCCATCAATGGCCGAACCTACAAGACCGGCATCTACAAATCAGCCGTCAGCGGTCCCCGGCGGCTCGCCCGGCACAACCTGGAGGGTGACGGCCAAGGCGACTCGAAGAATCACGGCGGCGAATTCCAGGCCGTCTACTGCTATCCGTATGAACATTATGCCTTCTGGGCGAATCAACTGGCGCGCGACGACTTCGAGTTTGGCCAATTCGGCGAGAACTTCACGCTGACAGGCCTGCTGGAGCGCGAGGTCTGCATCGGCGATGCCTTCCAGGTCGGCGCCGCCCTGGCGCAGGTGACGCAGCCGCGCGTGCCCTGCTACAAACTGGCGGACAAGCTGGGCATCCCCGGCTTCGACAAGACCTTCCTGCGCGCCAATCGTTCCGGTTTCTACCTGCGCGTGCTGGAAGCAGGCCAGGTCGAGGCGGGCGCGTCGATTGAACTGGTCAGCAAAGACCCGGTCGACATGACCGTCGCCGAGGTCAATACCGCCCTCTACCTCGACAAATCGCCGGCCGCCGCCGAACGCGCCCTGCGGATCGACGCCCTCTCCCCTGGTTGGAAGCGCTCATTTGAAAAGCTGCTGGCAAAAGGTTGAGCCCGTCAGACCAGGTTCAGCAGCGAGACCGAATGGGCGGGGCAATCGACGCTGAAATCATTCATGTCGTCAATCGTCAGCCGTCTCTCGCTGATGGCAACCGCGTCCGGCCGATCGATATTGTTGTAGCTCTCAGCCGATTCGCCGTTGACCGTGCGCAAGATGGCGCTGTCGAACCCAGACCCGCCTAACCCGCGAATGCGGCAGCTTATGCCCTCGCGCCCGTGCAGGTTCACCAGCGTGATGCCCATGACGCCGCCCGCCGAATCCCGCGTCGCGACCGCGTCCAGATGCCGAACAGATGTCGATGTCCCATCATCAGACTTTACATCAAAGCTGGGCGTCGCCAGCGCCGAATGCAAGACCTCGCCGTAGCTGTGGTTCGCGAATAAATCGAAGACGTGATAAGTGGGGCGCAGGACGATACCGTCGGCATGCGTGAAGATGGCGCCCACCGTGTTCACCGCCGGCGAGAAATTCGCCATGCCCACCACATCGCAATGGCGCAGGCAGCTATTGAGGAAGCAGGCGGTGAAGACGGCGTCGGCCATGTTGTAATTGCTGTTGATGTCATTGGCGTCCATCAGCGCGTGATCGGCGGGACCAAAACTCATGAAGTTGGGATGGCACCACCCGCGCAGATTCCACTCGTCAAACGCGATGCGCAGCTTGCCCAGATAACCCAGCGAACCGAGGATATGCTTGACGGCAACGATCCGCTCTTCCGGCTCGAAGGCGCGCGCGATGAGATTGTCGTAGCCCTTTTCGAAGACGCCTTCATCGCTGGCGCGCGACCAATAGCCGTGGATCGAAATCCAATCCAGCAGGTCGCCCGCCGCGCGCAGGACCTTGGCGTTCCAATCGAGATCGGGAATTGAGGCGATGGCGAGTTCAATTCTATGATCGACGCGCTTCATCATCTTGGCCGCTTCCAGCACCAGGCGCGCCCACTCGTCTGCGGTCTTGGCGCCCATCTCCCAAGCGCCGTAATTCTCATTGCCGATGCTCCAGTAGCGCACGTTGAATGGCTGGTCATGGCCATTCGCCCGCCGCCGCGCCGCCCACTCGCCGATTTCGAGATTGCAATACTCAACCCAATCGGCCATGTCTTCCGCGCTGCCGGTGCCGGCGTTGGTGCAGATGAATGGCGCCGCGCCCACTTCGCGACAAAAGCGCAGGAACTCATCGGTGCCGAAGCTATTGGGCTCTTCGACGCGCCAGGCTTTGTCGTAATAAGGCACGCGTTGCCCGACCCCCTTCTTCCAGGGATACGCCGAGACAAAACAGCCGCCCGGCCAGCGGATGATGGGCGTCTTGATCTTGCGCAGCGCCTCGATGACATCACGCCGGAATCCGTTTTCGTCAGCGAGATGGCTGCCCGGCTCATAGACGCCGCCGTAAATCTGCCGGTGAAAATGCTCCAGAAAATGCCCGAAGATCATCATGTCGCGATTGCCGTCGACGTGGTCGGGCAGGATATCGAGTATCGCCGGTTGGCTCATTGTCCACTTATCCCCTTAGGCTAGTTCGCTGCAATTGTATCCAAAGCCCGATTTTATGTCCGTTATATGACCGACTAAAACGTTTCTTCGGACATATAGCGTAGTTTTGTGTCCGATCAGCAGGATTGGGTGGTTGTAAGGCGCACTCTGTAAGCAGTGTGGCAACGATTAGCGCGCGAGAGGCAACCATACGGTCGCGGTTTTCACTCCGCTGAACATTGTTGAGACAAATCGGACAAGCCGCTTACGAGACGACCGCTTCGCTTTCCAGTTCCTCGGTCCACAAGCCCAGCGCCGCCAGCCCGTTCATCTTGGCGCGCTGATAAAGCGCGGCTTGCGCGGCCGGCACATTCTCGGGACGATTGCGCCAGATCGTCATCGGCTCGCGCTGCAGGGCGCGCGCGTAGGAGAAGCTCAGCTTCCAGGGCAGTTCGTAGTTTGCGTTCATCGCGTTTAGATGGGCGGTCGCGTGATAATCGCTCTGCCCGCCGGAGAGGAAGACGATGCCCGGTATCGCAGCCGGGATACGCCGCCGGAAGACCTTGACCGTTTGCTCGGCGACCGTTTCAACATCAGCTTGCTCAGCGCATTCATTCCCGGAAAGCACCATGCTCGCTTTGACCAGTGTGCGCTCAAGATCCACCCGATGCACATAAAGCGCCTCGAAGGTCCGGCTCAGCACCCACTCGGTCACCGCGCAACAGCGCTCGATCGTATGGTCGCCCAGCAGCATCACCTCGGGCTCAACGATGGGAACGATGCCGGCTTCTTGCGAGAGCGCGGCCACCTGCGCCATGACATAGGCGTTGGCTTCAATCGCATAGTAGCTCGGTGTCCCCGGCCCGATTTGCAAGGCGGCGCGCCACTTGCTGAAGCCGACGCCCAGCCCCGCGTACTCTGCCAGCCGCTCGCGCAAGCCATCCAGCCCGCTGCCGACCGTCTCGCCGGCGCTGCCCGCCAGATGAACCATGCCCTGGAAGGGCGATATCCCCGGTATCATGCCGCGCGCGATCACTTGCTCGATCAGCGAGCGGCCCGCCCCGTCGGCCAGTCGAACTTGCTCATCGGTCATGATGATGCCGCTGACATGCTCATTCAGCCCCGGTGTCAGGAAGAGCAGCTCCGACCAATTGCGATAGCTGTCGCCGTCAGCGCTGATGCCTTCGTCTTCCAACAGCTTGTAAAAGGCCGGCGACGGACGGTCAGCCGCCATGATGCCCTTGCCCGCCGCCACCAACTGATTTGCGATCTCGATTGCGCTCATGCCGTTCTGATCCTCTGCCCTCGTCTATATCAACGCTGTTGGTATTCTGACGCATTTGGCGGGGGGCGCAAAGTCGGCCTGGCGCATAAGAGCGAGCCATCAGCAAAGACGGCTCGCTTGCCCCCGGCAACTTAATGCTGACCTGGATTTAATTCTCCTCGGTCGGCAAAGCGGAAAGCTGCTCGGCGATCATTTCGGGGCTGCAACGCAAGTTCGCAAGGAAGGCGGCGTCTTCCGCTCGGCGCTCCTCCAAGGTCATTTCCGCCAAGCCGATCTCGCCCGGGATTTCTATCGCCGCGCCCGCGCCGGCGCCGGCTTCAACAATGTAATCGGCCCGCGCCAGCAATTCATCGGAGATCACCACGCCCTGCGCCTCGGCTGAATCGAGATTGACGGCGACAGCGAAACCCGGCGTCGAGGCGATGGCGGTAGTCGCGATATCCAGGTTGCCTTCCAGATATGCGACTAACATTCGCGCCGCCTGAACCCCTTCGCGGTACCAGCCCTCGAAACCGGCCGCTATGGTCACCCCATGGATGACATCGGATACCAGCGATGAAAAGACCGGTACGCCATAGGCCGCGTCCACGATCGCCGAGATGCCGGTCGAGGAGCCGGTGTGGGCCAACACGCCAATGGCGTCTACATTCTTGTCGAGGAGCGTTTCGGTTGCGATGGCATAGTCGGCTGCGGTTATGATCGTCTCTACTTCAACAGTGAAGCCCAGTCTTTCGCCGGTTCTTCGCGCTGATTCAGCATAACTGGGCGTCGCCGGGTCATTGGCAACGCCAATGAAGCCGATGCTTTCGAAATCCGGATCCTGCATGTAAGCGATTCCGGTGTATTCCTCATAATCAAAGTGCATCAAGGTGCCGGTCACGTTGGGCGGCTTGATGCAGGTGGCTGAGGCCAGACCGGTTTCGTGCGGGTCGGTCACGATCGCAAAAATCAGCGCCGGCGGGTCGTCTATGTCGCTCATGGCGTTTAAGGCGATCATGCCCACCTGTGTCGAGACCGTCAAGAATACATCCGCCCCTTCATCCAGCGCGTCTTCCACCATGATGTTGGCGGTGGGAAAGTCGAAACCGGCATCGCGATAAAGTATGTTGATGTTCTCTCCATGCAGGTCATTGCCAGATTCCAAAGTGACGCGTTCCTCGGCGCTGACAAAGCCATATACTTCCAGCATGTCCAGCACCGCCATATCGGTCAAAGCGAAGGACTGCGACTGGCCGAAACGCAGAAACGCGACCGTGGGCTTGTCATCATCGGCCGCAACGGCGAAAGGGGCGGCCAGCATCAAAAGAAGCGCGACTATTAGCGGCAGCCGGCGTCGACCCTGCGCCGGCTCAACCGCGCGGCAAAGATGCTTAAATTGTCGATACATGCTGTACCTCCCTGCTGATTTTGCGAAAGGCGAATTGGCGCATCTACCTATTCATGCTACGAAGTTTGCCCGCCAGACGCAAGCGCAATTGTCTGCCGGCAAGACGTCCATGGTGGATCACAGCTGCCATGTCGCTGGCAAGCCGCGCTTTCATGCACAGGATTTACCTCGACGGTGGAAAACCGATCTGATTCAGCGCTGCTTCGACGCTTTCCAGCGGCAAGCCGACCACATTGCTGTAACTGCCGTCGATCCGAGCGACCGGATGAAAGGCCGCGTTTTGAATCGCATAGCCGCCCGCCTTGTCGAATGGATCGCCGCTGGCGATGTAGGCGTCGATTTCTTCATCGCCGTAATCGCGCATGTGGACTGTCGTAAGCGCGTGACTGGTGATGGTTTTCGGCCTCTCGCCCGTCCGATGCAGGCTGAAGGCGGTGACGACCTGGTGGGCGCGCGCCCGCAAATGGCGCAGCATGAAGCGGGCATCGGCTTCGTCGGCCGGCTTGCCCAGCAACTCGCCCGCATGATCAATCACAATCGTATCCGCCGCGATGATGAGGGCCGGGCCGCAGCCAAGCATGCCGACGGCCGCCTGGGCTTTTTCGACGCTCAGACGCTCGGCATAAGCAACCAGCCCCTCGCCGATTTGACGCGATTCGTCAATCTCCGGCTTGATGACCTCAAAGCCATCAAGGAGCTGCCGGAGCAATTCACCCCGGCGCGGTGAAGATGACGCGAGAATCAGGCGCAACTTGCTGCTCCCACTTTCATTGCCAGCGCATACTATAGCGAAGGCTTTGCCGCGACACTATGGAAATTGGGAGGAAAAATCGTTAAAATTGAGTCATATCAGCGGGAGCGAATGGATGCGCGCCTACCAAAAGAGCAAGAGACTTGCCGGGAAGACGAAGCATGCGCCAGCGCCGCAGCCGCTTGATGACGGGCAGCTGGATGCGGTGATGCGCAACGTGTTTGCCTGGATGACGGTGGGTTTCGGCGTCACGGCGACGGTCGCCAGCGTCCTGCTTGCCAACCCGATCAACCTCGATCGCACGGTCTCAGTCTTCATTTTGTTCGCGCATCTCGCGATAGCCTTCATGCTGGATCGCAGGCTGCGCCGTTTTTCGCCGACGCAGGCCGGCGCCTTTTTCATCTTCTACGCCGCTCTAACTGGCTTCACCTTGTCCGCCGTTTTCGCCGCCCTGTTTGATCCAACAGTCAGCCCGGCCGTGGTCAACGCGAGTACCAGCGTCGGCTGCCTCTTCGGCTTGATGACATTGCTCGGCCGGGCGACTCGGCTCGATTTAGGCCGCGCGCGCAGCTATGTCTTGATGGCGCTGCTTGGGCTTATCATCGCCTACCTGGCCAATAGATTGCTGGCAGGCGCCTTCTTCGATTATAGCTTCAGCTTCTTCTCGGTGTTGCTCTTCAGCGCGCTGGTCGGTGGGCATCGGGATGCCATCAACGCGCTGGCCAGCGACCCCGACTTGCGGATCAAGCCGGCGGACAGCTTGCGATTCAGCCTCTTGGCGGCATTGCAACTCTATGTCACTGTCGGCAACATGATCGCGATCGCGCTGTCTTCCGGCCCGTTGAGGCGTTCGCGCGGCGGCCACTATTATCACCATTTGCCCCATCATCATCAGAGCCATCACAGCGCGATGGGCATTGGCGCGGGCGGCATCAGCGGTGGCGGCGGCATCGGTGGCGGTGGCGGAGGAGGCGGCAGCGTCGGCGGCGGAGGCGGATCCTTCACGCCCTGAGCGCCACAGCGGGCGGCCATTGTAAGATCGGCGTAAATTCGCAAAAGCGCCGCAGCCATTGTGCGCTTTGTTCGTTATAATAGCTGTATTCAGATACTATGATCAGGCGCCGCCGCGGTGGCGCTTGCAGGAGGAGTTGAACATGAACTTCAGAAACGACAGCTTCATCGTTGACGCGCCGGGCAAGGCCAAGCCGCTCGAGGGTTTGCAGCTTAATGCCGTCATGCGCAATGTCTATGGCTGGATGACGATGGGTCTGCTGGTGACGGCGACAATCGCCCTGGCCGTGGCCAACAGCGGCTTTTTCCCGTCCCAGGCTGTGCTCTGGCTGGCGATTATCGCCCAGTTCGGCATCGTGCTGGGCTTGAGCTTCGCCATCAAGCGGATTTCGGCGACGGCGGCCGGCATGCTCTTCTTCGTCTACTCCGCCTTGACCGGCTTCACCTTCTCCATCTTGTTCCTCGCCTTTTCGCTCGGCTCCATCGCCGCTGCCTTCTTCAGCACGGCCGGCGTATTCGGCGCCATGACCATCGTCGGCATGACTACCAAAACCGACCTGACCAAATACAGCAGCTACTTCATGATGGGCTTGATCGGGGTGATCATCGCCAGCGTGATCAACATCTTCATCGGCAGCTCCGCCCTGGACTTTCTCATCAGCATCTTTGGCGTGCTGCTCTTCACCGGCTTGACCGCCTATGACACCCAGCGCATCGCCAGAATGGCGGCCAGTCAGGAGATGAAGGTGGATTCGCAAGACACGCTGAAGTTCAGCATTATGGGCGCCTTGACCCTCTACCTCGACTTCATCAACCTCTTCCTGTTCATGCTGCGGCTTTTCGGCGGCGGGCGCGATTAGCAGACCAGCCAGGCACAAATCACTCAAATCCTTCGGGGCGAGACTTATCTCGCCCTTTTTTGTGCGTGCCTGTCGCGCATTGGCGCCGATTAATCCGTTTGCAGTTTTCAGGACAACTGCGCTAATATCTCCGTTAGCCGCTTGCGCCTAGGCCGGCGGTCAATAACCGAGTAGCTTTCTTTAGGAGAAGTATCATGAAGCATTTGATTGGCAGGAAAACGCTTATCGTCCTCAGCCTGCTGTTGCTGCTGCTTGGCAGCGTCGGCGCGCAAGACCCGGTCACCATCACCTGGTGGACGGTGGCATCGGCTGAATCACCGGAGCCGGCTATCCGCGCTGTGATCGAAGCCTTTGAAGCCGAGCATCCCAACATCAAAGTTGATGTGACAATCATGGCGGAATCAGCCTACGACGATCTGATGAACACGACGCTGGGCGCCGGCGAAGGCGCGCCCGATGTCGCCTACTTCTGGGGAACGGCCTGGCTGCCGCATACCCTGGATATCACCGACCGCCTGGAAGCCGACCCGGATCTCAGCCGCGACGATTACTTTGAACATTACTTCGACACGCGGGCGATATGGAACGATCGCGTGGTTGGCCTGCCCTTCACGGTCGGCGCCAACTTCGTCATGTATAACAAAGATATCTTCGACGAAGAAGGCGTCGATTATCCGAACGCCGACTGGACGCCCTGGGATTACATAGAGATCGCCAAGAAATTGACCAACCCCGACAAGCGGCGCTGGGGCGGCGATCGTCCCCGTGGACCATACCGCGCGATCTGGCGCAATATCGGCGCGACCAACCCCTACAGCGATGACAGCACCACAGTCGAGGGCTACCTAAATGGCCCGGAGTCGGTAGAGGCGTACACCTGGCTCTGGGATTTGGTCGATAGCGGCGCCACGCCGACGCCGGCCGATATCGAAGTGCTCGGCACTGAAGGCACGGGGCCAGTCGATTTGTTTATCGCCGGTCGCCTAGCGATGGCGACGCTCAACAACGGGCACATGATTACCGCCGCGAATGCCGGCGTCAACTTTGGGGTCGTGCCTGAGCCGCATGTGCCAGGGAACGATCGTTACGTTCACGGCTGGTCGCTGCGCGCTTCCATCTGGAAGGGCAGCGAACATCCCGACGAAGCCTATGAATTTCTCAGCTTCTGGGTAGGGCCGGAGGGGCAGCGCATCAACATGGAAATCGGCGCGCTTGTGCCATCGATTCCCGAAGTGCTTGCAGATTATCCCGACGCCGATGCCGACTACTTCAAGGGTTTCATGCAGGTGCTCGACGCCAAGCAAACGGCCGAGTGGCGCGCGGCGCATCCCTGCTGGCGCGGCGCCGTCATCCGCGCTGTCCGCGATGCCTGGGATCTGATCATGCTCGGCGAAATCGAGCGCGATGAAGTGCAGGCGACGCTGGACGCCATGGTCGAGCCGGGTCAAGCGGCGCTCGACGAATGCGTGCCGCGCTTGGGCGGCTGATCTTGCCCCCATCCCCCGGCCCCTT
>WTGN01000041.1 GCA_011523545.1 Chloroflexota bacterium | reverse complement strand
TTTGCTCATTGGAAACAGTACCATTATAATCCAAAACCATACAGCTAGGGAAGGGTGACTCGCAGGCGGAATAGGGATTTCGGGCTGCTGAAACTGTGGGATAACCGCGCTATCGTGTTCTCGGCGAAGATGCTCCCCCTTCCTTAGCTCGCTGGGGAAGGGGGTTGGGGCGATGGGGTGGAAGAAGCGCGCCGAATTCGCTGCCGCCCGGTCTCGTCGCTTGAAGCCCGCGCCCGGCAAGGTTAGACTTAGTCCCATGAAATCCCTGCGGCGCATTTTTGCCTTCATGCGGCCTTATGGCTGGTATCTCTTCTTTGGCTTCTGGGCGACTGTCCTGCCGGTCGCGATGGAATTGAGCGTGCCGCGCCTGCTTCAATTCATGATCGACGAAGGGATACGCCCGCGCGAATGGGACATGATTGCCCTGGGCGCCTTCTGGATGTTCATCGCCGCTATGATCGGCGCTTTGAGCACGCTGGGGCAGGGTTATTGCCGGGCGGCGGTCTCGCAGGGCTTGGCTTTTGACATCCGCCATGCCCTCTTTCGCCACATACAGTCGCTGTCATTCGCCAACCTCGACCAGATGCAAACCGGCCGCCTGATGACGCGCGTCTCCAGCGATGTCGATGTGGTGCGCATGTTTTCCAGCGCCGGCTTGGCGCTGCTGCTGCGCGTGCTGCTGATGATCATCGGAAGCATGATCATGCTGCTGCTGACCGATTGGCAGCTCTCGCTGGTTATGTTTGCCGCGGCCGCCATCTCCGCAGTTTTCATCCGCTACTTGATGGTGAAGGCGACCAGCCTGTTCACGGTCGTGCAGCAGAAGCTGGGCGAGCTGAATACGCTGGTGCAGGAGAACCTGGCCGGCATCCAGGTGGTCAAGGCTTTTGTGCGCGGCCGCTTCGAAATCGATCAGTTCGGCGCGAGCAATGACGATTACCGCGAGAAGAATATCGAAGTCGGTCAATTGATCGCGGTGGCGATGCCGATCCTGCAAGTGCTGACCAACGTGGGCACGGTCGCCGTGCTCTGGTTTGGCGGCTTGTCGGTCATGGGCGACCGCCTCAGCATCGGCGAGTTGATCGCCTTCAACAACTATCTGGTGACCGGCATGGGCCCGCTGCTCTTCCTGGGCAATCTGCTGATGATGGCCGCCCGCGCCGAAGCGTCGGCCGAACGCGTCGTGGAAGTGCTCGATACCGAGCCGGCGCTGCGCATCGCTCAAAACCCGTATAAGGTCTCGTTCAGGGAGGCGCCATCGGTCCGCCCGCTGTCCGTCAGCTTCGAGAATGTGTCTTTCCATTACAGCCGGCGCAACGGAGGGGAGTCAAACGGCGTGAGCGGCGACGATGTCCTGCACGGCATCAACTTCATCGCTGAGCCGGGCCAGCAGATCGCGCTGCTCGGGGCCACTGGCTCGGGCAAGAGTACGTTGGTGAATCTCATTTCGCGCTTCTACGATGTCAGCGGCGGGCGCGTCATAGTGGACGGCGTCGATGTGCGCGACTGGGACCCGGCCGACCTGCGCGGCAATATCGGCATGGCGATGCAGGAGTCGATTCTCTTCAGCGGCAGCGTGCGCGACAATATCGCTTATGGCGCGCCGGCGGCGACGCTTGATGAGGTGATCGCGGCGGCGGAAGCGGCGCAAGCGCACAAGTTCATCACGCAGATGCCGCGCGGCTATGACAGCGCCGTCGAGGCGGGCGGGGCCAACTTGTCCGGCGGGCAGAAGCAGCGCATCGCCATCGCCCGCGCCCTGCTCATCCAACCCGGCGTACTCGTCCTGGATGACAGCACCAGCGCGGTCGATATGGAGACCGAATACAAAATACAGGCCGCGCTCGAATCACTGGCTAGGCAGAGCACGACCTTCATCATCGCCCAGCGTATCACCAGCGTCCTGCATGCCGATCAAATCCTCGTGCTGGATAATGGGCGCATCGCCGAGCGGGGCAGCCATCAGCAGCTGATGGCCGGCAGCCGCATCTACCGCGAGATTTATGCGTCTCAGTTGGGCGAGATCGCGCGGGCGAATGGGGCGGGACGGGGGTGAAAGCTTTTTACCACCGAGTACACCGAGTTTCAATGAGTACACCGAGAGAATAGTTTGATGTTGAGGAGGGGACTAGACCTTGGACTCGGAACACGCAGAAGCAAGGCGCCATAAGCCCGACGGATTAACATATCGCATAAACGGCGCTGCTATGGCGGTGCATAGCAAGTTGGGCGCTGGCTTATTTGAAGCTGTCTACGAAAACGCGCTCTGTCTGGAATTCGAAAGACGCGGTATCGGCTATGAGCGGCAAAAGCGCTTTACTGTACGCTACGATGGTATTGACGTCGGCGAAATGGTTGCCGATCTGGTAGTAGAAGACCGGGTGATAGTTGAACTGAAGTCGGTAAAGGAGCTGCTGCCGATTCACGAAGCTCAGATTATTGCTTATCTCCGAGCGGCTAATCTTAAACGAGGGCTCTTGATCAACTTCAACGTCGTTTCACTTAAATCGGGCATCAGGCGATTCAGTGTATAAATATCTCTCGGTGCCCTCAACAAAACTCGGTGTACTCGGTGGTAGAAATGTGACAAGCTTGAACGGAAACGTGACGAATGGCTAACCAGGCTTCCTCAAACACCCGGCCGCGATTCATGGGCGGGAGCGGGGGCGGGCGCCCAACCGGCGAGAAGGCGAAGGATCGGCGCGGCACGCTGCGGCGGTTGTCGGATTATCTGAAGCCCTACCATGGCCGCTTGCTGCTGGTCGCTCTGCTTGTGGTCCTGGGCACATTTCTCGGTTTGCTGGGTCCGGCGCTGCTGGGGCGGGCGATCGATCAATATGTCATTTTCCATGACATCGACGGCCTGGCGTCCATCGCCGGCCTGATGCTGGCGGTGTATCTGGCGCAGGGATTGTTCACCGCGCTGCACGGCATCATCATGACCCGCATCGGCCAATACTTCGTCGCTGACATTCGGGCCGCGCTCTTCCGGCATTTTCAAGCGCTCTCGATGGATTATCACGACCGCCATCGCACGGGCGATCTGATGAGCCGCATCAGCAACGACAGCGAGACCATCAATCAAATTCTCTCCAACGGGCTGATCCAGTTCACGACCAACATCTTGTCTCTGGGCGGGATCATGGTGGCGATGCTGCTGCTCAACCTGCCGCTGGCCATCGGTACGCTGATCATTTTGCCGGTCATGCTATTCATCACCAGCCAAATCACCGAGCGCACGCGGGTGGCCTTCCGCGGCATGCAGCGCAACCTGGGTGTGCTGAACGCGGTGATGGAGGAGAACATCACCGGCATCCGCGCTGTGCAGGCGTATGCGCAGGAGAACGCGGCGATCGCGCAGTTTCAAGACGCCAGCGAGGCTTATCGGCGCGTCGGCATCCGCGCAGATTTCATCACGGCGGCGCTGGGACCCATGTTCACGACGATGATGATTTTGTCGGTGGCGGCGACGGCGCTGCTGGGCGGCTGGCTGGCATTGCGCGATGTCGTCTCGGTTGGCGTGCTGGCGACCTTCGTCGTCTACATCATGAATTTCTTCCGGCCAATGCGCGGCATCGCCATGGTGTATAACCAGCTTCAATCGGCGCTGGCGGGCGCGGAACGGATCTTCGCCGTGCTTGACGCGACGCCGACTGTCACCGATCAACCCGATGCGCAGCCGCTGACAGACATCCGGGGCGCGGTCAGCTTCGAGCGCGTCAACTTCGCTTATGAGCCGGGGCAGCCGGTCTTGCAAGACATCAACCTGGAGGTCGAGCCCGGCGCCACCATCGCCCTGGTGGGGCCGACGGGCGCCGGCAAGACCACGATCATCAGCCTGCTCAGCCGCTTCTATGACGTCAGCAGCGGCCGCATCTGCATCGACGGCGTCGATATCCGCGCGGTGACGCAAGATTCGATCCGCCAGCAGTTGGGCATCGTCCTGCAGGACACCTTCCTCTTCAGCGGCACGGTCATGGAGAACATTCGTTATGGCCGCCTGGACGCGACCGACGCCGAGGTGGTCGAAGCGGCCCGGCTGGCGAACGCCGACAGCTTCATCCACCTGCTGCCGCGCGGCTACGAAACGCAAGTATCGGAGAAGGGGCACAACTTCAGTCAAGGTCAGCGGCAGCTGCTGGCGATCGCGCGGGCGATACTGGCCGATCCGCGCATCCTGATCCTCGATGAGGCGACCAGCAGCGTCGACACGCGCACCGAGATCCAGATACAAGAGGCGCTGCTGCGGCTGCTGGAAGGGCGGACGGCTTTTGTCATCGCCCACCGGCTGAGCACGATCCGCAATGCGGACCGCGTCCTGGTGGTGAATGACCAGCGGATCATCGAGCGCGGCAGTCACGACGAGCTGCTGGCGGCCGGCGGCTTTTATCATCAGCTTTATGTGAGCCAGTATCAGCGGATCGAGGAAATGGCGGCCGCCAAGTAAGCGGCTAATCCCACCTCGCCTCACGCCAGCCGATGCCGAAGTTGCTCTCGATGAAGCGCTGCTGACGCTGGCTCTCGCGCACCTGCCGGTCCAGCGCGGCCGGATCCCGATCGGCGAGCAGCGCCGCTTGCATCTCGGCCACAAGATCTTGGTAGTCCGCTTCTGATGCCAGATCGTTGAATTCGCCGGGGTCCGCCTCAATGTCGTAGAGCGCGACCGGATCGTTCCAACTGTACGTCAGCTTGTAGCGCCCGCGCCGCAGCATCGCCATCGGGCGGTCGCTGCCATGCGCCAGGTATTCGCAGAAGGCTTCGTCCTTCCAGTCGGGAGCGCTTCCGGTCAGCAGGGGCAGCAGGCTGTCGCCATCGAGGGGCAGGCCGCATTCGTCGCCGGCGATAGCGCAGATGGTGGCGCTGACATCGACCAGGGAGACGACCTCGGAAAGGCGGCGTCCGCCCTCGATGCGCCCGGGCCAGGCGATTTGCAGCGGCACGCGCGCCGACGCCTCGTAGAAGTTCGATTTGCGCCACATGCCGTGTTCGCCGTTCATATCGCCGTGGTCGCTCAGGTGAATGATGACGGTGTTCTCGCGCTGGCCGGTGGCGTCTAGCGCGTCAAGCAGCTCGCCGATTTTCGCGTCGAAGTAGCTGATTAGCGCATAATAAGCGGCGCGCGCCCGCCTCACGACATCATTGGGGAATTGTGGAAAGCCGAACATCGTGCGGATCCGCTGCGCCATCGGGGGCAGATTCTCCAGGTGACCGGCGGGTATCTCCGGCAAGTCCATATCGTCAGGCGGGTACATCTCCCAGAATTGCTGTGGCGCGATATAAGGAAAATGCGGCGCGATGAATGAGACGTTCAGTGCCCAGGGTTTGTCTCGCCGGGCGGGATCGCGCAGGAAGGCCAGCGCCCGCTCTTGAACCAGATCGTCCACTTCAAGCTCTTCCGTTCTGCCCGGCCCCGCTTGATAGACTTCATGCCAGGGCTCAGACGCCGGCACGATGCCGTCGTCCCAGGTATGAATCGGGTGATAGCGCTCGGCATGCAGGTCGCGCGCCAATTGCGCCTGGAAGCCGTGATACTGGTCGGCGCCGCCGAAATGCTGTTTGCCCGAGAGAACGACATCGTAGCCGACGGCGCGCAGGCGATGCGCCCAGGTCACCTGATCCGAGCGCATGGGCGTCCAATTGTCCCAGGCGCCGATTTTGTGCACGAGGCGCCCGGTCATGAAGGACATGCGCGACGGCATGCACAGGGGCGAATTGCAGTAAGCGGCGTCGAAGGTGGCGCCGGCATCCGCCAGGCGCTCCATGTTGGGCGTTTGCACGATGGCGTGCCCATAGACGCTGCTGAACATGGGGGCGTGCTCATCCGACATGATGATGAGAATATTCGGTTTTGACATGGTGGGCTCCTGCTGTGGCTTGGCGTCGGGATTATAGCATCGTCAAGTCATGCTTTCCGCGCCGGGCGTTGTGGTAAGATGTCGCTGAGAGGCGCAAGCGGGAATTCAATTCATGGCGGAATATGTCGATGTATTGATAGTCGGCGCTGGAATCTCGGGCATCGCGGCGGCTTACTATGTGGGGAAGCGCTGCCCGGGCTTGAGCTGGGCCATCGTTGAAGGGCGCGCCTCGATGGGCGGCACCTGGGACCTGTTTACTTATCCCGGCGTCCGCTCGGATTCGGACATGTACACGCTTGGTTATCGCTTCCGTCCCTGGGCCGGCGAGCAGGCCATCGCCGATGGCCCCGCCATTTTGCAGTACCTCAAAGACACGGCGCGTGAATTCGGCATCGACCAGAAGATTCGTTTTAATCAGCGGGTCCGCCGCATCGAGTGGTCTTCCGCCGCGTCTGAATGGACGGTCGAGATTGACCTTGCCGCGCCGGAAGAGCGGCTTCAGATGCGCTGCAACTTCCTCTTCATGTGCACCGGTTACTATCGCTACGACGAGGGCTACTGTCCCGATTGGCCGGGCATGGATGATTTCGCCGGCGAAATCGTACATCCGCAAGCCTGGGGGGCGCGCAGGCAGGGCCCGTCAGACGGCGCCGAGCGCGATGATCTGGCATACGCCGGCAAGCGCGTCGTCTTGATTGGCAGCGGCGCGACCGCCGTCACGATGGCGCCGGCATTGGCGGAGCGGGCCGCGCATGTGACGATGCTGCAGCGGTCGCCGACTTATATCGCCAGCGCCCCGTCGCGGGATCCATTAGCGGTGAGTTTGCGCAAACGCTTGCCTTTCAAGCTGGCGATCTGGCTCATGCGCTGGCTGCAAATCTTGCGGCAGCGATATTTTTTTCACCTGGCGCGCAGCCAACCGCAGAAAGCGCGCGATATGCTCCTCGCCGGTGTCAGGCAGGCGCTGGGGCCCGATTACGATGTTGAGCGGCATTTCAGTCCCCGCTACAACCCCTGGGATGAGCGGCTTTGCCTCGTGCCTGACAACGACCTCTTCAACGCGATCAAGGCGGGCTCGGTGTCGATGGTGACCGATCGCATCGATCGATTCGTCGAAGCGGGCATCCGCCTGGAATCGGGCGAGCTGCTGCCGGCGGATATCATCATAACGGCGACCGGGCTGCGGATGAAGCTCATGCACGGCGTTGACATCGTTGTGGATGGCGAGCCGGTGGCGCTGGGCGAGACAGTGAGCTACAAGGGCCTGATGTACAGCAACATCCCCAATTTGGCGTCGGCCTTCGGGTATAGCAACGCCTCCTGGACGCTGAAGGCGGAGTTGATCTGTGAATACGTCTGCCGGCTGCTGAACATGATGAGGCGGCGCGGTTATGCGCAGTGCAGGCCGCGGCTGGACGGGCGGCCGCTGGAGACGGAGGCCTTCATGGATTTCAGTTCGGGCTATGTGCGGCGGGCGCTGGTTGAATTGCCGAAGCAAGGAAAGCGCCGTCCCTGGAAGATTTATCAGAATTATTTGAAGGATCTGCTGCTGATGCGCTACGGTCGCCTGGACGACGGGGTGATGGAGTTTCGCAGCGCCGAGCCCGGCAAGCGAAGGCTGTAGTGGCGATTCGCCGAAACGCCCGCAATACGCAATATGTGACTGGAAGAGTGGGCGTCTCAGCGAGACGTCCCTGCAATCATCCCATTTTGTAGCTCGTATGTACGGGCGAGCGGGTGGCTCGCCCCTTGCGGCATAGGCAGCTAAATCCAGGTAACCCTACATCCTCAACTCAAAGCCACCCTCCGCAACAGCCTTGCGAAAGACATCTTCCTCCAGCGCCAGCCCGAAGCCGGGCGCCTCGGGAATCACGACCTGCCCCTCCTCAATGCGATAAGCGGAGGCATCCAGGCCGGGCGTCGTCACCTCGTCCCATTCGACGAAGGTGAAGCCGGCGATGGCGGTCGCCAGGTGACCAGCGACATGATTGCCAACATGGCGTCCATAGTGGTGCGGCGCCGTGCGGACGCCCCATTCGTCGAGTTGCGCGCCGGTGCCCAGCCAATTGCTGAAGCCGTGGCTGAAGATATCGTATTGAATCACATCGACGAGCCCGTCTCGCGCCCAGTCCATGAGCGCGGGCGGGGCGCCGCCTTCGCCATCGGCGATCAGCACAGACAAGCCCTCACGCTCCAGCCAGCCCTGAAGATCTTCATAGAGCGCCGCATCCTCCTGGAAGGCTTCTTCCAACCAGAAGACATCGCAGTCGGCGGTATCGGCGAGGACGCGCTTGGCGATATTCAGGTTGTAGCCGTTGTTGGCGTCGATCATGATCCTGGCTGCCGGACCGACCGCCTCGCGCACCGCCTTGACGACGAGGATATCGCGCTGCGTGCCTTTTTCCAGCGGCATCCAACGGGCGCCGCGACCAACTTTGATCTTGAAGTTGCGGTGGCTGTTCTCGTAGCCGAAGCGCGCCTCATCGGCGATGAGGGCGGCCGCCGCTTCGTTCGCGTCCAAATGCAAGTCGTCGATGAGAAGCGTCGTATCATAACAAGGGACGCGCAGCGGCTCCTTTGGTTCTGCATCAGCCGGCGCCGCCAGCGCATAAACCGGCGCTTCCCTGAGATTCCCCAGCAGGTCCCAGAGCGGGAATTCGAGCGCGCCCGCCTCCGCCTTGACATGACCAGCAGGCGAAAGCAAGTCGGCCAGGGGCAGCCCCAGAAACGCCTTTGCCGTTTCCGCGTTGACGCGGCCCGCGCCGAATCCCGATGCGCCGTCAGCGGTCGTCAGGCGGACGAGCGGCAGTTCGACTTCGAGCCCGTGCACTGGGATGCGCGAATTGTGGCCGGCCAGGCGCGGACGCCTGCCGATGAGGGTGGCGAATTCGATTCGGTCGATGGTCGCGTTTTCCATCAGCTGTAATCCTTATGGGCGCGCTTATGCCTCGCCGAACATGACGCCGGTCGGTATGACATCGGTGGTCTCGCCGCGCTGTATCGCCTCCGCTGTCGCCAGGACGCTATCGAAGTCGTGGCGCGGCTGGAAACCGAGCTTGGTCTTGATCTTGCTCAAATCATGGTCAATGAAATTCCAAAATGGTATGCGCGCTGCCACATAGGGCATGTTGTAGCGCTCGGCCAGCATCGGCACGATTTCGCCCCAATCGAAGAGGGCGGCGCCAGAAAGATTGAAGATTTCGCCGATGGCGGCGTCGTTGTCCAGCGCCAGCGTCAGTCCATCTGCGATATCGCGCACATCGCCGAAGCGCTGGCGGTATGGCCGGCCGTCCGGGTTCAGGCTCAGCAGCAATTTCTCTTGCCCGTCCCAACCCGCGCTTAATCCCTCAATCATGGCTTTGACATCCGGGTCGTCTTTGTACGGCATATTTTGCATGTGGCGAGAGTTGGGGTCGCTGTAATTTGCGTAGGTCTCGCTGTATAGAAACATGGATGGCAGGCCGGCGTCGTTGAGGAATTCGCTCGGCTCGATCACGGTCGAGAAGCGCATGGCGCAAACGGGCAGGCCGTATTGGTGATGATAGACCATGGCCAGTTCTTCACCCAGCCACTTGGTCATCAAGTAGCCCATATTGGGATAGGTGATCCGCTTGTCTTCCCGGTTTGGCTCGGGCGAATAGCGGCCGTTGACGCGCGCGTCCAGGTAGACACCTTCGGTGCTGGCGTAGACGAGGCGATGCAGATTCGGGTTGCGCTCGCGGATGCTTTCCAGGATGTTCAGCGTGCCCATCGCGTTGATGTCGAGATACTGCCGATTGTCGAAGGGGCCCTGGAAGGCGGCGGCCAGGTGATAGATCGCATCGACGCCGGCGACGGCATTACCCACGTCATCGGCCTTGCGCAGGTCGCCAAAAACGGTTTCGACGCCATCGTAGGCATCGAGCTTGCGCGCGCGGCTGGCGTCGGCCGGGTAGACGAAACTGCGGATCGTATGCCCGGCGTCCAGCAATCTAATGACGAGGTTCGCGCCGATGCGGCCGGTGCCGCCGGTGACCAAAATCTTCATTTATCCATCCCTCCGCCAAATGCTGGTAGGCCAAGAACTGCACTCAATGGCGAGCGACAATTCCGCAAATGGTAGCGATAAACGCCGCGCCGCGCAAATGCTGGGCTGCTGCTGATAATGTCAGCGGGGAATTAGAAATCAATTTGGAGCAAGATATCCTGGCGGTGGTTGCCGAAGCCGCGCCCAAAGATATTCAGGCCGCCCATGTTTACCGCATCATCAGCGACGCCGATGCGGGCGGCGACGAAGGGCTGCGCGTCCAGATTCAGGTCGGCGATTGTGACGCTTGAGACGCTGCGCCCGTCGATTGATGTGCCGGCTTCATCAACTTGCCAGGCGGCCAGCAGGCCATACTGGCTGTTCCAAGTGGGCCACCAGGCCGGCGTCAAGCTGCCGCGCCGGTCGGCGAAGTCGGATGGCGATGTCCAGACGCCGACGGGCAGGCCATTGATCTCCAGAAAAATATCCGACGGCCAGTCCAGGGCGGATGGCGCCGCTTCCGAACAGAGCTCCAGGCTGAGCTGCAAGCTCTTGGGCATGGCGCGCTCATAGGTTGGATTCGGAAATCGGTATTCAAGATAACCGTGAGACAGCCAGACCAACTGCGCTTCGAAGCGTTCGGGGGCGTAGAAGAGAAGCGGATCATCCAATTTGCCAATGACGGTGTCCACCCCCGCGAGGCCACAAGGCGCGCTGACCCGGTGGTCGACGAATGCGCCAACCGGCATGCTCAGCTCAATATGATCGAGGGCTTCGGAACGTTCCAACTCCGGCAGGCTGAACATGACGGTGTCGTAGAGCCGTGTATAAAGTCGCCGCTGCCCGCGTTTGCCGGGCGCTGTTTTGGAGGATACCAGGCCCGCTTTTTCCAGGCTGGCGAGGTGCAGCGACGCGGTGGCGATCGGCGTGCCTAAATCGCGCGCGATTTCAGACAGACTGGCGGTCTTGGCGACCAAATGCTGCAAAATGCGCAAACGCGGCTCGGAAGCGAGCGCCTTGGCGATCTCGATGCCGCGCTCAAGCGTCACCAAGTCATTGCCGACCAGGAGCGTCCTGTTTTGGTTGCGCGCGCGCCTGTCAAATTCTTGCATTTTCCGCCGATTTAATTCATGTATACATACAATCAGCCCGCATTTTATTTCGTAATGATACAAAAGTAAATGCTGACTTCTAGCGAATCATCACCAAATCTCTTGACATACTTGCCAATCAAGATATATTCCTATATAAAATCCCAGAGTAAATGCGAATTTGGACCTTTCCATGTGTCTGTACTGTGGCCCTGACCCGGCTCCCAAAGTTGTCCCCCGCGTTTGGGTCCGCCGCCGGGGCGAGTTCATACTTCAGCGGAAAGCGCGCGGATGACTGGTTTTAGCCTGGGCCGGGCGGTCGAGACTTGTCTGAATCTCCTTGAAGTCTTTAACCCCATCGTAGAGCCATATCGCCGTTTCCACCAGAATCTGCCGCCAAAAATGCAGCAGACCGTCACCGCCTTCGCCTTCATTTTGCCCTTCGGCGTTCTCTATGCCATCTTCACCATCCTGCCCATCTTCCAGACCTTTTATATCTCCTTGCACAAATGGGAGATTATGGGTACGAATATCCGCTATATCGGCTTCAAAAACTTTGAGCGCCTGCTGACGCGGGATACGCAGTTCCACCAAGCCTTTGAGCAGACGATTCTCTTTGTCGCCTTGACGATTCCCATCATATTCGTGGGCTTGTGTTTCGCGCTGATGCTCAACCGGCCCGTCAAGGGCATCGGCATATTCCGCACGATTTTCTATCTGCCGAACATCATCGCGGTGACGGTCATCGGCTTGATTTGGTCGCGCGTTTTCGCCTCATCGAGTCGCGGTTTGATCAACGCCTTCCTGGAGAACTTCGACGCCGGCCCGATTCCTTTTTTGGATCAAGGTGATCTGGCGACGCTCGTCGTGGCCTTCACTACACTCTGGTGGACTGTCGGCTTTAGCATGCTCGTATTCCTGGCTGGCTTGCAGGATATCTCGCAGGCGCTCTATGACGCGGCCAAGGTCGATGGCGCCAACAGTTGGCGGCAATTCCGCCATATCACCGTTCCGGGCTTGCGCCGGCCCTTCGCCTTCTTGTGCATCTTGCAGGTGATCGCCTCCTTCCAGATTTTCGGCCAAGTCGATGTTATGACCGGCGGCGGACCGGCCGGCAATACCCGCACGATTGTGTACAACATCTTCGAGACCTCATTTCTCTATTTTCAAGTGGGCTATGGCACGGCTATGGCGGTGATCATGTTCGCCGTTCTGCTGGTCATTTCACTTTTTCAATTGGCCCTGTTTCGCGATCAAGGCGTGGGGAACTAGCGATGACGGCTGTTGGCGCGGAACAGCAGCGCAGACGCCGTTTGATAGCGCGGCGGCAGGGCAGCCTCTATGTGCTGGCGGTGGGCGTTTTCGCTTTGATCTGGATGCTGCCTGTAGTTTGGACCCTGGTCACGTCATTCCGGCCTGAAGCCGCTTTGCAGCGCAATCTGGCGAGCTTGATTCCCTACCCCTTTACCCTCGAGAATTGGACATTCATCCTCAAGAGCAGCCAACTCTGGAAATGGTTGGGCAACAGCGCCTTCGTCTCCACCACGCATACGCTGGCGCAGTTGACCGTCTGTTCGCTGGCGGCTTATGCCTTTGCGCGCCTGGATTTTTATTTCAAGCGTCCGCTCTATCTGCTGGTTTTGATCGGCTTGATGGTGCCTTTCGAGGCGACCTTCCTGCCCGTCTATCTGTTGTTCTCCAACTTGAAACTGCATAACACCCTGATCGCGCTGATTTTGCCTGGCATCGCCTCGTCCTTCGCCGTCTTTCTATTGACGCAGTTCTTCCGCGGCATCCCGCTCGAACTGGAGGAAGCGGCGATGATGGATGGCGCCGGGCGCTTTCGCATCTTCCTCATTGTCATTGTTCCGCTGTCGACGCCGGTCATCACCGCCTTGGCCATCTTCACCTTCCTCGGCAACTGGAACAGCTATTTGTGGCCCATCATCTCCGCCACCAGCAGCGAGGTCTACACCATCGTTATCGGCTTGCGCAAGTTGAATCAGGCATGGGGCGATGTTGATTTTTACGGGCGCGACATGGCGGCGGCGGTCTTCACAGCCTTGCCGATCATCATCTTCTTCTTCGTTTTCCAGCGCCGCATCATCAGCGGCATCGCGATAAACAGCGGCATTAAGTAGAGAGGAGCGCTTATCGACCTGTGTCAACCTCACCTTTGTTGATGTTCAAATAGCTAACCCGAAAGGATGCAAATCATGTATAGACTCAAACTTCTGATCGTTGTGGCAATGCTGCTTGCAATGGTCGCTATGCCGGTCGCCGCGCAGGACGCCGTCGAGATCGACTTTATGCGCTTCTTCGGCGAATGCGCCGATGAATTCGGCGAAACCACCGATTTGTCGGAGGCTTACGGCGAATGCGGCATCATCCAGACGCTTGCCAATTCCTTCAACGCGACACAAGACGAGATCCTGGTCAACACCATTGTTGTCGATTGGCCCGGCGTCACCGAGTTGAACGCCAACCTGGCCGCGGGAACGCCGCCCGATATCATGGTGCTGCACGGCCGCCGCATTCCCAACTACGCCTCGCGCGGTCTGCTGACGCCCTTGGGCGATGTCTTGGCCGGCGCCGGCATTGATGCTAGCGACTTGACCGACAGCGCCCGCGGATTCGTCGAATTCGAGGGCGAGCTCTACGGTATTCCCTTGGATCTGCACGGCCACCTCTGGCACATCAATGTTGACCGTTGGGCGGAAGCGGGCTTGGTCAATGACGATGGCAGCCCCGATATCCCCTACGGCATGGACGAGTTCATGTCGCACGCCGAGACCTTCAAGGAAGCGACCGGGCTGCCCTTCCTCGGCATGTGGACCAATGGGCTGAGCCGCAATTGGATGGCTCTGGTTTATCAGCAAGAAGGCGGCACGGTTGCAGCCGAAGACGGCATGCCCAATGTCAACAACGAAGCCGGCTTGAACGCGCTGAACTTCCTGATTATGCTGCGCGACGAAGGGCACATCACCGACAATGTCGATTACCCGGCATCGCAAGAGATCTTCCTCAATGGCGAGAATGGCGGCCATATCAACGGCACCTGGGTGGTCAACTTCTATGACAACCAGGTCGCCGATCCGGAAGGCGCGTTGAAGAATTACTACGTGCACAACTTCCCCACCGTCTACGACCAGCCGGCCGCCTGGGCTGGCAGCCATGCCTGGATCATCCCGCAAGGCGGAGACCCAGACCCCGCCACGCTCGAAGCGACATTGACCTTCCTCAATTACCTCAACGACAACAACATCGAATGGGCGCGCACCGGCCACTCCGCGGTCAACACCTCGGTCGTCAACAGCGATGTGTACAACGAGTATCCGCACCGGCAGGAATACGCCGAATTTGTGCCGAGCGCTGTCATTCCGCCGCGCGAAAATTGGAGCACCGCTTTTGAATCCATAATGGACGAGGAGCTGTCGGCGGCGATGATCGGCGAGAAGACGCCCGAGCAGGCGCTCGCCGATGCCCAGACCCGGCTCGAAGACTTCGCGCTGTTCGAGTAGTTGACCTCAGACCTGTCTCGCGCCTGCTAAAAGCGGTGCAAAAGCCCCTCTCCATGGCAATGGGGAGGGGTTGGGGCGGGGGTTGAATTTTTGGGGCGGGCTTTCGGGCTCGCCCTGCTTATATTGGCGCTGAGGGGCGCCGCGTTACGATGCGATAATTGAGAATAAAGCAGGGGCGGCGACCAATCTGGCCGCCCGAAACCGCGCAATCGCCACGACCGGCGACATGATATGTCGCCCCTACACAACTTGTACTGATTTGATTTGGAGTCACGAAATGTCTGACATCCCCCGCAGCGAGTACCCCCGGCCACAATTCGTCCGTGAAGACTGGCTCTGCCTGAATGGCGAGTGGGGCTTTGAGATTGATCAAGGCGACAGCGGCCTGGAGCGCGGCCTGCTCGAACGCGAACTGAAGGGTAGCATCACGGTGCCTTTCTGCCCGGAATCGGATCTGTCCGGCATTGGCAATCACGATTATTACAACGCGGTCTGGTATCGCCGCCGGGTCAAGATTCCGTCCGCCTGGACGGGCAGGCGAATTCTGCTGCACTTTCAGGCGGTGGATTATGACAGCACCGTCTGGGTAAACGACGAAGAAGTCGGCCGTCATCGGGGCGGGTTCTCGCCCTTCAGCTGTGATTTGAGCGGCGTGGCGGCGGCGGGGGACGACATCACCATTGTGCTGCGGGCGCGCGACAACAACCAAAGCCCGCAGCCGCGCGGCAAGCAAGCGCGCGAGTATGGACCGGAAGGCGCCATCTATGTACGCAGTACCGGCATCTGGCAATCGGTATGGCTGGAGCCAGTACCCGATATCGCCTTGCGCCGTCCGCGCATCACGCCGGACCTGGCGAATCAGGCGATACGGCTGGAGCAGCCGATTAGCGGGAATGCCCCGGGCCTGCGCCTGCGCGCCACGCTTTCAGACGCCGGCGGCGAGGTCACTAGCGCCGAGACATCTGCCGAACTTGACCTGTCGCCCCGCCTCGATCTGCCCATCCCCGCGGACCGGCTCAAGCTTTGGCACATCGGCGATCCGCATTTGTACGACCTTGACATCGCGCTGATTGACGCGGGCGGGCTTACGATTGACAGCGCAAAAAGTTATGCCGGCATGCGCGCCATATCGATCGACGGCAAAGCGATCAAGATCAATGGGGCGGCCGTCTTTCAGCGCCTCGTGCTCGACCAGGGTTATTACCCGGACGGCATCATGACCGCGCCCAGCGACGCCGCCCTGATCGAGGACATTGAGCTGAGCATGGCGGCCGGTTTCAACGGCGCGCGACTGCATCAAAAGGTGTTTGAAGAGCGCTTCCTCTATCATGCCGATCGCCTGGGTTATATCGTCTGGGGCGAGTTTGGCGATTGGGGCTGTCGCGGAGAGGGTCCGCTAGATGGCGAGCATCAGCGGCCCGGCGCCGATTACATCACCCAGTGGCTGGAATGCCTGGAGCGCGATTATTCGCATCCGAGCATCGTCGGCTGGTGCCCGCTAAACGAGACCTGGCAGTCCATCACCGACCGCATCACGGCGCTTGATGATGTCACCCATGGCATGTATCTGGCGACCAAGGCGATGGACGGCACGCGCCCGGTGCTGGATGCGTCCGGCTATGCCCACCGCGTAGCAAAAGCCGATATCTACGACAGCCACGATTATACGCAAGATCCCGATACCTTTCGCGAGCGGCACTCAGGCTTGGCCGGTGGCGCGCCCTACGAAAATGACGCAAGCCAATGGGGTCTGCCCGAGCGCATTGCCGGGGATAGCCGCTGGTCGATTCCCTATGATGGACAGCCCTATTTCGTCAGCGAATTCGGCGGCATCTGGTGGAACCCGGATGTCAAGGAAGACGAGGACTCATGGGGCTATGGCACGCGCCCGCGCGACCTGGATGAATTCTATGACCGCTTCGAGAAGCTCTGCGCCATCTTGCTCGATGATGTCGATATGTTCGGCTATTGCTATACGCAGTTGACCGATATCTATCAGGAACAGAATGGCATCTACAAGTTTGATCGTGGCGTGAAGTTCGATATGGAGCGAATACGGGCGTCGCAGGTCAAGCCGGCGGCGATTGAACTGGCGGACCAGTGAGATTTAGATTGCCGTCGCGCGATATCCTGGGTGGAGACTGAGGCAAGATCCTGTACAATAACGCGAATCGCCGGAGGCGGTTGAGGCGGGTCACCGTTGTGAGTAAGGATTCATCTTTGAGAAACGGGATGAACCAGGAAAGGTTTACCGTGCGAGTAGTCTTCTTGATGGTGTTGGCGCTCTTCATATTGACTGGCTGCGCATCCCAGGCGACCTTCGGCGATGCGATCACGCAGGGCGAGCCCACCGCGATTCCCACGCCCGTCGTGCCGAGCAAACCGGTGTATCAGGTGGAGCGCGGGAAGATCGTCTATGAGCGCCGCTTCTTCGGGCGGATCAGCCCCCTGGTCACGGAAGCCATCGCCTTTGAAATAGACGGCCGCGTCCTCGAGGTCCTTGTCGACGCCGGCGTCGATGTCAGCCAAGGCGATGTTTTGGCGCGCTTGAACACGACCGGCCTGGAAAACCAACTGCTGGACGCCGAAGAGGAGCTGGCGATCGCCACGTCGATCCTGGAAAGCGCCGAGGGCAAGGCGCGCTATGACAGCCAACGAGCCGGGATCGCTGTTGCGATGGCGCAATTGAAGCTGGATCATGCGCTGGCGCAGGGGGGTGAAGCAGCGAGCGGCGATGATGAACTCGCCATCATGCTCCTGCAGCTGGAGCGCGACCTGGCTCAGGTTGCGGTGGACGAATTGACCAGCGGCGTCGATCCTCAACTGCGCTTTGATGTCACTCGGGCGCAGAAACGCGTGGATGAGATCGAAGCGACGATAGCCAAAGCGGAATTGATCGCGCCGATGTCCGGTCGCCTGGTCAGCTTTAAGCCGGACGCGGGTGAGCCGGTTATCGCTTATGAGCCGATTGCCCTGGTCGCGGATTTGTCTGTGTTGGAAATCACCGATGAGATGGACGCCGATGATCTGTCCGAATTGGCCGAGGGCATGCCGCTGCTCATCAAGCGCGCGGCGTTGCCGGGCAATGTCTACAGCGGTACGATCCATAGCTTGCCCGCCCCTTATGGCTTGGCGACGGATGATCTGGTGCACGTCGCCTTTGACGAGCAGCCGCCGGCCGAAGAATTTAAGGTCGGCGATCGCATGAATTTCACGGTGGTGATTGAAGAGCGCGATGATGTGCTTTGGCTGCCCTCGTCGGCCATCAGGCAATTCAGCGGCCGCAACTTCATTGTCGTTCAGAATGAAGGCTTGCAGCGGCGCGTTGATGTTCGCTTGGGGCTGGAGGGCGACGGACGCGTCGAGATCCTTGAAGGCGCGGAAGAGGGCCAGACGGTAATCGGCCCATGACGCGCTGGTACTTAAGAACACGCGCTATATTTGTTGTCGCCGTCAAACGCCTGCTGGCGCAGCCTCTGCTGTCGCTGGCGACAATCATCGGCTTGACGGTCGCTGTCGCCCTTGTCTTGACTATTCCGATTTATGCCGAGTCGGTCGCTTTTCGCGTTCTCACCGACCGCCTCACCGAGGGGCCCGACCGCATCAATCGCCCGCCATTTTCTTTTCTTTTCAGTTACATCGGCTCCTGGAACGAGCCGGTCAATTTGGAAGCGACGCTCGACCTCGATCAATACCTGCGGGAGAAGGGCGGCGCTGAGCTTGGGCTGAAGAGTACGCTGGTCGTGCGCCACCTGGAGACGCAGAACTTCCGCCTGTATCCGGCCGGCGAGACCAGTTATCGCGACGAGAATCGCTCGCTCGATTATGTCAGTTTTGGCACGACGGAGAATATCGCCGCGCAGATTGAAGTGGTCGAGGGCAGTTATCCCGGCCCCGGCGATCCGTCGCCGGAGAGCTATGTGGATGTCATCGTTCACGAGGAATTCGCTTCCGAATTCGGCATGCAGGTCGGCGAGTATTATCAGGGTTACAACTGGCGCCTGGAAGCCGATGACCCGATGCAGATCACGCAGATCCGCATCGCCGGCATCTGGCGGCCGCGCGACGAAGACCATGAATACTGGTTCTACCGGCCCAATGTCTTTGAAGATATCCTGCTCATCAACGAAGAGACTTACCGCAACCGCCTCGCGCCCTACACGGAATCCGAAGTCAACCTGGCGGTCTGGTATCTGGTAACCGATGGCAGCGGCGTCAACACATCGCGCGTCGACGATCTGATCCGCCGCCACAACGACACCGAGAAAATCGCCGATCAATACCTGCCGGGCACCTATATCCAGGCGTCGCCGGTCGAAGAGCTGCGCCCGTATCAGCGCATCGTCACCGTGCTCACCCTGACGCTGACCATCTTCAGCTTGCCTATCGTCATCCTGCTGATTATCTTCCTGGTCATGCTGGTTGGCCTGGTGGTGGATGGCCAGCGCAACGAGACGGCGGTCATGCGCAGCCGTGGCACATCGGCCTTCCAGGTCGTCGGCTTGACCACGGTGGAAGGCCTCATCATGGGCGTCATCGCGCTCGTTGTCGGCGGCGCGCTCGCCCTGGCCTTCACGCAGTTGATCGGCACCACCCGCAGCTTCATGGACTTTCGCTGGGGGCATCACTTCATCGTCTCCGTCCCGCCGACAATCGGGTCGACCATTCTGCTGGCCATCGCCTTCACCGTCATCATTCGCGTCGTACCCACAATCAGCGCGGCGCGGCATACGATCATCAGCTACAAGATGGACCAGTCGCGCTTGCTGCGGCGCCCCTGGTGGCAGCGCCTGGGCGTCGACATCCTGCTGCTGGTCGTGATCGGCTATTTCTATTACCAAGTGATACAGCAGGGCGGGCTGATTGATGTCGAAGGCGGCGCGCGCAACATCGACGAGGCTTACAATCAACCCTTCATTTTCTTGCTGCCGCCGCTGACTATTTTTGCGCTGACGCTTTTCATGCTACGCTTCCTGGCGCCCCTGCTTCGGGCGATCGCCTGGCTGATTCAATGGACGAACAGCGTCGGCCTGCTGATCGTGACGCGCCAATTGGAGCGCTCGCCCGGCGCCTACTTCTTGCCGCTGATTCTGCTGGTCTCGACGATCAGCCTGGGCATTTACACCGCTTCTTTCGCGCGCACAATCGACCGCTATCTGTACGAGCAGCAGTATTACCGCGTCTCGGCCGATATGTCGGTGCGCGTCTTCAGCCTGAATCCGAACTCCATGCCCGGCGGTGGCGGCGGCAACGATGCCCCGCCGGCTTATATGCACATCTCCGAGTTTCAGTCCATGCCCCATGTCACTGGCGCGACCCGCATCGGCGAATACACCGCCAAAGCGCGCCTGACCTCGGGCAGCGTCGAGGGCCGCTTCGTCGGCGTTGACCGCGCCGACCTGGGCCCGGTCGTTTTCTGGCGACCGGATTTCGCCGCTGTTCGCCTGGGTTATTTGACTAACGCGCTGGCGCTGCAGCAGGATTCCGTGCTCGCATCACGCGAATTCATGGACAACCGCGGCCTGGATATCGGCGACTTGCTGGAACTGGATGTGCGCAGCGGCGGGGATGTCTTCACGGTCAATTTGCAGATCGTCGGCGCCCTGGATTACTTCCCGCGCTGGTATCCGGAGAAGGACGGCGCGCTGTTCGTCGGCAATCTGGACTTTCTCTTTGAGCAGGCGCAGATTGAGCTGGCGCACCGCGTCATCATGCGGGTAGAACCCGAGTTTGACGAGCGGCAATTCCGGCGCGATGTCTTTGACCGGGGCGCGGCCGGCGTGCTGACGGAAGAGCCGCTCACGCGCATCAACCGCGAGCAATCCCGGCCGGAGCGTCAAGGGCTCTTCGGTTTGCTCTCCATCGGTTTCATCACTTCATCGCTGGCCACCATGATCGGCTTCCTGCTATACACCGTCTTTTCGTATCAGCGGCGCTATGTCGAGCTGGGCATCCTGCGCGCCATCGGCTTGTCTCAGGCATCCATGATCGTCTCGGTCGCCTGGGAGCTGGGATTGCTCATCATCATCGGATTGGCGCTGGGCTTGGGCATCGGACTGCTGGTGAGCTTGCTGTACATCCCCTATATGCAATTCGTCAGCAGCCTGGAGGGGGTCGTTCCGCCTTATGTCGTGACCATGGCTTGGACCGAGATCGCGCAGATTGTGGCGCTCTTCCTGGGCACATTCTTGCTGATCATGCTCATCCTGCTCGTCATCTTGCGGCGGATGCGCATCTTCCAGGCGGTCAAGTTGGGAGAAACGCTGTAAAGCGTCAGATACTGTGTGGCGGCCTGTTCAGTGTCCGCCCGGTCAACTGAGCCCATGCAAGCTAAACACATATTGGCTTAGTCAAGCCGCGCTGATCGCCGCTTTTGAATCCGCCGGCGAACTTGACAAAATCAGAGCCAGTTGATATATTAGATTTTAGATTTAGATTGTCGCAATAGTTCTGCTGCTTAAGAAACGCGGATCATGCTCGATACGTCCTCTTTGAGCGAAAAAATCGAGACGCAGCTCAAGCGTGAAATCATGTCTGGCGATCTGGCGCCAGGGCAGCGCCTCACTATCGATGACATCGCGGTACGCCTTCAGGTCAGCGCAATGCCGGTGCGCGATGCGGTTCGCCGTCTGGATGGATTGGGTTTTCTGAAAGTAGCGCCGCGCCGTGGCGTTTACGTGGAAGTCTTTGACCAGACGCGCTTCAAGGAAACGATGGAAGTGCGGATTGCGCTCGAATGCCTCGCTGTTGAATTGGCCGCGCCGCGCATCCCGACCGAGATGATTGGGGACGCGCGTTCGCAGTATCAGCGGGCCGGCGCATACTTTGCCGAAACGGGTGATTTGTCGCAGCTGGTCGAATGCGATAATCTCTTGCATGACCTGATCATCAGTCATTCAGAGAATCCATTGCTAATCAATATCATGAGCCAATTGCGGGATCTGATTGAGTGGGCGCATCATATCGTCGCCAAGTTGCAGCCTAAAGGCAAAGTGGACGCGCTGCCGGAACATTTGGCGATCCTGGACGTCCTAATCACGCGTGACGTGCGGCGGACGCAATGCGCCCTGCGCGAGCATCTGGAGAATACGATGCGGCGAACATTAAGCGCCTGGGATCAGTCCCTGGATCAAGCGATATAAGCTGTGGAAAGGAGCGCTTATGGCCGACGGCAAACAAGGGCAGTTTCTGTCAGAACAGCTTAGTTCGATTAGTGCAATGGAGAGTGCATAATGTCCAGAAAAATTAGTTTGAGCCGGCGTGAATTCCTGCGCATGGCTGGCATAAGTTCGCTGGCGGCGGGCGTCTATACGATTCCCGGCGTCGGCCAGGTGATCGCGCAAGACGCGAGCGAAGTCTCTATCATGTTTTGGGACGGCCCGCCATTGATCGGCATCCGTGAGCAGGCGCTGAACCCATTTGATGACGCCTATCCCGGTTGCAAGCTTGACTTTATAAGCGTGCCCGGCGGCGGCTACAATGACAAACTGCTCACCATGCTTGCCGCGAATGAAGCGCCGGACGTGTTTATCATCCGAATCGGCCAACTGCCGGAATTTCTACACAAAGATCTCCTGGTTGATCTAAAGCCGTATATTGATGCTGACGATTACGATCTGTCACAATTCCCCGATCTAGCGATTGAAGCCTACACGCATGAGGGCGGCATCTACGGCGTACCAGACAATGTCGCTTCCATCGCGCTCTTCTACAACCAGGACATGTTTGAAGAAGCCGGCGCCATGCTGCCGACCGCCCAATGGGACGACCCCGAATGGACGGTAGACGACTTCTTTAGCTCCTGTGAGAAGCTGACCAAGCGCGAAGGCAATCGCACTACGCAGTATGCGTACGACGTCAGCAGTTGGGACAAAATCTGGCAGATCTGGGTGCGCATCTTTGGCGGTCAGATCGTTGATGATCCCTTCTTCCCCACCGAATGCGTACTCAACGAGGCGCCGGCTGTGGAAGCGCTGCAATTTGTTGCGGATTTGCGCTGGGAACACGGGTTCGCGCCGCGACCTGACGCGATGGCCGAGTTCGGCACCGACACGCTGATGCAGACCGGACGTCTCGCTATGTTCCAAAGTGGCAGTTGGAGCTTCCCCAATTACCGCAATGTTGACTTTAATGTCGCCCTGGGTCACTTCCCCTCGGGCAATGGCGGACGCGCCAACTATGTATTCTACTATCCGCTGGTTGTTCCAAAGACGACGGAAGTGCCCGAATGCGCTTGGAACTTGCTGAAGTTCTTCAACGGTCCGGCAATGGAAACGATCATCAAGGAAGGCGGCTTGCAAGGCACATCTTTCGCGGCGCAGGACAAGTGGTTCGTCACCGATCCGCTGCCTCCGGCGAACAAGCATGTCATGGTTGATGCCGCGCGGCACTTCGTCGCGCCCGACCCGGTGCTTACCAACTGGGATGCGATCACGCGAATTATGCAGTCGGAACTCGATCTGCTGTTCATCGGCGAAGAGCGCGACGCGAAGGTAGTCATGGACTCGATCGTCGAGCAAGTTAACCCGATGATCGTTGAAGGCCAATGGCGTAGCTAATAGCGCGGCGTCTGCTGCGGGATGTATCAAGTGGCTGGCGGAGTGGAGCAAATCTGCCGCAGCGACAAGTCCGGTGAGCACGCCGTGGCCGACGATGGTGGCCGCGCCCGGGGCATGGGCGGCTGCAAGGCAGGACAGGCGCAACAATGAACATCTCTGTTCCTAGCAGGTTCCTTCCGGCCCGCTCAACCAGGGCGACAAAATTCAACAAAGGTGAAACGCGGCTGGCCTGGGCGATGGTGTCGCCCTGGTTGGCCGGCTTCTTCATCTTCACTGCCTTTCCGATGGTCGCGTCGCTGGTGCTGTCGTTTACCGAGTGGGATATCTTGACCCCGCCTGAGTTTGTCGGCTTGGAGAACTATCACCGGATGTTCTTCGTCGATAGATACGCCATGCACTCGTTGAAGATCACCGTTGTATTTTCGGTCGTCTCTATTCCTTTGAACATCGTCTTCGGGCTTGCCATCGCCATGCTTCTCAATACGAATATCCGCGGTCTGTCGACATTTCGCACCATCTATTATTTGCCGGCGATCCTGTCCGGTGTAGCGGTTGCCCTGATGTGGCGCTGGATTTTCTCCTCCGATTTCGGGCTGATCAACGCAGCGCTCAATGTTGTTGGCATTCAGGGCCCGGCCTGGTTAGCGGATCGCGCCTGGGTCATACCTTCCTTTGTGGTGATGCGGCTGTGGAGCGTCGGCGGCGGCATGGTAATCTACCTTGCAGGCCTGCAATCGATACCGACTGACCTCTATGAAGCGGCTGAAATTGACGGCGCGAATTGGTGGCGGCGGATACGCCATATCACTTTGCCCATGCTCAGCCCGACAATCTTCTTCCAGTTGATCGTTGGCGTCATATTTTCCATGCAGATCTTCACCGAAGCCTTCATCATGACCAATGGCGGTCCCGCCAACGCATCGCTGTTCTTTATCCTGTATCTATACCGCAAGGCGTTCCAGGATTTTGAGATGGGTTACGCGTCTGCTTTGGCCTGGCTGTTATTTGTGGTCATCCTCCTGTTTACCCTCGTGCTTTTCCGCACGGCGAAAACCTGGGTCTATTACGAAGGCGAGGCCAACGAATGAGCAAGGGCTTGTTCATCGGCTTGAACCTGCGAAATGCCGTGGGCAAAGCGGTGGTCTACTGCTTGCTTTGCGCCGGCGCAGTCGTCATCCTAATGCCCTTCGCCTGGATGATTTCGACATCACTGAAAGACTTGTCGCACGTCTTCCGCTGGCCGCCGGAGTTCATTCCAAACCCAATCGTATTGGAAAATTACCCGAGGGCGCTCACCAAGCTGCCCTTCGATATCTATCTCGGCAATACGCTGCTCATCGTAGGCGCGACCTTGATCGGGGAGTTGGGTGTATCGGCGGTGGTTGCCTATGCGTTTTCGCGTTTGCGCTGGCGCGGGCGGGATGCGCTTTTCATCGTCGTGCTCGCTACGATGATGCTGCCGCGGCAAGTAACGCTTATTCCCGATTTTCTGATATTTCGTTTCTTCGGCATGTACGATACCTACTGGCCGCTGGTAATCCCGTCCTGGTTCGGCAATCCCTTCTACATTTTCTTGATTCGGCAGTATTTCATGACGATCTCGCGCGAATTGGATGAGGCGGCGCTGCTTGATGGCTGCTCGAAGTTCGGCGTGTTCTGGCGGATTACGCTGCCGCTATCGCTGCCGGTACTGGCTGCAGTTGCGATCTTCTCGTTCCAGTATCATTGGAATGACTTTTTCCGCCCGCTGATATTCTTGTCCGATACAGACAAGGCGACGTTGGCGCTGGGTTTGCGTTATTTTCAGGGTACCTACGGTACTGAATGGAATTCACTGATGGCCGCGTCCCTGGTTGTGATGATGCCATTGATCATCGTCTTCTTCTTTGCCCAACGCATATTCATCCAGGGCGTGGTGTTTACGGGGTACAAGTAATGGTGGATGCCCTACTCCGGCTTGGCGGGCTTGTCGTCGCCTTTGGGCCGCTTGGGGTCGTCGGCGCCGGGCTTGCGATCGTCTTTTGGTTTTTCGCCGGGCATCGTGGTGCGTATGAGGTGGATGCCTTTGGAATCCACCCGATACTCGGTGATGGCGATACTGCCGCTGAGCCAGTTGTTTTGTTCCATGGTTCATCCCCGTTTCTCTCGAACTTATTTTACCGTCTTACTCACATATAGGCTATTGCGAGATATTATGTTCCACTCGCCATACTCCAGGACTTCAACATGAATCTCGTATAGCCCGTCACCGACGAAACTGAGCGCGTCAAGCTGAAATACTACGAGTCGGCTGTTGGATTGGAAAAAGTCAATAGAGAAGTGCCATACTTCCAGTATCTGATTATCTTCAGGCGCCAAAATGCGCAGTATCGCCGGATATCTTTCCAGATCCAGATCTGATTCTGAGAACCAATGCGATATGAGTATAATCGCTGGACTTAACGATACATGTGTAGGCGGCGGCTCTGTCACCGAAACCTCCAATATAGAATCTGCAAATACTCGCTCCAGGCTAAGCGAGCCGTCTCCGTGCTCTGTATAGCCCCTGCACAGTACCGACCAGCCAAGTCGCATTGGCAACCTCAGTGTATTAATATTTAGGATCTGGAAATGTCTGCCTAATCATAATGTAGGGAAAGTCTAAATCAAAGGAATTACTTCTCGATATACGGTTAACTGATTGAAAGGAAGCAAACAGGTTATGCAAACCCAGTCGAAATACAACAGAATGCAACCGCTCGCATTTGACGCCGCGACCTGGGGGGACGGCTTCTGGGGCCGGCTTCATCAATTGTGTCGCGAAACTGTATTGCCGAGCATGCGGCGGGCGCTCGACGAGCCGGAAAACGGCGCCGTTTTCAGCAACTTCGCTATCGCCGCCGGGCTGACCGAAGGCGAGCGCAAAGGCACGATGTGGAGCGATGGCGATTGCTACAAATACATGGAAGCGCTGACGCATATCTTCGGCGCTACCGGCGAGCAGTCCATCATTGACCAACTGGACGAGTTGATCGACCAGGTCGCGGCGGCGCAGGAAGACGATGGCTACATCAGCACGCCGATGCAATTGCGGGAAGACAAAGAACGTTGGACCGACTTGCGCGACCACGAACTCTACAATATGGGGCACCTGCTGACGGCAGCGTCGGTTCATCATCGCATTACCGGCAAGCGCAACTTCCTGGAGATTGCGATCAAGCTCGCTGATTATCTCTGCGCTGTCTTTGTGCCCTGCCCGCCGGAGTTGGCGCATTTCGGCTTTAACCCGTCAAATACGATGGGCGCGGTCGATCTGTATCGCGTCACCGGCGACGCCAAATACCTGGAGCTGGCGCAGACATTCGTCGAGATGCGCGGCTCCCAGCCGGGCGGGCGGGACTTGAACCAGTCGCTGGTGTCCCTGCGGGAGGAGACGCGGGCGGTCGGCCATGCGGTTACGGCCGGTTACTTGTATTGCGGCGCCGCCGATGTCGTGGCGGAGACGGGCGATGAGGCATTGCTGGCCGGCTTGCGGCGCATCTGGGACAACGCCGTGCTGAGCAAGATGTACATCACCGGCGGCACCTCGGCGCAGCATCATGGCTCTTCGCAGCGTCCGGAGTTCCGCGGGCGCGCCGGCGAAGTGCACGAAGCCTTCGGCTACGAATATTCGCTGCCCAACGCCACCGCTTACAACGAGACCTGCGCCAATATCGCCCATGCTATGTGGAACTGGCGCTTGCTCAACCTTTCGGGGGATGCAAAGTATGCCGATATTGTCGAGCTCGTGCTCTACAATTCCATGCTGTCATCAATGAGCTTGGATGGCATCACCTTCTGCTACACCAATCCGCTGCGCTGGTACGGCGCCGAACATCCGCTGCTAAGCCAAGACGCTTACGAGCGCTGGTTCATTTCGGGCTGCTACTGTTGCCCGACCAATACCGCGCGCACCATCGCCCTGCTGCACAACTGGCTCTACAGCACATCTGCCGAAGGGTTGTGGATACATCTCTACGGCAGCAATAGCGTGAACACAACCTTGGCCGATGGCTCAGCAATCGCGTTGACGCAGCAGACAGACTACCCCTGGGATGATGCGGTCCGCATCACGGTGGACGCGGCGCCGGCGCAGGAAGTCGCATTGATGCTGCGGATACCGGGCTGGTGCGATGCCGCCGCCTTTTCCATCAACGGCGAGCCGCAGGAGGCGCCACTGACCCCCGGGAGTTATGTAGAAGTGAAGCGCGGCTGGCAGGCGGGCGATGTCATCGAGTTGAGCCTGCCGATGCGCCCGCGAATGATAAAGGCGCATCCCAAAGCCGAAGAGATCCGTAATCATGTCGCCGTAATGCGTGGACCGATCGTCTACTGCCTGGAAGGCGTTGACCTGCCCGATGAGGTCTCCATCCTTGACGTGTACGCGCCCGATGACATGGCGTTGACCACGAGCCGGGAAGAAGATCTGCTGGGCGGCGTGACGGCGATCAACGGCGTCGCCCGCCACATCACCGAGCGAAACGGGTCGCCGGCCCTCTATATGGAAGCCGGCAACGAGCGCGAAGAAGATCTCGAGATCACCTTGATTCCCTACTATGCCTGGAACAACCGCGGCATAGACGAGATGACGGTCTGGCTGCCGCGGCGCTATTGAGAACGGACGAAATTTACAGCGGCGCTCGACGCGTTCTCCCCTTCCGCTTGCGGCACTGGCCGAGAGCGGCGGCGGTCGCGCCTGATGTCAGATAAGCGGTCGGCATAAAGCAATCTCATCGTCTCTTCAAACTCGCCCTTTTGCGCGCCCGACAAAATCGTTATGGTAGTTGACGGCGGCAGATTGAACCAAAGGAAGGCTACGCTCGACGCTCTACGTTTATGGTGAAAATCGCAGCAAATATTCCCCAGTCTCAGCAAGGCGCGCCCAGCAGTTCGCTTCTGCGCAGCCTTTCCTTCCTGAAGAAATATCGCCACATCGCCGCCGGCGTTTATGTGCTGGCTTTGGCGAGCAACGGCCTGGCGGTTTTCATCCCACAGACGATTCGCTGGATCGTTGACGCGGGCATCATCCAGCAGAATATGCGCATTCTGGCGGCTTCACTGCTGGGTCTGCTTGGGCTGACGGTGCTGAAGGGCTTGGTCGATTTTGTGCTGGGGCGCGGGACGGAAATGGCGTCGCAGGGCGTCGCCTATGATATAAGAAACGCCATATACGAAAAACTGAGCGCCCTGTCATTTTCTTATCACGACCGGGCGCAGACCGGCCAGCTCCTGGCCCGTTCGATATCCGATGTGGAGCGCATCCGCTTCGTGACCGGGCGCGGGATCCTGCGCCTCTTTCAGCACTCGACGCTGCTGCTGTTGACCTTTTTCGCGCTGCTCTTGATGAACGCGCAGCTGGCTCTGTTGTCGATGATTCTGATACCGCTGCTGCTCTATATCGCCTATCGCTTCGGGCGCATTTATCGGCCGCTGTCGCTTGAACTGCAGCATCAACTGGCCGAGATGACCAGCGTGCTGGAGCAGAACTTGCGCGGCGCCAAGATTGTCAAGGCTTTCGCCCAGGAAGACGCTGAGATCGAGCGTTTCGAAGCCGAGAATGGCAAGTGGTTCAAGCTGGCGCAGGCGCAGGTTGTCGCCTCGACGAAGCATATTCCGCTGCTCGATTTCATCGCCAGCTTGAGCACGGTGGTCATCATCTGGCTGGGCGGGCGTCTCGTCATCGAAAACAGTCTGACAATCGGAGAACTGGTCGCCTTCACCACCTACCTCGGTCAATTGATCACGCCGGTGCGGCGCCTGGGCGTTATCGTGCCCGCGGTGGCGATGGCGTCGGCGGCGGGCGAGCGCATCTTTTCCATCCTGGACGCGCAGTCGGAAGTCACTGACTCGCCCGACGCGGCCGAACTGCCGCCGATTAGCGGGCGCGTCCGCTTTGAGGATGTATCTTTCTCTTATTTCAATCAGCGCGTCGTGCTGGACAAGCTCAATTTCGCGGTAGAGCCGGGCGAAGTGGTGGCGCTGCTGGGCGCGACCGGCTCCGGCAAATCCACCATCATCAACCTGATTCCGCGCTTTTATGATGTCACGAGCGGGCGGATCAGCGTCGACGGCAGTGACGTGCGTGACGTGACGCTGAACTCGCTGCGTGACCAGATCGGCATCGTGCTGCAGGAGACGGTTCTCTTCGCCGCGAGCATCCGCGAGAACATCGCCTTCGGGCTGGACGATGTGAATGATGAGGCGGTGATTGAAGCGGCCAAGGCGGCGCAGGCGCATGACTTGATCATGGCGATGCCGGAGGGTTATGACACCGAAGTCGGCGAACGCGGCGTGACCCTCTCCGGCGGGCAGAAGCAGCGCATCGCCATCGCGCGCGCCTTGTTGAAGAACCCGCGCATCCTGCTGCTGGATGACGCGACATCAAGCGTCGACACCGAGACGGAGCGCTTGATTCAGATCGCGCTGGAGCGCCTGATGGAGGGCCGCACCTCCTTCATCATCGCGCAGCGCTTGAGCACAGTGCGGATGGCGGACAAGGCGCTCGTGCTGCAAGGCGGCCGCGTCGCCGCCGCCGGCACGCATGAGGAACTGCTGGAATCGTCTGGATTGTACGCCGAGATCTATTATCGGAACCTGCGAGAGTGAAACGGCTGGCCAGCCGCACAATCAGCGAAGCGCAAGGAACGCCGCAATCATGAAGCAATTGAGGGCAAAGATTGTCCATGACAGGAAAATTGTGCTAGTGCATCATCCAACTGAAAACTGCGTCAAATATCCCGAAGACGAGGGATCGCCCCGGCTGAAGCGGCTCGCGCCCAGGCGACCGCCACTCAATCCAGCGCCGCCTGAAGACATGCCGCAGCCGCCTGCGCCGGGCGACAAAGACCAATAATTTGCAGCGCATACCGAAGGACGGATAGACTCATCGGCTTCTCAATTGGCTCTGCCGGGCTGGGAAAAGGCAGCCCGCGCGGCACATTAAACGCTTATGCGGACAAGGTCGACGGGCGCTCTTTCAACCTGCGCGTCATTTGGCATTTGCTCGTTTTCCTGCGCCCCTACAGCCTGCACATGCTGGGCGCTTTCGCGGCGATGCTGGCCGCCTCGGGCTTGACGCTGCTGGCGCCCTTCCTGGTGAAGCTGGCGATTGATGGCCCGATCATGACGGGCGACATCGACGGCCTGAATGAGCTCGTGCTGCTGCTTCTGCTCGCTTTCGTCAGCCTTTATCTGGCGTCGATGGCGCAGCGCTTCCTGCTCACCTGGGTGGGGCAGAAGATGCTGGCGGACCTGCGCTCGGCGCTCTTCCGGCATCTGCAGGAAATGCCGCTCGCATATCATGACAGTCACATCATCGGCGTGACAATTTCGCGCGTGATCAGCGATGTCGGCGTGATCAACCAGTTGCTGTCGCAGGGATTGATCACCTTGACCGGCGACAGCCTCCTGCTGGCCGGCATTGTGATCGTGATGCTCTCGCTGAACGCGCAATTGGCATTGGTCACTTTCTCGATTATTCCTGTCATTGTGCTGGCGACTTTTGTCTTCGCGCACAAAGCGAAGTTGGCATTCCGCAAGACGCGCGCCCGCAACGCGAACATGATCGGCGATTTGGCCGAAAACCTCAGCGGCATCCGCGTGATCCAAGCCTTCGCCAACGAAGAGGTTAGCAGCGAAAAATTCGACGAGGTCAACGGCGCCAACCGCGACGCGCATGTCGAGGCGATGTCGCTTTCTTTTGTCTTCCTGCCGACGGTTGAATTCCTGGGCATGGCGGCGACCGGGATCGTGCTGCTCTTCGGCGGCTTGAGCGTGGCCCAGGGCAGCCTCACGCTGGGCACCGTGATCGCCTTCCTGGCTTATGTCAATCGCTTTTTCCTGCCGGTTCAGGAGCTCAGCCAACTCTACGCCACCATGCAGACGGCGATGGCGGGCGGCGAACGCGTGATCAACCTGCTCAACACCGAGCCGGCCATCAAAGACCGGCCGGACGCGCGCGCGATGCCGCCGATTGAAGGCCGCATTGAATTCCGCGATGTGGGCTTCAGTTATCGCGAGAGCCTGCCGGTTTTGCATGACATCAATCTGGACATTCCAGCCGGCACGATGGTGGCGCTGGTGGGCCCGACGGGCGCTGGCAAGACATCAATCGCCAATCTCATCGCACGCTTTTATGACGTCAGCGCCGGTGAGATTTTGATCGACGGCATTGATATTCGTGCGGTCAAGCAGCGGTCGATGCGCGCGCAGATGGGCCTGGTTTCGCAAGATCCTTTCATCTTCGCCGGCACAATCGCCGACAATATCCGCTTCGGTAAACCGGAGGCGAGCCTGGAGGAAGTGATGGCCGCGGGCGAGCTGGCCAATGTCGCCGATTTCGCCAGCGACTTGCCGCATGGTTACGAGACTGAAATCTTCGAAGATGGCGCGAACTTATCTGTGGGTCAGCGGCAGTTGATCTCGATCGCGCGCGCCATCCTGGCCGACCCGCGCATCTTGATCATGGACGAGGCGACCTCGAGCGTGGATATGGTCACCGAAGCGCTGATTCAGGATGCATTGCGCAAATTGCTGAGCGAGCGCAGCGCCATCGTGATCGCCCACCGGCTCAGCACAATCGTGAACGCTGATTTGATCTGTGTTGTTGATGATGGCCGCGTGCGCGAGATGGGCAGTCACGCGGAGTTGCTGGCGCGGCGGGGACTGTATTACGAGCTCTACCAGCGCCAATTCGTCGACCTGGCGGATTGAGGCCTCACATGAGCCAATCGAGTGGCGGCCTAATCGTCGGCGCCGGTCTTCTTCGGCGGCTCTTCTGGCTGCTGCTTTGGCCGCCTGGGTGCAAGCCGCTTGAGCTTCGGCGCGTCTTTGATATTAGGATCGGGCAGTTTGGTGGGCGGAAGCTCTACTACAACATTCTTTGCATCATAGAGTAACCTAAGCATTGGCTTTTTCATGAAGATTCACTCCTTCAAAACCGTCAAGTGACCTTGAGACATGTCCGTCCCCACTCGCCCCGCTCGGCGAAGTCGGACACGAGTACGTGAAATTCGTAGGTTCCCAAACCTGCGTAGCTCATATCCGGTATTCTCTCAATATATCTAAACACATTTGTATGTCGAAAATCAAATTCCAGTTGGCGCTGATTCAATACCCTCTCCCCGCTTGGCGCTATCAGTTGCAACAGGCCCGAGAGAAGCCGCCGTTCAACATCGAATTCCGCTGTCCATTGGGAAACGATCCACATTGGCGCATGGATGGGAAGTACTGTGTTATCCGCCTCTACGCGATAGGGATCCCCGACTCTTATTGAAGTAATGACATTCTTCAAATCAATGCTGCCCGAGGGCAAAGCCGTCACTCCAGCGCAGAGCAAGGTCCAGTCCTGTCGCATTGACGTTGTATCCCCCACGTCGTGGCGCACAGCAGCAAACATAGTATATATGACATGACAATCGATTACAATTAGGACGACGGCCATGAAGCGCGGCGTCGATATGATCAGTAGGGAGCAACTAGCATGAAGGCATTAATCACCGGCATCAGCGGGCGCGTCGGCGCGAACCTGGCGCGGCAGATGAAGGGGCGCGGCTACGACATCCGCGGGCTGGTTATGCCGGATGACCCGCAAGCGGGCAAGGCGGCGCGGCTTGGCGTTGAGCTCATCGAAGCCGATATCGCCGATGCCGATGCGGCGCGCGCGGCGGCCGCTGGCGTCGACGTCATTGTGCATCAGGGCGCGCAGATCCCGCAAGGAACCGACCCGGCGGAGCGCATGCTTGATGTAAATACGCGCGCCACCATGAGCTTGCTGGAAGGCGCGCTGGCCTCAGGCGCCCCGCTCAAGCGCTTTGTATTGGCCAGCACCTACCAGACTTACAACCCCTTCGTCACCAGCCCGGTCAGTTTTGAGGAAGCGAGCCCGCAGAAGCCGATCGATATCTACGCGCTGACCAAGTTGCTGTCCGAAGAAATCTGCTTGTGTTACATGCGCGAATACGGCCTGCCGGTCACGATTTTGCGCTACAGCTCGATCAAGGCGGTCAACGAGGTGCTGGGCATGCTCCACCCGGCCTGGCTGAATTACTTCATCGAAATGACACTATCCAGGAACCGCATCCCCTGGTTCGGCGCGGAGCATGTAGAGGAAACCAAGGCGATCATGAGCGAGCTGCTGGCGACGCCGGATGCTGTCTGCGCGGTTTCCGATGCCGATGGCCGGCCCTGGGAACTGGTGGTCACGGATGTGCGCGATGTGGTTGATGGCACGATCCTGGCGCTGGAAAGCGAGCGCGCCATCGGCGAAGCCTTCAACATGACGGGGCCGCCGCCGGTAACCTACGCCAGGGCCGCGCGCCTCCTCGCCGACGCAACCGGGCGGCCCTACCGTGAAGTCAGCATGCCGTTCTGGCGGGGCGCCAAAGCCACGACCGACAAGGCGCGCGCCACGCTCGGTTATGATCCGCAATACAGTTTTGACAAGATGGTGCAGACGGCACTGGCCTATCAGCGCGGCGAGCCGATCGACCAGATACCGAACTAGGGTGTCTTCTTGTGCTTGTCGCTACCCTAGAATTCCGCGCAGGAAATCGAGACTCTGTTTCATGCCCGTCGCCGCCGGCGGCAGCTGATCGGGGAACCAGCGCCGCTCGTATTCCAGGGTGTAGAAGCCCGCATAACCCTGGTCGCTTAATGCGCCGACGATTTGCGGCCAAGGTATGATGCCCTGGCCGAGCACGGCCGCCACGCGCTCGGTGCCGCGCCAGAAAAAGTCTTTGACATGAACATGCTGGATGCGCGGACCTTGCAGCGCGACCGCCATCTCATAGACTTCGCTGTTCATGAAGGCGAGGTTGGCTTGGTCATAGAGCACACCCACATTCGGCAAATCCACCGCGCGCACGATCGCCATGGTCATCTCGGCCGATGTCGCCATGGTGTCCATGTGATTCTCGATGTTGAGCTGAATGCCGGCCGTGGCCGCGTATTCGCCCAACTCGCGCAGTGACTCGACGAGCCAGCCGAGGGCCAGCCCATGCTCAGTCGGCGGGAATTCATGGCCGCCAAAAACGCGCAGAGCCGGGCAACCCAGCGCGACCGCCAAATCCACAGTCGCTTTGAGCTCGGCGACGGCCTCTTCCCTTGCGGCCGCTTCTGGATGATTCATATCCTTGGCATAGGGCACGAGACCGGCGATGATCAAGCCGGAATCGGCCGCATGATCCCGAATGCCGCGCAGGTTTTCCGCGGAGGCGCCAGGCTGAAGCGCGCAGGCATAATCATCAGCGTAGATGATCTCGATGCCGTTCAAGCCCAGCTCGGCAAAGAGGTCGATCGCCTCCGGCAGGGTTGCCTCAGGCGTTCCCATCGTGTGTCCAGCTATTTTCATAGTAAGCAAACCTTCTGCAATTGAGCGCGCCCGCTGCCAGCCGGTGACGGACAGCCAACGATTACCTCTCATTATAGGCTACATCTTATGCAAATAGGGAACACTGTAGGCGCGTTTCGGCGGATACGTCCAAGCAAATCGGATGCGATAGCGGGCGTCACAGCGAATCGCCCTGCATGGGCATAGTTTCGACCTTGTGGTCAATATGCGTTAACATTGCACATTGTCATAAACGCTCAACAGAATCACAGAGCGAGAGCGAGCTGGCCCATGACGCAGGCCGACAGCAATCGAACGCCGCTTGAAACGCCGGTGACATTGATCGACTGTGATGTGCACCCTTACCTCAAACACGAGGATGAGTTGCGCGATTATATGCAGGAGCCCTGGCGCAGCCGGACGATACCCACGCGCCGCCAGATATTCCTGCCACCGGGCGACGGCCGCCGGTTGGATGCTTTCCCGCCGGATGGCAGCCCGGCCGGCTCCGACCCCAAGCTGGTCGAGCAACAGGTGCTTGCAGGCATCGGCGCTGATTATGTCATTCTGATTCCTTCATCCAGCATCAGCATCATTCCTGACCCGGTCTTCGCCGCCGCTGTCGCCCGAGCCTGGAACGACTGGCAAATTGACACCTGGCTCGGGGCATACAACCGGCATGGCCGCTTCAAGAGCTCAATTGTCATCGCGCCACAGCATCCGGAGCGGGCGGTCGAAGAAATTGAGCGCCTGGCCGGTCATCCGCATTTGCTGCAGATTCTGGTAGGCTCGAGCGCTTTGGCCGCCTATGGCAAGCGCCAATACCATCCGATTTGGGAAGCGGCGGCGCGGCACAATCTGCCGGTGGCGCTGCACGTGGAAAGCCCGGTCGGGCCGACGCCGCCATCCCCGCTGGGTTATCCGACGTATTTCCTCGAATTTCACACCCTCTATCCGACCATTTACATGACGCACCTGGTCAGCTTGATTGCCGAGGGCGTTTTTGAGAAATATCCGGACTTCAAGTTTGTTTTCGTGGAGGGGGGCAGCGCCTGGCTGGCGCCGATCATGTGGCGGATGGATAAGGATTGGCGGGGCGCGCGCGCCGAAGTGCCCTGGCTGAAACGGCGACCGAGCGAGTATTTGCGCGATCACATCCGCTTCTCAACTCAGCCGATCGAGGAGCCGGAAAACCCGCGCCACCTGCTGCAGCTCTTCGAGATGATGGATGCCGAGCATGTCTTGATGTTCGCGTCGGATTATCCGCATTGGGATTTTGATGATCCCAAGCGCGCCTTTCCGCCGCTGCCGGAGGGGCTCAAGCGGCGGATTTTCTGCGAGAATGCGCGCGAGCTTTATAATCTGCCGGCGACCCGCCCGCTTGATGATTTGGATTCGACGCAATCGTTCTCAAAAGCGCAGACCGTAGGGGCAGCTCGGTGAGTCGCCCGCCGCAGCGCAGAATCGTAGGGGCGACTTACCAAGTCGCCCGCTGACTCGCAAATGACGGGGGGCATGTCAAACGGAATGGCGCGATATGTTGTAGGCCCCGCTTCGGAATTGCCGCCCAGCAGCCGCCGCATCGTCAATGTGGACGGGCGCGAGATCGGCGTGTTCAATGTGAACGGGCTCTATTACGCCTTGCGCAACCTTTGCCCGCACCAAAGCGCGCCGCTCTGTCTCGGCGAAGTGACCGGCCTGGCTGTATCCGATGAACCGGGCGAAATCCAATGGACGCGCGAGGGCGAGATTCTGCGCTGCCCCTGGCATGGCTGGGAATTTGATATACTCAGCGGCCGCACCGTCTTCAAGTCCAGGGCGCGCGTCAAGACCTACGATGTGCGCGTCGAAAAGGAAGCGCTTGAGCGTTTGATTGAAGGCGTCGAGACCTACCCGGTGACGGTGGAGGACGAGGTGGTCATCCTTGAATATTGATCGTTCTGCCACAATTAGCGGAATGTCTGTAGGGGCGGGCCGGTGGCTTGCCCGCGATGTGATACAGCTTGCGCCACAAGAGGAGACAGCCTGATGCGAATCGCCATGATAGAAGTCGGGCATTGGCACGCGTCCATGCACCTGCGCTCCTTCAAGTTGGCTGAAGGCGTGGAGATCGTCGGCGTGTCCGATCATCAACCGGGCGCGGCCGCCGCCTTCGCCCAGACGTCGGGCGGCCAAACCTTCGAGCGCTATGAAGACATGCTTGAGGCGACGCAGCCCGATTTCGTCATCGCCATGGGCCGGCATGTCGATATGCCGGCGATTGCCCGCTTCCTGCTCGATACGGGTTTGCCCTTCGCGATGGAAAAGCCCATTGGCTTATCGGCGGCCGATGTCGCGCCCCTGGTGGAATTGGCCGAGGCGCGGAATGCCTTCGTCGCCGTGCCGCTGGTCAATCGCTACAGCGGGATGTGGCGCCTGCTTGATGAACTGGAGGCGGCCGGGCGCGTCGGGCGGCGCTCCCATTTTCATTTTCGCGTCATCAACGGTCCGCCGGAGCGCTACGCATTGGACGGCGTCGGCTGGATGTTGGACCCGGCGGTTTCCGGCGGCGGCTGCCTGCGCAATGTCGGCATTCATACTGTCGATGGCTTCCTGCGCTTCACCGAGGGCGAGGCGGTCGAAGTGCTCAGCGCCGCCATCAGCCATCGTGTGCATGGGGCCGCGATTGAAGAGTTCTGCGCCGCGCTCTTGCGTTCGGAAAGCGGTGTGATTGGCACGGTCGAAGCCGGTTATTCTTATGCCTCGATGAAACCGGGCGGCGATTTTGAAGGCAGGCTGTCGGCCGCCAATTGCTACATCATAGACCGAAACGATACACTTGAGGTGGCGACGCTGGACGACGATGCTGCGCAGACGCTGTCGATCCCGGATCAAGGCGCGCGTTATGATCAGTTCGGCCCGGACACGCTGGCGCGGCTGCGCGACGGTCGGCCGCCGATTGCCAACTTGCGGGATTGCTATCGGGCGATGCAGGTCATTGACGACATCTATGCCCAGGCAGTGGTCACAAGACAAAGGTGTCTGTAGGGGCGACTCGGTGAGTCGCCCGCCATCAACATCCACTAGGTCGCAGGTTTCGGTCAAATAGATTGGAATCTGCGGAGAAAGGAGCGCTATCGATTCAAGCCCGATAACACAAGCCAAACTTTGGCTGAAGATTCAGATTAATTGCATCAAATTGGGAGGATGACATGTCTAGGAAAGTACTGCTCATATTACTTATCGCCACGCTTGGCGTATTTTCAGCGGCCGGCCAATCCGATGAGATGGGCTCATTTTTGGTTGGGGAATTCGAGGGGCCGACGATCATCACCGATATGGGTATGATGCCGTCGATGTTCAGCGAATCGCCCATGTTGAGCGCCATGGTGGAGGCGGGCGACCTGCCGCCGGTCGAAGAGCGCTTGCCAGCGCATCCGGTGGTGATCCAGCCGGCGCATGAGATCGGTCAGTACGGCGGTCAATGGCGCCGCGGTTATACCGGGCCGGGCGATGTTTGGAACGCGCGCCGCATCGCCGGCAACGACAATCTCTTGTTCATGGATTATACCTTGAACGAGATCAAGCCCTGGGTCTTCGAAACCTGGGAAGCCAACGATGACTTCACCGAATTCACCTTCACGCTGCGCGAGGGCCACAAATGGTCCGACGGCGCGCCTTTCACATCCGACGACATCGTATTCTGGTTTGAGGAGCTCTTCCTCAATGAAGAGTACCTGCCGGCGCGCTCGACCTTCCTCTCGGTCAACGGGGAATTTGCGACCTTGACCCAGATCGACGAGCTGACGGTGCAATACACCTTCAGCGCGCCCTATCCCTTGTTCCTCAAGGTGATGGCGACGCCCTCCAGCGACATCGCCAACCATGCCCGCCGCGGCTGGAACGGTCACGGCGGTTACGCGCCGGCACATTACATCAAGCAGTTCCATCCGGACTTCGCCGATGAAGCCGAATTGAACGCGATCATCGAGGACGGCGGCTATTCGAATTGGGTGGACCTGGTCAAATCCAAGAATGACTGGGCGCGCAACCCCGAGCTGCCGACCCTGGCGCCCTGGCGCGTCAAGCTGGCGCCGGCCGACAACCCGGTCTACGTCCTGGAGCGCAACCCCTACTTCTTCGGCGTCGATACCGAAGGCAATCAATTGCCCTATATCGACTCAATCGTGCTCACGCTTGCGGAAGACCTTGAGGTGCTCAACCTGCGCGCCATCGCCGGCGAATACGATATGCAGAGCCGCCACATCGACCTGCAGAAACTGCCGCTGTATTTGGAGAACGCGGAGCGCGGCAATTACTCGATCCGCCTGGATCCCTCCGACTATGGCGCCAACGTCCTGCTCTTCTTCGGCATGACCTACAGCGCCGATGCCGAGATCGCCGGCTGGCTGCAGAATGTCGATTTCCGGCGCGCTGTCTCGATGGGCATTGATGGCGGGCAGGTGAACGAGACCTTCCTGCTGGGCTTGGGCGAAGCGCGCTCGGTGGTGCCGACGCCGGCAAACCCGTATTACCCGGGTGCAGAATACGAGACGCTCTGGAATGCTTTTGACGCCGACGCCGCCAATCAATTGCTGGATGACATCGGCTTGTCGGCCAAGGATGGCGAGGGCTTCCGCTTGCGGACGGACAACGGCGAGCGCTTGACCTTGACGCTGACGACGCCGGGCGCCAGCTTTGTGCCCTATCCCAAGATCGCGGAGATGGTCGCCAGTCAACTGCAGGCCATCGGCCTGAACGTCATCCCCGAGCAGTTGGAGCGCAGCCTGTGGCAATCGCGCATTGACAACGGCGAAATCCAGATGAGCCTCTGGGACAACGGCGGCACCGAAGACGTCTTCCTGCACTTCAACAATACCTGGCTCTGGGCGCGGCCGAATTACACCGACTGGATGCGCAGCGGCGGCGCGATCGGCGATGAACCCCCGGCTGAGATCAAGGAAGCGATGGAGATCTGGGTGAGCGGCCCAGCCCTGCCGCTGGAAGAGCGGATTGAGGCGGGGAAGCGGCTTTGGGTGCTCTTCGCCGAGAACGTCTGGCAGGCGGGCATCGTCGGCAGTTCGCCCGTGGTGCTCGGCACGCGCGTCGTCAAGAATACGATGGGCAACGTGCCGGCGCGGCAGCTGTCCAACGTGCTTTGCATGACGCCCGGCTGCACGCTGCCGGAGACCTATTATCTGAAGCGCTAGGGGAGATTGTGGATCGAACCCCATCCCCCGACCCCTTCCCCAGCGAGCTAGGGAAGGGGAGCGCTCGCGGTGCGCTATTCCGCTTTTGTGACGATTTCGCCCCAGTGCGCAAGTCTCCCCCTGATGCGTCGGGGGGAGATTTAGAGGGGGGTTGAAATCGCCATGTTGACATACATAATCCGCCGATTCCTGCTGGCGCTGCTCACCATCGCGTCGATCAGCGTGCTGTCCTTCGCCATCATCCAGCTGCCGCCGGGCGATTATGTCACCGCTTACATTGCCCAACTGGCTAGCAGCGGCGTCGACGTCACGCCCGAATTCGCCGAGAACCTGCGCCAGCAGTACGGGCTGGACAGCCCCGTCTACGTGCAGTATTTCAAGTGGATGCAGCAGATCGCGCGCGGCAATTTCGGGCGCTCGCTGGAATGGCAGGTGCCGGTCTTGACGATCATTGGCGACCGGCTCTGGCTGACGATGGCGGTTTCGGTATCGGCGGTGCTTTTCACCTGGGGGCTGGCGCTGCCGATCGGCATCTATTCGGCGGTGCGGCAGTACTCGATTGCCGATTATATCTTCACCTTCGTCGGCTTCATCGGCCTGGCGGTGCCCAGCTTCTTGCTGGCATTGATCTTGATGTACCTCGGCTTCCGCTATTTCGGCGCCAATATCGGCGGGCTCTTTTCGCCGGAGTATTTGCAGGCGGATTGGAGCCCGGCCAAGGTCTGGGATCTCATCAAGCATTTGCCGCTGCCCGCGCTGATTTTGGGCACGGCTGGGACGGCGCAGCTCATCCGCATCATGCGCGCCAACCTGCTTGATGAATTGCGCAAGCCCTATGTCATCACCGCGCGCGCCAAAGGCATGTCCGAGTTCCGGCTGATTCTGAAATATCCGGTGCGCGCGGCCCTCAATCCTTTTGTCAGCACGCTCGGTTATCTCTTCCCCTTCATCATCTCCGGCAGCATCATCGTGGCCCTGGTGCTGGGCTTGCCGACCATCGGGCCGCTGCTGCTGCGGGCTTTGGTGGCGCAGGATATGTTCCTGGCGGGCACGATCGTCTTGTTCCTCGGCATTTTGACCGTCGTCGGCACCTTCATTTCCGATATTCTGCTGATGTGGATCGACCCGCGCATTCGCTTTGAGAGGCGGGAATGAGCGCGCCGCCCGCCGCATCGCCCGCTTTCGACGAGGCCCTGGCCACGACCGCCGCGGAAGAACGGGTCTCAGTCGCCACGCAATGGCAATTGATGTGGTGGCGCTTCCGCAAACATCGGCTGGCGCTGTTCAGCGGCATTGTGATCGCCGCCTTTTACCTGGTCGCCATATTCGCCGACTTTCTGGCTTATGCCGATCCACACAAGACCGAAGCCTTCCGCTCGTTGATCGCGCCCCAGCCCATTCACTTTTTCGATGAAGGCCGCTTCAGCCCGCATGTATTTGCTTTGATCGGCAAGCGCGACCCGCGCACCTTCAAACGCGTTTACGAGCCCGACCCGGAACAGAAGATCCCCCTGCGCCTTTTCGCCCGAGGTTATCAGTACAAGTTTCTCGGTCTCATTCCGACCAATCTTCATCTGATAGGCGTGGACGGGGGCAACGCGGAAGAACTGATATTTCTGCTGGGCACCGACCAACTGGGGCGCGATTTGTGGTCCCGCCTGATGATCGCCTGCCGCCTGTCGCTGACAATTGGCTTGGCCGGGGTCACGCTTAGTTTGGTCCTGGGCGTCTTGCTCGGCGGCATTTCGGGTTTGTACGGCGGCGCGATCGACACGCTGATTCAGCGCGTGATTGAGATTCTGCGCTCGATTCCGACGATTCCGCTCTGGATGGGGCTTGCCGCCGCGATGCCGCGGGATTGGGGCGTGGTGCAAGTTTATTTTGCCATCACGGTGATTCTGTCCTTGATTGGCTGGACGGACCTGGCGCGCGTCGTGCGCGGCCGCTTCCTCGCTTTGCGGGAAGAAGATTTCGTGCTGGCGGCCGAGCTGGCCGGCGTCGGCCAGATGCGCATCATCCTGCGTCACATGGCGCCGTCATTCTTGAGCCACATCATCGCGGCGACCACCCTGGCCCTGCCCAATATGATCATCAGCGAGACGGCGCTCAGCTTCCTTGGCCTGGGGCTGCGGCCGCCGGCGGTGAGCTGGGGCGTGCTGCTGCAAGACGCGCAGAATATCCAAACGGTGGCGATCTCGCCCTGGCTCTTATCGGCGGCAGTACCGGTGATCATCGTGATCCTGGCTTTCAACTTTTTGGGCGATGGCTTGCGCGATGCGGCGGATCCTTATGGCTAATCTTATAAAGGCGGAACTTGTAGGGGCGATGCTGTGCATCGCCCGCCGGCAAAACATGAGAATGTTTGGGCGACACACAGTGTCGCCCCTACAGCCGACTGGGCAAAGGCAGATGATTCGCCATGACTAATGCGCCAATCCTGACGGTGGACAATCTGAAGTCCTATTTCTTCACCGATGAAGGGACAGTCAAGGCGGTCGACGGAGCGAGCTTCGCCGTGCCGGCCGGCAAGACCGTCGGCATCGTCGGCGAGAGCGGCTGCGGCAAGAGCGTCACGGCCCTGTCGATCTTGCGCATCATTCAACGGCCCGGGCGAATCGTCGATGGCGAAATTATGTTGCGGCGCGCGGACGGCGCCGGAAAGACCGACGAGCTGGATCTGGCGCAGCTGGACCCGGAGGGCGGCGAGATTCGCGCGATACGCGGCGGCGAAATCGCCCTCGTGTTTCAAGAGCCAATGACATCGTTCAGCCCCCACTACACCATCGGCAATCAAATCATTGAGACTATTCAACTGCACCAGGACATCAGCAAAGCGGAAGCCAGAAACAGGACGATCGAGTTGCTCCGGATGGTCGGCATACCCCGGCCCGAACGCCGCATTGACGAATATCCCTTTGAATTGAGCGGCGGCTTGCGGCAGCGCGTGATGATCGCGATGGCCTTGTCTTGCAATCCGCGCATTCTGATCGCCGATGAGCCGACCACCGCGCTGGATGTGACGACGCAGGCGCAAATCCTGGACTTGCTGCGAGAGATCCAGGAGCGGACGCGTATGTCGGTCATCATCATCACGCATGACATGGGCGTGATCGCCGAGATGGCGGATGATGTCATCGTGATGTATCTGGGGCGCGTGGTGGAAAGCGGCCCGGTCGACGACATATTTCACCAGCCCAAACATCCCTATACCCAGGCGCTGCTGCGTTCGATCCCCAGCATATTCGCCGAGCCGCGCAGCAAACTGCCGACGATCGCCGGGTCGATACCGCATCCGCACAACCGGCCCTCGGGCTGCCCCTTTCATCCGCGCTGCAGCGAGCGTATCGCGGGGCTATGCGAGGTGCATGCGCCGCGGCTGCTGCCGATTGGCGAGCGTCAGATGGCGAGCTGCTTCCTGTATCATGAGCCGGACAATTAGACAGTGTGTAGGGGCGAGCCGGTGGCTCGCCCACAATGCTTGTATGATGGGGTAATAATGCGGATGGTCGTCCCAATATTGGAAGTGCGGAATCTGCGGCGCTTTTTCCCGATCCGCAAGGGGCTGCTGCGGCGGATTGTCGGGCAGGTGCGGGCGGTTGACGATATCAGTTTCCATATCAACCGGGGCGAGACCCTGTCGCTGGTTGGCGAAAGCGGCTGCGGCAAGACGACGACGGCGCGTTGTATCTTGCGCGCGCTGAAGCCGACAGCCGGCCAAGTGCGCTTTCAGACGGCCGCCGGCGCTGTGGTCGATACGGCGAGCCTGCCCAAGACGGCGCTGAAACCTTTCCGCCATCAGATGCAGATGATCTTTCAGGATCCCTTTTCTTCGCTGAATCCGCGCATGACCGTGTTTGATATCATCGCTGAACCGCTGCTGGCCAGCGGCATGAAAGATCGGGATGAGCGGCGGCGGCGGGTGGAGAACCTGCTCGAGCGGGTGCGGCTGCGGCCGGAGTTCATGGGGCGTTTCCCGCATGCCTTCAGCGGCGGGCAGCGCCAGCGCATTGGCATCGCGCGCGCCCTGGCGCTTAATCCCAGCCTGATCGTCGCCGATGAGCCGGTCTCGGCGCTGGATGTCTCGGTGCAGGCGCAGATACTCAATCTGATGCTGGACCTGCAAGATGACCTGGGCTTGACTTATCTTTTCGTCGCCCACGATCTCAGCGTCGTGAAGCACATCAGCAACCGGGTGGCGGTCATGTATGTCGGCAAGATCGTCGAGATCGCCGAGACGAAGCAGCTCTTCAACGCGCCCAGCCATCCTTACACCGAAGCCCTGCTATCGGCTGTGCCCAAGCCGGACCCGCGCCTCCGTTCCGAGCGCATCGTGCTCAAGGGGGAAGTCGCGGACCCGGCGCAGCCGCCATCAGGCTGCTATTTTCATCCGCGCTGCGCTTATGCCATCGACCGCTGCCGTACGGAGACGCCGCCGCTGGAACAGATCCGGCCGGGTCAGGTGGTCGCCTGCCATCGCGCCCGCGAGATCGATTTGAAGGGCGTCCAAGCGCAAGGGACGGTATAGCTGAGGCAGCGTGAAATCATGTTTCAACCACCGAGGACACCGAGATTTAAGAGATCACCGAGAAAAACGTGACATTCTGCACTTGGCATGCCAGTGAAATGCAGGAGAGATAGACAGCGCCTCTCGGTGACCTCGTTTCCCTCGGTGTACTCGGTGGTAAAAGGCGAACGATGGCTACGATGAGCAGGCACAATGATATGCGAATCGGCATCGTCGGCTGCGGCTTGGTCGGGCGGCAATATGCGCAGCGCCTGCGCGGGCTGGGCGCGCGGGTGACGGCCGTCGCCGATCCGCTGCTGGAGCGGGCGCAGCAAGTTGCGGCGATCAGTGGCGCGGCGACCTATGGCGATGTGGAGGAGATGCTGGCGCGGGAGGCGCTCGACCTGCTCTGTGTTTGCTCGCCGACGCCCTTTCATCATGAGGCGGTCATGGCGGCGGCAGCGCATCGAATCCCGATCTTTTGCGAGAAACCGCTGGCGGAGAATTTGCAGCAGGGGCGGGCTATGTGCCGGGCGGCGCATGAGGCGGGCGTCGCGCTGGGTATGGGCTTCAAGATGCGCTATGAGGCTGTTTTCGCGCGCGCCAAGCGCATGATCGAAGCGGGCGACATCGGGAATCCACTCTATGCCATTTTCAGTTATTTCCAACAGACGCCGCCGCCCGAGCGCAAGTGGTACACCGATTTCGGCGCCGCCCGCGACAACATCGTGCATGCCATCGACCTCTCGAATTGGCTGCTGGGGCGGCCGCCGCGGCAGGTCAAGGCGCGCCTCGACCACGCGCTGGGTTTCAAAGGCGAGGACAAGGTCTTTCTGCAGATCGCTTATGACGACGGCGCGCTGGCGTCGATTCACGGCGGCTGGGTCGGGCCGGATTATCCGGCGGTCGCGACATCGGACGATATTCTTTTTCAGATCGTCGGCGAAGCGGGTTATGTCGCCGGCGACCGTGCCGGCAATCTGGTAGCGGCGACCCGGCGCTGGATCGAACGCAGCGCGCTCGCGCCAATCGACAGCTTCCAGGCCGAGCTGGATGCTTTCTTGCGGGCGCTGAGCCGTGGTGAGCCACCGCCGGTGTCGGGCGTCGCCGGTTTGCTGGCGCAGGCGGTCATCGACGCCGCCTTCCTATCGGACCGGGTGGGCGCGCCGGTCGACATTGACCCGCGCGATGTTTCGCTAATTCCAAGTTAGTCAAGCGAAAACAGCTTGTAATTCCCAAAGAAAAGTAGGCGAGCCACCGGCTCGCCGGTACGAAAGTTCGGGCTTTGACGAATGTTACATGGGCAAGCAGCACTGTAACTTTCTTAGCGCTACTGCTCAGTCCGAGGGATACATGGAGTCCGGGGCATTGCTCCAGCTTTGGAGCGTTTGTCCGCCATCAATCAGCAGGGAAGCGCCGGTGATATGTCGCGCGTCATCGGAGGCGAGGAAAGCGACTGTCGCCGCGACATCTTCCGGCTGGCCGACGCGGCGCAAGGGAATGCGCTCGGCAAAGCGCGCGAAGAACTTCGCCCAGGCGGCCGGGTCGTCGGCCCCTTGACAAAAGCTGAGTGGCGTCTCGATGATGCCGGGGCAGACAGCGTTCACGCGGATGCGATAACGCGCCAACTCCAGGGCGAGGTTGCGCGCCATCGCATTGACCGCTTCCTTGCTTGTCATATAGGGCCCGGAACCGAGGATGCTGTCCCAGCCGCCGGTCGAGGAGCCCATCAAGACGATGGACCCGCCACCACCGTCGATCATGGCGGGCAGGGCCGCCTTGCAGCTGAGCGCCAGGCCGCGCAAGTTGACGGCCATGACGCGGTCCCACTCTTCCATCGGCATGTGCACAAACTCGACCTTTTCGCCGCCGATGCCGGCATTGGCGAAGACGACGTCCAGGCTTCCGAAACTGTCCTGCGCCGCTTTCACCATTGCCGCGCAATCTTCCGGGCTGGTTACATCAGCGCGGACGGCGATGGCTTTAGCGCCAATTTCAGCGGCGACCGCTTGCGCGCCTTCCTCATCCAAATCGGCGATGACGACGCTTGCCCCTTCCGCGGCAAATCGCAGCGCGCTCGCCCGCCCCAGAGCGCCCGCGCCGCCGGTGATCAACGCGACGTTGCCAGCGAATCGCTTCATGGCCCAATCTCCAGTTGGCGCCTGGCCGGTGGTGTGTTGCGGCTAGGCCGGGCGACCAGCTCGCCATCGATGATCACGCCGGATATGCCGGGCGTATCGCCGATTTGCAGCGTCTCCAGCGCGTCGGCGGCGGCGCTACCAATCGGCGCGTCCATGATGACCAGGTCGGCTTCCTTACCGGCTTCGATGCGCCCGGCCGGGAAATTGTAGAGCGCCGCGGTGTTGCCGGTGGCCATGGCGATGGCCTGGGCCGGCGGGATGTCGCCCATGGCGCTGACCCAGGCGATGGTGCGCAGAATGCCCAGGGGAATAACGCCGGTGCCGGAGGGCATGTCGGTGCCGATGATGACCCGGTCCAGCGCGTCTTGCTGTCGAGCGAGCTCGAGGATGCGCGGGATGATGGCGGCGTTGCCGCATTGAATGATTTCGAGGGCGGCGTCGGTTTCGGCGATGATCCGCTTGATATCGGCCGGCGCCGGCGCGGTTGGCCCGCCGTTGAGATGCGAAGCGATATGCGGCTGCACCTTGATCGCTTGCTCGGCGCCGATGGCATCGCTGCCCGGTATGGATGCGCCGCCGATGTGCATCATGACCGTCATGCCGCAGCCTTTGGCCCAGCGCACCATTTCCGCAATGCGCTCCCAATCGTGATAACCGCCCAGCCCGACCTCGCCGAGATGTTTGACGCCGGCCGCCGCCATCTCCGCGAAGTCGGCTTCGGTCAAGCCCGCCTGCAAGAGCAGCCCGCCTCCCAGCACCTTCATGCCGCCGGGGCGGAAATTGCGCCAGGCTTGCGCGCCGACGATGGCCATGGCCTTGGTGCCGATGGCGCCGGTGGGCCGGCCGGGCATGTGCACTTCGCCAGCGGATATCATGCGGGTGACGCCGCCGTGCACGCAAGACGCGATAAAATCGACGCTGTTTTGGCGCGGGCTGTAATCACCGATGACGGGATGCGCGTGCGAATCAATGAGGCCGGGCGTCACGGTCGCGCCCTTGGCGTCAATGACGGTTGCGCCGTCGCCCGCCCTGAGCCCGCCGCCGATGGCCGCGATGCGCCCGTCGCGCGCAAGAATCGAATCGCCAGCCAGGATCGGGTTCTCATAATCGCCGGAGACGATTTGGCCGATGTTGTGAATCAGCAGCGAGGACATCAAGCGCCCGCTCCTTTCGCCTCCAGCGCCTCCAGCAGGTCAGCGAGCTTGGTCACGTCTCCGTAGTGGGTGTCGATGTCATAGAGTGTCACCGCTTGCGCTTGCGGGCTGGTCGCCATCACCAGGTCTTCCGGCACCAGGACTTTGTAGCGCAGGAAGAAGGCGTCGTGCACGGTCGAGCGCACGCAGATATTGGTGACGACGCCGGTGACGATGACGGTATCGATGCCGCGTTCGCGCAAGTTCAGATCGAGCGTGGTCTGGAAGAAGCCGCTGTAGCGCCGTTTGGGGATGATGATGTCTTGGGCGGCGACTGGCAGTTCGTCAACGACCTGCGCGCCCCATGACCCGGCCAGGCAGTGCACGACCCGCATTTCAAAGAGGCTGTCATCGGGCGGCAGACTCTGGTTGAGCCAGAGCACCGGCAAGCCCGCGGCCCGCGCCGCCGCCAGCAGCCGTTGATGCGGTTCATAGAGCGCCGCGCCGCCTTCCAGCACCATAGCGCCGCCGTCTTTGAAGAAATCGTTCAGCATATCCACGACGAGGATGGCGCTGCTGGCCGGGTTGAAATCGGCGAATATGTCTCGCTGGTGCTGCGATTGCTTCTCCGAAAATGAGTTCCGGGTTGCGCTCATGCTATCGGCCTCCTGCCTTCGCGTGCCGCGCCCTTGATTCAGCGCAGGCCATCTTCACCTATGATATCAGCAGCGCCCAGCCCACCGATGCGCGCATGTGGCCGGCCGCCGTCAGTCACCGCGACGATGACGACGATTTCTCCCGGCGCCGGCGCGTCATGCAGGCGAAACTCCATGGCGTCAAAATGAGAGCGGACCAGCATCGCGTCTTTGTGGTGCAGGGGCACATCAATGCTTGTGCCGGGCCCGCCCATCTTTTTCGCTGACGGGATTATCGCCCGCCCGCCGCCGACTGCTTCGCGCAGGGGCGCGCCCAATGCCGGATGCAGCAGGGCGGCGGCATGTTCCAGTTCGCCATCGATGCCGACGATGGCCGCCTTGCCATAACTCTGCGGCTCGCCATTCAACTGCGTGACCGCCCGCTCGCCCAGCAATTTGCCCAGCTCAGCGCCAATGTCATAGAGTTCGCCAAGGTCTTCGATGTAAGCCCCGGCACAGGGGTTCTTGATCAGCGCGCCGGCCGCCGCTTTGGTCAGCGGTTGGGCCAAGGGGCGAAAGCCTTCACTGTGGATGATGTCGACGATGGTGCGGATGCGGATTAACTCCATTGATAATCCTCCCAGTCGTACAGCGGTTGGAAGCCGAGCGCCGCCGCCGCTTTGGAGCAGTCGAAGAGCGACGCATTGCCCGCCAGCGTCGATTTTAATTTGACTTCTGGGTAATAAGCCTGGGCGAGAGTTACACTGTCGGTCTTCATAAAGCTGTTGCGCGCGCTGGCGTAAAAGGCTTCGTGGCCACGGATATCGGCTTCAAGGGCGAGCTGGCAAGCGCGCGCCACATCGCGCGTATCGATGTAGCCCCAGAGGTTGGTCGCGCCGCCGGCCGGGTCATCCTGCAGCGGCCTTAGCGTGGACTCGAAGCTCTCGGGCGTATGGATCCAGGGGAAGCGCAGGCTGACCGCCGATAGCGCGCCCGCCATCCGCCGGACGAAAGCCGCCGCGATATCCTCGCCCAGAGTCTTCGAGAGGGCGTAGGCGTCTTGGGGCGCATGCGGGTGCGCCTCGTCAATGGGCAGATAGGCCAGTTGCACCGGCCTGTAAGAGAAGGGCAGGCCAGTTACTGACATGCTGCTGACATAGACGACGCGCGGGATTTCCAGGACCGCGGCCGCTTCAAAGATGTTGAAGGTCGCCATGATATTGGTACGGAAGACTTCGTCGGGACTATGGTGGACGGGGCGCGGGATGGCGGCCAGGTGCAGGATCGCGTCCACGCCGCGGCAAGCGCCATAGACTTGACCCAGATCCTGACAGTCGACCAGGCGGTATTCCGTTGTCGCTTGCGGCGGCGGCACCCGGTCGATGCTGATGACAGCGTGGCCCGCGTCCAGCAGGCGCTCGACGGCGGCGAACCCGGCCAGCCCGCTCCCTCCGGTGACGGCGACTCGCATATTATTCTCCAGCCACCGGCTCCATCCAGTTGGGGCCGCCGACCGTGGTGATGCTCATGTGCGTCATGCTCGCGCCTTCAAGGGCGCCGTGCCAGTGTTTTTCGCCCGGCGGGAAATGAATGAGGTCGCCGGTTTCGGCGATGCCGCCGTCGCCCGCTTCATTGCCAAAGCGGCAGCGGCCCTCGGTGACGAGAAGCACCTGCTCGCCGGGATGGGTATGCCAATGGGTGACGGCGCCGTCCTGGAAATGCACCAGCGCCACCGTCACGCCGCCGGCCGTCTGCGCCGGCATCATACGCTCCAGCTGTGACGCGCCAGGGGACACATAGGCATTAACCTGCTCGTCGCGTTCCGCTTTTCTTATGAGCTTCATGGTTTCGCCTCCTCGAGTCTGAATTATGGCGAGCGCAGCAGCGCCCAACGCAAGTATAGAATGCCGGCGAGGTAGAGCGCGCCGCCGGCGGCAAGCAAGAGAAATGACCGCCGTGGCGCGCCCCTAAACTCGCCCGTCGCCAAGCCCCACAAATAAGTCCAGAGATGAGAAGTTGAGCTGATGGGCCAAGATACAGCGGCGGTCAGCGCGCCGGTGGCGTAGGCGTTGATGATATTGCCGCCGTAATGCGCGACCGCGGCGATCAGCGAATAGCGATGCATCTCCCAGCCGGCGCGGATAAGCAGCGACCACTGGCGGCGTTTAGTCAATACAGCGCCCGATGTCAACAGCGCGCCAAGGAGCGAACCGGTAACAAGAACAGTCATGCAGGCGAGCGGCGTCAACCCGAAGTCGTTTGTCGGCGTTTGCAGCGAGTAGGCAAGACCGAGCGGGTAGGCGGTGATGATCGCCGATGCCAAGCCGACTAGCGCCATGTTCTTGGCGATCAGGCGTTTGCTGGATTCGCCGGCGTCGTCGCGCAATTGAGAGGGAGCCGCCTCGAAAAGCGAGCGGTCGCGAACGATCCGCGCCCAGACGGTCGCCATGGCGGCGGCGAACAAAAGCAGGCAGGCGATCATCAGGTCGGGCGGGGCGAGCGACGCCGGCGTGCCGCCGACGAGCGCGGCGAGCGATGTGCCGAGGATCAGGCTCATAAAGGTCTGTATCGGCGCGGTCACCGACAAGCCTACCGCGGTAAATACGGCCATTGTAATGCGCACGCCGATGACAAAGGTCCCGCCGGCGGCCAGCGCGATGATGATGACCGCGGGCCTCTCGCGCCAGACTTGCGCCATCTCGTCGAACAGCCCCTCGCCCTGCGCGAGCGATGCGATCATCCACACCAAGACGAAGGAGAAAATGTAGAGCCCCAGAAAGAAGGCGTCCAGGGGATAATTCCCCAGCTTTTTGAGGACGACAGCCCAGCTTCCCCAGAGGAAAGCGTTAAAGAGCCCGCCAATTATGGCGATTTCCTGGGTCATCAGACGCGGATGGCGCGGATCATCTCGACGGCCAGCTCGACATCGGCATTGGCGTCAGCGCCGTTGGTGCGCACGGGCAAATCCTCGCGAATGCAGTCGTAAAAGTGCAGCCATTCCAATCGGAACGCTTCTTCATGCGAAGCGGGCACGACCTTGCGCATCGGCGAGCCATCCTCATTTGCCTGGATCGTGACTGTGGTGGGCGCGTATTTGACATAAGGGTTGGGGAAGGCGATGCTGATGGTCTCGTGTTTTCCGTAGGCGGTCAGCTGCTCGTCCCACCAGAGATATTCGGGCCAGACGCCGGCCTCGAAGACGCAGCGCCGCTGGCCTCCATAATCCAGCACGGAGAGGATTTCTGTGGGCGAGATGGCGTCGCTGTAAAGGACGCCCTCGGGCGCGCCGAATGCGCCGCGCAGGATGGTCAGATCGTGGCTGGATAGCATCAGCAGCATGTTGTAGAGGCCGGCCAAATGGGCGTGGCTTTCGCCCAAAGCCGCTTCTGACTTGGCGGCGAGCGCGGCCGCGCCTGCGTCCAATACATTCGGCGCGATGTCATCGCCCGCGACCAGGGTGTACAGCGGTTCATGCACGCCGAAGTCACCGGCGAAGTCATGAACGCGGATCAGCCGTACATCTTCCATCGCCTTCATGCGCTCCATGCCATAGAGATAGCCGGGGTCGTAGCGTTTCATGTAGCCGACAATCAGCTTGACGCCGCTGCGCTCGACCGCGCTCAAAACGCGATAACCCTCGGCCGGGTCGAAGCAGAAGGGCTTCTCCACCAGCAGATGTTTGCCGGCTTCGGCGGCCGCCTCGGCGATATCGCCATGATCCATCGTCAAGACGGCGACGATATCAATATCGGGCTGGGCGATCAAATCTTCATAATTGACGTAGCGCTGCCCGACGCCGTACCATTCACCGACCGTATTCACGACTTTGGGCGAGATATCGCAGACGGCCGCGATTTCAAATTGCGGCAGTTCCTTCAGGTAGGGCAGATGCATGATCTGGGCGATCTGGCCGCAGCCGATGATGCCTACGCGTAGTTTTTCCACTTGGGACCTCCTTCTCAGGGAAATAAAGCCAGTCATGCTGCCAAGTGGGCGACTCACCAAGTCACCCCTGTTTTCGTAGCGGGCAGCCAACCCCACCCCC
>WTGN01000015.1 GCA_011523545.1 Chloroflexota bacterium | reverse complement strand
ATCCCACCGCGCAGCAATCGGCGTTCGCTGACGGTCGAATCGGTCTTGGGGCTGAATGAGAATCCTTTCATCACCAGCACCTACTCCTGGAAAGATTTGGGTTATCGCAAGTTGTCCTCGGCGCGGCAAGTCTCGCGCACGCTGAGCGCGGAATGCGGCTTGTTCAACCGGGTCGGCAGATATCCGCGCAGCGTGATCGGCTTCGGCTCAATGCCGGCGATATCGGGCTGGCGCGATGTGCTGGCGACGGCGGCGGTCGGCCATCACGCCATCTTCACCCATCGCAACAGCATCTTCGCCGGTTACATCGAGCGGCAGGCGGCCGTGATCAAGGCGGCCAAGGCGGTGCTGCGGCGCGCCTTGACAACGGATGCTGATTATCAGCGGGCCGCCCGCAACATCGGCGCCGCCATCGGCTGCAGCAAGGTGGAAGACGAGGTAGCCGACGCCCGTTATCTATATGAGCGCGCTGGCGTGCGGCTGTTCCGCATCTACACGATTAATTCCGACCCGCGCGTGATTGAAGTGGCAGCGGCGATCCGCGCCGAATTCGGCGACGACATCGAGCTCTTCGTCGGGCAGGTCAGCGACAAGAATCAATGCCTCAAGCTGATCGCGCCGGATGTTCGCGCTGATGGCCTGTTTTTCGGGCATGGCGGCGGGCGTCAGTGCACCTCGGCGACCAATGGCATGGCGGTCACGACGCTGGAAGAGGTCTACAGCATCACCACCGACGAGCGCTTTAACGATGTGACAATCGCGGTCGAAGGCGGCATCGGCACGTCGATGGGGCATCTGCTGCTGATGGGCATCGACCTGATTTCCTACAATCAGCAGCTTGCGCGCTGCGTCATTGAGCAGGGCGATATTTTCTTCGAGCACAAGTCGGGCAAAGTCTGCATGCCATATCACGGAAGCGCCTCAGCGCCGACGATGATCATCGAGAGCGCCAACCCGGCTTTGGCGCGCAAGCGGCTGCGCCCCGGCGGGCGAACGCGCAATGTCGAGGGCAAGGCCGGTTATCGCTTTTTCGAAGAGAAGGCGAACTCGATGGTGTTTTATATCAATACCTTCAAGCATTACGCGGCGCGGGCGCTGGCTGATGTCGGCGTGCGCGATATGGCCGAACTGCGCCAGTTCGCGCGCGATCATGACGAGGAATTGATACGCGTAGTGAGCTCGCAGGCCAGCGCGGTGGGGCAGGCTTATGGGAATCGGATGTAGACATTGATATGACCATTTGCTCCGCTACTGTTATTGGATTTTCAAGGCCTCGTCTCGCCATTCGATAAGTTCTGCGCGCTGTTTAAGCAGTTGTCTGCGTCGCTTCTTGATGCCTTCGGGGAGTTCGAGATCTTTTCCCCTTAGTTTCTCCGGCAATTGCAAGAGTATTTCGCTTAAGCGTATCCTCTCATCGATAGAAGCTGTGGTCCGCTTAGCGTCAACTTGGGCTTGGTCGCGTTTGCCCAACAACTCGTGGTTCAAACGCATCACCGCATCGAACGATTGCGCGTGGTCATCGGACATTTCTCTGGAGATATATCTGCCTATCGGCGTTGAGCCGACGTCTTTTTTCCATCTATGAAGGTTGAACTTGTGACATTTGTGCTCGATCCATGGATCCCTGCTATCCAAAGGTAAACCGGGAACAGAAAGATGGTCACAACTGTACCAGATAATACTTTCGCCGCAGAACTTGCAACGTTTACGACGAGAATATTGAACGTTGCAATGTGAACCGTGAATTTGTTCCATGAGCTTAGTGCTTTCAGATTAGGCCTACAGATCGACTAAATCTTATAAGGTCAAAACCGGAAAACACGCCCCAAATGTTGGGGGTATGATATTAGTCTCCGAGTCGGGTAGAAGCCGCAAACCGTACAATACGGAAAAATTCAAGAGTGAAGACGCACAAACGACACGCCATACACCACTTCTTTTCTTGGTCAGCCTAGAACACAATCACGCCCCGCGCCACATCGTCTGTCAGCCTCGTGGAAAGTAGCGATCAGAGGGAAAACAAGCGCCTTAGCGGCAGCGTGAAACCGGACAGGAGCGCGCCGCCCTTTAATTCACCGTCCATTTCAATGATCTCGCTTTTGGCCGTGCCGTCGTCCGCGGCTGTCCAAGTCTCGGCTTTGTTACGCTCCGGGTCAATCAGCCAGACCATATCCGTGCCATGGCGCAGGTAGACCTTGGCTTTGCGGCGCGTCTCCGCCAGCGTCTGCGACCGGGATATTACCTCCACCGCCAGATCGGGCATATAGGGGGCGTACGTCTTAAGCGGCTTACGCGCTGCCCGCGCCCAGCTTTCGAAAGCGACGTCCGGCAGCAGCACCGTGTGACGCTCCCCCGACGGATGATAGCCTACCTCGATGGTTACTCTGCCTAGTCCACGCTCGACCACATGGTTGCCCAAGAGACGCGCGATCTCGCTCGCGATGCTTCCATGAGAATGACTCGGTGACATCTTGACGCACAGCTCCCCATCAATGAGATAGTATTTCTCCGCCATATTCATTGGCTGATGCTCAAGCTGCCAAACATCGTCTATTGTGTATTCGCGCTCTTGGGTCACCATTGCCGATTTGCTTTCATTCCCTCGCTGCCAAAATCAGTATAACACATTGATAAGTGGATTCACTGCTGGCCGACGTTGAGGAGCGGCGTCGGCAGCCAGCTAAAACACAATCACGCCCCGCGCCACATCTCCCGTCAGCATGGACGCGTAAGCCTCGTTGATCTGGTCCAGCCGGTAGCGATTTGTCACCAGCTCCTCTAGCTTGAGCTTGCCCGCCATATACAGATCCAGGAACAGGTGAAAATCGCGCGCCGGATTGATGGAGCCGTAGAGGCTGCCGCGGATCTTGCGCTCGGTCATGGTGAGCGACTGGCCGAGGAACTTGGTCTCGCTGTCCTGCGGCGTGATGCCGACCAGGGTGACGATGCCGCCGGGCCGCACGGCTTCGATCGCGGTCTCCTGCAAGGCGGGGATGCCGACCGATTCAAAGCAGTGGTCGGCGCCGCGGCCTTCGCTGAGCTTTTGGATTTCGCCAACGACCGTATCGTCCGACATCAGGCAATGGGTGGCGCCGAAATCGCGGGCGATCTCCATTTTGCTGCTGTTGGTATCGACGGCGATGATTGGGTCGGCGCCACAGAGCGCCGCGCCCTGGATGATGTTCAGTCCGACGCCGCCAGCGCCGAAAACGGCCACGCTCTGCCCGGCGCGCACTTCCGCTGTGAACATGGCCGCGCCCACGCCTGTGGACACCGCGCAGCCGACCAGCGCCGCCACTTCCAGCGGCACATCTTTGCGCACTGGCACGACGCTGACCTCGCGGCAGACGATGTATTCGGCGAAGGTGCCCAACCCGGCCAGGATGTAGACCGGCTCGCCGCGCCAGGAAATGCGGCTGCTGCCATCGCCCAGTACGCCAGCGATGACCGCGTCCATTTCATTTTCGCAGATGGAGGCCTGGTCGTTGCGGCAGTAGAAGCAGTCGCCGCAGCTGGCGCGGAAGCTGAGGGTGACGTGATCGCCCGGTTGAACGCGCTTGACGCCGGGGCCGACCGCCTCGACGATGCCGGCGCCTTCGTGCCCCAGGATGATGGGCGCGGGGAAGTCGGCTTTGCCGGCCACGATATGCCAGTCGCTGTGGCAGATGCCGGTTGCCGCCATTTTGACCAGGACTTCGCCGGCTTTGGGCGGGTCGATTTCCACCGTTTCGATTTTGAATGGGGTTTGGGCTTCGGTGAGGATTGCCGCTTGCATTTGCATGTCAATGGCCTTTCGCTCTTGCGGGCGGATCACAGAGTCGCCCCTACGGTAGACGATCTTGTGTGGGGCGAGTCACCGCCTCGCCCCTACGAATTATCGAATTGGTCAAGCGGGCGACATGATATGTCGCCCCTACATCAGTCGCGCTTTCGGGCGAGTCAAAACACAATGATCCCGCGGGCGACTTCGCCGGTGAGCATGTTGGCGTAAGCTTCGTTGATCTCGTCGAGTCGATAGCGCTGCGTCACCAGTTCGTCCAGCTTGAGCTTGCCCGCGCGATAGAGTTCGATGAAGATTGGAAAATCGCGCTGGGTGTTGACCGAGCCATAGAAGCTGCCACGGATGACTTTTTCGGTGCGGGTGATGACGGCGCCGGGCAGGTTGGTGCCGCTGCCGAAGGGCGTCAAGCCGACCAGGGTGAGCGTGCCGCCTGGGCGGGTCGCTTCCAGGCCACGCTCCTGCAAGAAGGACAAGCCCACCGATTCAAAGACATGATCAGCGCCGCGCCCGCCGGTCAGCGCCTGGATCTCGCTGACGCTGCTGTCGTCGGAGTAAAGCGTGTGGGTGGCGCCAAATTCGCGGGCGATCTCCATTTTGTTGCTGTTGGTGTCGACGGCGATGACCGGGTCGGCGCCGCACATGACCGCGCCCATGATGATGTTCAGGCCGACGCCGCCCGCGCCATAAACGGCGACGCTCTCGCCCGGGCGGACATCGGCAGTGTACATGGCCGCGCCGACGCCGGTCGAGACGGCGCAGCCCACCAGCGCCGCCACTTCCAGCGGCACATCGCTGCGGATGGGCACGGCAGCGCTCTCGGGAATGACCACATATTCGGCGAAACAGCCGAGGCCGGTCATGATGTGAATCGGCTCGCCCGCTCGCGTGATGCGGCTGCTGCCATCCTGCATCAAGCCCGAGCGCAGCACCGGCGCAAACACTTCGCAGAGGTTGGCTTTGTCGCGCTGGCAATAGAAGCAGTCCCCGCAATTGGCGCGGAAGCTCAGGGTCACATGGTCGCCCGCTTTAACGCTGCTGACGCCGTCGCCGACGCTTTCGACTATGCCGGCGCCTTCATGACCGCAGATGATGGGCAAGGGGAAGTACGAGTGCCCCTCGACCACGTGCCAATCGCTGTGGCAGATGCCGGCCGCCGCCACCTTGATCAGGACTTCGCCGGCTTGTGGCGGCGCCAGATCGACCGTTTCGATGCTGAAGGGCGTGTTGAATTCGTTGAGGACTGCCGCTTGCATTTGCATGGTGTGCGCCTTTCCTTTGCTAGATGGGCGAGTCACCGCCTCGCCCCTACGCCTTCTACGACAATTGCTGTGCATTCTCCCCCTCCCTGATGCTTCGGATGCCCGCCATAGAGATGGCGGGAAGGGGCTTGGGAGGTGGGGTTGGCCTCCCTTTCACAACACAATGATACCGCGCGCCAGCTCGCCGCTCAACAAATCAGCGTAGGCTTGGTTGATGTCGCCCAGCCGATAACGGCGCGTAATCAGCCGATCCAGCTTGAGCCTGCCAGCCGCATAGAGGTCCAGCAGCAGCGGGATATCGCGCTGCGGATTCACCGAGCCATAGGAGCAGCCGCGTATGACTTTCTCCGTCCGCGTGATGACGGCGCCGGGCAGATTGCTTGCGCTGCCGTCGGGCGCAGTGCCGACCAGCGTCAGCGTCCCGCCCGGGCGGATTGCCTCCAAGGCGCGTTCTTGCAAGGCCGGTATGCCGACCGCCTCAAAAGCGCGGTCGACGCCGCGGCCGTCGGTGAGCGCCTGGATGCGCGCGAGGGTCCTCTCGTCGGAGGGCAGGCTGTGCGTCGCGCCGAATTGCTTGGCAAGCGCCGCTTTTGCCGCGCTGGCGTCTATGGCGATGATGGTTTGGGCGCCACAGAGCTGCGCGCCGTGAATGATGTTCAGGCCGATGCCGCCGGCGCCAAAGACTGCCACGCTCTCGCCCGCGCGCAGGCCCGCCGTGTACATGGCAGCGCCGACGCCGGTGGCCACAGCACAGCCGACCAGCGCGGCGATATCAAACGGCAAGTCGCGGCCGATGGGCACGCAGCTTGCCTCCCGCACGAGGGCGTATTCGGCGAAACTGCCCAAGCCGGCGAGGATGTAGACCGGCTCTCCGCGCCAGTGGATGCGTGCTGTGCCGTCGTCCATTAAGCCGGAGGCGATCGCGGGCCGAAAGGCGGCGCAGAGATTGGGCTTGCCGCGCTGACAGTAGAAGCAGTCGCCGCAGATCGGCGCCCAGGTCAGCGTGACATGATCGCCGGCTCGCAGCTTGGTGACGCTTGGGCCGATCGCTTCCACGACGCCTGCGCCCTCGTGGCCGGTGACGATGGGCATGGGCTTGGGCGCTGTTCCGATGGCGACGCGCCAATCGCTGCGGCAGACGCCGCTCGCCGCCATCTTGACAAGGACTTCGCCGGCTTTGGGCGGGTCGAGCGTGACCGTTTCGATGCGGAAAGGCGTATTCGGCTCGGTCAGGATGGCGGCCTGCATTTGCATCACGCGCGCGGTCAGCCTTTCAAGCCGGAGCCGAGGATGCCGCCGACGTAATAGCGCTGGAAGGGCAAGATCAGCAGGACCGGCACCAGCATCGCCAGCGTCGAACTGGCGAACATCTGCTCCCACAGACTAACGTTCTGCTCGATGCCGATGATCGACACGGCGACCTGCACGACACGAAGCTCAGGCACGGGCGCAACCAGGAGCGGCCAGAAGAAGTTGTTCCACTGGCCGAGGAAGAGGATCACGCCGGCGCTGATGAGGGCCGGCTTGGAGACCGGCAAGATGATGCGGATGAAAACTTGCAGCCAGGTGGCGCCATCGACGCGGGGCGCGTCGATGAGGTCCTGCGGGATTTCGGCGAAGAATTGGCGGAACAGGAAGATGACGATGCCATTGGCCAGGCCGGGCACGATGAGGCCCTGCCAGGTATTCAGCCAGCCCAGCTCCCGCACCAGCACAAAGGACGGGATGATCGTCAGGTCGCCCGGGATCATGAAGCTGAATACGACCAGCGCGAAGAGGAAGTTCTTCCAGCGGAACTTCAGGCGGGCGAAGGCGAAACCCGACATTGCCCCGACGGCGATGCCCAGCACGACGGTGACGGCGCCTAGAAAGAAGGTGTTTACCAGCGCCGTCCCGAAGTCTTTTTCGAAGATGGCGCGGTAGCCGTCCAGGGTGAATTCTTCGGGGAAGAAGGCGCGCCAGGTGAAGGGCAGGGCATTCTTCCATACGGTTTCGCGCGTGGTGAAAGACGACGCCAGAATCCAGGAGATCGGCAGAATGACCGCAATAGCCAAGCCAATCAGGAGCGCGTAGAGCACGATATGGCGGCGGGCTTTGCGCAGCCTGGCGCGTGTTGCCGCGTCCCATTTCATACGCGGCCGCTCCCACGGCATTGAAGTCCTGTACAGCTCATCATTGCGGGATCCATTTCACGGCTAATGCTGCGGGCGCAGGACGATAAACTCAAAGGCGACGAAGACGATGACGACAATCAGCAGGACGGAGATGATCGCCGAGGCGATGCCGATATCGCCGTAGACCAAGCCGCGCCGATAAGCTTCATACATGACAAGATGGGTCGATAGCTGCGGTCCGCCGCGCGTCAGCAGGTAGACTGGCGCGAATAGCGTAAAGTTAATGACGGTGTCGGAGACGAGCACAAAGGCGATGATACGGCGCAGCAGCGGCAGCTTGATGGACCGGAAAATGCGCAGGCTACTGGCGCCGTCGACGCGGGCTGATTCCAAAACGTCGCTGGAGATGCCTTGCAGGCCAGCCAGGAAAAACAAGCTCCAGTAGGGTACGCCGATCCAGCTGATGATGCCGATGATCGACCAGAGCGCTTGATCGGGGCTCTGCAGAAATGGCTGGCGCGGCAGCCCGACGGTGCGAAAGATGCCGTTGATCAAACCGTAATTGGGGTCGAGCGCCAGGCCCCAGGCGATGGCGGTGACCGGCGCCGAAATGGCGATAGGCACCAGGTAGATGGCGCGGAAGACGGCGATGCCCGGCACGCGCACGTTGATGAGCTCCGCCAGCAGCAGCGCCAGCCCCACCTGCAGCGGATTGACCACCAGGCTGAATATCAGCGTCGTCTTGAATGAGCCCCAAACGACCGGATCTTCATAGACGGCGAGGAAGTTCGCCAAGCCGACGAATTTGCGGCCGCCGGCCTGGCTCAAGGAATTGGTGTAGAGCGCTTCTTCAAAGCCCAGGACGATGGGGACATAGCGGAAAACGAGCAAGAGGATGAGGGCCGGCGCGAGGAAAAATAATGGCGCCAAGCGATCCAGACTTACGCTCTTGAGCACGGATGCTCTCCGGGAAGCAGGCCGGGGCGCGCAGGCCCCGACCTGTCAATGTTTGGCTGGCGACCGCTAAGGCCGGTATTTGTCCATCTCGCGCTGGATGCGGCCAGCCGCCTGGCTCAAAGATTCGGCGACATCGGCGCCGTTGCGGATGTCCTCGAAAGCGTCGGAGAGGATCTCTTCGTATTCGAGGTAGCCGACGGTCAGCGGGCGTGGCGTCACATAGGGCGCTTCACCAGCCGCGACGACAAAGGCTTGGTTGGGCCATTCGGCGTTGTTCGGGTCGTCAATCATCTCCTGGATCATTACCTCGTGCGCGGGCCAGACGCCCCAGACATCGAACCAGATCCGCCCGGCTTCGACCGAGCTGGCGAATTTCACGAATTCGGTCGCCTCTTCCGGGTGCTCGGTGTTGGCGTTGACGCCCAGGTGCCAGCTATCGCCCGGGACGGTCACCTCGCCGCCTTCCCAATACGGATGCGGCGCCGTGCCCCAGGAGAAGTCCAGCGGATCGTTGATGAACTGGTTGATCATCCAGCCGCCATCGACATAGATGCCCAACTGGTTGTTGCGGAAGAGCTCGCCCGAGCTAATGCTGCCCTGCGGCGAAACGCCGAGCGCGTTGTGCAGATCGCCGAACCAGGTGAAGGCTTTGACCCAATCCTCGGAATCGATGATGCCTTCGACGGTCAGCGCGTCATCGCCCAGCACCGCCGTCGGCAGGCTCTCGGGGATGGGCTGCAGCTGATAGATGCGATTGTACTGGCCGAATTGCAAGCCCCAGACATCATTGACGCCATCGCCATCGGCATCATTTGCCAGCGCTTGCGCCGCTTCAGTGACCTGCTCCCAGGTCCAGCGTTCATCGGGCGCCGGCGTCGTTAAGCCGGCCGCCTCAAGCAGGTCGGCGTTGTAATACAAGACCTGCGCCGAATTCCAAATCGGCGGCGCCAGCAACTGCCCATCGTACATGCTGGAAGTATACAGCGCGTCAATCCAGCCATCGGTCTGCTCTTGCGAGAAGGCGTCGTCCAGCGGCAGCAGCCAGCCGCGGAAGCCGTAAGCAGCCACCACCGGCGCGTCCACGCTGACGATATCGGGCTCGGGCGAGCCGGCGCCCAGCCGTATCTGATTCTGCTGGAAGACTTCGCGGAAGGTCACCTTGTCGACGCGAACGGTGATGTTGGGGTTGTATTCGGTGAAGCGCTCGGCGACTTCTTCCGCGCCGGGCAAGTCGGTGATCCAGCTTAACTCGACCATGTCTTGGCTGAGCGCGGGCGCGGCGAGCAGCAGGAACAGAGATACGGCAAGAACAATTAGCCTCAGGAAATATCGAACGAACATGGTTTTACCTCTGCAATCAACTCGTAAAACGTAAACGAATATAAGAAGTCAAAGTCGATATATCGCCTCCTTGATTCAATAGTTTCTAGGCGAATAGTAGCGAATCGGTTGTTGAGCGTCAAGTTTTGCGCGGGCATTTAGAACCCGCCAGCCCCCTGCGAGCGCGTCAGGACTTAACCGCGCCTACCGTCAAGCCAGCGAGGAACTGCTTCTGCAAGGCGAGGAAGAGCAGCAGAATCGGCAAGGTCGACAGCAGGGACGCCGCCATGACGACGCCGTACTCCATGCGATAAAGGTTGACCATGCCGGCCATCACCACGGGCAGCGTCTGCAGCTCGCGGCTGCGCAGCACCACCAGCGGCCAGACGAAATCATTCCAGGAGCCCATGAAAGCCAGCACCGCCAGCACCGCTAGCGCTGGCCTCACCAGCGGCAGGGCGATCTGCCAATAGATACGGAACTCGGAAGCGCCATCAATGCGTGCGGAATCGAGCAGCTCGCCCGGCACCGCTTCCATGCTCTGCTTCATGAAGAAGATGCCAAAAGCGCCGGCCACGCCCGGGATGATGACGCCGGCGTAGCTGTTGACCAGGCCGAGGCGGATAACCAGAACGAAGAGCGGGATGAAAATCGTATAGAGCGGCACCATCATTGAGCCGAGCAAGACCAGAAAGAGGAAATTCTTCAGCGGAAAATTGTATTTGGCGAAGGCGAAACCGGCCAGCGAAGCCAGGAAAAGGTGAGAGGCCGTATGCACCACGGCGATAAAGGCGCTGTTGAGAAAATGCTTGTGGAAGTCGAAGTCGACGAAGAGGCTGACATAATTGCGAAAATGCGGCTCGTCAGGGATGAGCGTCGGCCGCATCCTAAAAATCTCCGATTGCTCCTTGAAGCTGTTGGAGATCATCCAGACGAAGGGCGTCGCCATCGAAATCAGGATGAAGAAGAGGAAGCCATAAGCGATTGTGCGCTGGGCGCGGACTGTGAGTGTGTTGTCCATCGCCTCAGTCGTCCTTCCTGAAGGCGCCGAAGAGGTAGAGCTGGATTAAGGACAAGCCGAAGATGATCAGCGCCAGCACCCAGCCGATGGCCGAGCCGTAGCCGAGCTTGGCGTTGGTGAAGCCCATGCGATAGAGGTAGTTGGCGAGGGTCAGGCTGGCGTCGTTGGGTCCGCCGTTGGCCAGCAGCATCGGCTCGGCGAAGAGCTGGAAGGAACCGATCATCGTGACCACGCCGACGAAAAGCGCGATCGGGCGCAGCTGGGGGATGGTGATGTAGCGGAATTGCGCCCAGCTGCCGGCGCCGTCCACCTGTGCCGCTTCGTATAGCTCGGGCGGGATGCTTTGCAAGCCGGTGAGGAAGTACAAGACGTTGATGCCGGTGTAGCGCCAGGTCGCCACCGCCAGCACCGATATCTTGACTAATTCTTCGTCCAGCCATTTCAGCGCCGGGATGCCCAGCAGCGCCAAGCCCTGGTTGATCAAGCCGAATTCATTGTTGAAGATGAGCAAGAACATGATGGTGGCGGCGACCGTACTGGTCAGAATCGGCAGGAAGTAACCGATGCGGAAAAGGCTCTTCAAGCGGACGAGCGTTGAGTTGATCAAGAGCGCCAGAACCAGCGCCAGCGGCAAGATGAAGAGAAATGCGCCGATGGCGTAATAGACGGTATTCCACAAGGACTTGAGGAAGACTGGATCGCCGGCCAGGTAGGTGTAGTTGCCCAAGCCAACGTGCCGCATGGGACCGGTGCCGGGCCAGCGGTGCAGACTGAGGTAGAGGGCGTAGATCAGCGGCCCCACCGAGAAGACGATGAAGATGATGTAGAAGGGCGAGATGAAGACGTAAGGCAGGACCTTGCGCTCGGAGCGGCTCCACCAAGCGCGCAAACCGCGGTCTTCGACAGGCTTCATTTTACGTCCGGCCCCCGTGTTGGTGCGGGATTCCTGCCCGGTCAACCCCACCCCC
>WTGN01000075.1 GCA_011523545.1 Chloroflexota bacterium | reverse complement strand
CTCCCGCCATCTCTATGGCGGGCATCCGACGAGTCAAGGAGGGGGAGCTATGGACACAGCGACACGCAAGGATATTTGCGTAGACGGTGGCATTTTCGCGCTCTTTTCCACGATGCGACTAGCGATTATACTGGCTGCGGCCGCTTTTGCGTCAGGCTAGTGAGATTTCGTCGTAGAGCCGCCAGGCATCTTCGGCGCGGCATAGCTGAGTGCCCGCTGTCATGACGGCAGCGCTGCCCGCCGCCACGCCCAGGCGCGCCGCGTCCGCCAATTTGAAGCCGCGCGCCAAACCCAAGACGATGCCGGCGACCATGCTGTCGCCCGCGCCGACCTTGCTTTGGATGGGCACGATCGGGGCGCGAATATGAATGCAGTCGGCCGCCGTGATCAAGACGGCGCCGGCCGCGCCCATCGAGACCACCAGCACATCGGTCAAGCCTTCCGCGATCAAGCGCTGCCCCGCCTGGCGAATCTGCCTTTCACCGTGGATGCTTTCGCCGGCGAATCGCTCCAGCTCGCGCAGGTTAGGTTTGAGCAGGAAGACGCCTTTGCCGATGGCGCGGTTGAGGGCGTCGCCGGCCGTATCCAGGATGACGCGGATCCCGTATTCGCGAGCGTAGCGCGTTATCTCGCCGTAGAATTCGGTGGGCACGCCCGGCGGCAAGCTGCCGCTGGCGACGATGTAAGCCGGGTTCAAGTTGAATAGCGCCTCCAGGCAGGCGACCCATTCGTCGGCGCCCAAGGCGGGCCCGGGCATAGTGAAACGGTATTGCAGGGCGGTGCTCTCTTCATAGACAACAACATTTTCGCGCGTGATGCCCGCAATCGGCAGCGGATGATTGTCGATGCGCTCGTCGTTCAGCAGGCGCGCGAGCATCGTGCCGTTATGCCCGCCGGCGGTGTAGACCGCGCTCGATACGCCGCCGAGGAAGGCAATCGCCCGTGACACATTGATGCCGCCGCCACCGGGATGGAAGACGGGCTCGGCGCAGCGCAGCTTGATCTCGGGCGCGACCGAGCCGATACGGGTGGCGACATCAAGCGCCGGGTTCAGTGTGAGCGTTGCGATCTTTTGCACGGTAAGGCCAGCCAGTCCAGGCGATGCGTCAAGGGCACAGTGTAACCTTCGAGCGAAGGCGCGCAAAGTGCGGGCATGCCCCGCTGTCATTCAGCGTGACTTGTCCTATAATCGCTAATGGAATTCTCTGGCTCAGAGCAAAGGACAATTGATGCGGCTCTATCTCATTCGACACGCGGAATCGGAAAATAATGCGCTTGCTCAACTGACGCTGCACAAACGCAAGGTCGATCCCGATTTGACGGCGCGGGGTTACCAGCAGCGAGACCTGCTGGCGCGGCATATCGAGACCTCGGCGGACGGCGTCGGCGAGGACTACGCGATCAGCCATCTCTACACCAGCGCCATGCAGCGATCGCTGTTGACGACGCAGCCGCTCAGCGCTGCCCTGGGCTTGACGCCGCTGGTCTGGCCGGACCTGCATGAGAAAGGCGGCATGTTTCTCCAACAGGATGACTGCGTTCGCAGCTTCGGCGGTATGACGCGGACCGAGATTCAAGACGCCTTCCCTGGCTATGAGTTGCCGGCCGAGGTGGACGAGCGCGGCTGGTATGACCGCGAGCTGGGACGGGAGCCGGAGACGCACAGCTATTACCGCGCCTTCAAAGTCGCTCGGGCATTGCGCGAGCGCGGCGACAGCGATGATGTGGTCGCCTTGGTATCGCACGCCGGATTTATGGATCTGCTGCTTAAGGTGCTCTTCGAGCAGTTGCCCGCCCGGCCCTACAGCATGCGCTATTATCATGACAACACCGCCATCACGCGGATTAACTTCGACAGGAATTGGACGACGCTGCATTATATGAACCGCGTCGATCACCTGCCGGCGGGTCTGCGGTCCTTCTAGGCTAGAAGACGACGGCGTACACGGGGGCGATGGCATGACGGAATTGCAGGGGCAGGCGGCTCTGGTGACGGGCGGTGGCGGCGGCATCGGGCGGGCGATCTGCCGGCGTTTGGCGGCGGCCGGCGCGCGCATCATCATCACCTACAGCCGCGACCAGGGCAAGGCGCGGGCGGCGGCCGATGCGCTGGCGGGCGGCGATCACCTGATCATTCACGCGCCCGTCGATGACAGCGAAGCGCAGGTCCGGCTCGCGGCTGCTATCGCCGAAAAGTATGGCCGGCTCGATATTCTGGTCAATAACGCGGGCATCAGCAAAGCGGTGCCGCACGCCGACCTGGCGGGCCTGGACGACGAGACCATCGACCAGATCTTTCGGGTCAATTGGCGCGGCGCCTTCGCCTCAATTCGCGCGCTGCAGCCGCTGTTGGCAGAGGGCGCTGGCGGCGTCGTGATCAATATCACGTCGATCGCCGGGCGCACTGGGGTGGGCAGCAATGTCGCCTATTGCGCGAGCAAAGCAGCGATGGACAGCATGACGCGTTCGCTGGCGCGGGCGCTGGCGCCGCGTATTCGCGTGCTTTCGGTGTCGCCGGGCTGGGTCAATGGCGAATATGCACAGCGGATGCCGCGGGCGCTCATCGCCGAGCAGGAGGACAAGACGCCGCTGGGGCGCATCGCTGAGGCGGACGATGTGGCCGAGGCGGTATTCGCGGCGGTGACCCATTTGCGCTTCAGCACCGGGGACATCATCCCGGTCGATGGCGGCCGGCCGCTGGGCTAGCGCTGCGGCATTTCGCTCAGTGCCGCGCGCCGACCTGAATCTCCTCGATCAGCGCGTATTCCAGCGACTTCATCGTTGGCACATTGGCGAACCCAGCCCCCTCAATCGTATAGACCTGAACGATGATCTGGTAGGCGCCGGGCTCGATCGGCGCTTGCGCTATCATTTCCTGAGGCGAAAAGACGAACTCGCCAACGCGCCAGCCGCTCGTCGGCCGTTGATTGAGCTGCGGCCCGCTATCGCGCTGGGCGACCAGGGCGCCGTTCGCGCCGAGGAGCTTTGCCGAAATGACGTAATCGCGCTGCAGCGGGCGGGTTGTTTCCCAGAGTGTATCCAGGCGCAGGTCCGCCAGATCAAAGCGGGCAGAGTGCAAAATCATGCCGTTGGCGAAGCGGGCGGCCGGCGCGCTTGCAGGGGGCCGGTCATAGCGATAAATGTGCATCAGCGTTTCGCCGTTTGCGCCTCCATCGTGGCGATGCACAAAGTTGGCCGATTGTTTGAAGCCCAGCTCATCCAACCAATTGAAGGCGCTCCTGTCGCTGGACCAATACATCAGCCAGACGGTTTCCTGCGCATCAAGCAGTTGGGGCAGCCAGGCTTCGTAAGTTTCGGCAGCGAAAAGGCGCTGATAATGCAGGGCTTCGTAGGCGATGCCGGCCTCAAGCGCGGGGACGCCAGCCTCTTCGCGGACGAGATAGTAGCGCAAGGCAAAATCGCCACTGGCAACATCGGTCACAATCAAATCGCCCGGGACGGCGTAGCGGGCGGTCAAGTGGGCGATGCGGCGCCAATCGGGCTGGCCGCGCCCGAATTCAACCTGCGTGACACCATAGACGACGAGCACGGCGACCAGGAGCGCGCGAATCGGCTGACGGATGTTGCACAAGCCGCAGGCGACCAGCAGGGCGATGGCGGGCGTCCACTGGATCAAGCGGTGCGGCTGCAAAAAGGGAAGGAATTCATTGACCAGGACGGTCAGGCTGAATGGCACGGTCAACCAGAGCAGCAGGAGTGGCGTGACGCGGTCGAAGCGCAGGGCAATGCTCGCATCGCGCCGGTAGACAAGCGCGACGCAGCCCAGCGCGAGCAGGCCGATCACCAGCGCCCACTGCCCGCTGAAGTAATTCACCGCGATTTCATGCAAGAGCTCGAGGCTGAGCTCATTTGCCCAGACGTCATAGGCGTTGCGGTTGCCCACTTGAAGCCGACCGACGGCGAGCATCCAGGGCGCCAGGGCCAATGCGCTGAGGACCAAGGCGGCAAGCGCCTGACGCCGCGGCGCGCCGCGCGCCCAAAACAAGATGTACAGGCCCTGGGCGGCAAGCGCGAACGCGGCCATATAATGCGCGTGAAGCACGAGAATGGAGGAGAGCAGCCAGGCGCAGAAATCAGCCCGCCGCGAGCGCCGCAGCCAGCGCAGGAGGAAGAGCATGCTCATGAGCACGAACAGCGTCAGCCAGGTATAATGCCGCGCTTCCTGCGCCAGGTAACTTTCGGCGTCCGCCAGCGCCAGCATCAGCATCGCCAATATGGGAAGCGCCTCACCGAGCCACTGTGGCGAGCGCGCGCGCAGGGCCTCCTTCGCTAGTTGGTAGATTAAGGCCAGGCTGCACATCGACGGCAGCACAGAGAACCAACGCAGCGCCAACTCGCTGTGGCCGGTCAGCTCGCTCCAGAGGCGCAGGGCGGCGTAATAAAGCGGCGGATGGATGTCGCTGGCCAGCGCTGTCAGCAGGTCGGGCGAATAGGCGTAGAAAAAGGAGAAGCCCTCATCAATCCAGAAGCCTTGCGAGGTGATGTGCAGCGCGCGGCTGAGCGCGCCCAGCAGCAATATGAGAACAAGCAGTGACCAGCGCCGTAGAGACATGTCTGTCGTTAAACCGCCGATTGGCCTGATTCCAGACCAGAAAAATGCCAATTCAAGACCAAACAGATTATAATGATTCTAATGCAGGATCTGATATTGTTCAGTTGATTGCGGAAAGAATATGCCGCGGCGGGAGATTTATTATGCGAGTTATGATACTTGTTGCGCTCTTGTGGTGCAGCGCCTTGGCCGCTTTGGCGCACGATGATGCCGATCACGATGACGACGCCGAAACCATAGACGTCAGCGGCGTCAGCGTCCCGGAGCATGTCAGCTATCACGAGCATGTGCGCCCGATTGTGGAAGCCAACTGCGTCGCCTGTCATGCCGACGGGCAGATCGCCGGTTACGCGCCCTTCACACTTGCCGAGGATGTTGTCTGGGCGGCGCCGGATATCAAGTTCCACGTCGTGAACGGGCTCATGCCGCCCTGGCCGCCGTCGCGGGAGAACTTGCCGCTTAAGTACGATCGCAGCCTCTCCGATCAAGAAATCGCCATCATCGCCGCCTGGGTCGACGATGGCGCGCCGCTCGGCGATCCGCATGATTACGTGCCTTCAGCGACTGACGGATTCACACTCGTCGACGTCCGAGCGGACTTGGTTCTGCAAATCGACGAGCCTTATACGCCAGCCGAAGACGTACTCGACGATTACCGCTGCTTCGCCATACCGCTGGACATAGACGCGCCGCAATACATAACCGGTTTCGATTACATCGTCGATGTGGCGGAGATGGCGCATCACAATATCGTGTATCTGTTTGATGAAAGGGCAACGCGCGCAATTCAACGGCGCAATTATGCCGATGGTCGCCCGGGCTGGTCTTGTTATGGGGGACCTGGCTTATCGGCCGAGGCTGAGTGGATTGGCGGCTGGGGGCCGGGCGCTATGCCGGTCATCGTCCCGGAAGGCACTGGTTTTATCATCCGACCAGGTCAGCATATTGTCATAGAAATGCACTACAATCTGCGGACCAGCCGCGAGCCGGATCAAAGCCGCGTCATCCTGCAATTAGAACCCGCCGAGCGCCAGCTCGCCGAACTCACGCTTGTCCCGTTGGTGGCGCCGGTTGAGATTCCCTGCCCTGACAGTGTAGAGGGGCCACAATGCGAGCGGGAGACCGCAATTGAGCGGGCCAAGGAGCTATTTGGGCAAGACAGGCGCTACAAACCCGATTATCTATTGCGCGAGTGCGGTCAGAATCTGACTGACTATGCCGCGAATACGGGCGAGAATGCGCGCGGTTACTGTGATTATCCGCTCACAGATTCCTTTACGATCTTCAGCGTTGGAGCGCATATGCATGAATTGGGGCGCAGCTTCCGCCTGGAGCTGAACCCGGGCGAGGAGGATTCCACCTTGCTGCTGGATATTCCTGATTGGGATTTCCACTGGCAGGACCATTACTTCTTCGTCGAGCCGCTGCAGGTCGCACGGGGCGTTGTCCTGCGAATGACCTGCGTCTGGGATAATTCGCTATCCGATGAGCCGCGGTATGTGGTCTGGGGCGAGGGCACGAGCGATGAGATGTGCTTCGGCTCGGTGCTGGCGCTGGAGCCCTAGTGGCTCGGATTCAGGGTATTCGCCTTAATCTGTAGTTCACGCCACCCAGGCAGACAGACAGCTATAGTGGAGTTTCGCCATAAGGCGCGTGCTTGCGATTAATGTGTGCTTTAGGGCGACTCACAGCGTCGCCCCTACAAATCTCCATTTGCGAGGATTCGTTACTATTTGCGAGCCAAGCCCTGACGCGCGAGGTTGAGACGAGTTCGCCCCTACGGACTCCCATCGCCTTCAAGAATTCGCAATTCCTAGAGGCGGCTGTAGGGGCTTCTCGCTGAGACGCTCGCTTGATTGCGGAATGGCACGCGGCGGGCGATCAGGCGGGACGCCCCTACAGATTTGCGTTAACTCGCGCCTCAATTCCCGAACAGGTTCATCATGTAATCGGTGGATATGCCCTGGGCTTCGAGGTGGGTTTTGAGCTTGCGGCGGGCATCGTGGATGAGTTTGTAGAGGGCGTTGCGGTTGCTGCCCATGCGCTCGGCCAGAATGTCCATCGGGATGCCCTTGATGGCGACGGCGACCAGGGCTTGATACTGCCGCTCGGTCAGCGCCTCTTTCAGCGCCAGTTCAATCTTTTCCAGCACGTCATCGCGCTCGGCGACCTTCTCCGGCGTCGGTGAGGCGGAGCTTGCCAGGCGCGTCGATATCGGCAGCAGGTCGCCATCGGCGGTCAATTCATCCAGGCTGAAGTCTTTGTAGCGCGAGCGGCGCAAATCGCTGATGGCCAGGCGGATGGCGATTTTGGTGGCCCAGGTGGTGAAGCGGCTCTCGCCCCGGAATTTGTCCAGGTTGTCGATGACGCGCAGGGTGGCGTCTTGCGCCAGGTCCTCGGCCATCTGCGCCAACTCATGCGCCGCCAGCCCGCGCAGGTCGCTGCGGTCCTGGCTGAGGTAGAAGTAGATGCTGCGCTGCAAGCGCCGGCGCAAGTCGGCCAGGGCGTCGTTTTGCGCGCGCTGCCCATTTTCGCTCAGCGCGGCGATCCACTCTTGGTTGCTGCGGTCGGTCACTTTTGCGCTTGTCATGCTTCGCTCGTGTGGTTTAGCGCTTCACTTATAATGATACTGGAATCGGGGCGAATATTCACCGGTGAAGCCATACGGTCTAAGATGAATTATACGGACATAAACCGGATTTCCCTTGTAATGTTGGGGCGACAAATCATGTCGCGCGTTTTCATCTATCGGCTGCGACGGGCAAGCTGCCGGCTCGCCAATGCAACGTTATGAATTTCTGGCAGTGCCTCCGTTTGCAGAAGCTGTTCTCATTGCTTGCTAAATTTATCTGCTGCCAAATGCTGGTGAATTTATCACCATTTACGCCGCGGCTGGGTCTTTATCATTAAGGCGGGATGGCGCTAGCGGCAGACCGCTGCTTAACACGATGACGGAGTACACTCTATGACTAACCGTTCCGAGCCCCCCAAGCATGTGACCGAGGGGGGAAAAGATGGCAAGAAAAACAGCGACGGCTGGAAGTCGCCTTTTGGGAACCCCAATTCGCAGCGGATGTGGATCGTGCTGGGCATCATTTTGCTGGCGATATTTCTGCTCGTATTCAATGGCCGGGCGAGCTTTCAGGCGGCCGCTGGCTTGCCGATCAATGAGCTGGCGGCCGAAATCAGCCGCGGGCGGGTGGACCGGGTCGAAGAGCGCGGCGGTACCGAGCTCAAGGTCATCTTCACGGACCAGACGAGCAAGACCGCCTACAAGAGCCAGTATTCGGATTTCTACGAGTTGATGGGCGCGCTCAATGTTTCGCAAGCGGCGCTGGCGAATGTGAACTTCGTGCCGCATCCCACTGATGACACACCGAGCATCATCTTCCAGATTGTGCTGGGCGTCGTGCCGATTCTTATCATCGTCTGGTTTTTGTGGCGCATGATGCGCTCGATGCGGGCCGGGCAGGACCAGGCGATGAGCTTCGGCCGCAGCAAGCCGCGCGTCTCCCGCGATATGGAACGCCCGCAAGTGACGTTCAAAGATGTCGCCGGCGCTGAAGAAGCGAAGGAAGACCTGAAAGAGATCGTCGAATTCCTCAAAGAGCCGGAAAAGTTCATCCGTCTGGGGGCGCGCGTGCCCAAGGGCGTGTTGATGGTGGGGCCGCCGGGCACAGGCAAAACCTTGATGGCGCGCGCTGTGGCCGGAGAAGCGGGCGTGCCCTTCTTCAGCATATCCGGTTCGGAATTTGTCGAGATGTTCGTTGGCGTTGGCGCCAGCCGGGTGCGTGACTTGTTCGAGCGCGCCAAAGCGGAAGCGCCCGCCATCGTCTTCGTCGACGAGATTGACGCGGTCGGCCGGCACCGCGGCGCAGGCTTGGGCGGCGGCCATGACGAGCGCGAGCAGACGCTGAATCAGATTCTGGTGGAGATGGACGGCTTCGATAATGACACCAACATCATCATCATCGCCGCCACAAACCGGCCCGACATCCTCGATCCGGCGCTGCTGCGCCCCGGTCGTTTCGATCGCAAAGTGGTGATGGACAACCCCGATGTCCGCGGACGGCAGGAGATTCTCAAGGTGCACTCGCGGGGCAAGCCGCTGGCGGGCGATGTCGATGTGGAGGCGCTTGCGAAGATCACGGCCGGCTTCAGCGGGGCGGACCTGGAGAATCTGGTGAACGAGGCGGCGATTCTGGCGGCGCGCCGCAACAAGAAATCCATCGGCATGACCGAAATGCAAGAGGCGATGGAGCGCGTGGTGATGGGGCCGGAACGCCGCAGCCGCGTCATCACGCCGGAGGAGAAAGAAAAGGTCGCCTATCACGAAGCGGGGCATGCCCTGCTCTTCCACCTGCTGGACAATACCAGCCCGGTGCACAAAATCACAATCGTCTCGCGCGGGCGGGCTGGCGGTTATGTCATGCCCCTGCCGGACGGCGATGACATGCTGATCACGCGCGAGAAATTTGAAGATGATATCGTGGCGGCGATGGGCGGCCGGGCGGCGGAGGAGATCATCTACAATCAATTCACGACCGGCGCCAGCAACGACCTGCAGCAGGCGACGCGGATGGCGCGGGCGATGGTGACGCAATTCGGCATGAGCGACCTGCTCGGTCCGCGGTCTTATGGCAATGGGGGTGGCGCGGTCTTCCTGGGGCGGGAGATCGCCGAGCAGCGTGATTACAGCGAGCACTACGCCCAGCAGATCGATGACGAGGTCAAGCGCATCCTGCAAGCGGCGTACGAGCGCGCCAAAGGCCTGCTGCTGGAGCAGAAAGACAAGATGGACGAGCTGGTGCAGATCCTCATTGAGCGGGAGACGCTCAACGCCGAGGAGTTCGTTGAAATCGTGGATGGGCCGGCGGCGGCGCCCGCTGCGTAAGCCACCACACAACAGGACAGATTTTAGGGGCGGGCCAGTGGCTCGCCCAGTTCTTGGTACATAAACGCCAGTCACTGCGCGATGTCGATGCTATTTTACTTTTAGTTATATTTGTGCTGTTAATATTCTGTGGCCAACTTCTGAGACACGGGGAAGATATTGGCACGACACGTTCTTAGCAAAGCCAGATACGAATATGATGTCTTTCTCTCTCACGCTTCCGAAGACAAAGATGAGGTGGCGCGGCCACTGGCGTCACTGCTTCAAGACTTCGGATTGCGAGTCTGGTTTGACGAATTCGAACTTAGAGTTGGGGACAATCTGACGGCAAAGTTGAACGCGGGTATTAGCGCGAGTCGATTCGGCATTCTATTGCTATCGAGCGCGTTTTTTGCAAAACCGTGGACAAATCATGAGCTCGACATGTTGGAAAACCTTTGGGTTACAGAGGATCGCATAATGTTTCCCATTTGGCACCAAATAACTCTGCAGGAGATTCGGAAAAACCGTCCGTCATTAGCAAACATAGTCGGCCTAAGTACTACTATCTACACTGTCGAGGAAATCGCCGTAGACATTCATGAGGCAATCACTGAATTTGATGATTTGGAATACGAAGGAGAGCGAGATTAACTCCCGCAATTGCTCGGCTTACACGTGAAATCGGAGGCTGCGCTCAATCTTCGCCCTCGCAGCAGATTCGGCCTTCTTGTGCTATACTATTGTTATCCGTTATCGACTAGAGGTACACGGCTGTGCAATTTACAAAGCATGATTTGGGGCACAGAACTGGTGGCGAAATCGTCGAGGTCATTCTCAAGGGCAGTGCCGCAAACGTGCGCCTAATGGACAGTTTCAATTTCCAGAGTTACCGTAGCGGACGCCGCCATCAATATATCGGCGGGCACGCCAAGCGTTCGCCATTGCGGTTGCAAATTCCTAACGCCGGGCACTGGTACGTTACCGTAGACATGGGCGGTTATGCAGGACGGGTAGAATCCAGTGTTCGCCTCCTTCCGGGCAAATTGCGTCCATTCGTAGAAACGCCGCTATCGACAATACCTTCTCTCGTTCGGAACGAACGCCAGGTTCAATATGACGTATTCATCTCGCATGCGTCTGAAGACAAAGATGAAGTGGTTAAGCCGTTGGCAAATACGCTTGTCGCGAATGGACTTTCGGTTTGGTATGACGAGTTTGAACTAAAGATTGGCGATAGCTTGCGCCGCATAATTGACCGAGGAATAGCTTCCAGTCGATTCGGAATTGTAGTTTTGTCAAGAGCCTTCTTTGCTAAGGGATGGCCCAACTACGAGCTTGACGGACTGGTAACCAAGTCGGTTGACGGAGACCAAGTGCTCTTGCCGATTTGGCACAACATAACGAAGGATGAGGTCGTATCTTTCAGCCCGTCTTTGGCTGACAAGCTTGCCCGCAACACAACGATGCAAACTGTCGAGGAAATTGCGGAAGAGATTGTCGAAGTTGTGCTGGGTGAACCGGTCGAAGTCTAAGCCGTACAGACGGCGCTCCGCAATCTCAAGCAAATTGCCACCGGAACATCTCACATCCAATATGGAGTAATGCGGATTGCAATTTATCAAACACGACTTGGGGCAGTTGTCTGGCGGCGAGATTGCCGAGGTAACCATTACCAACGCGGCGAATGTTCGCTTGTTGGATAGCCATAACTTCCTCATGTATCGGAGCGGTCACCGGCACAAATACAACGGTGGGCACTATAAACAGTCGCCGGTCCGGTTCGAGATTCCCCGCCCCGGTCACTGGTACGTCGTTGTAGATCTGGGCGGCTACGCCGGTGAAGTCGGTTCGTCAGCGCGTGTTCTGTCCGGAGAAGCTGTGTCAGGCTGACGAGGCGGGCCGGCGCCGCAGCAAACCTTCCATTGAGCGCCCGCGCCCATTGGCATGCAGCATATCACCGGTAAAAGCAATCAGCCCCGCGCAGCCGCCATGTGACAGGGCCGCATCCAATACCCGCTCCCATTCCCGCGCGGCGTACAACTCGCCCTCGCTGGTAAAGGCGTCAACTTGTACGAAGGGAACGAGCGGTTTGTCGGTCTCCGTTGCCATTTCATCTAATGTTTCCGTCATCCACTTAGGTGAGAAGCCCAAGGCGTGATGATACAGCATGGGCGAGAAACAGTCAGCATGGGTGGACAAATCGTGCAGCCGTTGACCTAGAAGGCGCTCTCGCTGTGGAGATGTTGCGGGCACGATATCCAAGCCTAAGGGTTTGCCCGCTAAATGTGCGTCTACTATTGCCTTCGCTTGAGCGACAAAGTCGGTGATGATCCAGCACTTGAAATCAATCCACTGGTCCCGATGCGCTCGCAGAATCCAATCGGACTTTCGGCTCGTCGCGACGGCGGGAATATCGATATCGGCAAATTCAGCAAAGCGCCTGAGCGTGTGCTCGTCGAAACTCGATTCTAGCGGGGCGGGCGTATCATCGCGAAGTTCATGTTCCCAGTGCAGCGGCCAGCGGATGAAATCCAGCCAGATCCCGTCTAGATTGTATGCATTCGCCATTTGCTTTAGCACATCAAGACGCGACTGGGCATAGGCTTGATAACTTGGCGTAATGCCAAGATACCAATTCATTTGCGGCCGCCGCCGCCCGTCTCGGCAGATGGGATGGAGTTCGGGATTCTGTACCAGCGCGTCCTTGCTGTTAAAGCAGGTCAGACCGCCCATGAAGCGCAAGGCGCAATCCTGCGCGATTTGAATGATGTCGCGGCGATAATGATCGGCTTCGGCGAATATTGTGTTGACGCCATAGCGCTTGTAGCGGCTTAGTTCGGCTTCCGCCTGTTTAGAATTCCAGCGCTGCCAGTCAGGCGAACCCAAATAAGCGCCGATGAGGGTCATAGCGCGGCCATTCTGAGCTAGGTTTTGAGCTTGCTTGCCTGAGCTACGTCACCCGATGGCAGCTCACGTAGTGATCCGGGCGCACCTCGATCAGCGGCGGATCCGGCTCTTCGAAGCAGAGGTCGAAGCGCACGGGGCAGCGCGTGTTGAAGTTGCAGCCTGTCGGCGGATTGGCCGGGCTGGGCAAGTCGCCAGCGATGATGATGCGTTGGCGATTCTCCTCGACCTGCGGGTCGGGCACGGGCACGGCCGATAGCAGCGCCTGGGTGTATGGATGCTGCGGGTTGTCGTAGACTTCATCGACGGGCCCGAGCTCGACGATCTTGCCCAGGTACATGACAGCGACGCGATCGCAGATATGGCGCACCATGCTAAGGTCATGGGCGATGAACAGATAGGTCAGGCCGAGCTCGTCTTGCAGCTCTTCCATCAAGTTGACGACCTGCGCTTGAATGGATACATCGAGCGCCGAGATTGGCTCGTCGGCGACGATGAAACTCGGCTCGAGCGCGAGCGCCCGGGCGATGCCGATGCGCTGCCGCTGCCCGCCGGAGAACTCATGTGGATAGCGATTGATGAAGTAGGGGTTCAAGCCCACTTTCTCCATCAAGGCTTCCACATATTGCTGGCGCTCTTGCTTGTTGGAATAAATGCGGTGGATTTGCAGCGGTTCGCTTACGATGCTGCCGACGGTCATGCGCGGGTTCAATGAGGCGAAGGGGTCTTGAAAGATGATTTGCATCCGCCGCCGCATCTGCCGCAGATCATTCCCGGCCATGGTCGAGAGTTCCTGCCCCTCGAACTTGACGCTGCCTTCGGTCGGGCGATAGAGCTGCAGGATGGTGCGGCCGGTTGTGCTTTTGCCGCAGCCGGATTCGCCGACCAGGCCCAGCGTTTCGCCGCGGATCACCTGAAAGCTGACGCCGTCGACCGCGCGCACCGCCCCGACCTGGCGCTGAAAGACGATGCCGGCCGAGATCGGGAAGTGTTTTTTCAGGTCGGTTACTTCGAGGATGACGTCGTTCGGGTCCAGGTTTTTGCGCGTTTCAACCGCCATGGCTTGACTAGACATATTACGCTACCCCCTCGCGGATATCGGCCCAACAAGACATGACATGCGTTTCATCGCCGCCTGCGTTTGGCACGGTTTCCAGCGGCGGACGTTCATCCCAGCATCGTTCCAGATTGAGCTGTTCACGGACGTCACAGCGCGGCGCAAAGGGACAGCCGACCGGCTCGTTGCGCATATCGGGCGGCGAGCCTTCGATCTGCGTCAGCTTTTCTTCGCCGCTGGAATCCAGGCGCGGCAAGGAACCCAGCAGGCCCTCGGTATAAGGGTGGCGGCTATCGCCAAAGACCTCGTGCGATGAGCCGGACTCCATAATCCGCCCGCCGTACATGACCTGGATGCGATCGGCGATGCCGGCGACCACGCCCAGATCATGCGTGATCCAAATCATCGCCATGTTGAACTCGTCCTTGAGCTGTTTGACCAGCTCGATAATTTGCGCCTGAATGGTCACATCCAGCGCGGTGGTCGGTTCGTCGGCGATCAATAGTTTGGGATTGCAGGACAGGCCCATCGCGATCATCACGCGCTGGCGCATGCCGCCCGAGAATTGATGCGGGTAATCATCCAGCCGGCGATAGGCGTCGGGAATGCCGACCATATCGAGCAGGTCGGCCGCTCGCTTGCGCGATTGCGATGTGTTCATGCCTTCGTGCAGCTTCAGCGATTCCGTGATCTGGGTGCCGATGGTGAGCACCGGATTCAGCGAGGTCATCGGATCTTGAAAGATCATGGCGATTTCTTTGCCGCGGATGAGCCGCATCTGATCCGGCTTGAGGGTTAGCAGGTCGCGCCCTTCAAAGATGACGGTGCCGGATTCAACTTTGCCCGGCGGGCTGGGGATCAAGCCCATGAGCGCAAGCGAGCTCACGCTCTTGCCGCTGCCGCTTTCGCCCACGATGCCCAGCGTTTCGCCCTCTTCCAGCTCGAAGGATACGCCATTGACCGCGTAGACCGTGCCTTCTTGCGTGTAGAACCTGACGATCAGGTCTTTGACATCCAGTAGTACGCTCAAAGTGCTATCCTCCTCAACCAGCAAAGCCCTTTTTCATATCAGTTCATCTGCAGGAGATATTGTCCATTGGCCGCGTTCCATCTCTGAAAACGCGCATCGCGGAAGTCCGCTGATTCTGCGCGCCGCTGCGGATCAACCTTCTGTCCGCCTGGAATCAAGGCCTGGCGCACAAGCCGCCCACTGGCACTAAATCGTGTTTATGATACCAAAGAAAGCGCAAGTTTACCAACAAGTCAAGCAATCCGAGCGCGGCGACACGTTCTGTGACGCGCGGCAGCGGGCGATTCACGAGGGAATCAGCAGTTTCAGCAGAACAGCCCGGCGCTGGCGACGCGCTGCTGGACCCGGCAAATGCTATTCGACCGTGAAGCGCGCCAGTTCCACTTCCCGCTCAAAACGGACCTGACTGTCGGCGGCATGCCCGGATACCGTGTCACCGGTGCTGTAGTTGTAGAGGATCAGTTTCACGCTGTAGTCACCCGGGCTCAAGACGCGGAGATCCAATTGGCGGCGCTCCAACGGATTATGCCCAATGACATGGTCGGCCTGTTGCGCCTTTTGACCGGCTGCATCAAAGACCTGGATCGAGTAAGCGTGCGTTCCATCGCGTTCATAGCGATAACGCCAAAAGAGGGTGATATTAAGCCAGGCATCCTGGGTATCGTCCGAGACATAAGCGAGTTCCATGCCGTTGCCATACTGAATGTTTATCCGCTTTTCCGTGCTCAGGATTTCACAGGGAAAGGCGGAATCAATGAAATACTGCGCCAAGGAATCTGGTGTATTCATCAGCGGGAAGCAAGGCTGGAATTCCTGCGAGAGCCGGTCGTTCACGAGCTTGAAGGCGGCGGTCTCGTCCTGGCGCTGGTCGGTCAAGCGCAGAATCAATTGATTGCTTTCGAGGACGCTGTTGAAATCGCTATGCCGCGCGTTCGAAGGTTGGATCGCGAGCTCGCCATCGCTGGCGTAGACTTGAACAAAATCGGCCCAATCGTCGAATACCGAGGCGTAATAATCGAAGAGCCCGTCTTCAATGGAACCTGCCGGAGAAACGCTCAACAGGGCGACATCGGGGTCGGGCAGGATATCAGATGAGAGCGCCAGGCCGCGCCAATGCGGCAGCGAATCGTGACCGAGAATGGCGCTGTTGTCGCAGCTGAGACGCATGTCCTCAAGGCGATAAATCGACAGGTAATCATCGCTGTAGGCCGCTGGCACGCTGGCGAAGCTATGCGGTTCCGCCTGTGTAAAGTACCTGCCCCTGTGCATGAGCAGGTGGGTGAATCCGTCATTGAGCAGCTGGTCCAGGGCGGGCTCGAAGGCGGCGCGCGTTGCCGGGGTGCAGTGGACGGCGGCGCCCGACTTCCAGGCGCTCAACAGATAATTGCTCCAGATGTAGTTGTTGGCTTCAGGAAACACGCGGTTAAGCGCGCCCTCCACTTGCGGATAACCGGTCAGCATTTGAATGTAATTGTAGTAGCGGCGCACGACGGCGGTGTTCATGGGCAGGTTTATGAGGCGAGGACTGTCTTTGTCTTCCCCCTCGAACCAATCTACAAAGGCGGTCCGCTCATCGTTGACGACCTGGCCGGTGATCGGCCCATAGCTGTATTCGAGCGCCATAAGCGCGATCAAGGCGAGCAGGATAGCGGCGCGCGTGTTCGCGGCTTTTGCGCCCAGCAGGGTCTTCAAGCCATAGCAAGACAGAATTGCCCAGGGAAGCAGGGCGCCCAGCACCCAATGGTGATTGCCGGTAAAGCCGCGAAAAATCTCGGGGAAGATGTAATTGAGATAATGCTTCGGCAGCAAGACATCGGGGAATTCCAGGCCAGCGACCGTGAGAAATGTGCCGGCGCGCAAAATCATGAAGACGAGCAGCAGGGAGAGCCAGGGCAGCAACTTGCGCCGCCGGGCGTGGCGGAACAGGCCAATGCCGATGAGCACGCTGGGCAGGAAGCCGAGATAACCAGGTTCGAAGCTCTCGTCGCCGGTCCATATTGGATGCCGGAGAAAATCCAGCAGGTCTTTTGAGCGATTCTGCCAATTTGTGCGATAAGCGAGAATGGCGTCAACTTGCTCGCCATCGGCCAACATCGGCGCCAGGCGCGGCAGGCTGATAGCGGCGCAGATGATGACGGCGAAGACAGCCACCGCCCAAAAGCGCGGGTCCCGCCAGCGTGACCAGGCCAGATACAAGCCGTAAATGCCAACCGATATGACAAGACAGACGAGCACGTAGAAGCCGATGTAAACTGTGATCCCCACAGCGACGCCGCAGAGGATTGCGAAGGACCAGCGGTATTCGACCACGGCGCGATGCATGAAATAGATCGACAGTGGAATGGTGTAATAGGTCCAGAATTGGGCGTCAGATTTAATGCGGAGCGCGACGCTAATGCCGACAACCGCGGCGGCGAACAAACTTATCCACTTGTCCTTGATGAAGTAATTGGCGCAGACGTAGGTCGCTAGCGCGTTGGCAAATAGCGTCAGCAGGAAGGCGAGATTGTAGGCGTTGGATACCGGCAGCAGCGCCCGCAGCACGTTAACCATGAGCATGTGCGGCAGAGTGTACTGGTGGTAAGCGAGGGAAACGCCCTGCGGATAATAGAGCAAATTTGTATAGAACAGGTCGGCTTTGCCCTGGAGGATCTGAGCGCCATACCAGCCCTCCCACAATTCAAACCAGACATCTTCGCCGCTGCCCGGAACCCAGAACGTCTCGGTCTCCAGCACGTGGTAGAACGTCGGCCAGGTCATCACAATGATCAAAGCCGGGATGATCAAGAAGAAATGTCGATGTTCCCGAAATAGCTTGCCCACTTCCGCTCCTCCGGGGGGCGCCGGATAAGCACGCTTCATGTGAAGCCTCGTCAAAGCCGCTTAGACGCGTTCAGCCGCCGCGCGCGCTGTTCGCCTCTCGGCGCGATACCAGCGGATCGTCTCGCGCAAGCCGGCGCGGAAATCGGTGCGCGCGACGAAACCGAATTCGCGCTCGGCGCGGGAGACGTCTAGTTTGCGCCGCGGCTGGCCATTGGGCTTGCTGGTATCCCAGCGCAGCGCGCCGCTGAAGCCGACTTCTTCGGCGATGATCTCCACCAAATCGCGGATGCTGATTTCGAAGGCGCTGCCTAGATTGACCGGCTCAGCGCCGTTATAGCGCTCGGCGGCGAGCAGGATGCCTTCGGCGGCGTCGCGAACGAACAGGAACTCGCGGGTGGGCGAGCCATCGCCGAAGAGCGTGACATGCGGGGCGCCGCTCTCCTGCGCGTCCACCATTTTGCGAATCACCGCCGGGATGACGTGTGAGGATTTCAGGTCGAATTTGTCGCGCGGGCCGTAGAGGTTGACCGGCAGCAGATGGACGGCGTTGTAGCCGTATTCCTGGCGATAAGCCTGGCTCTGCACCAGCAGCATCTTCTTGGCCAGGCCATAAGGCGCGTTGGTCTCTTCCGGGTAGCCGGCCCAGAGGTCCGCTTCATTGAAGGGCACCGGCGCGAATTTGGGATAGCTGCAAACGGTGCCGATGCCGACGAATTTATCGACGCGGGCGCGGCGCGCGTACTCCAACATGAGCGTGCCCATCATGAGATTCTCGTAGAAGAACAAGCCGGGATGCTCGCGGTTGATGCCGATGCCGCCGACATTGGCCGCCAGGTGGATGACCAGGGTGGCGTCGGGATGATCGGCATACAAGCGCGCGACCGCCTCCTGCTGGCGCAAGTCATAGTCAGCGCGGCGCGGCACGATGATGCGCCCGGCTGACCGCGCCTTCAATGCCTCGACGACATGGCGCCCGAGGAAGCCGGCGCCGCCGGTAACAATTACCGCCTGATCATGCCAGAAAGCTCTGCTCATTTTCGTCCCGCTCCTTAAGCTGCTCGTATCATAGCAGAAAATCGGCCACTCCATGCCCAGTTTACACTTGGGAAGCGCCGCTGGCTCACTGTCAAGCGCGCGTTGGCCACTGACGCGCCGCTGATGCGCATACACAATTCTGCGGCGCGGCTGTATGATACGCGTCATGGCTATCATGGCGTATGACAGAAAGGCAATCTCTTGGAACGAACACTGATCATCGTGAAACCGGACGCGGTCCAGCGCGGCTTGACCGGCGAGATTATCAAGCGCTTCGAAGCGCGCGGCTTGAAGATCATCGGGCTGAAGCTGCTGCAAGTCGATCGCGCATTGGCCGAGAAGCACTACGATGTGCACCGCGAGCGGCCCTTCTTCGCTGCTTTGGTCGAATACATCACTTCGGCGCCGGTGGTGGTGATGGCGCTGGAGGGCAGTGACGCCATTGCGGCGGCGCGCGCCACAATCGGGGCGACCACGCCATCGGAGGCGGCGCCCGGCAGCATCCGCGGCGACCTTGGCCTGGAGATCGGGCGGAATCTGGTGCACGGGTCGGACAGTGTCGAGAATGGCGAACTTGAGGTGGCGAACTTTTTCAGCGCGGGGGAGCTGCTGAGCGGTTGGGCGCGGGCTGTGGACGGGTGGGTGTTTGAGTATCAGACTCCGTAAGCTCGACAATCGTAGTCGACAGTTTCGTCGAATGACACGAATGCCCCGTCGAACATGACTCCAATCGTGTGCTATGCTATGCAAAATACGGATGAGTACTCGGAGCAGGGAACATGTCCCTGAATGCTGACATAATTGTGTGGGCGCGGGAAAAGGCAGGATACAAACCGGCCGACCCGCGCATTTTGAAAGATTTCCCCAAACTTGACGATTGGGAAAGGGGAAATGGTCGCCCGACTTATCCGCAGCTTGAGCGGCTTGCGGACAAATTCAAAGTTCCAGTCTCAGTTTTCTATTTTCCTGAAAGGCCAGATTTCCCAGATATCGAGGAAACATTCCGTACATTGGGAACAGCGATTCTGGATGAAATACCGCCAAAAATCAGACTTCTGCTAAGAAAAGCGCAAGCCTTGCAAATTGGGCTGGACGAACTAAATTTTGGACGCAATCCAGCGGCTCAAGTAATAACAAAAGAATTGCATCCTCCAATTAGCTCGTCGGTTGACACGATAGCGAATGATGTTCGTAGCTTTCTTGGTATTTCTTTAGACGACCAGTTAGGCTGGAAAGACGCGGATATAGCGTTTAATGAATGGCGCAAAGCGCTATACATCTCTGGCGTTTATGTATTTAAGGACGCCTTCGGGCAGGAAAACAGCCTCTATTCAGGGTTCAGCCTCTACGATTATGAGTTTCCTGTAATCTATGTAAATAATTCAACTGCGCGTACAAGGCAAATATTCACTTTGTTTCACGAATTGGCTCATCTATTGTTCAATACGAGCGGCATTGATACAGACAATGATGACTTCATTGACACTCTTCAAGATGACAATCATAGAATAGAAGTCATCTGCAATCAACTAGCAGCAAAAGCATTGGTGCCGGACGAGTTTTTCAATGAATATTTTGAGGAAGTATTCGGCTATCGCCGCATAAGAGAAGACTCTAGAGAGCTTGCCAGTGATATCGCCGGCGAATTGAATGTTAGCCGCGAAATGATTTATAGAAAGCTACTCGACCGGGAGTTGATTTCTCAAGCGGAATACAGAGATGCCGCAAACGCATGGGCAGAGCAGCGAATTACTCGCAAAGGTGGAGGAAACAGATATTACAATTGGATTGCTTATTTGGGTCGCGAGTACATTACTCTGGCATTCCAGCGGTACTACCAGAATCAGATAACGTTCGAACAGCTCGGAGACTTTCTGGATATTAAGCCAAAGAATCTCAATAGGCTCGAAGACTATCTGATACGGAGTAATACATAATGTACGTATTTGACACGATGGTATTGTCGCAACAGTTCCGATTCTACTACCGAAAGAGATTCCCTACGCTCTGGTCGTACTTTGAGGCAATGGTGGAAGATGGACGAATTACATCTACAAGAGAAGTCCGACGAGAACTTGAGAATTCGAATGACGCAAGTATTCTTGTGGAAATCAACAAATACAATAATCTATTCCCTACGCCGACAACAATAGAAGAAGACTATGTAGGTAAGATATTCACCATACGACACTTTAGGCAGAATATCCCGCGCAAGACATTACTAAAAGGAGGACGCAATGCCGATCCATGGCTCATAGCCCGGGCAGCGATTGTAGATGGCATTGTGGTCACAAATGAAGCCTTTCGCGAACACGCAGCCGGGATTCCGAACATCTGTAGACGTTTTGGCGTCGCATATCTGTCCTTTGATGAATTTATGGGAACGGAGGGTTGGACATTCTAACCGGCATGACCTCGCAAAAGCCAACCCCCTCCCCCACCCTGCTCATACTGCTCATCCTGCCGCTTTTCGGCATCTTCGTCGCCCTGCTTATGCTCGCCCTCGAAACCCGCCAGCCCGCAGCCGCGCCCACCTTCGCGCCGGCGCCGCCACGCGTCATCGCCAACTTCAAAGCGCCCGACTTCGAACTGCCGATGCTCGATGGCCTCACGCTTGTATCGCCGGCCGATTACGCCAGGCGCCCGCTCTTCCTTAACTTTTGGGCGACCTGGTGCCAGCCTTGCGTGCGCGAGCTGCCCGCCTTTGAAGAATTCGTCGCCGAACACAGCGCCGACCCCGACGGGCCCGCCCTGCTCGCGATCAATCTGGGGGAAGGGGCCGCCGAGATCAGCGGTTTTCTGGATAGCATCGGCGTGCGGAATGTGCCGGTAGCGCTGGACATCAACGAAGTGGTCAAGCTGGATTACGGCGTGCAGAACCTGCCGACCACCTTCGTGATAGATGGCGCGGGCACGGTGCGCCATGTTAAATTGGGCGAGATGCAATACGAAGAGATGGGCGTCTATCTCCAGGCGCTGAAAGATGAGACGGCGTAGCAGCGAGGAAGCGGATTTGTGCGCATGGAATTGAGAGGGCGGGCGGCGCTGGTGACGGGCTCGGCGCGCCGGGTCGGCCGCGTCATCGCGCTGGAGCTGGCGAAACAGGGCGTGAACATCCTCGCCCATTACAACAGCGCGGCGCCGTCTCGGGTCCGCGAGACATTGCAAGAGATCAAGTCCCACGGCGTTGAGGCCCATGGCATTCAGGCGGACCTCAGCAGCGCTGATGGCGTCGAGTCGCTGATGTCGGCGGCGGCAGCGCGCTGCGAGCATTTGGACATCGTGGTCAACAGCGCGTCGGTCTTTCAAGCGCGGGACTTGATGGAGGTATCGCTGGCGGATTGGGACCTGACGATGGCGGTGAACCTGCGCGCGCCTTTCCTCATCACGCAGCGAGCGGCGCGCATGATGGCGGATAATCCCGCCCCGGGCGGCGTCATCATTAACATCTGCGACGCCGGCGCCGATGGCCCTTGGGAAAAGTATCCGCATCATGGCATCAGCAAATCCGGCTTGTGGATGCTGACGCAGGTCAGCGCTTTGGCCTTGGGGCCCGATATTCGCGTGAACGCCATTGTGCCCGGCCCGGTAATGAAGTCAGCGGGCGTGGAAATGTCTGACGAAACTTGGGCGAAGGTCGGCGAGCGCAACGCGCTGCGGCGAACGGGCGCGCCTGAAGATGTGGCGCGGGCGGTGCTGTATTTGTGCCGCGAAGATTATATCACCGGCGCCTTGCTGCACGTCAACGCTGGCGAGCATCTGTGATAATTGGCATTTTCACATGCGCGGGCGGCGGACGCGGCGGAAGCCGGAGCCGTAAGCGGCATGGCCCATGCCGATCACGATAAAGGCGTTCGGGTCCTCCTGCGAGACTTCATCTTTCAAGTTGCGCACTTGCGAGCGCGCGATGGTGACATAAAGCATGGTGCGCGTTGCCCCGCTGTACTCGCCTTTGATCGTCCAACTGGTTGCGCCGCGCTGCAGGTTGGCGAAGATGCGCTGAGTGATGGCCGCCGGTTTGTCCGTGATGATCATGGCGGTGCGGATGACGCTGGGGCCCTCCAGCACGTAGTCGCTGGCGAGGCCGGTGATGAAGAGCGCGACGGCCGCATACAGGGCGCCCTCCCATTGATAAACAAGCCCGGCGGCGACGATGATGAGCGCGTCGGTGCAGAGGAATGTCGTGCTCATCGGGAAGCCGAAACGCCGCTGCAAGATCAGCGCCAGCGTTGACGTCCCGCCGAAGGTGGCGCCGGCGCGATAGATCAGGCCGACGCCGATGCCGGCGGTGACGCCGCCGAAGAGCGCGTTGAGCATGCGGTCATCGCTGATGCCGCTCTCCGGCAGCAGAGGACCGAGATTGTCCACAACCAGCGAAAATGTCACGATGATGACGACGCTGCGCAGGATCACGCGGGCGCCATCCGGCAGCATGACGTATGCCAGCAGTTGGATTGGGATATTCAGCAGAAATATCATCAAGCCGATTGGGGTATCAAACAGCTCGTTGAGCAGCGTGGAAGCGCCGGCGACGCCGGCCGGGGCGATATCCTGGGGCTGAAAGAACACGATTAACGATATTGCGCCGATGACGATGCCAAGGGCGATGGGCGCATAGCGCAGCAGGGCAACGTGAATCTGAGCCAGCATCTTGTTTACTCCCTCAAGCGGCCAATGGCGGCTGGCCGGGTCCGCAACGTTTTGGTGCCGCTATTATAATGCAGGCTCGCTGCCCAAGGTCAGGCTGGGGCATTGTCGGCATGGTCTGCGGTGCTATACTGTTCTGCCGAAAGCGGGGCCGATTGTCGACCGGACGGAGAGCAGAGCAAAATGCCATTAGTCGCCCACACAGATTTGCCCAGTTTCGATCGCTTGCGGCAGCGCGGCCAGGAAGTCCTGACGCTCAACCGCGCCTTGTCGCAGGACATCCGCGAGCTGCATATCGGCTTGCTCAACATGATGCCGGATGCGGCGCTGGAGATCACCGAGCGCCAATTCATGCGGCTGGTCGGCAACAGCAACCAGATCGCGCAATTCTTTGTGCATGTCTTTTCCGTGCCCGGCCTGGAGCGCAGCGCGGCGACGCAAGCCTACATCGACCAATACTACACCACCTTCGAGAGCGTCAAGGAAGAGGGGCTGGACGCGTTGATCATCACGGGCGCCAATGTCGCCAACCCCAGCCTCGACCAGGAAGATTTCTGGCAGCCCCTGACCGGCGTGATCGAGTGGGCGCAGGTCAACGTGACCTCGACATTATGCTCATGCCTGTCGACGCACGCGCTGATGAAATACTTTTACCATATAAAGCGGGTCAAACGGGACGTGAAGAAGTGGGGCGTCTTTGAGCATCGCGTCACCCAGCCCCAGCACCCGCTGCTGCGCGAGATAAACACCCGTTTTGATGTGCCGCATTCGCGCTGGAATTCGATCACGCGCGAGCATTTCGAGCAGGCCGGGCTCACGGTGCTGATTCAGAGCTTCGATGGCGAAGTTCACATGGCTGTCAGCCCCGATCAACTGCGCATGGTCTATTTTCAAGGGCATCCCGAATACGATATCAACAGCCTGCTAAAGGAATACAAGCGGGATCTGGTCGGTTATTTCAACGGGCGCAACGCCCAGCCGCCTTACCCGGAGAATTACTTCCCAATTGAAGCGCGCGAGCTGGCCGAGCGATACGCGCGGGATGCGCAGGCGGCGCTGGAACAAGGCGCCGACTTGCCCGATTTCCCCGAAGATTGTTTCATGCCATACTTGGACAACACTTGGGGCGACACCGCCCGCGCGATATTCAACAACTGGCTCGGTTCGGTTTACCAAGTTACGAATCTCGACCGGCATTTGCCATTTGATGAGGGCGTTGATCCGCAAGATCCGCTGGGGATTTTGCAGACGGCCTGATGCCGCCCTACCTGAATACGCTGGCAAAAATGTGTAGGAAGGTTTCCAAGAAATGACGCTCTTGACCGCGGAAGATTATCAGCTTTTCCCGGCTGTCGCGCCTGACTGCCGCTACGCTTACGGGACCCACGGGCAGCAATTCGGCGAGTTGACCCTGCCAAGCGCGGCGCCGCCCCATCCGGTCATCATCTTGATTCATGGCGGCGGCTACCGCGAGATCTACAACATCGGCCCGCTGGGAACGGTTGTGGCCGCGCTGGCGGAAGCCGGTTTCGCCGTCTGGAATATCGAGTATCGCCGCTATGGCAACGGCGGCGATTATCCGCAGATGTTTCTCGATGTCGGCGCCGCGGCTGATTATCTGCCGCAAATCGCGCAAGCGCAGGATCTCGATCTCAGCCGGGTCATCAGCATGGGGCATTCGGCCGGCGGTCATCTGGCGCTCTGGCTGGCGGGGCGGCACAAAATTGCGGCAACCAGCCCGCTCTTTGCCCGCGATCCGCTTTCGATACATGGCGTGCTGGCGCTGGCGCCGCTGGCTGATGTCAGCGCTGGAAGCGTCGGTGAATTGTCCAGCGACGCCCTGCTCGCGGTCATGGGCGGCACAGCGAGGACGGCGCCTGAGGCTTATCGCAACGGCTGCCCCGGCCAATTGCTGCCGCTGGGCGCGCGGCAGCGCATCATCGTCGGCTCGGAAGACAAGGCAATGCTTGCCAATGCCCGACGTTATACCGTTGCGGCAGGAGACGCCGGCGATGAAGCAGCGCTCCAGGTCATCGCTGGCGCCGGCCACTTTGAAATCGTCGCCGTCGAGACCGCCGCCTGGGCGGAAGCGCGCGCCACTCTCCTCCAATTGAGCGCGGAACTTGGCTAAAGTTGCGGCGATAATTCAAATCTGTTAGTTTTTCCGATGACATCAATGATGGCATGGTGGAAGAGCGGCGCTGAACGATGATAAAGCGACTGGCGCATGTCTGCATCGGCGCGACCGATCTGGCGGAGACGGAGCGCTTCTATGTTGAAACACTGGGCATGGAGAGGGCTTTCGACTTTCTGCGCGAGGGGCGGCGCGTCGGCTTTTACCTCAGGGCGGGCCAGGCCACGTACATTGAGGTCTTCGCCGAGCATGAAGCGCCCGGCCATGAGCGAGCGATCATCAGGCATTTCTGCCTGGAGGTGGAAAATCTGGACGCAGTCTGCGCTGCCCTGAAGGGCAAAGGCGTCGGCGTGAGCGAAAAGAAGCTGGGTGGCGACGGCGCCTGGCAAGCCTGGATTAGCGATCCCAGCGGCGTCCGCATCGAACTGATGCAGTACGAGGACGGCAGCAGTCAGTTCAGCGGCAGGCCGGTCACGTTAGATTAGTCGATGCGGCCGCAGCCGCTGGCCGGCCTGGGATGATGCCGTTGATGAAAAGGCAGACTGAAAACCCACGCGAGTCATGAAATCCCATATTTCGCCGACCCACAGTCAAGACGGCCATGACGAGTATTATGCCGATACCGTTGTCGTGCCGATGGGCCGGCCGGACACCGCTGCCGAAATGCTGCGCATCGCCGGCGGGTTAGTGCACCCGTCTGACGGTCTGGTGATTGCTTTGGTCATCGCGCTGGGCAATGCGGAACAGACGAGCAAAATCAGCACTCAAATCAACGATGTGATCGAAGCCTTCCTCAATACGGACGCCGGCCACCAGGTCGAGGTCGTGACGGAAATCGCGGTTAGCGTGTCGCGGGGCATCCTGGATGTGGCGCGCGAACGCAACGCCGATGTCATTTTACTCGGTGTGCACCGCTCGACGCAGGGCCGAGTCAGGCTGGGCACCGTGGTAGAAAACGTCATTGCGGCGGCGCCTTGTGGCGTGCTGATCTACCGCAGCGCCGAATCGAAAGCTTTCGAAGGCGTGGTCGTGCCGGTCGACGGGACGCTGCCGTCGGCGATGGCGATGAAACTGGGGGTCAGTTTCGCCTTGCAGCACGGGATACCGCTGCGGCAGATGAGCATTCAATTCGATTATCATTATGACCCTGAACATGAAGAAGCGATTAAACACTATGAAGCGCAGCTGCCGGGCGAACAGAGCCTGACGAAGAAGTTGATCCGCGGCCGCCAGCCGGGGCGCGAGATCGTCGATGTGATGACGGCGGCGGATCTGCTGGTGATAGGCTTTTCGCAGAAAACGGACCTTGAACGGCACATCATCAATGACTTGAGCAATCAACTGCTGAATCAAGCGCCGGGGCCGGCCATCCTAATCTCGCATTATGAGTGGCATCAGGGCATCCGCGGCTCCATTGAGCACGGGATCGCGCGGCTCAACCCGCAGCTGACGCTGGTCGAGCAGAACGAGTTAATCTGGAGCGCGGAGAAGAGCGCCGGCGCCAACCTGGATTACCTGGTTATGATCGTGCTGTCGGCGGCGCTGTCCACGCTTGGCTTGTTGACCAACAGCGTTGCAGTGATCATCGGCGCCATGTTGGTCGCGCCTTTGATGTCGCCCATATCCGGCTTTTCCACCGGCATGGCGACCGGCATCCTGCGCTTGACGCGGCGGGCCAGCTTGACGCTTTTCAGCGGGGTGACCCTGGCCCTGTTGATCTCAATCGTGATGGGCGTCTTGCTGCCGGTCGACAGCCCCACCGACGAGATGCTGGCGCGCGGGAGCCCGAATTTGCTGGATGCCGCCATCGCGCTGGTCTCGGGCTGGGTGGCCGCTTACGCGACGGCGCGCAAAGGCATCCCGGCCGCGCTGGCTGGCGTGGCCATCGCCGCCGCCTTGATGCCGCCCATCAGCACCATCGGGCTGGGCATCGCCCTGCGCGATATCGACCTGGCCATCGGCGCCAACTTGCTGTTCCTGGCCAATATCGCCTTCATTATCGCCGCGCAATACAGCACCTTCTTGTGGATGGGCATGCGGCCGACGGAAGAACGGGAGGGCGTTACGCTCGGCCGGTCGCGCGCCTGGTGGTTGGTGTTGTTCCTCGTCACGCTTGTCCTCCTGGCGGTTTTCGCTCGGCTCGGTTCGCGGGCGATTGACGAGGCGCATATTCGAGAACGGCTGGAGGCGGAGGCTTTTCATGGCGCGCAGGTGGTGGAATACCAGGTCATTTCGTCGGTCCCGCTGAGTGTGCAGTTCAGCGTGCAATCCGATCACCAGATAACGCCGGCAGAGGTCGAAGCGGCGCAGATTCTGATCAACGACTTGTACCGGCAAGAGGTGCACCTGACGGTTGTAGCGCGGCAAGTGGTGCGCCCCTTGGACCCGGTCATGGCGGCGATACGCGAGGAATTGCGCGCGGTATTCCCCCAGGCCCAATTCGCTGATGTTTGGATCGAGGAGGGCGACGGCGTCGTGCTGCATGCGATTCTGCAAGACTACGAAGCGCCGACGCGCGAACAGCTTGAGCAAGCCAGGAGTCGCGTCAGCCAGGTGGTGGACGCCGACGCGCGCCTCGAAGTGGTCTATCAGCAGAAGCTCGCCGTTGGCGGCCAACCCCCCTCAGTCCCCCCATAGCGATGGGGGGAAGCCATCAACGGGAATCTGTATGGGAGAGCCCCCGGCTCGCCCATACACACAGCAAGTTTTAAGCAGAGCCTACGGGGTTTCGATACCAGCGCGCAGGGCAGCGTCAACCTCGGCATCGCCCGTCGGCAGCCAGTCAACATTGACTTCCGAACCGGCCTCGACCAGCAGTTTGATGCTGGCGGGGAAATCGCCTTCGGCGCGCCAACTGTGCTGCCGCCCGTACATGCAAGTGCCCAGCGGCGTACCGCCATAGCCATTAAGCCAATCCAGCGGCGGCTTGTCATCGGCAGTCAGCAGCACGCTGATGACATCGGCGAAACCGTGAAAGGCGGCCGCGTGCAGCGGCGTCATCAGGTCATCGTCGCGAATATGCAGGTCGAAGCCGAGCGCAGCCATCAGGTTGACAGCGTCGGCTTTTCCCGTCCAGGCGGCGTGGATCAATTGCCGCCGATCGCCCTCGGGCAGTTGTGGCAGGATCTGCGGATCGGCCGCGGCAATGGCCTCAGCCGCTTCGCGATCGCCAGCGGCGCAGTAAGCGAGCAGTTGGACATCCGGCGGGCTCCGCTTGATCAGAGCATCAAATATGTCAGTATGTCCGCATTCCAGGGCGGCTTGATGCGGCGACAGACCCGCCGCGTTGAAGGTGTAAACGTACTGGTGCGAGCCGTCGGCGGGCGGCGCCAGACCGTAGCCGGGCTGGTTCACGCGGGCGCGTATCGCCTCCGGATGGGCCGCCAGCGCCCGCTCCACCAGCGCCTGCTCGCCGAGCATGACCGCGGCGAAGATATCAACTTGCGCGCCCCGCTTGACAAATTCGCGCGCGGCATCCAGATTCCGCTCGCCTAGCATCCACTGCAGCGGCGTCGAAGCATGGTCCAGGTCGCGCGCTTCCAGGTCGGCGCCCCGCGCAAGGAGCCAATCCATCACGGACGGATCGCGGGCATAGTGCAGCGGTGTTTTGCCATCGCCGCCGCGCTGGTTGATGATGGCCGGGTCCTGTGCGAAGGCCTCTTTGAGCCAGTCGAGCCAGCCTTGTTCGGCCGCCGCGTGCGCGGTGATCTGGGCGCCGCGCTCGATGAGCTGGCGGGCCGCCTCGGCCGAAGTCACTTCGAGGATGTGGAAATCGCCGGCCCACCATTGGGATCTGGCATTGATATCGGCGCCGTGCTTGAGCAGGACATCCACGACATCGATATGTTCTTTGACGATGATGAGGGCGGTGCTGCCGAACCAGAAGTGCGGATCGTCCAGGGTTGATTTGAGCGCGGGCTGGGCCGTCAGGAGTTCGTCGAGTTTCTCGGCGTCTTTGGCGTAGACCAGTTGCTTGAATTGTTCGAGGGCATCGCCGTAATCATGTTCCTGCAGCTTGATTCGCAGGCGCAGCTCGCCCCAGCTTTGGGCGCCGTTCTCGCGGGCGATGACCGTTTGCGCTTCGCTGATGCTGAGCGGGAAGTCGGCCGCTTCAGCGCGCGCGCCGTATTTGACTTGCGGCAAGCGCTGATGGACGCGGTCGATGGCGTCGTTGTCGGCGGCTTGGAAGGCTTTGAGCAGAGACGAGGCAAGCTCAAGCATCACATGTAGTCGTCAATGATAACTTGCAACTGCCCTGCAAGTGTGGGCAATTCGACTGTAACAGCATGCCAGAGCACGTCAAGATTGATATCAAAGTACGCGTGAGCCAGCCGAATTCGCATCCCCTTTATTTCAGCCCAAGCGATATGAGGATGCTTTTCCTGCAATTCGTCCGTCACATTGCTCGCGGCTTCACCCACAACTTCGACCGCCCGCGCCAAGGCGTATTGCCGCAATAGATCCCGTTCGAATGCCGAGCGAGTCAGTCCGTCCGCAAACTCGCTTGCATGCTGCGCCGCCTCAACCATGTGCAGCAGTCGCACGCGGTCGTTCTCTTTAACTTTCTCATAAATCAGTATGGCGCTGTCGACAACGTCTTCGCGAAAATATCGGCTGAGATCCTCCGCAGTGCGCAAATCAACTCGCTTGCCCAAGATTTCGCTCAACTTGATCTCCTGCCCAGCCATCGCAAGCAGGCCCACCTTAGCGCCAGCCACATACTCGACCAGCAAGTCAACATCGCTATCCGGGCATGCGTCGCCGCGCAGGTATGAGCCGAACAAAGACAAACGCTTGATTGGCTGCCGCTCGCAAAACTCGCGGATAGTCAGCAGGGGCAGATCGATTCCAATTGCGTCATGCATTAGTCATCCTCACCTGCCTCCATTGTAATCAACCGCCGGGCTCAAGACAACACCCGCCGCAGCACTGACAAATCCACATTGCCGCCGCTGACGACAAGCGCTGTCGCCTTCCCGTCGCGCGGCAGGGCATCATGCAGCGCCGCCGCCACCGCGACCGCCCCGCCGCCTTCGACAACCCAGCCTTGCTTCTCCAGCAGGAAGCGCATCGCCGCCGCTATCTGCGCCTCGGAGACCAGCAGCATATCATCCAGCGCCCGCTGGCAAATCGGCAGGGTGAGCGAGCCGGCTTCAATGTCGCCGGAGAGGGCATCGGCCAGCGTATCCCAGACCTGCGGCAGGCTTGCGCCGTGGAAGGCATTGTACATAGCCGGCGCTGAGCGCGCATTGACGCCGATGACTTCGATCGCCGGATTGAGTTCCTTAACGGCAATGGCGACGCCTGCGATCAAGCCGCCGCCGCTGACTGGCGCGATGACGCGCCCTATATCCGGCAATTGCCGCGCGATCTCGACGCCGATCGTGCCGGCGCCGGCGATCACTCGCGCGTCGTTGTAGGGCGAGATCCAGGTCCCGCCCTCACGAGCGCGGCGCAGGGCTTCCGCTTCGGCTTCGTCGTAGGTATCGCCGAAGAGCACCGCGTCGGCGCCATAGCGTTTGACATTGTCGACTTTTTTCTTGGGCGTCGTTCGCGGCATCAGGATTTGGGCTGAGGCGCCGGACAGATGCGCGGCATAGGCGACCGCGCCGGCGTGGTTGCCCGATGAGGCGGCGATGATGCCCCGGTCGCGCGCTTGCTCGCTCAGTGACAGGATCGCATTCAGCGCGCCGCGGATTTTGAAGGAATGCGTTCTGTTGGCGTTCTCCAGCTTGAGCCAGATATTGTCGCCAAGTGCCGGCGCGTCTTCCAGCGGGGTCGGGGGGAGATATGGCGCCAGGCGATGACCGGCGCAGATGATATCGCCCAGGGTCACCATCGGTTAGAGACCAATGCTCCGCAGGTATTCGCGGTTGCGCGTTGCCGATTCAAGCGGCGCGCCCATGCCCGGCAAGACATCTTGCTCAACCACGATCCAACTGTCGTAACCGATCTTCTCGAGCTCGGCAAGCACGCCGGGGAAATCGACATCGCCCCGCCCCAGCTCGGGGAAGATGCCCTTCCCTACCGATTGCGGACCATCCCATTCATGTAGCCGCGACTGCTCGTGCACGGCCGGGTCGTGATCTTTGAAATGCACGTACCAGATGCGCTCGGCAAACTGACGGATGCCGCTGAGCGGGTCGCCGCCGCCGAATGCCCAGTGTCCGGTGTCGAATACTAGGCCGACGACCTCATCGTCGGTCATGTCCAGGATGCGCTCGGTTTCGGCCGGGGTCTCGATCCAGGTGCCGGTGTGATGATGCAGCACCGAGCGCAAGCCGGTTTCGTCCATCACGCGGCGGGCGGCATGATCGGCGCCCGCGGCGAAAACGCGCCAGCCCTCGGCGTCCAGGCTCATCGCCGGTGTGATGCGCCCGGAATTCAAGCTGCGCATGGGGTTGGTGTAAGGGTCGGGCCCCAGCACCACCAGCGCGTTCGCTCCGCCGACGGCGGCCAGCAGTTCCGCCGTTCGCAGGCAAGCTTCGGTGCTTTCTTCGTGCCGGTTCGCGTCCTGGAAATTGACATTGACCCAAGACCCCAGCATCTTCAAGCTGCGCGCTGCCAGCTCGGCGCGCAGCTGCCCCGGGTCGGTCGGCATGAAGCCCCAATCGCCCAGCTCGGCGCCGGCATAACCGCTGGCGGCGATCTCGTCCAGGACGCGCGAATAATCGTAACGCTCGCCTTCGATGTTTTCGATCACGCCCCAGGAGCAGGGCGCGTTCGCCACCTGTATCATCGTCGCCTCCAGTCTGCGCGTTTCCTCCTGAGTATAACAGCTTTGCCTCGTCTGACCCCAAGCCCGCGATTCGGAGCCAACTCAATGGGCAATTTTCTGCAAAAACCTGCGCTGCTTCTTTGCGTCACTTCCAAATGGGCTTCCGGATGACGCAGCCGCGCCGCTAGCAAACTGCATTTTTAATACTGAAACCATCTATTTGTACAGGAACATCCAAAGCGGGGAAACTTGGTTGCGCCATCTTTCAAATTACAACAGGATTAGATGGATTAGTCGGACTGCGAGGTCTGTTTTGTCGCAATTCAATAGATCTGTTTCTGGCGCGATAGCTGCAATATGCCTATTTTGCCGACGCGTCTTCATCGCCGATAAGCGGCTGCAGTTGCTATTGCCGCTCCTGGTTTGCCTCTTGCTGCTGACGCCGGTCGCCTTTGCCGCCGACATCACACTCTCGGACACGTGCAGCCTGGCGAATGCGATCCGCTCGGCCAATGGCGATACGCAGGTCGCGCCGGCCAATCAATGCGCGGCCGGCGATAGCGCCGAGACTGATACGATAATCTTTGTTGCCGATGTCGAGATTACGGCAGCGCTGCCGGCGATCGCCTCCGATATCCGCATCGTCGGCAACGACAAGTCACTCACCCCGCCAGACACAAGCGAGAACTCAGAAACGGAATACAACTTTAACCTTCTGACGCTCAACAGCGGCGCCGTAAGAATTGAAAACTTGCACCTTGCCGATGTCGACGATTCCGCGCTCAAGATCGAAAAGACCGGCAACAGCGATCTCGAGGTGCTTTACAATCTAGGCTCTATCGGCCATAACATTGCGGCCACGCATGGCGGCGCCATCCATATCTCGGGCGGCGCTGTAGTAGAGATACATACCTCTCGAATCGGCCACAATGGCGCGCCGAATGGCAATGGCGGCGCAATCTATGTCGACGACAGCACGCTCACCGTCAAATGGAGCAACTTGCATGACAACGACGCAACGGGCAACGGCGGCGCCATATACTTCGCCAACGACTCCGGCGATGAACATAGCCTGACCGTTACCGGAGGCAGGCTCACGCGCAACTCAGCGACCGATGACGACGCCAGCACCAGTACTGATGAAAATGGAGGCGCGATTTACTACGAGAACGGTACGTCGACCGATGGCGCGATCTCCAGCCTGGCGAACAACAGCGTTCATGCCAACACAGCGCGCAACGGCGGATCGATATATGTCGCCGATGGCAAACTGACTGTAGACAACAGCACGTTCGATGAAAACAGGGCCAGCGACCAAGGCGGCGCCATCTACGCCGCGGGCGGCCACCTCACCGTCAGGCACGCCACCATCGTCAAGAATCAAGCCGCTACCGGTGGCGGCATCGGAGCGTTCTCCGATGATGATGAAAACACGACGGACCCGGAATTGTATGTCTACAACAGCATCATCGCCCAGAATACCGACACCGATACCGAGAACTCGGTTTGCCTCATAGACCTGTTGAGCGGCAATGCAGGCAATATCCTTCAAGACGTCGGTTGTACCGAAGCGCAATCGGTTAGCGCTCCGCTTCGCATTGAGCTTGTTCCCTTTACTGGAGAGACTCTTCCAAGATCCGTCTTGAATCGCTTTTATCGGCTGCTGGATGGCAGCCCAGCCATCGACAACGGCGTGAACACGCCGGGGCAAATGCTCGCCAACGATCAAACGGGTCATACGCGCCCGGAAGGCGACGGATACGATTCCGGCGCTTTTGAGTTTGATGTGGAAGAGGTTTGGGTCATTCCTAGCGCTGATACGCGCAATTCAGAGCAGCCGGTTGATAGCACGCCCAGCCCGTCAACCACGATTTTCCACACTTGCGTCGATGTACACGAGCGCGACAACGGCATCACAATCCAAGCCACGTTCGGTCTCCGCAGCGGCGTACAATGCCAGGAGATTGACGCCACCGGCATCGGCATCCAGTCGTTGATTGACGCGGGCTTTAGCAATGCGGTGGACATATGGGGTTACGTTGAACAAGGGGTGCAAGTTTGCTTCGATGGCGCGGGACCAGTGCTCTTTCTGGAAGCGGCGACCGTGCCCAGGACCATTCACGCCATAGACAGTTTTGTTATCGGCGCCAAGACATGCACATCGATCTGGGGCGCGGGCTCCCTTGTCTTACAAACGCAGCAAGCCAGCGGCGGCGCCTGGCCCGCCGCGACCGCTCAGCCGCTCGCGGTGGCCGGACCGACTCCATCGCCGCAATGCCTGGGTTCCATCACTGACGCGGTCAACGTTCGCGACGCGCCGAACGGCCGTCGGATCGGTGGCATCTTTCCGGGCGAGACCGTCACCGTGCTTGACAGGGACGGCGGCTGGCACCGGCTGAACTATCTCGGCTTAATCGGCTGGGTCAGCGCCCAATATGTCTCGCTAAGCGGGGAATGTTCCTTCGCAGCAGCCTAGTTCTTTGGTCTCCGATTTTTTGCTCCTTCCTCGGTCCAATTTCAAAGCGCGGCGACAAAATTACTGATTGCAGCTTCGCCCTGTGAAGCAAGCGACCGCGGGGCTACAATCCGCCTGTTTTTGCAGCCGAGTTCACAACGAAAAGGAGGGCATCGCCTCGATGAGCCAATTCGACCACAAGCGCTTGTTTCTGCCCGGTCCAGTGGAGGTCCGCCGCGAGATACTGGAAGCGCAAACCGCCCCGATGATCGGACACCGCGGCGGCGACTTCGCCGGGCTTTTCGCGCGTTTGCAAGGCAAGCTCAAGCGCGCATTTTTCACCGATAGCCGCGTGGTCGTCAGCGGCTCCTCGGGCAGCGGCTTGTGGGAAGGCGCGATACGCTGCGGCGTGCGCGATGGGCGCAAAGTGCTGCACTTGACCGGCGGCGCTTTCAGTGAACGCTGGGCCGATGTCAGCCGCGCCAATGGGCTTCAGGTCGATACGCTTCAGGTGGATTGGGGGCGGGCGCATAAGCCCGAGATGGTGGCTGAGGCGCTGGGCAAGGCGCGTTATGACGCCGTCTGCGCCGTGCACAACGAAACCAGCACCGGCGTCACCAATCCGATCCAGGCTATCGGCGAGGTGGTCAATCAGCATGATGACACGCTTTTCTTCGTTGATACGGTCAGTGGCTTCCTGGGCACGGAATTGCGCGTGGACGACTGGGGCATCGACATCGCGCTGACATCAAGCCAGAAAGCCTTCGCCCTGCCACCGGGCATCGCCTTCGCCGCCGTCAGCGACCGGCTGCTGGAGCGGGCGAAGACCATCCGGCAGCGCGGTTATTATTTTGATCTGCTGACGCTGGAAAAGTCGCTGCTCAAGAATAACACGCCTTCAACACCGCCGATCGCGCTGATGGTCGCGGCCGATGTGCAAATGGACGCCATCCTGGAGGAAGGCATTGAGGCGCGCTGGGCGCGGCACCGGGCGATGCGCGACGCGACTCACAAGTGGGCCTTGGCGCGCGGCTTCGGCTTGTACGCGCAGGCCGGTTATCGCAGCGACACGGTGACCACGATTGAGAATACGCTAGGCATTGACGTTGACGCCATGGCCGACTACATGCTGAATGAAGCCGGCTTCGTCATGGACAAGGGTTACGGCGCCATCAAAGGAAAGACCATCCGCCTGCCGCACATGGGCGATGTAACGATGGACATGCTCAACGAAGTGCTCTGCGGGCTCGACGCCTTCATGGCCTAAGTGTCAGATATGTAGGGGCGAGAGACGGGCAGTGTCTACGCGCCCCTTGTCTCGCCCACAAAAGGCGGAGCGGACCATGCCTAATGTACTCGTACCCGACAATGTGCATCAGAAGGCGATCGGCATTCTGGAAGCCCGCGACGGGATTCGCGTAAGCGCGCCCGGGGTGCTGGAGCGCTCGGCCTTGCTGGAAGCGGTCGCACAGGCCGACGCGATGATCATCCGCAGCGGCGTGACCGCCGACGCGGAACTGCTGGCAAAAGCGCCGCAGCTGAAGGCGATAGCGCGGGCCGGCGTCGGCGTCGACAATGTTGATCTGGCGGCGGCGACGGCGCATGGCATCGTCGTGATGAATACGCCGGGCGGCAACACCATCTCCACCGCCGAGCACACCTTCGGCTTGATGCTCGCGCTCTCGCGGCATATCGCGCCGGGGCATCAGTCGCTGGCCGAGGGGCGCTGGGAGCGCAAAGCCTTCAGCGGCGTCGAACTCAAAGGCAAGACCCTGGGCATCATCGGCCTGGGCCGCATCGGTCAGGCGATCGCCACGCGCGCCCAAGCCTTTGAAATGGATGTCATCGCCCATGACCCCTACCTGCCGGCGGCGGTCGCCGAGGCGATCCACGTGCCGCTGCTCGCGCTGGACGCGGTCTACGCCCGTTCCGATTATCTGACGCTGCACGCCATGGTGACCGATGAGACCCGCGGCATGATCAACAGCGATACACTGGCGCGGATGAAAGATGGCGTACGAATCATCAACGCGGCGCGCGGCGCGCTGATTAACTCGGCCGACCTGGCGGAGGCGCTGCGCAGCGGGAAAGTGGCGGGCGCGGCCCTGGATGTTTACGAGACGGAGCCGCCGCCGGCCGATCATGCTTTGATCGGGCTGCCCAATGTCCTGCACACGCCGCACCTGGCCGCGAGCACATCAGACGCGCAGGTGACCGTCGCCGTTGAGGCGGCGCAGTTGATCGTCGACTTCTTGCTGGGGGGGAAGGCGGCGAATGTCTGCAATCCGGATGCGCTTGAAAGCTAGCGCTAATCGAAAACGATATCGCGATAGACTTGGTCCAGCGGCAATTCACAGTCCAGCATCGCCAGCGAAATCACATCATCCAATTTGGTAAAGGCCTGGCGCTGCCAGGCGGCGTGTCCGCGCGTGTACAACTCTGCGCAGACGCGATGCTGGTCAACGATGAGGCAGGCTTCGATTGAGGGCACGTCGTAGTAGTATTCGAGTTTTTCCTGTCGGTCACGATCTATGCTGGAAGGCGATGTCACTTCCAGCACGACATAGGGATTGATGAGATTGTATTTGCTGGCGTCAGCATAGGCGGGGCGGCCGCGGACAATCGTGAGATCAGGATAGACATAGCGGCTGAGGCTGACTTGCACGCGCACTTCGGCAGTACGCAATTTGAAGCGCAACCGGTCGAGGCAGGTAAAGAGAAGATAGATAATGTTCAGTGTAATGGCATCGTGATTGTCGCTGACTGCGGGCATCTCGTAGACGACTCCATCAATGAATTCGTGCTTGCGCTCCTGCTGCAGTTCCCATTCGAAGTAGTCTTCGACAGTCATGACGGGTGGCCGATTGATAGCCATGTCCAAGCTCCTCGTTCCTTCAATGCCATTATAGTCCGCGACAGGCGAAAATGCATAACTTCGGCTCAGGGCCGCGCCGGGCTGCCATCGGGCAGGCGCGTCTGCGTCCATTGCTCGACGATCTCCTGGCAAGGGTATTTGGCCGCCAACGATTCATTGATGTCGATGCCCAGGCCGGGTTTGCAGTTGGGATAGAGATAGCCCTCCTCGACGACTGGCAAACCGGGGAAGATTTCATAATCCAGTTCTGATGGGCGATACCATTCCTGCACGCCGAAATTGGGATGCCAGAGGTCAAGCTGCAAGTTGGCGGCGTGGCCAACAGGCGAGGTATCGCTGGGGCCATGCCAGGCGGTGCGAATCCCGTACATATCGGCGAAGATGGCGACATTGCGCGCCGGCGTGATCCCGCCCATCTGGCTGATGTGCATGCGGATGAAATCGATCAATCGCTCCTGAATCAGAAGCTGCCATTCATGCGGATTATTGAAAAGCTCGCCCATGGCCAGCGGCGTGGCGCATTGTCTTCGAATGTGGCGGAACCAGGCGATGTCCTCGGGCGCCAGGGCATCTTCCAGGAAGAACAGCTTGAAGCGCTCGACATCTTTGGCGAATTCGACCGCGTGGATCGGGGCGAGGCGCTCGTGAACATCGTGCAGCAGTTCGATGGCTTCGCCGACTTCTTCCCGGACGTAAGCGATCATATCGAGCATCTGACGGCAATAATGGCGCGGGTCGAAATAGGCGCCGGCCGGGGCCTGCCTGGGTTTGACCATCGGGCTGCCCTGCCCGCCATAGCCGCCCATCTGCACGCGAATGAAGCGATAGCCCTGCTCCATAAAGGCGCGCGCGTTTTCGGCGACCTCCTGCTTGTCCCGCCCGTCGGCGTGTACGTAGACATGGGCCGCCTGGCGCGATTTGCCGCCCAGCAGATCGCAAACGCTCATGCCGGCGCGCTTGCCCTTGATATCCCAGAGTGCTTGATCGACGCCGGAGATGGCGTTGTTGAGCACGGGCCCGTTGCGCCAATAGCCGTGCACCATCGACATATTCCAGATTTCTTCGATGCGATCGACATCGCGCCCGAGCAGGAAGGGACGCAGGTGGCGTTCAATGGCGGCGGCGACGGCGAAGATGCGCTGGGTGAAGGTGGCGCAGCCCAGGCCATACAGCCCCGGCTCCGAGGTGATGACCTTGACGATGCACAGGCGCGATTTGCCCGGCTGGGTGAGGATGACCTTTACGTCTTGAATGGTGACAGGATTTGGCATGGGGTGAATTTAACTACAGAGAGCGCAGAGAGCACAGAGAAAATATCACAGTCCCAGCATCGCGCCGCGGCGTTTATAGCTATATAGCGGTAGGTTCAGATGATTGAGATCAATCGAGGCGTCGGGCAGGGCGGTGCTGTCGTTCAGGACATCCAGGCAGTCAGCGGCGAATAGGATGCGGTTCATAGCGGGGAATAGTTGCGATGCTGTCAATGGCGTTATTGCGCGAAATGCAGAACCAAGGCAACGGCAATTCCAAACAACGTTACCATCATGCCCATTACCGCAAGCTGAGTTGCGATCACCCACATGATGATTAGGCGCGTAGTCCGCTCCAAGTCCGACTTGGTAGCGAAGTGCGGAAGTACCCTGTCTACGGTAGTTTCCACTTTAGTTACCCGCTCCAACATCGACGCTTCTTGCTGCATTGTATTCCCAGCGCTCGCCATCGATAGTCCCCCATCTTTCGGTTTGCGCCCATTATAACACCCGACAGTGATTCGTCAATTTGCCTAAAGGATCGATCTCCACGCTGACGACGCTGCCATCGCCCAGAAATTGCGGCGGATTCTGCGCTTTGCCGACGCCCGACGGCGTCCCGGTCAAGATGACATCGCCCGGCTGCAGCGTGAAGGCGCGCGACAGATAGGCAATCAGGGAGCGCACATCGAAGATCATGTCGGCGGTCGAGCCATTTTGCTTCTCGACGCCGTCGACGGTCGTGACGATGCGCAGGTTTTGCGGGTCGGGGATGGCATCGGCGCTGACGACGGCGGGGCCCAGCGGGCAGAACGTGTCCAGCCCCTTGGCGCGCGTCCATTGCTTGTCGCGGCTTTGCAGGTCGCGCGCCGAGATATCGTTGGCGACGGTGTAGCCGAAGACAAAATCCTGCGCCTCCGCCTCCGAGACTTTGCGCGCCGTTTGCCCAATAATGACGGCCAGCTCGCCTTCCCAATCCACCTGGGCCGTCATTTCGGCTTCCCATTCGATGATGTCGCCGTCGCCGATGACCGCGCTTGGCATGATGGCGAAGACCAGCGGCTCGCTCGGTACTTCGTTTTCCAGCTCGCGGGCGTGCTCGGCGTAGTTGCGGCCGATGGCGAGGATCTTGCCGGGCATCAGTGGCGGCAGGACGCGCGCGTCCCCCAGCTTGTCGAGGACGCCCGTCTCCACAAATGCGGCGTCGGGCATCATCAGCGCGCGTAAGTCGCGAATGCCAAGCCGCATGATTTCATCGCCGCTCAATACGCCGCAATAGGTCTGTTCTCCGATGGCATAGCGCAGAAGTTTCATCGCCTCTCCATTCCTGTTTCGCTTTTCGCGCCGCTGATTGTACCACTGTGTCCGGCGAGTGCAGCGAGAAAAAACTCGGTGTCTGCTGTGCCTCGTTGATGAATGCCTGCTAGAATGTTTGACGAAGCAATCGATTGTTGGAGGCGCTCCAACTTGGATTTCCTGCGACCCCTCGCTTTGCTGCTATTGCTGCTGCCATTGCTGGCGGCTTGCGGCGATACGGGCAACGAAGCAGACGACGCCAGTTCGGCCCAGCGTTTGCTGCCCAATCTCGCCGGTTATACCGCCACCGATGTGGATACCTCCATCGACAGCGCCTTTGCCGCTTTGGGCGGGGCGGCCTTGATGGGCGGCCAATTCGGCATCACCGCGGCCATCGCCAAAGCGGAACAGATCTTGCAGTGCTTTCAGGATCGGGGCGCCCTGGCGGCGCGCTGGTATCAGCAGAGCGATTCGACGCTGACGGCGCCCAAGGTCGGCGCGGCGCTGGTCATCAACCAGTCGCGCGTCAGCCAGGAGCTCATCAATTGCGCCTTGGGCGGGCAGGAGGATGCGGCCAGCGCGCAGACCTTCGCCATCGAGCCCTGCGCCAGCGCCGGCACCTTAAGCTACGACGGCGACACGGTCAGCTACATTTACGCCGGCTCGCACCCGGATGTCTGCGCTGTTTTTCAGTTGCATTTCGATAACCTGGCGGGCGCCCCCACCCCTACCCCGTAGAGACGGAGGGGCTCTTTGCGCGTCTCTCGCCAAGAAACAGAATCTGTAGGGGCGAGCTATCAGGTCGCCCGCCGACGCGCGATAATTTGTAGGGGCGACTCTGTGAGTCACACACCTAAGAAATCTACATATAAAAGGAGAAAACAATGACCAGCTTCAACGGATTGGGCATGCACCTGGGCAACCTGTCGCGCTTGTCAAGCGCCAGATCACGCTCGATCAGCGCGGAGAATTTCGACGGCGCGGCCGGAGCGGGCGGCATGGCCACTGAAGGCACCGGCGCCATTCCCGCGCGCGACCTGGGCCGGGGCTGGAAGGTATCGCCATCGGTGCGCATCGCCGCTGGCGAGACTTTCACCATCGCCGACATCGCCGGGCCCGGCGCGATCCAGCAGATCTGGCTGACGCCGACCGGCAATTGGCGTTACTCGATCCTGCGTGTCTATTGGGACGGGAGCGAGCAGCCGGCGGTCGAATGCCCGGTGGGCGATTTCTTCGGCGTTGGCTGGGGCGAATACGCCCAGCTGACCTCGCTGCCCATCTGCGTCAACCCGGGCAGCGCTTTCAACTCCTATTGGGAGATGCCCTTCCGCCGGCATTGCCGCATCACCATGAGCAATATCGCCGAAGAAGAAATGACGCTCTACTACCAGGTCAACTACACCTTGACCGACGTGCCGGAAGACGCCGCTTACTTCCACGCCCAGTTCCGGCGCGTCAATCCCTTGCCCTACAAGGACGTCTACACCATCGTGGATGGCATTGAAGGGCGCGGGCATTATGTCGGCACATATATGGCCTGGGGCTCGAACAACGGTGGCTGGTGGGGCGAGGGCGAAATCAAATTCTACATCGACGGCGATGAATATCCGACGATCTGCGGCACCGGCACGGAAGATTATTTTTGCGGCTCCTACAATTTCGACCCCAGCCCGCGGCACAACGAGGGTTATGTGGCATTCACCACGCCCTACGCCGGCTTCCACCAGGTGATCCGCCCGGATAACGATTATCGCTCCCAGCTGCGCATGGGCATGTATCGCTGGCATATCATGGATCCGGTTCGCTTTGAAACCGACCTGCGCGTGACGATGCAAGCGCTGGGCTGGGGTTACAACCGACGCTACCTGCCCTTGCAGGATGACATCGCTTCGGTGGCTTACTGGTATCAGACGCCCCCGGCGGCGCCCTTCCCGCCGTTGCCCGCGCGCGACCAACTCATGATCATCTGATCCGGCAGCCGCTGGCCAGTCTGGACTTGGTTCACAGAAAATCACCAACTTCGCACAGCAAGAACGTGTAGGGGCGACCAACCTGGTCGCCCGTCGTCATGAAACGAGCCACTTTCGGGCGACTTGATAAGTCGCCCCTACAGGTTTCGCCTGGGTGGGGATTAAGACGGACAGATCTCGCGGTATAGCTGTTCATAGCTGGAAGCCGTTTTTTCCCAGCTGTATTCGGCTTCGACGAGCGCTCTGCCGTTAAGCGAGAGGCGATTCCGCAGCGCTTCATCACCCAGCAGGCGCGCCGTTTCCGCCGCGAACTGGTCAACGGGCGCGATGATGGCGGATTCGCCGTTGACCACGTTGATGCCATCGACGCTGAGCGGCGTCGCCAGGACGGGGATGCCCATGGCCAGCGCCTCCAGCACTTTGTTCTTCAAGCCGGCGCCGATGCGCAGCGGGCAGACGAAGACGCTCGCGCGCGCCAGATAGGGCGCCACATCCGGCACCGCTCCGGTCACTTCGATATGATCACTCGCCAACGCGCGCATCCAGGCCGGCGGGTTGTAGCCCACCAGCTGCAGCGTCGCCTCGGGGATACGCGCGCGGACCTGCGGCAGCACCGCGTCGACCAAAACGCGCGCGGCATCTTGATTGGGCGCGTAATCGAAATTGCCGACGAAGAGCAGGCGATGGGCATCACGTCCATCATGGCGGGGCTGAAAGCGCTTGAGCTCGATGCCGTTGGGAATCACATCGATACGCTCCGCCGCCTCCAACTGAAGCAGCGCCCCCCGGTCGGCTTCGGCGATCACAACGCTGCGGTCGTAGGGCTTGAACATGAAGCTTTCGAAGCGGCGGGCGATGGGCAGGCGCAAGCGCGCGCCAAGCTGGCCACGCCGGGCGGCCGAAGCCAGATAGAGCGAATGCGATTCATAGGGGGTGATCAGATTCGGCAAATGGGCAATCAGCGGATGAAACTCATAAACGCTGACCGAGCCGAAGCAGTGAACCAGGTCATACTCATGGCGCTTCAGGCTCTCGGCGATGGCGCGCCAGAGCGGCGGGCAAAAGCTCGCGGCCGCCGCGTTTGCGAAGCGGGCTGATGGCAGTGCCAAGCGCCGCAGCAGCGACAAGGGGCTGCGCCGCGTTTCCGGAATCAGTTGGATATGGCGGAAAAACGGCGCGTATTCGGCTTGCCGCCCAGGATCGTCTTCCCGCTCATAGAGCGCCAACAGGTCAATGCTATAGCCGCGGCGCGACAATTCCCGCGCCAAATGCCAGATTATCAGCCGGTCGCCCAGGTGGATGGGGTAAGGCGGGCAGCGCGATATGAGCAGGATAGTTTTCATAGTCAGCTCAATTCTCGCGGACTGCGCTTAATCCTACCAGCCACACGAAGCGGACGCAGTACCAATAATGTAATGCAAAGGTACAAGGAACATTGTAGGGGCGTCTCGCTGAGACGCCCGCGCTTTTGATTGTGCGCGCTTTAGGGCGAGACAAGTCTCGCCCCTACAGATTTCGCAGTGATTTCAGACGGAATCTGGCAAGTTCATCAGAATATAGGAAAGACTATGACACGGGGCCTGAAGAAAAAAACTCACCGAGTTGGTGAGTTGTCTTGTGCCGAGACCCAGACTTGAACTGGGGACACCCGCATTTTCAGTGCGACGCTCTACCAACTGAGCTATCTCGGCCTAGGATTGTCGAGTGTAGAGCGGCGGGCGGCGGATGTCAAGGACAAACTGTTTACGGCAGGCCTTCGCCGGGGGGCCTGTCATGTCGCCCGCATACATCACACCGCACACCGTGTCGACTTTTAAAATCAAATGTGATCATGTTGGTGGCGAACCACCGGCTCGCCCGCACACACATCAGATATGCGACAGCGCCTGCGGGCACCCAACCCCACCTCCCGGCCCCCTCCCCAGCGAGCTAGGGAGGGGGAGCTATGGACACGGCGGGTTGCAACGTATTTTGCGTGGGCCGCGGCATTGTCGCGCGTGTGTCTACAGACGTCGTGATTGCAGCCAGTCCATGATCACACGCGCCGTCTCGTCAGGCGCCGCCAGCGGGAAGAGATGCCCCTGCCCCGCCAGCTCGATGCTGTCGAGCGCCGGCGCCAGCGCTTGAACGCGCGCGAATACATCAGCAGTCAAGGTGTCGCTTTCGCCCCCGCGCAGGATTAGTGCGGGCGGCGATTCGCGCAGCTTGGGCAAGGCTTCCCAAATCTTGAGATAGATCGTTGAAAAATAATGCGCCTCCCAATCAGCGCTCCAGACCAGTTCGACGCCAGCGCCATCCGCGCGTTCTCGCAGGCCATGCTCGACATAATGCCAGAGCGAATCAGCCGACCAATCGGCGAAGAGCGGTTTCTGACGGAAGCGCTCAAAGGCGTCTTCGCGGCTGGCGAAGGTTCGGCGGCGGCGACGCGCGGATTGAACCAGCGGCATCCGGTCGATAATACCGGTATCCCAGGCCCTGCTTACTTCAGCGAGCATGGCGGGCGGCAGGATCGGCGGGTCGAGCATGATCAAGGCTTTGAAGCGCGCTGGCGCCTTAAGCAGGGCCAGCATGGAGACGACGCCGCCCAGCGAATGCCCGACGGCCAGGACATCTTGCAGATCATAAGCCGCCAAACCCGCGAGCAGGTCATCCGCGTCCGCCCTCCAATCGCGGTAATCCGCCGGCGGCCTGTGATCGCCCCAGAGGGCGCGTGGCGGCAGGCAGCGGCAGCGAAATGCGTTCAAGCGGCGCAGCATCGGCAGGTAGCTCAAGGGCGGGAAACCGTTGGCCGGCGCCAAATGCAAAATCGGGGCGCCCGCATCGCCGGCGAGTTCAATCAATGGCGGCGTCATGCGCGTTCCGTTTTCGTGCTAAGTTAGGGAGGGATAGTGCCGCGTCCGGCTGTATTAGAAGCGGGGAATTGAGGAGGGTCGTAATGATTGATCGCTCGACAATCTTCATGGTGGGCGCCTCAATAAGCGCCTTGCTGATCGTGCTTGAATTGGTGCGGCGGCGTCACTTGAGCGAGGAATATTCGCTGCTTTGGCTGGGCACGGCCATCGCGATGCTGGTGGTCGGCATTTGGCGCGATCTGCTGCATAGCCTGGCGGCGCTGGTCAACATTTACCATCCGCCCAATCTGCTCTTTCTCTTGGCGGTCTTGTTTCTGCTATTCATGCAGCTGTATTTTTCCACGGTCATCACGCGGCTCACGCGCGAAAGCAAAGAAGCCGCCCAACAGATCGCCCTGCTGCGCTATGAATTGTCACAGCTGCGCGGCGAGCAGGTTGACAGCGAAGACGATCAAGGCGATTAACGCGCCAACATATATCACCAACTCAGGCAGGTGCAGCGACAGCGGATTGCTGTCGGTTTTGGCGAATTCGCGCCAACTGCGCACCGGCGCCGTCGGCCGGCTCAAGCGTGGGCCGATGCGCCAGGCCAGCAGCCAGCCGCCAAGCATGCCGCCGATATGCCCCCAATTGTCGATGCGGGCGCCGGGGGCGAAGCCAATCACCAGATTGATCACAATGAGAAACAGCATGTGCTGCAGGCGCGCCCGGATGTTGGGGTAGAGGCCGCGATGCTGGTAGAGATGCCAGGCTTCGGCCGCGAAAATGGCGAAGACCGCGCCGGACGCCCCGACCGACGCGCCTTGCAGCCCGCCCAGCGCCAGGCTGGCGGCCGAGCCAGTGAGCCCGCCCAGGAGGTAAATGAGCAGAAAACGCGGGCGACCGAAGATGGGCTCCACCGTCCTGCCGACGATGTACAAGGCGTAGACGTTGAAGAAGATATGCCCCAGGCTCCCGTGCAGGAACATGGCAGTCAACAGGCGATAGACTTGCCCTTCAGCGACTACAAGCTCGGCGATGAGAGCGCCCCGCAGAAACAAGGTCCACTCCAGCTCGGGCGAGAAAAAGCCGGCCACAAAAATCAGCCCGATAATGGCCATCAAGGCGTAGGTCAGAATCGGCTGATCTTCGCGCGCGCGGGGCGCAGGTTTGCGCCGCTGCACGACGACTCGCCCGCCCTGCTTGCTCTCATCCTGCTGCTCGTATAGCGGGTGCTTGCGTTCTTCCGGGTTCTGCATTGTCTGTCTCAGTATTCTCAGGTTGTCATAGGAGAATCGATTGGCATTCTACCGGGAGCGTGGGCGAGCCAGCGCCTCGCCCCGACGCCTTTCGACACTGCTATCATAGTCGATAATCGCGGGAAAACCATGACCAAGCGCCCATGCTGGCATCGACATGAATAAAAGCATTGTGAATCGGTTTACTTGATTTCGCCAATTCATGATTTGCTTATGCAAATTTCATAGAATTGTGCATATAATTGGATTATTGCAAGTAGTTGTGCCAGGAAGCGCGAGCCAATGTCCGCCAATTCTATAGCCGAACTGTTGATTGTCCCGGAAGAGATTTTCTGTGAGATGCACGAGGAGGGCGATGCCTGCGATGTCATCGTGCGCATGGATGACGGGACGGTGTTCACCGCCCTTTTCGCCACGCTGTCTTATATTCATCGGCAATTGTCGCTGACCTGGATGGTGACGGAATCGATACCGGAGACGCCGCCGGTGCGTTACGCCGTTTTGGACACGCCGCATATCATAGTGGAACAGCTGCGTCGCAAGACTATTGAAGACAGCATCGACAATATGGTGGCGCAAGATGTCTTTGAAAGCCTCTTCACCCGCGTGACCGAAGACGAAGAGGTCGACGCCAAACTCGCCAAAAGGACACAACAGCACACCACCCAGGAAATCGCGCAAGCCGTGATTGAAGAAGTGCTCGTGCTGATTGAAAGCTGAGCGCCGCCGCGCGCAAGCCCCTTATCGAATCTCGCATTCTCTCTTATAATCCGCCCGCAACTCGTCGGCCCCTGGCCGGCTTGTCGCGCGCCCTCTGGCAAAACCGACCGAGGAAAGAGAATGCCTGAAGAAATCTACCAAGAGAGCAAACTCTACAAAATCCGGCATTCGGCCGCCCACGTCATGGCGGAGGCGATGCTGGAACGCTTCCCCGAGGCCAAGGTCGCCATCGGCCCGCCGATTGAAGACGGCTTCTATTACGACTTTGAATTGCCGACCGCGATCAACGATGACGACATCAAATGGGTCGAGAAGCGGATGAAGAAGATTCTCTCCCAAAAGCATGACTTCACCATGCGCGAGGTGACGGCGGCGGAAGCGCGCGAGATTTTCCAGGACCAGCCCTACAAATTGGAGCTTATCGACGACCTGGTCAATGGGCGGCTTGATGAGGACGGCGCGCCAATCAGCGCCCCGGCCGACCGCTTGACCATCTACCGGCAGAACAACTTTAGCGATCTCTGCCGCGGACCGCACGTCGACAGCACACGTGACATCAACCCAAAGGCCGTCAGCATATCGCTGCGTCCGCCGGCCGGCGCTTATTGGCGCGGGGATGAAAAGCGCCAACAGTTGACGCGCATCTATGGCACCGCCTGGGAGACGGCCGAGGACCTGCGCGCCTATCGCCAGCGGCTGGAAGAAGCGATCAAACGCGATCATCGCGTCCTGGGCGAAAAGCTGGACCTCTTCATCATCGACAGCATGGTGGGCAAAGGATTGCCGCTGTGGCTGCCGGATGGCGCAACTCTGCGCGACACCCTCGAGCGCTGGCTGCGCGATATTCAAATCGAGCGCGGCTACCTGCCGGTGGTGACGCCGCATCTGGGCAATATCGAGCTCTACAAAACATCAGGCCATTACCCCTACTACGCCGACAGTCAATATACGCCCATTGATGTCGATGGCGATGAGTTCTTGCTGCGGCCGATGAATTGCCCGCACCATTGCCGGATTTACACCAGCCAGCCCCGTTCTTATCGCGACCTGCCGCTGCGTTACGCCGAGTTCGGCACGGTCTATCGCTACGAGCAGTCGGGCGAATTGCGCGGGCTGACGCGCGTCCGCGGCTTCACCGTCGATGACGCCCATCTTTTCGTCCGGCCCGATCAATTGCTGGAAGAATTTCAAGGCGTCGTCAAGCTTATCCAGCATGTATTCAATGCGCTGGGCATGACCGATTTTCGCGCCCGGCTGGGCACGCGCGACCCCGACAGCGACAAATACGTCGGCGACAACAGCCTGTGGGAAGAGGCGACGGTCGCCATCATTGACGCCTGCGAAGACCTGGGCATGGACTATCATATCGAGCCCGGCGAGGCCGCCTTTTACGGGCCCAAGCTGGATTTCATAGTGCGCGATGTGCTCAAGCGCGAGTGGCAGCTGGGCACGGTGCAGGTCGATTACAACCTGCCGCAGCGCTTTGACCTGGAATACGTCGACCGCGACAATGAACGCAAGCGGCCGGTCATGATCCACCGCGCGCCCTTCGGCAGCCTGGAGCGCTTCATCGGCATCTTGATCGAGCACTTCGCCGGCGCCTTCCCGCCCTGGTTGGCGCCGACGCAGGCAGTCATCATCCCCATCCGCGAGAGCCACAACGGCTATGCCCGCGAGATCGAGGCGCTGCTGAAGGAGCGCGGCATGCGCGTCAAGGCCGATTTGCAGGATCGCAATATGCGCTCCAAGATCAAGGGGCATCGGCGCATGAATATCCCCTGGCTGCTGATCGTCGGCGACCGCGATGTTGGGAATCGCACGGTCAGCGTTCGTCTGCGGACCGATGAGGACCTGGGGGCGCTGCCGCTGGATGGATTTGCGGAAGCCGCTGTTGCGAATGTTGAGGCGCAGTCGCAGGGGATTGGGCTTCAAACGTAACTATCGGCTAATTTGAAGAAGAGTAACCCACGTCGCGAAGTCGCACACGATGCCTTACTCTAGGCCAAGTCGATATTCCGCATCCTTAAGCAACTCGGCAATTTCGCTGTCACTGATGTCTTCTTGTTCTGTCTTGGAATAGACGGACAGCATTGTTGCTTGATCTGGCGGGTGGATACAGTAAATGAATCGATATCCCTTTCTTGCGCCACCCGGTACGGCTCTGTTGTTTCTTCGCGCTTTGTAAACGACGCCGTCATATCCCGGTATCGCATCGCCGGGATTCTCGCCACGCTCTATTTCTTCAGTAAGCAAAACGGACTGCTCCAAAGCAGTCCTGTATTTCCTTTCAAGTCGTTTCAACTGTCTCTTGTATCTTTGGAGGCTATAGATCGAGGTCCGCATTTTCCGCTATTTCTTCACGAGCCAATTCGTCGGCAATTTCTCGGTGCATTTCATCGATTGGCCGCCCCTTGCCGCCGGACATGACGAAAACATAACCTTCGCTAATGTCCTCCAGGATTTCAGCTTTCGTCGGCACATCCTCAGATACGCTTCTAGCGACTTGACCGCGGAGGGCTGATTTACCCGGCGGCGCCGGTTTGTGTTGAAAGGTCATGTCCAATCTCCTCCACACGCGCAAAGCATAAGCGTTTCGGCTTCAAAAGTCAACAGTTGTGCCCCGCAGGATATATGCTTAATTCAGACTACAGCGCTCCAGGCAGGATTCGAACCTGCGACACTTGGTTTAGGAAACCAATGCTCTATCCCCTGAGCTACTGGAGCATTTTTTTCTGGTCATGCCGGGTATGTCATCGCCGCGCGCAGTCTCCCAACTCGAAGCATCCGCACTATTAGGCGCTTATCAGCCACCGCGCAACCTCCGCGACAGCCTGATTATAACAGACAAAGCGACGCGCTCAATCCAAAGGCGGCCGCACGCGCCGGATAATTCCCGAAGCGGCGGCAAGCGAAAGAAAGAAGATGCCGCGCAGCAAAAGCTGATAGTGACAATTTGCACAATATGGGTTAAACTCAATGATAATCATGGTTGGAGCTATGAGGAATCGCTAGCAAGGCGTGGCAGTTTGCGCTAGTATGGCGTAAGATACGCTAAAGAATTTCAATTCTCAGTTGCGAGATCGTTCTTTTCTACGGTCGAAACGACTAAGGAGAAGTCAAATGACCCATATCATCACCAGCTTGTGCCTGCGGGACGGCGCTTGTGTGGAAGTTTGCCCGGTCGAGTGCATCATCGGCGGCAAGCCGGAGAACGAATGGCCCTGGTATTACATCGACCCCGATACCTGCATCGACTGCGGCGCTTGCATCCCGGAATGCCCCTACGAAGCCATCTACGTCGAAGAAGAGACCCCGTCCGAGTACGAGATGATGGAGGGGCAAGAACGCGTACCCCATGACGTCAAGGTGATTATCGAGCATGAAGAAGGCGATATCATCGACCTGACGCCTGATATCGCGCCGAATTACGATTTCTTCACGCAAGGCCCGGGCTACGACGCCCTGAATATGTGACCGCCTGCGGAAGCAACGCTTCGTCCGGCATCCTGGCTGGCGAACGCTCACTGTCCCTCCGCCGCGCTCCGATAGACTGCACCAGGAGCCGGGGGAGGGATTTCATTTTGCCGCCGCGCGCCGCCGCGGCGAGATCATCCCCGTCACCAGCCCCACGCTGAATAGCACGACCAGCAAGCCGACAATCATGCCCGGGCTGATGCTTTCCTGTAGCAGAAGCGCGCCCCAGATGAGACCGAAGACCGGGATGAGCAGCGTTACCGCTAGCGCTTGCAGCGGCCCGGCGCTGATGACCAGATAATAATAAAGCTGGTAGGCGAAGGCGGTGCACAAGACCACCAGCGCCAGCGTAGCCAAAATCGCAACCGGCGAGACCTCGCCCAGCGGCAAGTCGACGGTCGAAACCGGCGCCAGGATAAATGACGCGAAGAGCAGCTGCCCGGTCGAAAGCGACAGATTGTCGAAGCCGGCGAAGCTGCGTTTGGCGTATACGCCGCCGGTCGCGTAGCTCAAGGTAGCGATAAGCAGCGCGGCTGTCGCGGCCAGAACATCCGCGTCGAGGGCCATCGGGCTGCCGCCGACGGTGATTGACACGCCGACGATGCCGAGGCATGCGCCGATCAATTTGTATGGCGTCAGCGCTTCGCCCAGGCCAACCGCCGCCACAATCGCCGTGAAGAGCGGCGTCGTCGACATCAGGATGGCCGCCATTGAGCCGGTGACGGTCAGCTCGGCCCAGGCGATCAGCGTGAAGGGCAGCGCCGAGCCCAGAAACCCCAAAACCAGAAACTGGCGCCAATGACCGCGGATATGCAGAGGGATGCGGCGGGCACGGGCGTAAACCAGCAGAATCGCGGCGGTGAAAGCGGCGCGGATGAACATCAGCATGACCGGGCCCACTGGCTCGACCGCCACGCGAATGAAGATGTAAGACGCGCCCCAAAGCGCGCCGAGGGCGAAGAGGGCTGCCAACTGCTTGAGCGACACGGCGGAATCTCCCACTGTCAGCGCGCCGCCATTGTAGCATAGGCAAACTTGCCGAAACGCTCCGTTTATTGCGCGAACCTGTCCATTCGGCTAGGCCGGCGCCGCCCAAAAGCGCGATGTGGCGGGCGGGCTGCCGCTGGCAGAATGAGAGCATCGCAAACGCAAAAAGGAGCGAAACATGGCAAATATATTGGAGCAATTATCGCAGGAAATGGCGGACCTGGTCGAAGGCGCTGCCGAAAGCGTCCTGCGGGTGGAGGCGCGGCGGCGGCTGCCGGCGACTGGTATCGTCTGGTCGGAGGATTTGATCGTCGCCGCTCATCATGCGGTGGAGTATGAAGATGACATCAGTGTCGGCACAGCGGACGGCCAGCGCCTTGCCGCGACGCTGCTCGGGCGCGATCCGCGCTTGGATCTGGCGCTATTGAAGGTCGATGCGAGCCTGAAGCCGGCCAATTGGGCCGAGCAAGATGACTTGCGGGCGGGCCAGCTGGCGTTGGCGCTCGGACGTCCGCGGCAGAAGGTCCGCGCTTCGCTGGGTATCGTGACTGGCCTGGCGAGCACGGCTGACGCCAGACGTCAGATCAAGCGTATGAAGGCGCAATTCTGGAAGGGGGAAAAGAAGCAATGGAGGGGTCGAAAATGGCGCAGGCGGCTGGCTTGGGAAGGCGGCGGCTGGCCGCTAGCCCTTGCTGGCGGGGTCATCCTCAGCGATGTCACCATGTACCCCGGTTTCTCCGGCGGTCCCCTGCTCGGCGTCGATGGAAGCGTCTACGGCATGAATACATCGGGCTTCCCCGGCGGTGTTAGCACGGCGATTCCGCTTGGTTCAATCCGCAAGTCTGTCGCCGCCCTGCTGGCCACGGGCAAGATTCAGACCGGCTACCTCGGCATTGGCGTACAGACGGCGCAGCTGCCGGACGGGGTCGCTGCCGCGCTCGGTCAAGAGGCCGGATTGCTCATCGTCTCCATTGAGGCGGGCAGCCCGGCGGCCGCGGCTGGCCTCCTGGTTGGCGACATCCTGACCGCGCTGGGCGATGAAGCCATCGAGCATGTCGATGAACTGCAAGCGCTGCTCTCGCGGCTGGCTGTGGGCAGCGAAGCCGCTACGCAGTTCGTGCGCGGCGGCGAGGTCCAGGCG
>WTGN01000074.1 GCA_011523545.1 Chloroflexota bacterium | reverse complement strand
GGGCTGGGGGATGGGGGTACGAGAATATGCGACTCTTACGCGAACAAGAAATCGAAGACATCGCCCTGGGCGCTGCGGTGCTGGGCACGGGCGGCGGCGGCGACCCCTACGTCGGCAAGTTGATGGCGCGGGAAGCGGTGCGGCAATACGGGCCGGTAGAGTTGTACACCCTCGACGAACTCGATGATGACGACCTGATCGTGCCATCGGCGGGTATGGGCGCGCCGATCGTCATCGTGGAAAAGCTGCCGGCCGGCGACGACATGATCCGAGCCTTTGAAGCGCTGGGCAAGTATTCGGGGCGTAAACCGCGCGGCACGATGAGCATCGAAGCGGGCGGGCTCAATTCTATCATGCCAATTTATGTCGCCGCCCGCCTGCGCATCCCGATGGTCGATTGCGATGGCATGGGCCGCGCCTTCCCCGAAATCCAGATGACGATCTTCACCGCCCATGGCATCACCGCCAGCCCCTTCGCCATGGCCGACGAGCGCGGCAATGTCCTGCTGATGGACACGGTCAGCAACCACTGGGTCGAGACATTCGCCCGCTCCTGCGTTGTGCACATGGGCGCCGAAGGCATGATCGCGCTCTATTCGGCGACCGTGAAGCAACTGAAAGAAGCGGCGATTCACGGCACGATCACGCTGGCGGAAGAAATTGGCCAGACCGTGCGCAATGCCCGCCGCGAAGAAGCCAATCCGGTCGACGCCGTGCGCCAGGCGGTCGGCGGTTTTCTCATCTTTCGCGGCAAGATCACCGATGTTGACCGGCGCATCGAAGGCGGCTGGAATCGCGGCGATGCCAAGATGGCCGGCACGGGCGATTTCGGCGGGCAGGAGCTTCTGCTTGAATTTCAGAACGAGCACTTGGCGGTGCGCGTTGATGGCGAATTCGCCGCCACCGTGCCCGATTTGATCGCCGTGCTCGATAGCGAAACCGGCGAGCCGATCACAACCGAAGCCCTGCGCTATGGCATGCGCGTCGCCGTCATCGCCTTCCCCTGCGCGCCACAATGGCGGGCGCCGGCCGCGCTGGAACTCGCTCATCCGCGCTACTTCGGCTACGATGTCGACTATGTGCCGGTTGAGGAGCGCTTTGGATGATTCGCCGCAGGCTCACACAAGCCAGGTCTTGGGTCCCATAACATAATGAACCCGCGATAAACGAAGTGTGTAGAGGCCTTTCGCCGAAACGCGGGCGCTGGCAATGGCTCGCGCTTGCGGGCGATTTGATAAGTCGCCCCTTCCATTTGCCGATTTGGCGAGATTCGTGACGAATGAAAACATCGCTCCGCGCCCTCATTTAACTCGGTACACTCGGTGGTAAAATTAAGATTGCTTTCTACGCTTTACCGGTACACGCTCCGAGGTTGCTTTCGCCCATGAACCAAGTCACCCTCGACGACACCCAAGCCATCGCCATCGGCGCCGGGGTACTCGGCACGGGCGGCGGCGGCAGCACCTATCTCAACCGCCTCCGGCTGAACAACGAGTTGAAGCGGCGCGGCGGGCCGGTCACCATCATTCAAGCGGACGATGTGCCGGATGACGCGCTGGTCTGCGCCGTTGGCGGCATGGGCGCGCCAACCGTCAGCAACGAAAAGCTGCAAGAAGGGCAGGAGATCAAGCGAGCCGTCCGCGCCCTGGAGGCCCACCTGCGGCAAGAGATGCACGCCATCGTCATCGGCGAGATCGGCGGCGGCAACGCCCTCGGCCCCATGATCACGGCGCTGCAATGCGGCCTGCCTGTTGTAGACGGCGATGGCATGGGGCGCGCCTTTCCCGAGCTGGATATGGATACCTTCATGATTTATGGCGTTGCGCCCGCGCCTTTTGCCCTGGCCGATTCGCACGGCAATGTCGCCATCTTCCCGCGCATCGATTCGGCGCGGCAAGCGGAGGAATTCGCCCGCAGCTTGACCATCGAGATGGGCGGCTCGGCAGCGCTCGTCATGCCGGTGATGACCGGCGCCGAATTGAAAGCGACCATCATCCGCGACACGCTCAGCCTGGCCAAGCGCATCGGCGACGCTGTCTTGAAATGCCGGGCGCGCAGCATGGAGCCAGCTGAAACTGTGGCGGCGCTATGCAATGGAAAAGTCCTCTTCAGCGGCAAGATCATCGATGTCGAGCGGCGGACGGTGCAGGGTTTCGCTCGCGGGAAGCTCGTCATCAGCCCATTTAATGCTTCACAACGAAACCCGCACGCTTTGCGGCAGAATCTCGAAATCGAGTTTCAAAACGAGAATCTGATCGCGCGCGGCAGTGGCGAGGTCTTGTGCACTGTGCCAGATCTGATTACGCTGCTTACGCTCGACGACGGCGAGCCGATCGGCACCGAGTCGCTGCGTTATGGCATGCGCGTGGCGGTCTTGGCGCTGCCGGCGCCCAAGGAGCTGAAGACGCCCGAGGCCCTGGCGGTCGTCGGCCCGCGCGCCTTTGGCTATGATGTGGATTATGCGCCGCTGCCGGGGGATTTGTTGTGAGCCACAAGCCTCAGTCTCTATACCATCTTGGAAAGTAAATCACGCCAAGTTATAATTGAAGCGGCATAGACCTTGGCAAAGCGAGGAATCGGCAGGGTTTAATGGCGCAAGGGAAAGGGCATAGTACATGGCTGATTTGACGACGGAGAAGGCATCAGACGAAGTGGCAACCGGGTCGAATAGCGCGCTGATGGATGTTGTAGCTGCAATGCATAAGCTGACCCTGGAAGAACAAGCGCAACTCTTAGAGTACCTGAGCCGAGCGCTGCAATACGGCATCAGACGGGAAGCGTTCAAAGACGTGTCCTGGGAGGAGTTTATTGATATGACTTATGGAAGCTTGGCGGATGATCCCATTGAATTGCCGGAAAGATTTAAGGAACGCGAGCCGGAGAGCATAGAATGAGGTATCTGCTGGATACCGATATCTGCATCTACTATATCAACGGTTTTCAACCCGAAGTACGCGAGAATATTCATCGGCAATTCGCGTCAGACATTGTCGTCAGTGCGGTTACAAAGTGTGAGATGTATGCCGGTTCTAGTGGTAGCCATAATCCGGCAAGATCCCGAGCCGAGCAGGATTCCTTCCTGCGACAATTCATAAGCCTGCCTTTTGACGATCGTGCAGCGGGCAAATACGGCGAAATCTATGCAGAATTGAAACGCGGCGGAAATCTGATAGAGGAATTGGACATGCAAATCGCCGCCATTGCCTTGGTCCACAATCTGACGCTCGTCACCCATAACATCCGACACTTCAACCGGGTTCCGAATCTCGCCATTGAAGATTGGACGGCCGCCTAAGGTTTGCGCCCAAAGGAATGCGCCATGCCCAAGAAGCCACACATCATCATCTTCAACCCCGACCAATGGCGCGGCGATGTCATGGGCCACCTGGGCAATCCGGCCGCGGTCACGCCCAACCTCGACCAGATCATTGAGCATGACGCCGTCTCCTTTCGTTACGCCTTTTGCCAGAATCCCGTCTGCACGCCGAGCCGCTGCTCCTTCATGACCGGCTGGTATCCGCACGTCCGCGGCCACCGCACCATGTTCCACATGCTGCAGCCCGACGAGCCCGTCTTGCTCAAGCTGCTCAAGGACAGCGGCTACTTTGTCTGGTGGGGCGGCAAAAACGACCTCGTGCCGCGGCAGAATGGATTCGCTGACTATTGCGATGTCAAATACGAAGCGCCGGGCGAATTGCGGCCGAACCTGCATCGCGCTGACGAGTGGCGTGGCGACCCCGCCGGCGACAACTATTATTCTTTCTACGCTGGCCGTCTTGACACCGCTCCCGGCGACGTCTACTACGACAACGATTGGGCGATGGTCGATGGCGCGGTCGATCTGATTCGCAGCGCGCCGGACGATCAACCGCTTTGCATTTATCTGCCCCTAAGCTACCCGCATCCGCCCTATGGCGTGGAAGATCCCTGGTACAGCTGCATCGACCGGGCCGCGCTTCCGCAGCGCATTCCCGCGCCGGATTGGGAGAAAAAGCCGAGCCTCGTCGCCGGTATATACGAGCGGCAGCGCTTGCAGGGCTGGAGCGAGGCGCGTTTCACCGAGTTGCGCGCGACTTATTATGGCATGTGCGCCCGCGTCGACGCGCAGTTCGGTAAGCTGGTCGCCGCCTTGAATGAGCGCGGCATCTACGATGAGAGCGCGATCTTCTTCTTCTCCGACCATGGCGATTTCACCGGCGATTACGGCCTGGTGGAGAAGACGCAGAATACATTCGAAGACTGCCTGACGCGCGTGCCGCTGATCGTCAAGCCGCCGGCGGAAGCGCAAATCCAGCCGGGCATCCGCGACCAGTTGGTGGAGTTGATTGACTTCACGGCGACCGCCTACGAATGGGCGGGCATCAAGCCGGGCTACGATCACTTTGGGCGCTCGCTGACGGGGCTGATCGCTGGCGCGGAGCATGATGGCCGGGATGCCGTCTTCTGCGAGGGCGGCCGGCGCTATGGCGAAGAGCAGGCGATGGAGAAGGACAGCCCGTCCTTTTACGATCCCAGCGGGCTCTACTGGCCGCGCGTTCAGCTGCAAGGGAGCGAAGCCGGCGAGCACAGCAAAGCGGCGATGTGCCGGACGCGTGATTTCAAGTATGTCCGCCGCTTGTACGAGACTGACGAGCTATACGATTTGCGGCGCGACCCGGGCGAGGAACGGAATCGAATCGACGACCCGGCCTACGCGGCTGTTCTGGCCGAACTGCGCGAGCGCACGTTGACCTGGTATCAAGAGACCTGCGATGTGGTGCCTTACAAGACGGATGTGCGCTAGGCTCTTCTCAGCAGTACCAATCAAGTAATGCGAACAATCCCATTCTGAAGTAACTCGCCATATTTACGAATCGTTGTACGGCCGAGCCGGTGGCTCGCCCATTGCAGCCATAAATCGCAAAACATGTTTCGCATGATTTACTTGGAACTACTTCTGCACCTCGGTGGCGAAATTCTAGCCGCAGCCGGCGGTAACTTTATACTGAATCCGCAGGCGCTGATTGGCCGGCAGGCCGCTGAAGCCACATTCGTCGCCATTGCTCCAGACGATGCGCAAGTCCGCGCTTGAGGCGGCGCCCAAGCCAAAGTGCAATTCGAGTTGATTGGTGCCGCCCAGCCCGGCGCCAATGCGGACAACTTGCATCTGCGTATCTCCGTCCGCCGTGCGCAGGTAAACCTGTGTGCCAACGGCATCACGATTCACCAGTGAGGCGCCTGCCGGATAGTAGCGGGAGGGGTTTTGCGAGGGGTCGTCTCCTCGCAGGTCCAGGGACAGCCAGCGATTGCCGCCGCTCTGATTCTGATAGAGGCGGTAGCCGCTGTTCCAATTGCCCGTCACCAGATCGAGATCGCCATCGCGGTCATAATCGGCATAGGCGACGCCCAAGGTCGGCAGCGCTTCGTCGATGCCGCTGCGCGCGCTGACATCGTTGAAGCCGCTGCGTCCGTTGTTGTGGAAGAGGGCGTCGGCGCGCGGATTCATAAAAGTGGTCTCCAACTCGGGGAAGGTCTGGAAATATTCGGTTGAGGCGACATAGAGGTCTTGCCAGCCGTCATTGTCGAAATCAAAAAAAGCGGCCCCCCAGCCGACGCCGGCGTCCGGCCCCAGGTTGATGGCGACGCCGGCCGAATGGGCGCGGCTGCGGAAGGCGCCATCGTCATTCCGCAGCAGATACATCGTGTAGACCATATCGGTGATGTAAAGATCGAGATCGCCGTCGTTGTCATAATCGCTCGCGTCAAGGCCCATGCCGTTGATGAGCAGGTCAGCGTTGCTTTCGCTTGACGCGTTCGTCCAGCACCAATGCCCGCAGCCGGCGCCGTCGTTGCGCCAGAGCACATTGCCGATTGCGTTCTGCAGCTTGTCATTGACGACGTAGATATCCTGGTCGCCATCACCATCGTAATCAAGGAAGGCGGGCGCGAAACCGGCGCCCAGCGTGAAGGCGTAGTCGAGCGTCAGCGTGACATCGGTGAAGCTGCCATCGCCATTGTTGTGGTAGAGCCGGTCAGCCTGCGCGCTGAAATCGACCGGTTCGCATTCAGGGTAGCAAGACCAGTTGGTTACGTAGAGGTCAAGCCGGCCGTCGTTGTCATAATCGCCCCAGGCGGCCGATGTGCCCTTGCCAATATCGCCGACGCCGGCCACGGCGGTCACATCGCTGAAACCGGCGCCGCGGTCGTTGTGGAACAGGCGGTTCGCGCCGTTATTGACGATGTAGAGATCGGGCCAGCCGTCGTTGTCGTAGTCGGCCCAGGTGGCGCCGCCGCTTGGCACATCGGGCAGGCTGAGCAGTTCCGAATGCGGCGAGACCGAAAAGGTCCCGTCGCCCTCATTGCGATAGAGCCGGTTGGGGTCCAGATTGCCGGTGACGAAGAGATCAGGCCAGCCGTCGCGGTCAAAATCGCCCCAGGCCTGCCCGATGGCGAGGTAGCCTTGCATCGCCTCCTTGTCGTCCCAGATGGCGCGGTGGCTCGCGCTGATGCCGGCTTCGGCGCTCACATCACGGAAGATGGGCTGGTCGGGCTGGGCGGTCATCAGCAGTGGCGCCGCTAAGTTAATCGCAAGCAACAGGTATCGTAGTGGCTTATGCATTATCTCTCCAACCAATGGGATGGGTATGCGGCGTCATACTCGCGCCAGTGGCGATCAATTACGCTCAGGCCCATATTGCGCCGATTTGCTCAACCATGATAACGCGTCCTCCCTTGCGGGTAAAGCGAATCCACGCGTCAGTAGAAGGCGCCGTGACGGCAGCAAGCTCTTGGCAGAGAAACTGAAATCGTCTACCAATCTCAGGTGCCTTGCTGTACATTCCTGGCAATGTCGGCGGATTAGCCATCTATAATACAGTCGGAGCGGACAATGAAACGGCAAGTTTTCTGCTTAGCCATCCTGGCAATTGCGGTCTGTCTCGTCCAAGCGGTTTTAGCCTTCGATTGCAAAGATCCTCTTGGCTGCATCGAGGTCGCCCCGGATGATCCGATTGTGCTCGGCGCGATGTTTACGCATTCCGGCGCAAACGCCTTCTTCGGCGAGGACTCGCAAGGCGGCATGGATCTTGCCATTATTGCCCGCGGCGGCGAGGTGCTCGGTCGCGAAATCGTACTGGTCGTTGAAGACGAACTGTGCACGTCAGAAGGCGGGCAAGCAGCGGCGCAACGATTGGCGGCTGATCCGACCATCGTCGGCATCATCGGTCCCAGCTGTTCCAGCGCGGCGCAGGGCGCTTTGCCTATCATCAGCGAAGCCGGCATGTCGACCATATCGCCTTCAAACACGTCGCCGGCGCTCACTAATGCGGACATTGAAACGGGTGGTGTTTGGCGGCCCGGCTATTATCGAATCACAGCAAATGACCGCTTTCAGGGCGAGTTGGCGGGCCAGTTCGCTTATCACGTGCTAGCTGGGCGCACAGTGGCGACCATACACGACGGCGGCACCTATTCTGAAAGCCTGGCCGCGGTAATGCGCGAGGTCTTTGTATCATTGGGCGGGGAAGTCGTATTCGAGGGCAGCCTCAACGTCGGCGATGCCGACATGAGCGCGATATTGACTGAAGTTGCTGTGAGCGGTCCGGATGTCTTGTTCGCGCCACTGTTTCCGCCTGAAGTCGAGTTCCTTACAGCCCAGTTGTCGAGCGCGTCGGGCCTGGAGGGCACAGTTCTGTTGGTCGCTGATTCAGCCCTGGTCAATACCTACGCGCCCAACAGCGGGGAAGCGGCGCTGGGGGTGTACGTGTCGGGCCCGCACATCACGAGTGAAGATTACGAAGGGCTGCTGAAGGCTTGGGAAGCAAAATTTGGCGGGGCGCCACCCAGCAGCTTCCACGCCCACGCCTACGACGCGACCAATCTCGTCTTGAACGCGGTCGAAACGGTTGCGCTCGCGGCTGACGACGGCACACTCTTCATCGGACGGCAGGCGATGCGCGATGCCATAAGCGCTGTTGAAGCTTATGACGGCGTGACAGGCGATCTGACCTGCCTTGATGAGTCACCGTATGCGGGCGATTGCGGCAATCCTCAGTCACTCGCAGTTTTCGAGATCACCGAAGCCGTTCTCTATGACGGTCTGTGGCCGCCGCCGGCGATATGGGATTTGTCGATGCTGCCGGAAGCGGGCTAGCGCGCCGTCGTCCGCGCATAAGGCGGCCAATCCAGCGGCACGCCCAGGTCGTCCTTCAGCAGACACTGGAAATCGCGCAGGTGGCTCTTGGTGTTGCGCACCTGACGCGGCGTCAAGCCCTTGTCCAGGCAATAGGCGGCCAGCGCGCCGGCCGATTCGCCGATATTCCACTCCACCGGATGCAGGCGATAGCAGCCGTTGGTGATATGCGTGACGCCCAGGTTCTTGCAGGCGGGCAGCAGATTCTCGACCCGCTGGGGAATCAGCGAGCCGAGCGGGATCTGGAATGGATAGCAGCTGATGTCGATGTAGTTGCGCATGCCGGTGCTGGGGTGCAGGTCGATGCGATAACTGCCGATGCCAACGCTGTCATCGAATTGCTCGGCCGAGTCGAAGCCTTCGCGCTGCTCGACGCCGACATGTTCCTCCAGCACAGTGAACTCGGCCAGGATGCGGCGCGCCTCGCGGACGTAGACATATTTCGCCATGCCATCGCTCGTGCCAACCACATCGGGGCGCAGCCGCAAGCCGGGATAGCCATAGCCGCCGTCGGTGCGGGGCGCCTCGGTCTGCATCCAGTAAAGCATGGAGAAGCTCAGCTGCTTGCATTCGCGCAGGGCGGCCTGCTTGACATCTTCCGAAACGCCGAGCAGGGGCTTGAGCCAATAATCAATTTGGGGCCAATTGACCAAGGTGATATCGCTGGGGAAGGCGCCCTCGGGATAGTGCCCCTTATAAAGGATGCGGCGGAAATGCCAGAGATCGCCCGGCCCGCCGGTATAGCGATGGCGGAAATCGGCGTGGAAAATCTGGCGATGGACCGGCTCCAGCGTTTGCGGGCTGGAATAAACCCAGCTCATTTGCTTGTCGGGCCAGAAATCGGCTTTGTACTCGCGCCAGAAGTCATAATCTTCCGGTTTGTCAATTGTATGGTCTTCGCCTGCAAGATGGTCCACCGCGAAACACCAGGATATCGACTGCTGATCGAGCGGCAGCGGATCGCCTTCGACGGCGTGCAGTTCACCGGTCTGCGCCTGGCTCTCGGCGCCGATGATGGATTCGACACCCGCCAGTTCAAGCAAATCGCCCAGCTCGGTGGCATCGAGAATGTAGGGCGCGGATATCACAATCTGGTCGCCGCTGCGCGTATCTTCCAGGGTGACCGCCAGGACGCGGTCGCCGTCAGTCTCGGCCGCGACCGGAATATGATAGAGCAGGACATCCAGCTGTCGGCTGGAGCGATAGCGCGCGAGCATCTCTTCGATGATGGCCAGGCCGATGCGCGGCTCGTGGCAGAGGCGGCTGACGTTGCCCTGGCCCGGGTTCCAATTCATGGTGTGGCGCGCTTTGTCCGTCAGCGGATAGTTGCGGCGGTAATAATCGCGCACGCCATCGGAGAAGCGCATATAAGACGCCGTCGCGCCGCATTGATCGACCCAGGGATTCTCATCCGGAGGGACGGCCTGGGCGGTCAGTTGGCCGCCGATCCAGTCGGTTTCCTCGCTCATGATGACCGACTGCCCCATGCGCAGAGCGGCCAGCGCCGCCCCAATCGCGCCCGTGCCGCCACCGACGATAAGGATGTCGCAGTTTCGTTCTTTCATAGTTCGCTTCCTCCTTTGCGCCCGAGATTTGACAATGCTAGCCAGATTCTAATATAATCGCTGTGCGAGAGGCAACTTCTAAAGTGAGGGCTTTACGCATGGATCAAACGCAATTTCCAGCTTACCTGGCAATAGCATTGAATGCGGTCGCTGTATTCTTTGTGGTGCACGGGTACTTCCGACGCTTGGCCACGAAAGATGACATCAAAGACCTGAATGACAGGCTCGGCAATGTCGAAGCTCGGCAAGGCGCGCTGGAATCCGGGTTTGAAAACCTAGAAGGCGCCGTACGCGAAAATGGCAAGAAAGTGGACGCCTCGCTGGAATTGCACAATACCGTCCATGTCGACATGAAAGTCCTGCAAGCCTCGGTCAACCGCCTGGACAGCTATTTCGAAACGCCAAAGCTGAAGTCCTCCTAGTATCTGCGCTGCGTTATCTCAATTGATCGATTATGCCGCATTTACATGCCAGGCTTGCTTGGCTCGCCAGCGGCGGCGATGTGATCCTGGTTCCGCCTTGTGCTGTACTGGTACCCATTCTCCGCGCACCACTCAGCGATCGGGTTGTGGCCACCGGTGAAATCAAAATTCGGATTGTCGTCGACCGGTTCGCCGACCAGATAGCGCTCCATCGGCGTTAATTTCTCCACCAGGTCCGGCGCTTGCTGGCGATAATCGGTGGGCGTGATCCAATCGTAGGAATAACCGATCATGACAGCCTTGCGAATGCGGTCGCTCAGATTGGCGGCGCCGGCATGCCAGGTGCGGTTCTCGAAGAAGACGGCGTCGCCCGGGTTCAGGCTGGGCTCTACCTTGCTGGCGGGATCAACCTGGCCTTCGGGTATCTCGATGGGTTCCTTGAGTTGATTACTGCCGGCCGCCATCATCGTGACACCGGTGTTGGGCTCGCTCAAGTCGGTCAGATAGTAGGCGACTTTGAGCGAGTGCCGGGGAATATGCTGATCGCCCAGATCGCGCATGGACATGTAGTGATCGCGGTGCCAGCCCGGGATGCGTCCGGTGTCGGGCGAGCCGGGCGGGTCGGGCGCGCGATAAATCAGGTGGCTGGTCAAAAGCGACAAATGCGGGCTGAGCAGCTGCGCCACAATTGAGAAGACCTTGGGGTTGCTGATCAGCGGCAAGAAGGCGTCATCCATTGATACGCAGTTGCGGAAACCATCGTACAAGCCACCGGGGCGGCGCTGGCGATTGAGCTCGCGGTCGGAGGCGATGAGCCGGTCGCCGGCTTCGATCAACGCCGAGACAGTCTCCCCGTCGATCGCTTCGCGCATAATCAGATAACCTTCTTCATCAAATTGCCGCTTCTGTTCGGCTGTAATGCTCACAAAATCCATCATTTAATCCTCCGCTGTCGCATAAAGCGCGGCCTGTTCCGCGTCCGTTCGTTTCCCCACTTCAGAGTAGATTCTATCCAATAGTTGACCGCGCGTCCCGCTGAAACGCGCTAACTCCGGCGTATTCGCCCAGGATGTCCAGTTGCTGCGGTCGGCGGACGAGACCGGTTGATCGAGATTGGCTTGGTAGCTATCGCCCAAGAAACCGCGCAACGCGAAAAACTGCAAAGCCTCATAGTGCTTATCGCCCGGCGCCGCGTCCTCGTAGTAGGTCAGCACCGCGCCCGCCCGCAGCAGACGGCGCTGCAACTCGACCACGTTGGCGTCGCGCACCGATGTGCGTCCATCAATGCCGACGTTGATGGCGATGCCGGCCGCCTCGCCCAGCGCCATCCAGCAGGGTTCCATGCGCAGTGTGCTGAAGCCGATGTGCGTGCCCGATGCCGGCGTCGGTATCAACAGATTCTCCACCGCCAGCGGCACGATGACGCCGTAGGGAACGCAATAGGGGCTGGTGGGGTAGGTGAAGATGCCGTCCGTATGCGGCCGCCCTTCTTCGCGCTTTAAGCAGGCATGCGAATCCAGGGCGTAGTGGCTGGCGGTGATGCTGGTCATATGCGCGCGCGCCCCCCGCTTGGAGAGAGCGTCGTGGGCGGTGAAGAGATACTCGCCGCGGATGCGCCGGCCTTCGCGCACGTAGATCTGGCGCGGGAAGTTGCCGTTGTCACTGAATTCGTCGCGCGCCAGCCCCCAGCGATTGCAGCGCTCGCGGAAGTCGGCCGGCAGCTCGGGATCGTTCTGCGCGAAATAAAAGAGACCGAGGATGTAATCGCGCAGGCGTTGGGCGAAGCGATCGCGCCAATCCCAACTGGCGGTGGGGTAGGGCCAGTTTTCTTCCGGCAGATCGGTCGAGATGAAGGCGGCGTGCTGATTGTTGCCGTCTACTTTGTCGTTGGGCAGCCGCACCATATTCGTAATGGCGCCGATGCCGTCGAATTCCATCGGTTTTGGCGGGCCGGCGAAGCGATTCAGCCGCACATCGTCGATCAGAGAGACGTACTCGTCCCGATTGTACATGGGCGGCTTTTCGATCCGCGTCATATTGGACTCAACGGTCGTCAGCGGAAGGCGGTAATTGTAGGACTGAATGGCGTTATCGGCTTGTCCGGTGGAGTAGTATTCATCGACTGGCGCGTCCCAACGCTGGTAAAACTTGCCGGCGCATGGCTCGCCGTATTCGTCCGCCCCTTCGCGCCCCAGCATGTATGGCGCGCCCGCTGCCGCCGCCAGGTCGCCTTCGTAGGTGGCGTCGACGAAGACCTGCGCCCGATAGATTTCTTCAGCGCCGCTCTCACGGTTGATGATTTTGATGGCGCTTAAGGCATCGCCGTCTTTGATCGCGTTGCTCGGCTCATGGTTGAATTGCCGCATCGTGCGCACTTCGAGCAAGTCGCCTTGTACGGCGATCATTTGATGCAGGATCATCTCGGCGACATGCGGCTCGAAACGGTAGCCGCCGCTGCAATCGATGACCTGCTGCGAATCAGCGCCGTACGTGTCGCTGTAGTGTTGTTTGACGCGCCCGACAAATTCCAGGAAGAGGCCGCCGGTCGCGCCGCGGGTGTGGATATCGGTCGCGCCCAGCCCATTGGCGGGCAGGCCACCGATGTAGCCGGTCCGCTCAAGGATGACGGCGCGCCGCCCCGCTTTGGCGACGCTGATGCCGGCCATGATGCCGGCCGGCGTGCCGCCGACGATGACGGCGTCAAATTCGAATGAAAGCGGAGATTTCATGCAATGTGGCCTCGTCTGTTTATTTGAGAAACGGGCGACTCACCGAGTCGCCCCTACATTTTGCGGAATGGCGGGCGAGCCATTGGGTCGTCCCTAGATTTTGAAGTAAAGCGGGATACATCACTCACTCTTTCAGCGCGAGCGAGACCAGCACCTTAATGCTCTTGCCGGGCGCGAGTGTACCGGCAAGACGCAAGAAGCCACCAAAATGCGCGACCTTGCAAAAGGTGACCTGGTCCTTCCTGGCTGGCAACTCGACTCTTGTGCCTTCGTCGGCCCAATGGATGCCGTCGGCGGAGATTTGGACGCAGGCGCTGCCGCTGAATTCCGGCGAGACTTCAAGCGCGCGCACGAAGAAGATCGCCTCGCTGGCCCAAGCCGACTCGTAGGGCTCGCTCGCGAACTCACCCTTCCAGATGACATTCCGTTCAACAGTCGCGGTGTAGCTGTGGCGGAGGCTCATGGCTAGAACTCCCCTGACAGCAGCACGGAATCCAGATAAAGGAATGCGCGTTTGTCGCGATTCGTCTCCACCCAAAACGCTGTGTTCAGCATGCAGTTCAGATTGGGCATTGCTGGAATCGAAATGTATTTGAGCGGGTCGCCTTCATATTTGAGATCGTTGCACTGGAAGCTGAGGAAGCGGCGCTCCGCCAGGTCGACATTGAGACGCAGATAATGCCAATTCATTTTAGTGGCGATTTCGTTGTAGGCGAGGGTTTGCACGGGCGCGTCGATGTATTCCCAATGCTCGGGACCGAGATGAAAATGCGAGACGGTCTCGCCACTATCGCCGATATTGCTGAATGCGCGCGTGGCGCTTTTCATCTGCCAGCGGTTGATCATCTCGCCGCCCTGGGCGTTCAGGTAACGCAGGTGCGGCATCCAGCGATACTCCGGATTCATGCCGTCCTGCAGGTCGAAGAGGACGCCGAAAGCGCGCACGTCATTCAGTGATAAGCGCAGTTCGCTCGCTTCCGGCTTGAATGTGAAATAGCACTCGAGCTGAATGTGGCCGCGTTTGCGGAAGGTCAGCCGTTTGATGCTGGTGGCCAGCGAGCCGGTCCGCGCGCGGCTGGCCAACTTGAGCGCGTACATGCCTTCCATCGAGCCGGCGCTGCCCGTGTCCCACATGGTCAAATTGCTGAGCATGGGCGGCCGCATATCGGCGTATTCCGGCAGCATCGAGTCCAAGCTGTGCTCGTAGTTGCCGATAAGCTCCGACCAGCCACGGATGCCCTCATCGAAGTCATCGTAAAAGATGATGCGTTCAAGCGGGTCGAAACGGCTCAAACGTGGATCGGACGCAGCCATGCTCATTCACTTCCTTACGCTCGCTTGCATGTCACTGTACCTGCTGAAGCGCGAATCAGCTAGGTATCCAACAGCGACGGCAGCACAAACCACTCTTCTTCACCAGGAGAATCGTATTTCATCCAATCAGTGTCCGGCGATGTGAGGATGTCCACCAGCAGGTCCAGCACATCGCCGCGTCTAACGCTTCCTACATATACCGAGTTGGTACCGTTGATATCGTCCATTTGCCTGAGTTCCGCGCGGATCCATTCACTAAACTCGCGGCGGACGTACCTTTCCAGTTTTACCGCGTTAGCGTATTTCAGTATATTCAGGACACCCGGATTTTCCATCGCAACCACCTGATTATGCGCATCTTTGCCGGGCTGTTTTGACAGATTGTTCAAAACGCGGTAAATTATCTGCAGCAATTTATTGATTGTGCAAAAACGTTCGCCCAAGTATAACCAGCCTAGGGCGAACTGCCAATCAAAGCGCGCTGTTTCTAAATGTGTATGATTGGCCGATGGCCAATAATATCGTAAATTTAGTTCAAAAGGAGTCAACCATGAAATTCTCACGCTTGTTTGGTCTGTTCATCGCTGTGATGATGCTCGTGTCATTCGCCGTTGCGCCGACGCTCGCGCAATGCGATGGCGAGGTCATTGAACTCGAGTTCATGAATTGGTGGGGCGCCCATCGCGAAGCGCTGATGGATACGCTCATTGGCCACTTCGAGGCGGAGAACCCCTGCATCCGCGTCATCAATCAGGTCCAACCATGGGACAACCGCGCCGAATTGCTCGCCACTGCCGCCGCCAGCAGCAACCCGCCTGGCATCATCATGTCCACCCGTCCCGAGACCTATCAGTTCGCGTTGTCGGGTTTGATCATTCCGATTGATGCCTTTGTCGAAGCGGAAGGCACCGATATCAGCGTCTTCTACGATGGCGAGATTGGCTTGCAGTATTGGAACGGCGAGCTTTATGGCCTGCCCATGCCGACGGCCGGTTTGATTTCGCCGCTCTACTTCTACAACAAGAACATGCTGCGCGATGCTGGCTTTGATCCCGAGAGCCCGCCGCAGACCTGGCAGGAAATGGAGGAAGTGGCGCGCGCGCTGACGGTTGCTGATGCGATGGGCGTTGAGGTGCTCGGCACGAATCTGGGCAGCAACGGCGATGCCTTCGTCTTCTGGCTCTATACCAACAACGGGAAATACTCCAGCGACGATGGCCGCACCTTGCTCTTCAACAGCGCCGAAGGTGTGGAGACCCTGGAATGGATGGTCAACTTCACCAACGAGATCAATGGCGGCATCGAGAACATGACCGATTTCTTCCAGGATGTGAACTTCTCCCAGGGCGATCATCCCTTCTTTGATGACGCGCTCGCCATCCTTCACATAAACTCGGCCGCCTTCGGGCACATGAACAACGTCGCGCCGGATCTCTATTGGGATACGGACTCCTGGGGCGTGATGATCCGACCCTACAACGGCGATAATCCCGACGCCAAGCACACAGGCGTCACCGGCTACAATTTCGTCGGCGCCTGGGCGTACACGATTCCGGCCGCGCATCCGCCGGAGAAGCAAGCGGCGGCTTACAAGTTCGCCGAATTCATCGGCGTTCATGAATTGGGAGGCTGCGCCTTCCTCTTCGCGCAAAGCCGGCCGTCGCCGGTGAAAGCCTGCAATGAAAACCCGGCTTACTACGACATCAATCCCTATTGGGACAAGGTCAAAGAGGCGCTGGCGGTTGATACGCCGGTGCAGATTACGCCGGTGCAGGGGCAGCTTGCCGAGATCTTGACGAACAGCGTGGAAGAGGCTTACTTCGGTGTGAAGTCGGCGGAAGACGCGCTCAATGACGCCCATGCCGAGATGCAGGCGCTCCTCGATGAATTCTGGGCCGAGTTTGACGCCAACAATATGTAGACTGCGCCCCCGCCACACGACGATTCTGTAGGGGCGAGACTTGTCTCGCCCTCCGCCACACCAAGAACTATAGGGGCGAGACTTGTCTCGCCCTCCCGCCAATCAACAGCTTAGGCGCAATATCGTGCAAGCCTCGCTGAAAGCAAAGCCAACGCAAAGCGAAATCAGCCGCAAGGTGCGGTTCCAGGAGTGGTGGTTCCGCAATCGCGCCTTGATCGGCTATGCCTTCATCTTCCCCTGGTTCGCCGGCTTCATCATCTTTGACGCGATGCCCTTCATCTACAACTTGTATCTGAGCTTCACCGATTATCAGATCGGCACAGTCAGCACGCCGCCCTGGATCGGCTTGGAAAACTACAACGAAATCTTCACCGAGGACAAACTCTTCGGCAAGAGCATGTACAACACGCTCTATTACCTGGGTTACAGTGTGCCGCTGCGCCTGATATTCGCCTTCTTTATCGCGCTGATTTTGAATCTGCGCGTGCGCGGCATGGAGCTGTATCGCACCTTATTCTACGTGCCGTCGGTGGTACCGCTAGTGGCGGCGACCGTGATCTTCGCCGGCTTTCTCAACACGCGCTACGGCTTTCTGAATCAGTTTCTCGTCTTGATTGGCGCGGCGCCGGTGCGCTGGCTGTCGTCGCCGGACGCGATCAAACCGTCGCTGATCCTGCTCAGCCTTTGGGGCTTTGGCGCGCAGATGATCATCTTCCTGGCCGGCCTGCAGGGCATCCCGGAAGATCTATACGAAGCGGCGTCGATTGACGGCGGCACCGGCTGGCAACGGCTTTTCTATATCACCGTGCCGCTGATGACGCCGACGATTTTCTTCAATCTGTTAATGGGCTTGATTGGCGGCTTCCAAGTCTTCGAGCAAGTCTTCATTCTCATCGGGACGCATGGGGGGCCCCTGCAAGCTGGCCTTGTCTATATGCTGCATGTTTATAACAAAGCCTTTCGCGATTTCGAGTTCGGCTATGCGGCGGCGCTATCCGTTGTTCTATTCCTCATAATTTTTGTATTGACCGTTCTGCTGGTGTATACCTCGAACCGCTGGGTCTTTTACGGGGATGCGCAGGATGATGAAACTTAAAGTTCGCAGCTAGGTTGCCGGCATGATTGAAGATCCCAGAACCAAAATGGTTCGCCACATCGTCATCTATGCGATCCTCACCGTGGGCGCGATTGTGATGATGGTGCCGCTGCTTTGGACGGTCTCCACATCGCTGAAGACGCGCGACAAGATCACCATTCGCCGGCTGGAACTGATCCCGGATCCGGTCGCTTGGGAGAATTATCCGTATCTATTTGAAGCGCGGCCGATCATACAATACACGCGCAATACCATGATCATCGTGGTCGCCTCGCTGTTTGGCGCCTGGGTGCCCTGCACGCTGGCCGGTTATGCTTTCGCCCGTATTCCTTTCCCCGGGCGGAATTTCTTCTTTGGCGTATTGCTGGCGACGATGATGCTGCCTTATGTGGTGCGATTAATTCCCTTATTCTTGTTTTTCGATGAGATTGGCTGGACGCGCACATTCGGCCCGCTGATTCTGCCGCGCCTGCTCGGCCACAATGCCTTCTATATCTTCTTGTATCGGCAGTTCTTCCGCGGTATCCCGGCCGATATTCATGATTCGGCGCGGATTGACGGCTGTTCTGAATTCGGCGTTTGGTGGCGCATATTCATGCCGATGTCGCGGCCGGTGCTGGCGGCGGTTTCCATCTTCGCCTTCTCCTTCGCCTGGAACGACTTTCTGAATCCGCTGATTTATCTGGGCTCGAACAAAGAACTCTGGACCCTGGCTTTGGGCTTGAATGCCTTGCAGGGCTTCGAAGGCGATGACAACAGCCTCAATCTGATCATGGTCTTTTCGATGCTGATGATTATGCCGATGCTGGTCGTTTTCTACTTCGGCCAGAAACATCTGATCAGCGGCGTGACCGCGCAGGGCAGCCTCAAAGGATAATGTCCACCCCTCCCCCTCGTTCCGTTCCAGCGGAGATTCGCGGTGGAGCTTTCCCTCCCCCTGATGCTTCGGGGGGACCGAGGGGGGTTCCCAACATCGTTTACATCGTGCTCGATCAGTGGCGGGGCGATTGCCTCGGCATTGCCGACAGCGCGCATCCGGTGATGACGCCTCATTTTGACCAGGTCGCCTACGAGGGCATCTGGTATCAGCGCGCCTATGCCGACTGCCCGATCTGCATGCCCCAGCGCGCGACCATGCTCACGGGCTTCACGGCCAGCCAGCACGGCATGCCGCATAACTTCATGAACGGCCCGCGCTCGCCGATTGCCAATGAGCAGAGCCTGCCTTTCCGCCTGTCGCGCGAAGCCGGGTATCAGACCAAGGCGGTCGGCAAGATGCACTTTTGGCCCGAGCGTGCCCGCTTTGGCTTTGATGACATCAGCTTGCATCCAAACGATTACGTCAACTTTCTCGAGGAGCAAGGTTATGGCGGCGCTTATCGCGGGCATGGCTTGGGCGGCAACGAGGTCTATCCGGCGGTCAGCGCCGTGCCCGAGCCTCTGACGCATAGCCACTGGATCGTCGATGAAGGCATCCGTTTCCTGGGCCGGCGCGATCCCGATTGCCCCTTCATGCTCTGGCTGGTCTTCGAAGCGCCTCATAGCCCCTTCGACCCGCCAGAACCCTACGATCGCATGTATGACGACTTCGACATTCCAGAAGCGGTCATTGGCGATTGGGCGGGCAGAGATGACGAGCCGCCGTCGCTCACTGCGGACCGCATCGCCAGGAATGCCGACCGCATAAAGCCACAGATACTGAAGCGAGCGCGCCGCCACTACTACAGTCAAATCACGCATATTGATTATCAGCTCGGGCGTCTCTTTGGCGAGCTCATGCGCCAGGGCCTCTACGACAACACCGTCATCGTCATCACCTCAGATCATGGCGAGCATCTGGGCGATCACGGTCTCTTCGCCAAATCTACATTTTTGGAATCTTCGGCGCGTGTGCCGGTCATCCTGCGGCTGCCGCGCTCGCATGGTCTCTACAATCGGCGCGTCGATACGCCGGCGCTGACCGCCGATATCGTGCCGACATTGCTGCAGCTGGCCGGTTTGCAGCCGGCGGCGGAAATGGATGGCGTCTCACTGCTGCAGCTTCCCGATGTACGCGTCGTCTGCGGTGAAGCACCGCAATCGGTCTTCGCCACCGACGGCCGCTACAAGTTCATCCATTATTTTGCTGACGGCGTTGAACAGCTCTTTGACCTGGCGACCGACAGCGACGATCGATTCAATCTCGCCGCCGTCGATGCCTGCGCCGATGTAAAGGCAGCGCTGAAATCCCGGCTGGTCGCCTATTTGGCCGAGCGGGCGCGTCCGGCGGTGGTCGACGGCGAACTGTTGACGGAACCATCATCGCTGGATGTCGACGAACTCCGGGCCCGGAACACGGCCGCCTGGCGCGGGCCACTTCGCTATGGCGATGGATACTAGCGGGCCGGCTGCGCTGGCTTACTGCAACTCCATGTAGTCGCCGACAATGGTGGTGAATTCGATGCGATTGCCGAAGGGATCGCAGCAGAAGAAGCGCGGGCGGCCCGGGATGGCCTCGCCGTCATAAGGCGAATATCCGGCGGCGACCAGTTTCTGCCGCGTGCCGGGCACGTCATCCACTACAAGGCAGAAATGACGATTGGATGTATCGCCCAGCGGCTCTTCGCGGAAGCAATGCAATTCGGCGTCTTCACCCAATTTGAACCAGATGACCTCGGCCGCCTGGATGCTGTTTGGCGCCGCGATCTCCGGCAAACCCAGCAACTCGCCATAAAAGGCGCGCGTCTGGGCCTCGCTGCCGGGCGGGCGGGGAATGCTGACATGCTGTAAACGAACGCTCATCACTGACCCTCGCAATCTCTCGGACGATCAAGTCGATTCTACCAGAATTAGCCTCTGCCTTGACAGAATTCGGCTGCCCGGCTAACCTGCGTGTAATTGTGCGGTGTATGTGCAATTGCACAGAGGCGGCTGACCGGTGGCGGAAGTCATCGTCATGCCAAAATTGGGCAACACAGTCGAAAGCGCCATCATCCTCGCCTGGCATGTTGAGCTCGGCGCGCACGTCCGCGTTGGCGATGTCCTCTGCGAAGTTGAAACGGACAAGGCGACGCTCGAAGTCGAAGCGACGGCGGCGGGCATCCTCCTGGCGCGCCTTTACCGCGAGGGCGAAGAGGCGCCGGTTTTGAGCGAGATCGCTGTCGTGGGCGAAGAAGGCGAGTCGCTGGCTGAGTTCAGCCCCGGGGCCGGGTCCACAGCGCGAGGGACGGGGCGCCCGGCGGAGACGGAGGCGCTCGCCACTGGGCAGGAGCGGCAGGCGAGCAATGCCCCGCGCGGCGAGGTCGACGATTCCGCGCTTAAGATCTCCCCGCGGGCGCGGCATTTGGCGCGGCGCAAAGGCATCGACGTTGCCAATCTGACCGGCAGCGGGCCCGAGGGGCGCATCATCGAGCGGGATATCGAAACGGCTATCCGAGCGCGGGTCTCGGTTACGCCGGTGGCGCAGGCGATGCTGGACAGCGGCGCATACAAGCTTGCCGGCAAAGCATCGGCGGGGCGCATCGGCAAGCTGGACCTGGCGCCGGCTGGTGACAGCGGCCATATCACTGAGATTCCGCTCACTGGCGTCAGAAAAACGATTGCCCGGCGCCTGCTCGCATCCAGCCAAACGACCGCGCAGTTGACTTTGCATGCCGCGGCTGAGGCGAGCGCGCTGCAGAATTTCCGCCGGCGGCTCAAGGAGAGCGACGCATCGCTCGGCCTGCGCGATGTGAGCATCAATGATTTGCTCATGTTCACGGTCGCGCGCACCTTGCCGTCATTTCCCAATCTGAACGCGCGCTTCGAGAATGACATCATCTACCAGTACGCCAGCGTCCAGTTAGGCATGGCGGTGGATAGCGAACGCGGGCTGCTTGTTCCCGTCATTCGCAGCGCCGAAACGCTAAGCTTGAAGCAGCTTTCCGCTGAGGCGCGCCGGCTGGCGGGCGCCTGTCGAACGGGGGACATTCAGCCCGACGAGTTGAGCGGCGGCAGCTTCACCCTGAGCAACCTGGGCGCATTGGGCGTCGAGAGCTTCACGCCACTGCTGAATCCGCCGCAAGTGGCCATCCTCGGCGTCGGGGGGATCAGCTTGAAGCCGGTGCAGGCGGGGGACGGCGTGGAATTCCTGCCGCACATCGCGCTCTCGCTGACGATCGATCACCAGGTCGTCGATGGGGCGCCGGCCGCCCGTTTCCTGCAGGCGCTGGCGGCGAATTTGAGAGAAATTGACCTGCTGGCAATATGCGTGTAGGCGCGAGCCATTGGGTCGCCCGAGTGTGACACAAATCTTTGTTGCCGCCGATTTCAGCGAGATTGATGTTGGAATCGTGACAACTCTGTGAACTTTGTGTCCTCGGTGGTCAATAAGGGAACAGGAATGCAGCGAGAAGGGAAACAACCGTGCCCAAATCATTGACGATCGACCCGGCTGAACAGCGCCGCCCATCCGCCATTCGCGCGCCGGAGATCCCGGTCAACGCTTATGTCTCCGATCCTGCCGCCGAAGCCGCTTGTTATTCGCGCCAGCAGCTGGTGAACATTTATCATGATATGCTTTTGATCCGCGAATTCGAGACGGCGCTGGACGGCTTCAAGAAGGCAGGTCATTACCTCGGCATCCAGTACAATCACGCCGGGCCGGCCCACTTGTCGATAGGGCAGGAAGCGGCCGCCGTCGGGCAGTGCGTCCAGCTTGATCCGCAAGATTTCATTCTCGGCTCCCACCGCAGCCATGGCGAGATCCTGGCCAAGGGCCTGTCCGCCATTCGGGCGCTGGACGAACAAAGCCTGCTGGATATCATGAAAGGCTTCCAAAATGGCGCCGCCCTCCGCCTGGTCGAGTCGCTCAAAAATTTCGCCGACATCCGCGCGCTGGCGAAAGTGTGGTTGATATACGCCACCTGCGCCGAGATCTTCGCGCGCGAGAATGGCTTCAACAAGGGCATGGGCGGCTCAATGCATGCCTTCTTCCCGCCATTCGGCATCATGCCCAACAACGCCATCGTCGGCGGCTCGGCCGATATCGCCCTCGGCATGGCGCTCTTCAAACGCATCAACCGAAAAGGCGGCATCGTCATCGCCAATATCGGCGACTCCTCGGTCGCCAGCGGTCCGGTCTGGGAGGCGATGAACTTCGCGGCAATGGATCAGTACCGAACGCTGTGGGATGCGAACTTGGGCGGCGCGCCCCCGATTCTTTTCAATTTCATCAACAATTTTTACGGCATGGGCGGGCAGCCCCAGGGCGAGACGCTCGGGCAGGGCATGCTGGCGCGGGTCGGGCTGGGCGTCAATGCCGACGCCATGCACGGCGAACGGGTCGACGGCTATGATCCGCTGGCGGTCGCCGATGCCACCCGGCGGGCAAAAGCGCTGCTTCTCGCCGGGCGCGGTCCGGCCATGCTTGATGTCATCACCTATCGCTACAGCGGGCATTCACCCAGCGACGCCTCCTCTTATCGCGGCCGCGACGAGATCGACCTGTGGCGCGGGCAGGACTCGATCCGCGGCTACCGCGACTACCTGCGCGCGAACGGACACGCGCATGAAGCCGAGCTGAACGACATTCAAAGCGCCATCGTTGACATGACAAAGCTGGCAATCGCCGCCGCCGTTGACCTCGATCTGTCGCCGCGGCTTGACCCAGCCACGGGCGCCATCGGCTCGCTGATGTTTTCCGGCGGCAGCGCTGACTCGATGGAGTCGACCGAAGCGCGGGAAGCGGAAGTTCTGCAGTCGCTGGCCGATTCTCGCCTGAAAGTTACAGCGGGCAAGCATCGTTTTGCCTTTGATGAGGCGGGCGAGCGGCATCCAAAGCTCAAGACCCTGACCTATTCCGAGGCCATATTCGAGGCGATGATTCACCGCTTCTACAGCGACCCGACGATGATCGCCTTCGGTGAAGAGAACCGCGATTGGGGCGGGGCATTCGGCGCTTACCGCGGCTTGACCGAAGCGATTCCCTATCACCGTCTCTTCAACACGCCGATATCGGAAGCGGCGATCGTGGGCGCGGGCGTCGGTTATGCCCTGGCCGGCGGACGGGCCGTGCCAGAGCTCATGTACTGCGACTTCATGGGCCGCGCCGGCGACGAGATCTTCAATCAAATGGCGAAGTGGCAGGCGATGTCGGGCGGTCTTCTGCGCATGCCCCTGGTGCTGCGCGTCTCCGTCGGCATGAAATACGGCGCCCAGCATTCGCAGGACTGGAGCGCGATCGTCGCCCATATACCGGGCTTGAAAGTGTATTTCCCGGCCACGCCCTATGACGCCAAAGGCATGCTCAACCGGGCGCTGCGCGGCAGTGATCCGGTCGTCTTCTTTGAGAGCCAGCGCCTATACAATCAGCCGGAAACGCTCTTTGAGGGCGGCGTGCCGGTCGAGTATTACGAAGTTGACGAGGGCGAGCCCCACGTGCATCGGGCGGGCAGCGACCTCACAATCATTACCGTCGGCGCCACGCTTTATCGCGCCTTGGAAGCGGCCGAGGCGCTGGCGCGCGAGCACGAGATAAGCGCCGAAGTCATTGACGCGCGCTTCCTCAATCCGCTCAACTACCGGCCTTTGATCGAGTCGGTCAGAAAGACGGGGCGCGTCCTGCTGGCGTCGGACGCGAGCGAGCGCGGTTCTTTCTTGCATACGCTGGCATCGAATATCTCTCAGCTCGCCTTTGATTATCTCGATGGGCCGGTCACTGTGCTGGGCGCGCGCAACTGGATCACGCCGCCGGCCGAGCTCGATGACAGCTTCTTTCCCGGCGTCGACTGGATGATCGACATCATTCATCAGCGCTTGCTGCCGCTGCCCGGTTATCAGCCGCGCAGCGCGCAGGGAAGCCAGGAAATCATCAAGCGCAATCGGGCCGGGGTCTAACGATGATCGATAGCGCGCATCATGAACTGCTGGCGAAGGTCGCCGCCATGTATTATGAAGACGAGATGACGCAAAACGACATCGCGGCGGCGCTGGACCTCTCGCGCGTGAAAATATATCGCTTGCTGAAGGAAGCGCGCGAGCGGCAAGTGGCGCGCGTTCTGATCGACTGGCCGATGAAGCGGGCGCGCGATATCGAAAGCCAACTGGTTGACCGATTCGACCTGCAACGGGCCTTGGTTCTGCAAACGGGCATGACGGATTCGGCATTGCTGCTGCGGCAGATCGCGCAGCTGGCGGCGCGTTATCTTGAGGGAGCGCTGGTCGAATGCGCGGCCTTGTCGATCTGTTTCGGCAGCACGACTTATGAGGTCATCAACGCCATCCGCGCCGATTTCCAGGCGAATGTCAAAGTCATGCAGGCGACCGGCAGCCTGTCCCACGCCATGAAGGAATTCGACAGCTCAGCGCTCACCCGTCAATTGGCGCAGAAGCTGGGCGGCGAGGCGCTCTATCTGTCGTCGCCGCTGCTGGCCGATGATGCGCAAGCCGCGGAAGTGATCCGCGAGCAAGCCGTCGTCGCGCAGGCGATGGCGCAAGTGCGGCGCGCCGACATCGCCCTGGTCGGCATCGGCGATCTGGATCCGGCGACTTCGGGTTTCCTGCGCGCCGGCGTGGCAGATTCGGCCCAGCTGCGGTCCTACCGGGAGCGCGGGGCGATTGGCGACATGGCCTGGCAGATCTTCGACAGCGCCGGGCAGCTCTTCCCATGCGAACTAAATCAGCGCATCATTGGCTTGACGCTGGATGAGTTGCGCGCTGTGCCGCAGACCTTGGCCGTGGCTGTCGGGCTGAATAAGGCGGCCGCTATCGTCGGCGCACTGAGGACGGGCGCGATCAACACGCTCTGCACCGACGAAGAGACAGCGGCGCGCGTCTTGCACCGTGGACTGTAGGGGCGGCCTACCAGGTCGCCCGCCAAATCAAATATCGTAGGGGCGAGGTCGCGTAGACACTGACCGACGGCGGTGACTCGCCCGCACAGACGAAGGAGAACGCCCATGCCAATCGGAGAAGTGACGCAGCAGGTGAAAATCGCCGCCGGCTTGTTCTGGGCCGATTACGCCGTGCTGGGCGCGCAAGTGCGGGAGCTGGAAGCGGCCGGCGTCGACTGGCTTCACATTGAAGTGCGCGATGGCAAATATATGGATTTCGCCATGCCGCGCGGCGGCTACGATATCATCGAAGCGACATGCAAAAGCACAAACCTGGAAGTGGAAGCGCAGCTGCAAATGTGGCGCCCCAATTTCAGCGTCTTCGATCAACTGGCCGATCTCGGCGTCAGCTTGATCAGCCTGCCGCTGGAAACGACGAACGAAATGATCTTCCAGAATATCACCTACATCAAAGAGAAGTTGGGGCTGAAGGTGGGCGTCTGGGCTTGGCAGGGCGTCCCAGCCGGCGCCTTCGAACAATTCATTCACCCGCATGTCGATATCATCGAATACGAGAGCCGCGCGCCCTTCTGGAAAGCGACCACCGCCGGCGCAAGCCCGCATACGATTGACCCGATCGTCGTCGAAACCATGCGCAAATTGCAGCGGATGATCGCCGACGCCGGCATGCAAGACCGCATCGAATTGATGGAGGATGGCGGTTTGAACGCGGGCAACGTCGGCGAATTCATCGCGGCCGGGATGACCGTCGGCGAGTTTTCATCGCCGCTGCTGAAGGGGCCCGCCGGCAAATTGCAGCCGGGCACGGGCGAGATCGCCGCCGCCGTGGACAAACTGCGCGATGTCATGCGCCGGGCGAGCGACGTGTATAGGGATGAGCAAGGCTTGATATGTTAGATGTAGGGGCGACCGACCGGGTCGCCGGTACAGACGCCACACATGGATACTGTAGGGGCGATTCTGTGAAGCGCCGCGAATACCATACTGAGGAATTGTCAGATGCCAAAAATTAGAATCGGACTTATCGGCTACGGCGGCATTGGCCGGGTGCATGCGGCCGCCTACCGCGCCATTCCCTTCCACTACGGCCTGCCGGCTGACAGCATCGAAATCGCTGGCGTCGCCACCACGAGCGGCGAAACCGCAAAACGAGCCGCCGACGAAATCGCCTGCGGATTCTATACTGACGACTACCGCGAGCTGCTGCAGCGCGAGGACATTGACGCGGTTGATATCTGCACGCCCAACAATGCTCATCATGAGATCGCGCTGGCGGCGGCGGGGGCGAGAAAGCACATCTATTGCGAGAAACCGCTGGCGATGAACGCATCCGAAGCGGCGAGCATGACGCGGGCCGTGCGCGATGCCGGGGTCAAGAGCCAGGTGACTTTCAACTTCCGCTTCTTCCCGGCTGTAATGCGCGCCAGACAGCTGATGGAGTCTGGCTTCCTGGGCCGCGTTTTCTCCTTCCGCGGGCGCTACCACCGCGCCAGTTATATTGATAGCGGCAAGCCGATGTCCTGGCGGCTCCAGCGCGCGGTCACCGGCGGCGGCGCGCTCTTCGATCTCGGCTCGCATATTCTCGATCTGCTGTATTTCGTATTGGGCGAGTTCGATTCAGTCAGCGGGACGCTCGACACGCTCATCAAAGAGCGGCCAATCGCCAAGGGCAGCGCGGAGACGGCGCCAGTCGATGTCGATGATATCGCGCTGCTCCATGCGCGCACGCTGGACGGCACGCTGGGCACGGTGGAGATTTCGCGCATGGGCACGGGCGCGACCAACGATCTGAGCTTCGAGATCTTTGGCCAAAAGGGCGCGATCCGCTTTGACCTCAATGAACCGGCCTGGCTGAGCGTATATGACGCGCGCGACGCGGCGGCTCCGCTGGGCGGTCAACGCGGCTTCCGCAAGGTCGAAGCCGGCAGCCGCTACGATGGGCAGCGCGCGCCCGACTGGACGATGAGTCCCGATTTCATGCGCAGCCACGCCGAATGCCAGTATCAGTTCATTCGATCCATCTGGGAGGATACGGCGACTGCGCCTTCGTTCAACGATGGCCTGCATGTGCAGAAGATCATGGCCGCGGCGGAAGCATCATCCAGGAATGGCGGCTGGGTGAAGCTGGCCGATGTCTAGCGGGCGCGGATTTTCACCCCATCCCCCGGCCCCTTGCCCCAGCGAGCTAGGGAAGGGGAGCTACGACGCAACGGGACGCATAGCCCTTTGCGTGGGCGGGAATTTCACGGCACGGGCGTATGCAGATTGGGAAGTGATTTAGCAAAAGAGCGTAAAGACGCTGCAAATGAAGCGAAAGCACTACGACTTCATCATCATCGGCACCGGCATGGGCGGCGGCACGCTGGCCTACGCCCTGCGCGACAGCGGCGCCAGCATTCTCCTGCTCGAACGGGGCGATTTCCTGCCGCAAGAGCCGCAGAATTGGCAGGTTGACGCGGTCTTCAAAGAGAATCGCTACAAGCCGGCCGAGAACTGGGTTGACGCCTCAGACGGCAGCGCCTTCAAACCTGGCGTCCACTATTTTGTCGGCGGCAACACCAAAGTCTACGGGGCCGCCCTGCCGCGTTTGCGCCTGGAAGACTTTGGCGCGCTTGAGCACGAAGGCGGCACTGCGCCCGCCTGGCCGATTGACTACCGCGATCTCGAACCGTATTACAATCGCGCCGAAGCGCTGTTCTTCGTGCATGGGCGCGCTGGCAGCGACCCGGGCGAACCACCGCGAACAGTGAGCTATCCCTACCCCGAAGTGCCGCACGAGCCCTATATCGCCGCGCTGATTGAAAAACTGCGCCGGCAGGGTTTGCATCCGTACTGCTTGCCGATGGCGGTCGACTTGCGCGAAGACGGCCGCTGCATCCGCTGCAAGACTTGCGATGGCTTCCCTTGCAAGCTCCATGCCAAAGGCGATGCCGAAACATGCTGCCTGCGGCCGGCTCTTGCGCATGAGGAAATCGAACTCTGGACGAATGCGCTGGCGCGGCGCATCTTGACCGATGAGGGCGGCGAGCGCGCTGTCGCGGTCGAGGTTGAGCGCGGCGGGGAAAGGCAGACCGTCTCCGCCGACCGCGTCATCGTCTCTTGCGGCGCGGTCAATTCGGCCATTCTTCTGCTGCGCTCGCGCAACAGCCGGCATCCGCAGGGCCTCGCTAATTCATCCGGCCTGCTCGGGCGGCATTACATGATGCACAACAATACCGCCTTGACCGCCGTCGCCCCGCTGCAGACCAATCCGACCGTCTTCCAAAAGACGATGGCGGTCAACGATTACTATTTCGGCGATGATGACTTCCCCTGGCCGATGGGCAACATCCAGGCCCTGGGCAAGCTGCAAGCGGGCATGCTCTCGGCCGCCAAACCCTACTTGCCCAAGCGGCTGCTGACGGCGATGGCGCAGCGCAGCATGGACTGGTGGGTGATGTCGGAAGACTTGCCCGATCTTGAGAATCGCGTCTTCCTCGGCGCGGACGGGGCGGTGCAGGTGCAATGGAAGCCGAATAACCGCGTCGCCCATCAGCAGCTTATCGACCGCGCGATTCGCATGATGCGGCGCGCCGGCTACGCATTCGTCTTCAGCGAGACGCTCGGCATTGAAACCAATTCGCATCAATGCGGTACGGCGCGCTTCGGGACGGACCCGGCCGAATCCGTGCTGGATCCCTTCTGCCGCAGCCACGATATCGAGAATCTTTTTGTCGTCGATTCTTCGTTCTTCCCGTCGTCGACGGCGATGAATCCGGCGCTGACGATATGTGCCCAGGCGCTGCGCGTGGCCGATCACCTGCTTGGGCTGGCGCCGCTGGAATCGGACTTAAGCGCATGAGCCAGGTCATCGGCATTGATCTTGGCGGCAGCAAGATCGCCCTCGGCCTGGTGAATTCACAGGACGAGATCGTTGCGCGCCGCCGCATCGATACGCATGCCGAGGCTGGCAGCAGCGCCGTCGTCGAGCGCATCGCCGCCGAAGTCGAGGCGCTGAAGGCGACGCTTCCGCCCGAAGAAGGGCTTGCCGCGGTCGGAGTCGGCGCGCCGGGCCCGGTCGATCACATCAGCGGCAAGCTGCTCACGCTGGTCAACTTGCCCGGCATATCCAACAGTCCCTTCCGCCGCATGCTGGCTGAGCGCCTGTCTTTGCCCGTCGCGCTGGATCATGACGCTAAAGCGGCCGCCCTCGGCGAATTCCATTATGGCGCCGGCCGTGACGGTGAAAGCATGATCTACATCGTAATCGGCACCGGCGTCGGCGCCGCCATCATCTATCAAGGCAAGCTGATCTATGGCGAAGGCAATAGCGCCGGCGAGTCCGGCCACATGACCGTCGACCCCAAGGGCCATCCATGTCACTGTGGCTCGCGCGGCTGCCTCGAGACCTACACCAGCGGGCCGGCCCTGGCCAAACATTATGCCGCCGCCAGCGGCCAGACCGTCACCGGCGCCGAGGTCAGCAAACGAGCGATGGCTGGCGACGAGATTGCGCTGGACGTGCTGGCAGCGGCCGGGCGCGCCCTTGGCATCGCCATCGCGTCGCTGGCGATGACAGTCAACATCGAGCGATTTGTGATCGGGGGCAGCGTGGCGCAGGCGGGCGACCTGCTGCTGGATGCGGCGCGCGAATCGCTGAAGCATTATTCGTTCAAGGCGGTGTCGGCAAAGGTCAAGGTCAGCGCCACATCGCTCGGCGAAGACGCGCCGATCCTGGGCGCGGCCTGGCTGGCGCGGCAAAAGCTTGCGGAACCGGGGTAGGGCAGGGCAAGAATGTACCAACAGGCGGAGCAACTGCCGGAAGGCGCCATTTTACGAGGCTACGATATCTGCATCGTCGGGGCGGGCGCCGCCGGCATCGCCATCGCCCAGCGCCTGGCGCACAGCTCGCTCAAGGTGCTCCTGCTGGTCAGCGGAGCGCCGGGTGATCGCGGCGTGCCAGGCCAGGCGCGTCAATCGCTGTATGGCGGCACGGTCGGTGACTTTCTGCGCCGGGTTGACCCCGACTTCCTCCAGCGCTCGCGGCTGAATATGTATGGCGGCACGACCAATCATTTTGGCTTTTGGGCGCGTCCGCTTGATGCGGCTGACATGCTGCCGCGCCCGGGCTACCGCGACGCCGGCTGGCCCATCGACCAAGCGGAACTGCGACCCTATTATGTCGCTGCCCATGAGTTCGGACGTTTCGGTCCATTCAATTATGACGACATGCGCTTCTGGGAGCGGGTGCTATACGCCCGCTGCTTCGCGGCCTTGCCCGGCGACAAAATGACCGGCGCGATCATGCGCGCGCAATACGAAGAGAACCTGCATGACTTCCAGGTGCAATTCCGCCGGGAGCTGGAAGCGGCGGCCAATCTCACGGTGCTCTTCAACGCCCACCTGCTCTCGATCGAGACTGACGAGAATCGGCGCCGCGTTAGCGAATTGAAGTGCGCCACCATCGTCACCGATGCGGCGGGGCGCGGCGCGGCTGGCAAAACATTCAGCGTGCGCGCGCAGGCCTGCGTCCTCGCTTGCGGCGGCATCGAAAATGTGCGCCTGCTGCAGCTATCCGGCGGGCTCGGCAACAACCGGCGTGACATGCTTGGGCGCGGCTTCATGGTGCATCCGCTATTGACCAACGCGGCGCGTGTGCATTTTGAAAAGCCCGTCCCGACTGAGATTCGCAATTTCTTCCGCGAGCAGCAGATCCGCCTTCGGCCTCCCCCTAATGCTTTGGGGGGACCGAGGGGGGTAAGCGGGGGCGAATACCGGCACATGGTTGAGCCGCTGGTCAATCCGGAGTTGGTCTTTGAATACTTGATGTTCAATGCCTGGGGCGTGCTCGCTCCCAGGCATCAGACCCTGATAGACGAACAAATCGGCAACTTCCGTATCATCCTCTACTTCCGCGACGAGGGCGCCTCGGCGGTCGTCAATCTGAATTGGGAACAGACGCCGGATGAGAACAGCCGCATCACGCTGGATCGGGGGCGGTTCGATCCCATTTTCGGCCAGCCAGTCGCCCATGTCGATTGGCGGCTCAATGCCATCGACAAAGCAAGCGCCGTCCGCGCGCTGGAGATTACGCTGGATTACCTGGGGCGGCGTGGAATTCGCAAGCAGGAGATGATCACCGATGTCAGTGGCGGCGCCGACAGTTGGACCTACCCGCCGCATGAAGGCGCGCTGGAGACTGGCGATCATCACATGGGCGCGCTGCGCATGTCCGCTTCGCCCGAAGATGGCATCGTCGATGTCAATTCGCGCCTGCACAGCGTCGACAATCTCTACATCGCCGGCTCGGCGGTCTTTCCCACCGGCGGCTACGCCAACCCGACGCTCACGATTGTGGCGCTGGCGCTGCGGCTGGCGGATCATCTTGAAGCGGTTGCCGGCCGGCCTTAAGTCTCGATCAGCAAGCCGCGCGGCGTCAACACAACTTCCAGACGCCCTAGAACATAGTCAGTCAATATCGCTAGCAGCGCCGCCGGGATGGCGCCGAGCAGAATGAATGCGTCCACCGTCATCGACAAGCCGCTCGCGATCGGGATTCCCAAGCCGCCCGAGCCCACAAAGGCGCCCAAGGTCGCCGTCCCGATATTGATCACCATGCTTGTCCGGATCCCGGCCATGATGATGCGGCTTGCGATCGGAAACTCGGTCCGCAGCAGTATCTGCTGCGATGTCATGCCCATTCCCCGAGCGGAATCGACGATCGACACGCTGACCGACTCGATGCCGGCGATCGTGTTGCGCACCACCGGCAGCAAGCCATAGGCGATCAGCGCCACTACCGCCGGCATGAATCCCAAACCAATGATCGGCGCCATTATCGCCACGATCGCCAGCGTCGGCACCGTCTGCCCGCCGTTTACGACGTTGTTCACCAGGGGCAAGAACTCGCGAAAATTCTCCCGCGTAACCATCACGCCGAGGAACAATCCAGTTGAGATAATGTAAATCGATGAGGTCAACACCAACTCAAGATGCTGCGCCGCGAAGACAATCACCGTGCCCTGCGGGTGCACCAATTGCGCGCTCGTGGGGAAGATCGCATGCAAGATCGCATCCCAAAGCGGCTCATGCCCGAGGATGGACCAGAAAAGCAAGAACACCGACGCGATATGCACAAGGTGGATCAGCAGGCTATTCTTTCCTTCACGGGCGACGAAGAAAATCCCACCCTCCACCGCCACCATCAGCAGCGTGAACAGGAAGAGCGGCACACCGGTTTTCAGCGGTTCCACGGCGATTGCCAGCAGCGGCGGAATGATCTCGGGCGCGGCTGTCAGCAGCCACAGATCCGGGGCTAGCGATGCCCGCGGATGAAAATCGTTCAGGATCTCGCGCAGATTGCGCGCCAAGGGCTCAAGCGCGGCGCTCTCGGCGTAACCTACCACCAGGCGCGTTGGCTCTAGCCGCAAGGATTCCACGGGCCGCGACTCGGCGACAATGAAGCGAGCCAGATCCGAGCCAGCCTCGGCGGCGGTGCGGCTGTCATATTCTTCGATGCTTTCGACCAGCGCCGGCTGATACTGCGCGTAACGGAAGCGATCATCGCTCGTGCTGAACTCAATGGTCTTTTCCGCCGCTTGGGACACTTCCGCCGTGATCGTGCCCCGGTCATTGGCGACCGCGTTGTTGACCGGCCGCCGCAGACGGCTGCGCACCTGCTCGGCCTCCATATCGCTATCGTAGACGACCGTGATCGTCCGCGCTTCAATCGTGATTTCCCTGATGCTGTCCAGGGCGTCGAACAAGACGTCCGCCACTTGCGGCGCGTTCTCGTCGCCGCGGCTGAAGCGGCCTGTCGGCACCGGCAAGATCACTTCGGGCGTCACGCCATAGAGAAAGGTGCCCGCAGTCAACGAGAAGATCAGGCGGTTCTCGCCTTCGACCTGCTCGACTGCGAAATCGAAGTCGCCGATGAATTTCTCCTGGTCGTGCAAGGTCACCGTCTGCTGGCCGACGGCGTAGATCAAGAGCGTTGTGAGCAGCCAAAAGAGCGCTATGTAGGGCAGGCGCTGCCCGAAGCCTGGAGCAGGCGCTGTTTTCGCTTGGCTCATTGGCCGCGTTCCCGTTGCGCCGCCGCGTGTATGCCCGGCGCTTCAACCAGATCCTGCAGGCGCTGTATGCTGACGCCGCCGGTTAATATGCCATTGGCGTCTATCACAGGCGTCAAGTCGAAGGAATGCGAGAGCAGCACGCTCAGCGCCTCGCGAGCGGTGGCGTCTTCCGCCACGGCGATGCTGGTTGGGGCATAGTTAATCACCTCTTCAGGCGCCGCGCCCGATTCGACCGCCGACCGTTCCGCCCAGCCCAGCAGTTTGCCGCTGTTTTCATCAATGATGAAGACATTGTTCGCGCGGTGCTCGTCCATACATTGGGCAAGTTCATCGAGGCTGGCGCCCTGCGCGCAGCGGGGCACATTATTGATCATCGAATCCTTGACGCTGATCAGATGCAGGCGCTTCAACGAGCGATCAGCGCCCACGAATTCGCGCACGAAATCATCGCGCGGCTTGGCCAGCAGATCGTCCGGCGAATCGTATTGCACCAGCCGGCCCGCGCGCAGCAGGGCGATGCGGTCGCCCATATAGATCGCTTCGTCAATATCGTGCGTCACGAAGATGATCGTCTTGCTGACCTCTTGCTGGATTTGCAGGAATTCTTCTTGCAGAATCGCCCGCGTGATTGGATCGACGGCGCCGAAAGGCTCGTCCATGAGCATGAGCGGCGGGTCCGCGCCCAAAGCCCGCGCCACGCCGACGCGCTGCTGCTGGCCGCCCGAAAGCTGCCGCGGATATTTGTCGCCGTGAATGCTCGGGTCAATGCCGACCATGTCCAGCAGCAAGTCCACGCGCTGACGAATGCGGTCCTCGTCCCAATCAAGCAAGCGCGGCACAATCGCCACATTGTCGCGAATCGTCATGTGCGGCAGCAAGCCGATCTGCTGAATCGCATAGCCGATTTGCCGCCGCAAGATCTCAGGCTCAAATTCATCGTTCGGCTGTCCGTCAATCAGGATCTCGCCCCGCGTCACATCGATCAAGCGGTTGACCATGCGCAGCGCGGTCGTCTTGCCGCAGCCGGAGGGACCGATGAGCACGCAGATTTCGCCGTCGTGCACCGTCAGGTTCAGGTTGTCCACTGCCCGAAAGCCGTTGGGGTACTCTTTGATGACGTCTTTGAATTCGATCACGCGCTGTCCGCCTTTCCTCGCTCGCTGTCTAGGCGCGCCCTTAAGCCTGCCGTATGCCCGGTGATGTCAAGAGGCCTTCCAGGAGCTTCAAGCCCGCGTCCATGATGACCGCCAGGAGCACTGCCGGCACCGCGCCCAGCAGGATCTGATCAATCGAGGTCGAGTTCACGCCCAGCAAAATAAAGTCGCCGAGAGCGCCGGCGCCAATGATGGACGCCACCGCCGCAATGCCCACCAGCGATATCGCGGCATTGCGCACGCCCGCCATAATCACCGGGAACGCCAGCGGCAGCTCAATCCGAAAGAAAGATTGCGCCGCGGTGAAACCCATGCCCTTGCCCGAATCGATGATGGCCGGGTCGATATTCTTCAGCCCGGCATAGGTATTGCGCACCAGCGGCAGCAGGGAGTACAAGGTCAAGGCGATGATCGCCGGCGCCGTGCCGATGCCCGATACGCCAAAGTCGCGGATAGTCAACTCCGCCAGCTCGCTGTTGCCGAGCAGCTTGCCCGCCCCCTGCGCCAAGAGTATCAATGCGCCCAGCACGGCCACCAGCAAGGGCAGAAAATGGACGCGCTGAAAATGCGGCAGCATGCGCTCGAGGTCGAAGCGCTTGCCCGCCCATACGAAGACGGGAAATAGGACGAGCGCCAGGAACGTGACACTGCGCATCGAAGCCAGCTCCGCCGTCGTCAACACGGTCAGCACGACTTCAAAACCAAAGGCGATAATGAGAACAGCCAGCAGCGAGAGCGGGATCAACGCCAAGATGAAGACGGCTATCAATGCGAATTGGCGCGCTCGTTCCGGCAAGCGCGCATGCAGCCGCCGCAAGACCAGCGCCGCAGCCAGGGCGATTGCCGCCAGCAGCAGCCAATCGCGCGCCATCGAAAGAAAGTGTGAATCACCAAGCCGCGCCAGGGGCACCAGCAGGATGCCAAACAATGCCAGGCTCGGTATCGTCTGTATGATGCCAACGGTGTAAAGAATGGCGTCTTCCGCCTTGGCGTCGCGGCTCGCCCATAATCCCAACGCGATACCGACGATCAAACCGGCGACCAGCGCCACCAACACAAATACAATATGCTCCAAAAAACGCAGCGCCAGCGTTTCGCCCCGCGAATGATACTCAACCATGATCGAATATACATCCAGCGTGCCGCCCGCAAGCATCAGCACCACAACGAGCGCGCCGACCGCGCCCGCCAGGCCGCGAACCAGCCGCGATGCGCCGCTCCGCTCCAGATCCAGCAGGCCGGCGAAGAGCACGATGCCGCCGCCGGCCAAACCGACGGCAATCGCAGCGGAGGACAAGATACGTGGATTGCTGATGCGCGTCCCCGCTTCGAACAGGGCTTCCGCGCCGATCAAATAAGCGTTTCCCGCCAGCGCCGGCAAATACAAGGTCAAAATGATTATTAAGTTGCCGACCGTCACCAGCGCCCAGCCTCTTCGATTGCGGTCGCTCATGAAGGCCAGCATCACCGGCGTCAACGCCAGCAAAAACAGCAGGAGATAACGCAAATCTCCCGGTATCTCCAGCAAGCCAACCGGCAATCCGGACGCGAGTCTATTCGGCTTTATCTCGATGACGGGCAGGAAAAAGAAACCGAAACTGGCAAGAGCCCCGCCCAGGAATGCGATCAAGTTGCTCTTGTGAATCGCCGCGCTCCTTTAATCCTGTGTAGCGAGGGGGATCGTCAGCCGGATAGCTTCGGGGGAGCCAAGGCTAATTCCCCCGAAGCCGATAGAACAAACTTTACGGCGGCTAGTTGCCGATGAAGCCGCTTGCCTGCAGCCAGGCGCGGACGGCTTCGGCCGGGTTCAAGCCCTCGACTTCTACTTCCGCGTTCAGCGTTTGCAGGGTGACATTGTCGAGGGCGCGGAAGATCGGATTCAAGATGCCCGCGATCTCCGGATTGGCGCGGATGACTTCGCCGCGGATGACCGGCGTCGGCGCGTAAATCGGCTGCGCGCCGTATGGGTCTTCCAGCACGACAAAATTGTAGGCCATCAAGGCGCCGTCAGTCGCGTATGCCATCGCGAAGTTGACATCGTTCGCGCCTTCGTTCAGCGCTTGCTCGGTCTGGGCCGGCGTCGCGTTCGAGATGATCAGCAGCTGATCATCAGTGAGGTCGAAGCCGTAGGTCTCTTCAAACGAGGCGATGCCATCGGGACGCTGCGCGAACTCATCGCCGGTCGCCAAATAAACGAAGCCGCCATCGTTGACATAATCGGCCATGTCGATGACCGAGTAGACGCCGTTCTCTTCGGCGAAGGCCGCCGTCACCGCGAAGGCATAGGTATTGTTGGCCGGCGTCGGCGCCAGCCAGACGAGATCGTTGATGGCCGCGTCCAGCGAGCTCACCAGCGAATAACCCAGTACGCGGTGGCCATAAGCCTCGTGCGGAATGTCGTACCAGGGCACATCGTTGAAATAGTTATACAGGGCCGTGCCAGTGTATTCGGCGTAGATATCGATCTCGCCATTCACCAGAGCGTCGCGGTTGACCTGCGTGCCGCCGAGATTGGTGCGGTCGACCACGTCCAGCCCGGCATCTTCCAGAGCCGCTACGATTATCTGCCCCAACACGATTTGCTCGGTGAATTGCTTCGAGCCCACGCGGATCGGGCTATCCTGCGCGTTAGCGACCCCGAACGCGCTTACCAGCAGGCCCGCGATCAAGATCCAAAGTGCAAACTTCTTCATGTTACTACCTCCTTCAGGCATGAATACGATACGAGCAACAAGATTGCCTTGGCGCATCTTCTGCCACCATTCGACTGCAAAACTTAAACAGTTGGGTAGTCCGCCGACTGTCCAGCCAACTCGGAATTGTGATGTTGGCTAGTACGGCTAATTGTCGACCTTGAGTCGACTGATTTCAGCAAATGCGAATTTACAATAACATTAGGCGCAAAATATCTCAAGTGCCATTTTGATTCAGCAGCCGCTTCTTGACTTGGACTTCAAAGTTGCCAGTCGTCTTGCGAGAAGCTCTTGCGCTTCGGCGCGGGAGGGGACGCTGTCAGCCGCGCCCGGCTTGGTGACGCAGAGGGCGGCTGCGGCATTGGCGAATCGTACCGCTTCCGGCAGCGCCATTTTTTCCGCCAAGCCGACGGCAAGCGCCGCGTTGAAAGTGTCGCCGGCGCCAGTTGTGTCGACGACTTCGACGGCAAATGTGGGTATGATGGCGGTTTCCGCAGGCGTGACAATACGAGCGCCTTGAGCGCCCAAGGTCACCACCGCCGTCTGATCGGGTCGGGTCAGCAATGCGCGCGCCGCCGATGTCACATCTTCATGCGCGCCGCCGCTCAAGGTCTCCAGCTCGATTTCATTCGGTGTCAGGATATCCGCCAGTCGGATCGACTCGGGCGAAGTTCCATCGGCCGGCGCTGGATTCAATATCGTCGCGACGCCGAGTTCCCTGGCGGTCCGCAAGGCGTAGGGCACGATAGCGAGATTGACCTCCCGCTGGATGACGAGCATGTCGGCCTCGGCGATCCGCTCTCGCGCCGCGTCGATATCGCTCTCTTGGAGGCGCTGGTTCGCGCCCAAGACGACCACAATCATATTCTCGCCGCTGCTATCCACCAGAATTGGCGCGACGCCGGTGGCGACTTCTTCATCGCGGCTGACAAAATCGTGGTTGACGCCCTCGGCGTCCCAGATTTCGTAAGCCAGGTTTGCGAAGACATCGCCGCCCAAGCGCCCGATGAAACTGACATCGGCGCCAAGCCGGGCGGCCGCCACCGCTTGATTCGAGCCTTTGCCGCCTGCGCCGGTGGCGAAGCGCTTCCCATGGACCGTCTCGCCGGGGCGCGGCATCCGCTCCGTATACGCAACCAGATCGGCATTGAAGCTGCCGACCACCACAATCTTCGCTGTCATGACCGCTTCCTTCGTGCCTTTGGCGACAATTTACTATACTGTATTGTGTTCGATTTTCACGCATCCGACTAGCGAATGGTCGCTGATGACAAAACTGCAGCTCGCCCTAGACGCTGACCTGCCGACTGCCTTGCGTCTGCTGTCCGACGTCCACGCTCTTATCGACATCGCAGAGATTGGCACGCCGCTCGTCTTCCGCGAAGGCATGCGAGCAGTGCATCGCATCCGCGAGGCATATCCGCAATTGACGCTGCTGGCAGACCTGAAGATCATGGATGCCGGCCGCGCCGAGGCTGATATCGCTTTCCAGGCCGGCGCCGACCTCGTCACCGTGATGGCGCTGGCGGCCGACGCGACCATCGCCGGCGCCCTTGAGAGCGCGCGGGAGCACGAGAAGCGCGTTATGGTCGATATGATGCAGGTCGCGGATCCACGAGCGCGCGCCTTGCAGCTGCTGGATTTGGGCTGCGATCTGCTTTGTTTGCATACCGCGCATGATCAGCAGGCGGCGCAGGCGTCGCCCTTCGCCCAACTGGCGGAATTGCGTGGGGCGCTGCCGGCGGCTGGGCTGGCGATTGCCGGCGGTGTCAAGCTGGCCGACCTGGACCGCATCCTCCCTCTGAGACCGCAGGTCGTCATTGTCGGCTCCGCCATCACCGGGGCAGCTGATCCGCGAGCGAGCGCCGCTCGATTCCAGAGGAGGATAATAGATTATGGACACACCTGAACTGATTGACGCGATCCTGGCTGACATCGCCAGGGCGATGGGTCAAGTCGATCCGGCCGAGATCGACGCTCTGGGAGACGTGATCCTGGCGGCAGATCGCGTATTCATCGCCGGCAAGGGGCGCAGCGGCTTGCAGATGAAAGCCTTCGCCATGCGCTTGATGCACTTGGGCTTGACCGTGCATGTCGTCGATGATGTGACAACGCCGGCCATCGGCGCGGGCGACTTGCTCTTGCTCGGTTCCGCTTCCGGCCGCACCGGCTCGCTGCTGCGCCATATCGAAACGGCGCGCAACGCGGGCGCAAAACTGGCGGCTTTCAGCGGCGATCGCGAGTCGCCGATAGCGCAGGCGGCCGCCACCTTGCTGTACATCCCGGCGAGCAATTTCAAAGCGGGGCGGCAAACGGGCGGGGAATCGGTTCTGGTGATGGGTTCGCTTTTCGAGCATTGCCTCGGTTTGCTCTGCGATTTGATCGTCATTCGCTTGAAGGCGGCGCTGGAAACGGAAGAAGCGGCGATGAACGCCCGGCATGCGAATCTGGAGTGAGGCGGGCTATGCTAGGCGATATGAAGCAAACTTACGCGCAAATCCTGGCGGACGCCAACCGGGCTGTCGCTGATGCAGCCGCCAAACTGGCTGGCGACCCCCACCGCCCCAGCTTCCACCTGATGACAGCCTCCAATTGGATAAACGACCCCAACGGACCGGTCTACCACGATGGCTATTGGCACATGTTCTTCCAGCACAATCCCTATATCGCTGACTTCGGCCCGATGGCATGGGGGCATGCGCGCAGCCCGGACCTTGTGCATTGGGAACATTGCCCGATTGCCATCATGCCCGCGCCGGGCGGCTATGATGGCGCCGGCTGTTGGTCCGGCAGCGTCGTCATTCATGACGGGGCGCCCCACATGATGTATTCCGCCGTCGCCGATATGTCGCTCTGGAGCGTCAATGACGACATTCCGCCCTCGGACCGGCAGCGCATCCCGCAGGGCTACTATGACGAATTCCTGCTGGAGATCGATCAGGAGACGCAGTGCATCGCCACCAGCAAGGACGGGATGCTGACCTGGGACAAGCACCCGGCCAATCCGGTGATTCCGGCGATACCGGCGGGCCTGGATCTGATCGGCTTTCGCGATCCCTTTCTCTGGAAAGAAGACGACGACCGTTGGTACATGCTGCTCGGCTCCGGCATCAAGGGGGTCGGTGGCGTGGCGCTTCTCTATCGTTCGCCCGATCTCATCGACTGGGAATACCTGAACCCGCTCTACATTGGCGATCCGGCCGAGAGCGGCATCAACTGGGAATGCCCGAACTTTCTGGATTTGGGCGCGCGGCACATGCTGGTCGTGTCGCCGCATGGACGGCCGATTTATTGGCTGGGGGACTATGTTGAGCGAAGGTTCCGGCCTGACGGGGCGGCCCGGCGCCTCGATTGGGGCGATGTCTTCTACGCGCCCAACAGCCTGCTTGGTCCAAAGGGCCGCTGGCTGATGTGGGGCTGGGTGCGGGAGGCGCGCCCGCGCGATCAATACGCGGCGGCCGGTTGGGCCTCCTGCTTGACGCTGCCGCGCGAAATCTCGCTGGATGCGGCGGGCGGCCTGCGCGTCAAACCGGCGGCGGAGCTGAAGCAGCTGCGGGGCGCCGCGATCTTTGATGATATGGTGGAAGTTGCGGCTGGCGCGCCCAATTCGCTGGGCGGCGCGAGCGGCGACCGCCTGGAGATCGCCTGCCAGGTCGGGGCGGCCGATTGCGAGCGGCTCCGCATTCAATTCCGGCGGACGCCCGATGGCGGGCAGTTGAGCGAGCTGGTCTACGATTTCAGCGCCGGCGCCTTGCGTCTGCAGCGCGATAAATCCACCGACGCGGCTGAGGTCACGGTCGAACCCTGCGAATGCCCGCTGGAGCTATCCAAGAACGAAGCCTTGGATCTGACAATATACTTGGACAACTCTGTCGTTGAGGTCTACGCTAATGACAGGCTAACGCTGACCAGCCGCATCTATCCGACGCGCGCTGATGCCCAGGGTTTGTCGCTCGGCTGCGATGGCGGCGCCGCCCGGGCGCAGGTGACGGTATGGCCAATGAGTAGCATTTGGCGCGACACAAGTTAAACTATGCCCTGTCGTTAATATTCGGACGGAAAGGACTATGAAATGAAGAGGCATCTGAAGATCGTTATGTTGCTTGCGCTTCTGTTGCTGGCCCTCGCGCCGGCCAGCGCTGATGTCACCTGGACGGGCGCTTTTGTGCTCGGCAGCTGCTGCGAGCCCAACTCGCTTGACCCGGCCGCGATGGGCATCTCGCAGACCGAGGGCTACGTCATCACCGCGATGTACGAAGGGCTGACCCAGTATTCGCGCGACGGCGAGATTGTGCCCCGGCTGGCGACCAGTTGGGATATCTCCGATGATGCGCTGACTTATACACTGTCCCTGCGCGAAGGCGTGCATTTCCACGATGGCTCGCACCTGGATGCAGAAGATGTCGTCGTATCGCTGGAACGGCACAAAGCGCTGGGCCTGGGCAATCTGGGTTTCATCCTGGCGCCGGTGGCCAGCGTCAGCGCGCTGGATGATATGACCGTCCAGATTCAATTGAGCGCGGCCGACTTTCAATTCTGGGCCGGCCTGCCGCATATCAAGATCCTCAGCGCCGACGCCATCGCCGCCAACGACATGGACGGGGACATGGCGGCTGAATTCTTCCGCGAGAACGCAGTCGGGACCGGGCCCTATCAACTGACGCGCTGGGACCCGGGCCGCCAGACCGAAATGTCCGCCTTCGCCGATTATTGGGGCGGCTGGGAAGGCCCGCACGTCGATACCTTCATCGCGCGCTACGGCCTCGATTTCTCCACGCGCCTGCTGCTGATGGAGGATGGCGAGCTGCATCTGATCGACTGGGCCGGCTTGTCCGATATCCGCCGCGCCGAAACATCCGACGCCATCAACTACAACCTGGGCAATCCGCTGCAGGGCTTCTACCACTTCATGAAGCAGGATGGCCCCCTGGCCGATAAGAAAGTGCGCCAGGCGCTGATGCAAGCTTATCCCTACGAAGCGATGATTGAGGTGATGCAGGGGGTCGCCTTGCCATTGAGCTCGCCCGCGCTGAGCGGCACCGTCGGTCATTGCGATGTATTCGAGCCGGTCCAGGATATGGACGCGGCGCGCGCCCTGCTGGCCGAATCGGAATACGCCGATGGCTTCTCCCTGCGCCAGGCTTATCGCCATGCCAACGAACCGCGCCGGTTCGCCGCCGTGCTCTTCCAGGAAGCGCTCGCCGAATTGAACATCGAGGTTGTATTGGACGACATCCCCTGGGGCACCTTCATCGACGCCCAGCGCAACTTCGATACCGCTTATGACATGACCAGCCACTGGCTCAATATCCCGATACCGTATTCGGGCGAGATGCTCTTCCGGCTGAATCACTCGTCATTGATCGATACTGGCACCGGCAACTGGGCTTGGTACAACAATCCCGAGTTTGACGCCTTGCTGGAAGAAGCGCCGACCCTGGCGCCGGGCGATCCGCGGATCGGTGAACTGCTCTGCGAGGCGCAGCAAATCCTCATCGACGACGCCGTGGTCATCCCGGTGATGCTCTCGCAGTACATTGATTTGACGCACGCGTCAGTCAGGGGATACCAGTACGATCCCTACGGCTTCCCGGGCGATCTGCACGTGCATGATATCTGGCTGGAAAACTAGCCGGTTTGCATTGACGCCCCCCACCCCAAACCCCTCCCCAACGCGCAATGTCTGCGCGAGCAAAAATGAGGGAGGGGCTTTTGCGCCTTTCGTTTTCAAGTTGAAGATTCAGTAGGGGCGAGCCGACGGCTCGCCCGTACACAAGCTAGATTTGTGACTGAGCCAAGGGTCAAGGCGGTAACGGACAGCTACACTTATGGGCAAGCTACTCCTGGAGCGCCTTCTGACGCTGGTTCTCAAGCTGTTCGGCATGGCCGTGATCCTCTTCGTGGTCACGCAGGTCTTGCCGGCCGATCCGGCAGCGGTGGCGGCCGGCACCGATGCCCGCCCGGAACAGATCGAGCGAATCCGGCAGGAGCTCGGCCTGGATCGGCCATTTCACGAGCAGTTCATCACTTACATCTCCGGCTTGCTGCGAGGTGACTTGGGCAAGTCGCTCCTGACGCGGCGCTCCGTCAGCGATGACCTGCGGCTGCGCTTCCCCGCGACTTTGGAACTGGCGATTCTGTCCGGCGTCGTCATCGTCATCTTCGGCGTCGGGCTGGGCATCATCGCGGCGGTCAACGCCGGCAACCCGCTGGACTTTCTGATTCGCGCCTTCGTCGTTGTCAGCATGGGCATACCGCCCTTTGTGCTGGCCTTATTCTTGCAGCTGATCTTCGCCAAATCGCTGGATATGTTTCCGCTGGAGGGGCGCTTGCACACGCTGATGGCGCCGCCGCCCTACAGCACCGGCCTCTACACAATCGACAGCCTGCTCGCCGGTCAGTGGGATATCTTCTGGTCGAGCCTGCGGCATCTGGCGCTGCCGGTGGCGGCTTTGGCTTTGGGGCGCCTGGCGGTGGGCGCGCGCTTCACACGGAGCGGCATGCTGGAAACGCTGTCACAGCCCTTTGTGCGGACGGCGCGGGCCAAAGGCCTGCGGGAGCGGCGCGTGATCTTGCGCCATGCCTTTCGCAACGCCCTGATCCCGGTGGTGACGATGCTGGGCATTCAGATCGGCTTTTTGCTGAGCGGCGCTGTTCTGGTCGAGGTGGTCTTCACTTGGCCCGGTCTGGGACGATACGCGGTCGATTCGGTCCTGTCATTCGACTTTTACGCCGTCATCGGCGCCGCCCTCGTGATCGCCGTCATCTTTGTCGTTTCCAATACAATCGTCGACCTGCTCTACGTGCAACTGGATCCACGCATCAAACACAAATGACTCGAAAGGCGGGAAATCGCAAAGCATGAGTTTTGAGTTGGGCTTCGATATTGGCGGCACCTTCACCGATTTCGCGCTCTTGAACACGGAGAGCGGCGAACTTGCAGTCTTCAAAGCGCTGACCACGCCCGAGCAGCCTGAGCTTGGCGCGCTGGACGGTTTGCTCGCCTTTCTGGCACAGCTCGAATTGAGCCATCAGCAGCTCGCCAACATATTCCATGGCACGACATTGGTCGCCAACACGCTCATCGAGCGCAAAGGCGCGCTGGTCGGCCTGCTGACCACAGCCGGCTTCCGCGATATCCTGGAGATGCGCAGCGAGCAGCGTTACGCGATTTACGATCTCTTTTTGCAGTATCCGCCGCCGCTGAGCCCGCGCTACCTCCGGCGCGGCATCAGGGAGCGGATCGACCGCGACGGCAATGTGCTCGAAGCTGTGTCGGAAGCGGATGTCCGGCGCGCTGTGGCCGATTTTCAGCGGCAAGGCGTCGAGGCAATCGCCATCGCCTGCCTGCATTCTTATCGCAATCCGGCCAACGAGCGGCGCATCGCCGAGCTGGTGCGGTCGCTGTGGCCCGGCGTGCCGCTGACCCTGTCCAGCGAAATCGCGCCGGAGATACGCGAATACGAACGGAGCTCGACGACGGTCGCCAATGCCTACACCTTGCCGCTGATGTCACGCTATTTGCGAACGCTTGAAGATCAGCTGGCGGCGGCCGGTTTCGGCGGCAACTTTTATCTGATGCTCTCATCGGGTTCTTCGGCGCTGGCATCAGCCGCGCGCTCGCAGCCCATTCGCCTGGTGGAATCGGGTCCCGCGGCCGGGGCGCTGGCTGCCGCTTATTTTGGCGGATTGGCCGGCCACAAAGACCTGATTTCATTTGACATGGGCGGGACGACGGCGAAAGTGGCGCTGGTCCACGATGGCCAACCGGCGCGCGCATCCCAGCTGGAGGTCGCCCGCGTGCATCGCTTCACCAAGGGCAGCGGCTATCCCTTGCAGTTTCCCACTGTGGACATCCTGGAGAGCGGCGCCGGTGGCGGCAGCATCGCCTGGGTGGACAAGCTCGGCTTGCTCAAGGTCGGGCCACAGAGCGCCGGCTCGGCCCCCGGCCCGGCCAGCTATGGTTTCGGCGGCGCCCAGCCAACGGTGACCGATGCCGACCTGGCGCTGGGCTATTTGAACCCGGATTACTTCCTGGGCGGCGCGATGACGCTGGATCTGGCCGCGTCCGAGCGGGCATTGGCGCCACTGGCGGAAGCCTTCGGCTGGACAATCGTTCAGACGGCCGCCGCCATTCATCAATTGGTGAATGAAAATATGGCGGCTGCCGCCCGCATCCACATCCTGGAAGCGGGGCGCGACCCGCGCAATTACGCCATGCTCTGCTTTGGCGGCGCGGGCCCAGCCCATGCCGCCGGCGTCGCGGAAATCCTGGGGCTGGCCGAAGTGATTGTCGCCCCCGGCGCCGGCGTCGCCTCCGCTATCGGCCTGCTCATCGCGCCGATCGCCTTCGATTTTTCCCGTTCATTCCCGACGCTGCTGGCGGCGGCGGATTGGCGCACCGTCACTGATCTCTTCGCCGAGATGGAATCGCGGGGGCGGCGGATGCTGCGGGCGGCCGGCATTGCCAAAGCGGAGACCATAATCGAACGCGCCGTTGACGGGCGCTTTCAAGGCCAGCTGCACGAGATTCAGGTGCCGCTGCCGGCTGAGCTCGACGCGATGGACGCGGAGGCATTCATAAGCCGCTTCAAAGCCCGCTATCGAGAACTTTATCACTACGTGCCCGAGCACACGCCAATCGAATTGCTGACCTGGCGTGTCCGTGTATCTGGCGCGCGAACGCCCGTGAAACCAACAAAACTGCCGAAAACCGACGCCGACCCGGGACCGGCCTGCAAAGGCGAGCGTCGCGCTTATTTTCCCGAGCGCGCCGAGTACGTGATGGCCGCTGTTTATGATCGCTACCGCCTCGGCGCCGGCATGACATTGCCGGGGCCGGCGATCATCGAAGAGCGCGAATCGACGATCGTCCTGCCGCCGGGCATGCAGGCGACGGTCGATGCCTACGGCAATGTTCACTTGATTCGCGCGCGCGTTTAGACCAAATCGGAGAGCGGCGACATGCGCATCTTGTGGATAGACCCCATCGTGGAAGACAAGCCTTATGTGAGCGCCTTGCGCGCCGCTTTGGACTTAGCCCGGCGGCCCGATACCGACCTGGAGATCATCTCGCTGCCGGCGGGTCCAGCGCCGCGGCACCTGCGTTATCATGCCTACGAAGCGCTGGTCGTCGGCGAGATCGTCAAGACGGTCTATCGCTTGGCCGCGGATTTTGACGCCTTTATCATCGGCTGCTTCTATGACCTGGCCCTGCGGGAAGCGCGCGAGGTCTCCGGCAAAGCCATCGTCACTGCGCCCTGCGAAGCATCAATTGCGATAGCCAGCCAATTGGGGAACACCTTCTCGGTCCTGGTCGGCGACAGCAAAGCGATCCCCAAAATGCGCGAGAACATCCGCGCTTACGGCTTCGAGCATCGTCTGATGTCCATGCGAGCGCTGAATATGAAGGTGCTGGAATTTCAATCGCAGGCGGAGCGCGCGCTGGAGGCGATGCTGCGCGAAGGGAAGAAAGCGGTGGAGGAAGACCGGGCCGAGGTCATCGTGCTCGGCTGCAGCGCCGAAGTTGGCTTTCATCGGACCCTGCAGGACGCGCTAGGCGTCCCCGTCATCGACTCGGCGCTGGCGCCCTTCAAATACGCCGAGTTCCTGGCGGAGACGGCGAATCGCTTTGGCTGGCATCCAAGCCGCCGCTGGGGCAGCGAGCCGCCGCCGGAAGCTGAGATTCACGAGTGGGGATTGTTCTGAACACATAGCAAACCACGTCGCAAGTTGTAGGTTTCTAGTTTGTCAGGAGCTTCAGCAAAACATGACCGAAAAAGCCATCGACCCGCTCACATTGGAAATCCTCTGGGGGCGGCTGATTACCGTCGCCGATCAAATGTCGACCACGCTGGCGCGGACGGCCTTCTCCACCACCATCACCGCCTCTAACGACTACGGCTGCGTGCTGATTGACGCCGACGCCCAATGCGTCGCTCATGCCCATCGCAGCCTGCCTATCTTCAACCGCACCATGCCCTACACCACCGCCATCGTCTTGGAGAAGTTCGGCCGCGAGAATATCCGGCCCGGCGATGTCTTCATCTCGAATGATCCCTGGGAGAACGCCGGCCACAACCCCGACATTACGGTGATCACGCCCTTTTTCAAAGCCGGCCTGCTGGTGGGTTTCGCCGCCAGCATCGCCCACCACGCCGATGTCGGGGGCGCGGTCGATACGAATCAGGTGCGCGACAGCTATGAAGAAGGGCTTCTCATACCGCTGGTTCACCTCTATCGCGCCGGCGAGATCAACCAAACCGCGCTCGACTTTATCGCCGCCAATGTACGCCTGCCGACTGCCGTCATCGGCGATATTCATGCGCAGGTCGCCGCCAACCAGACCGGCGCGGAACGCTGCCTGGCCCTGCTGGACGAATATGGCTTGCCCGATCTGCGCGCCGTCGCGGCCGAGATTCACAGTCGCTCGGAGCGGACGATGCGGGCGGCAATCGCGGCTTTGCCCGATGGCGTCTATCGCTCCCGGGTCCTGGTTGATGAGTTGGACCAGCCGTTGGAGCTTGTGTGCCGGCTGGAAGTGCGCGCCGACGAGCTCTTCATCGACTTCAGCGGGACTTCCCCCCAGCAGCCGCGCGGCGCGATCAACGTCACCTTCACTTTTACGCATGGCCAGATTTGCTACGCCTTGAAAGCGACCCTGCTGCCCGATGTGCCGGGCAATGATGGCTGCTACCGCCCGATCCAGGCCAGCGCCCCGCCGGGCTGCATCTTGAATGCGCAGCGCCCCGCCTCCGTCAGCCAGCGGCACCGCATCGGCGCCCATATCTTCGGCGCTGTGATTCAGGCCCTGGCGGAAGTGCTGCCGGAGCGGGTGATCGCCGGTTCCGGCTTTCTGGTCAGTACGCGCGTCTTCGCCAACGCTGCCGCTGACGACGGCATCAGCCACTCCTATCTGTTCAGCGCCGGCGGCATGGGCGCCAGCTCGCGCAATAGCGGGATCTCGACGGTGCAGGTGCCGGCTTTGGCGGGCGCGGTGCCGGTTGAGCTCTTCGAGATCGGCGTACCAATCCTGACCCGCTGTCGCGAGTTTGTGCCTGATTCCGGCGGCGCCGGCCGGCAGCGCGGCGGTCTCGCCCAGCGCATGGAGCTGAGTCTGCTGCCAGGGTTTGCGGGCCGCGCGACCGTATCTGTGCACGCGGCCGGCCAGCATGTGCCGCCCTTCGGTTTATTTGGCGGGGAAGGCGGGGCGCCGGCCGAAATCTTGCGCGATGGCGCTGTCTTGAGCCGGGCCGAAAAAGTCCGTCATGCCAGCGCGCTGCCACTGGCCGATGCCGCTGCGACAGTTGGCTTCCAGACGGCAGCCGGCGGCGGCTATGGACCGCCAACAACACGGACGCCGGAAGATGTGCAAGCGGACGCGCGCGACGGCCTGGTTTCCCTGGAGAAAGCGGCAGCGCTTTATGGCGTCGTCCTTGATCCTGATACGCTGGAAATAGACCGGAACGCGACAGCCGAAATGCGCGGAAGACCGTAGCGGCGTCTGACGGTCAGTGTCTACGCGACCCGCCGAGGCGCCCGAGTTGCCAGCCACCGGATGCGAGCGGAGAAGCGGTGCAAAGCGGAGCAAGCGGCATTAAGAAATGGTACACACTGAGCCGGCAGAATCCCGGGCTGGTCGCTGGCTTCCTGTTGCTTCTGCCATTCCTGCTTTTCGCTGCCTTGCCGTCCTTGTTTTCCACGCATGATCCGATCAAGACATCAATTCGCGAGTTGTACCGCCCGCCGGGCCCGGATCACTTCTTCGGCACCGATGAATTGGGTCGGGACGTTTATAGCCGCGTGGTGCATGGCGCGCGCATTTCTCTCGCTTCGGCCGCGCTGATTATCGGCATCGCCTGTCTGATTGGCATGCTTCTCGGGACGATTGCTGGCTACTGGGGCGGCTGGAGCGACCGGATCATCATGACGCTGGTGGACCTGGTGCTGGCTTTCCCCAGCTTGATATTGGCGCTGGCGGTGAGCGCGGCGCTGGGGCCCGGGCTGCGCAGCGCCATCATCGCGGCGGCGGCGGTCTGGTGGCCGGTTTACGCGCGGCTGCTGCGCGGCATCACCTTCCAGTTGGCGGAGATGGAATATGTCACGGCGGCGCGGGCGATGGGGGCGTCGGCGCCGCTGATCATTCGGCGGCATATCTTGCCCAACGCCGTCTACGCCATTATCGTGCGCATCAGCATTGACCTGGGTCTGGCGGTGCTGCTGCTGGCCAGCCTCAGTTTCATCGGCCTGGGCGCCAGCGCGCCAACGCCGGAGTGGGGGGCGATGGTGGCTTGGGGGCGGCTTTATTTCCTGACCGAGTGGTGGATCGGCGGCTTCCCGGCGCTGGCGATCACGCTGGTGGTCGTGGGCATCACCATGCTAGGCGATGGCTTGAATGATCTGCGCGCGGTACGCTGATGGCTGGAGACTGTCGCGCCGGCAACGCCCCTGCACACAATAACATTATAGTAATCTGTCGGACATAAAGGACAATTGCCAGATGGATGCAAACGCACGACATGACAAATTGTACGCGATTATGCGGGCGGCCGGCTTGGATGTGATTGCGCTGATACCGGGACCCAACCACCGCTATCTCACCGGCGCGGTCCACTATGTCTTGGAACGCCCCATTGTGACATTTTATTCGCCTGACCGGCATCCGCTCGCGGTCATTCCCGAGCTGGAAATCCCGCTATTTGAGCGCCATCCCGCGCCGGCTGAGCTTATCACCTATACCGATGCCGAGGGATACGAGGGCGCCTTTCAATTAGCGATGGAGCGGCTCGGCGCGCGCGGGAAGACCATCGGCGTCGAAGGCTTGCACATGCGCTTTTTCGAAGGCGAGATCATTCGGGCCTGCGCTCCCGAGGCGACTGTAGTCGATGCGACGGAAGCCTTGGCGGAATTGCGCATCGTCAAGGACGCCAGCGAGATCGCCTTGCTGCGGCGGGCGATTGACATTTCGCAGCGGGCTTTGCAAGCGATGTTCGAGCAAGTGAAAGTCGGCATGAGCGAGATAGAAGCGGCGGCGATTTTGGAGGATCACATCAAAGCGTTGGGCGGGGACGGGCTTTCCTTCGGCACGATTCTCCATGCCGGCGGCAATACTGCGCTGCCGCATTCGGGTCCGCTGGATTATCGCATTCAACATGGCGATCCGCTCATCGTCGATTTCGGCGCCACCTGCGAGGGTTACTGCGCCGATATTACGCGCACCGTTTTCGTCGGCGCCGCAAGTGACGCTCAGCGAGACTTTTACGCTGTCGTGCAAAGGGCGAACGAGGCAGGACGACTGGCAGCGCGCCCGGGCGTCAGCTGCGAGTCGGTGGATATGGCGGCGCGGCAGGTCTTCATCGACGCGGGGTATGAGCATTTGATTCGTCACCGGACGGGCCACGGCTTGGGCATGGAAGCGCATGAAGCGCCGTATATCGTGCTTGGCAATGAGCGAATTCTGCAGCCGGGCATGGTCTTCACGGTCGAGCCGGGCATATACCGCATGGGCGAAATCGGCGTGCGGATCGAGGATAATATGCTGATCACCGAAGACGGCGCCGAAAGCCTGACGACTTTCCCCCGCGACTTGCTTATCATTGAAGCCTGAGACAGGTAAATTGTACCGCCGCCGACCACGTGATAAACTGACCGCAGCGAAGAGTGATTAGAGGAGATTCTGTAGGATGAACACCGACTTAACAAAGGAACAGATCAATTTTTATCAAGAGAACGGCTACATCATCATTGAAGACTTTTTAGCGCCGGAGGAGCTGGAGAACTGGCGGCGGAATGTCGACGATGCTGTTGCGCAGCGCGCTGGGCGCGTTACCGCCGATGGCATGCTGGCCTCCGAGCGCATAATCGACGAGGAAAGCGCCTATTTTGACAAGGTCTTCGTACATCGGCAGAATCTGTGGATCGATCACGAAGGCATGCGCGAGCTTATGTGGGATCCGCGTTTGGGCAAAATGGTGAGCGATTTGACGGGCGTGGACGGCATGCGCATCTGGCACGATCAGGCGTTGGTCAAGCAGCCCTGGGCCAACCCGACCGGCTGGCATTTGGACAATGCCTCCTGGTCTTACTCATCGCACGACGCCATCACGATTTGGGTGGCGCTGGACGCCGCCACGCGCGATAACGGTTGCCTTTACTTCCTGCCGGGCGCGCACAAGACGGCCACTTTCGAACACGCCGGGATCGGCCCGAATATCAGCGACCTATTTGAACTCTATCCAGAGTGGGCGGAATTGCAGTCGGTAGCGGCGCCGATGAAAGCGGGCTCGTGCTCCTTCCACAACGGTTTGATGCCGCATGGCGCCGCGGCCAATATGACGCCCGGCACGCGGCGGGCGATGACCTGCGGCTATATGCCCGATGGCTGCACCTTCAATGGCAAACAGAGTGCCTTGCCGCAGGCCTACTTCGAGTCGCTGGAGATCGGCGATGTGCTGGACGACGATTCAATCAATCCGTTGATCTGGCACAAGACGAAACCCTACGTAGGCGCTTAATGCCAAGCCAAAGGAGTCATTGAAATGAAGAATGAATTGACGCAAGAACAGATCGACTTTTATCAGGAGAATGGCTACATTGTCATTGAGGATTTCTTGTCGCCTGCGGAATTGGAGATCTGGCGGCAGCGCGTTGACGATGCGGTGGAGCGGCGCGGAAACCGCAAGCTGGCTGATAGGAGCGAAGTGGACGACGAGAGCGAAGAAGGCAAATATCGCCGCCTGCGCTTTGTACAGCGTCTCAATCTGTGGACCGACCACGCGGGCATGCGCGAACTGATGCTCGACCCGCGTTTGGGCAAAATGGCGAGCGAGCTGGCGGGCGTCGATGGCATGCGCATCTGGCACGATCAAGCCTTGAACAAGCAGCCTTGGGCCAACCCGACCGGCTGGCACCTGGATAATCCCCTCTGGTCTTATTCCTCGCGCGATGCCCTCAGCATTTGGGTGGCGCTGGACGACGCCACACTGCAAAACGGCTGCCTCTATTTCTTGCCGGGGGCGCACAAAACCGCCACATTTGACACATCGAATATTGGACCCAATATCAGCGACCTGTTTGATCTCTATCCGCAGTGGGCGGAATTGGAGTCCGCCCCGGCGCCGATGAAGGCCGGGTCCTGCTCCTTCCACAACGGTCTGATGCCGCATGGAGCGGGCGCGAATATGACGCCGGGCTGGCGGCGGGCGATGACTTGCGGCTATATGCCCGATGGCTCTACCTTTAATGGCATCAAGAATATATTGCCGCAGGATGTATTTGAGTCGCTGGAAATCGGCGATGTATTTGACGATGACAGCCGAAACCCGCTGATCTGGCATAAGTCGAGACCTTATGTGAGGGCCTGAGATCCGGCTTGATGGCGATTGGCAAGGAATCGGCGCAAATTCGCAGAGTTTACAGAATACGATACAATGTCCGCAGAGGCTTAAGAGTTCAAGAGAGTGAATCGGATCATGTCAGAATTAAAGGAATTTCGCGTCTCTAACGACGCAATGAATGAGCCGGAAGAGTTGCAGCGCCGGCTTGACGATGAAGGCTATCTCTTTTTCAAGCGGCTAGTGAATCCGGACAAGCTCTGGGAATTGCGCCGCGAGATGATGAGCATGATTCAGCAGGTCGGCTGGCTGGTCGCGGGGACAGACCCGATGGACGGCATCGCCGATATCAATATGCGCTATACCGAAGGCGACAACGAATACAGCGCCGGTTACGCCGAAGTCTACAAAATCGAGAATTTCCATCGCTCGGCGCATTGGCCCGAGTATCTGGAAATCATCGAGAAGATGGTTGGCGCGCCAATCATGCCGCATCCGCAAAAGATCGCGCGCATCTGGTTCCCCAAGTACACCGAGCACACGACGCCGAAACATCAAGACTTCGTGCATTTCCAGGGCAGCTACGACAATATCACTTGCTGGGCGCCGATCGGCGATTGCCCGA